>JAXLTF010000017.1:0-70298 GCA_046330185.1 Actinomycetota bacterium
CCTGTCCGGCGGATCGGGCGCCGGCCAGCACCTCCATCACGACCGGCTCGGTGATGACGACGTCACCGCTGTCGATCGCTCGTCGGAGCGCACGGTGCGTCCGGCTGCCCGTGCCTCGGAGGTACTCGATCCAGGCGGACGTGTCCGCGAGGATCACAGCAGCTCGATCGGGTCGCCGCCGCGCATCTCGTCGAGGTCGCCCTCCCAGCCTGAACCCTCGAGCTCGCGGATCAGGCTCCGATCGTCGCTGCCGGCGACCTTCCGCAAGGCGAAATCGATCGCTGCGCGCTTCGTGGGCAGGCGATACAGCCGCATCACCTTCTCGACGAGCGCCTCATCGACGACGACGTTGGTCCTGACCATCTTGCCCATGCTTGCATGCTACACCGACATACACCTCGCTGTGTAGCACTAGGTAGCAGCCGTCGCCTCGAAGACCGTGATCGGCTCGGCGAACCCCTTCAGCTCGACCGGTCCCACCTCGCGGAAGGACAGGCCGGGAGCCGCGGCGAGCTCCGCGACCAGCCCGCTCACGAGCGTCTGCCCGGCCGTCGCGCCGGCGGCGATGCGGGCCGCCAGGTTCACGGTGCGCCCGAAGTAGTCGCCGTCCTGCATCACGACCGGGCCGGCCGCGACCCCGGCGTGGGCCGGCAGGCCGAGGTCGGGCGCGGCGGCGACCATCTCGAGCGTCGCGCGCACCGCCGAGGCGGGATCGCGGAAGTGGACCATCACCCCGTCGCCGAGCCACTTCACCGGCGTGCCCTCGTGCTCCGCGACGGTCCGCTCCACGATCGTGGCCATCTCGCGCGCGATCCGCGCGCCCGTCTCGTCGCCCATCTCGTCCGTGATGCGTGTGTAGCCGGCCAGGTCCACGAACGCGAACGCCGGCGGTCGGGTGGGTCGCCGGTACGAGCCCGAGTCCTCGATCACGCGCTCGATCCCCTCGACGATGCCCTCGGTCCACCCCCGCTCCTGCTGGCGGCGATACAGCGTCAGGACCATCTGCTCCATCAACGGGGTCATCTGCGCCCCCACGGTGCTCGCCTGCTCGAGGGCCTCGCCGTAGCTCATCCCGGCCCGCATCAGTCCCCCGACGAAGTACGTCTGGAACAGGTCGTTCTCGGCCTCGGCCACGCGACGCATCCCGTCCACGTAGACGCGGCCGATCCGGATCAGCGCCTCGGGATCGGCCACGTCGGCGACCAGGCCGATCAAGGTGAAGATGACCTCGTCGTCCTCGCGGGTCCGATCCTCGGCTGCGACGCGCCCGTAGCCCATCGCCGCCCCGGTCTGGCACACGACCTCGAACGGGACCCCCAGCCGCGTGGCGAGCTCGCCGTACGTCTCGGTCTTGAGCACCGACCAGCGGTACTGGGGGGAGTCCATGAACGCGAGCGAGAGGCGGCCTTCCCCGATCGCCTCGGCGACCGCCTCCGCACCCATGCCGGCTCGGTCGCACGCTTCGAGGAGCCGGAGCCGCTGAACGTCGCCCTTGCCGAACGCCCCGTCGGCCGCGGGCATCAACAACCCGAGCTCCAGGAGGCGGCCCACGAACCCGGGGTCGCTCCCGGAACGCTCGACCAGCTCCTCGCGCGTGTACCGGCCGGCCGCACCTTCCACGCTCCGAGCGTATCCGCCCGCTCGTGGTTGCGCTTCCGGGGCAAGGAACCGCAAACCCGCCGGGGCCGCGCGTCGGGCCACCGGCCTACACTCCGGGCCCATGGCGGTCGTGACGCTCCGGGCCCCGCTCAAGGACCGGGCCGACGGGAACGACCGGCTCGAGCTGCCCGGCGCCTCCGTGGGCGAGGTACTGCTGGAGCTCGAGGCGCGGTTCCCGAAGGTCGTCGGGTGGATCCTCGACGAGCACGGCAAGGTGCGGCCGCACGTCAACGTCTTCGTCACCGGCGAGAAGGTGCGCGAGGACGCCCCGGTCGGCGATCGCGACCGGATCCACGTGCTGCCGTCCATATCGGGAGGAGCCGAAGCATGACCGAGCTGCTGGTTGGCACGAAGAAGGGGCTGTTCGTCCTGCGGGGCGACGCCGGATCCGGCTACGACATCGCGGCCCGCGCCTTCCCCGGCAACGTCGGGGAATACGCGAAGCGCGACCCGCGGAGCGGGCGCTACCTGGCGTCGGTGACGTCGGGCTTCTACGGGCCGCGGGTGATGTACTCCGACGACCCGACCGGCGATTGGGAGCAGGCGAAGGGTCCCGCGCTCCCCGACGGGACGGACGCGACGCTCGAACGCGTGTGGACGATCGTGCCGGGCGAGGAGGACGACGTGCTCTACGCGGGCGCGGCGCCCGCGACGCTGTTCGAGTCGGGCGACGGGGGCGCGACCTGGGAGCTGAACCGGGCGCTCTGGGACCAGCCCACCCGGAAGGACTGGCAGCCCGGCGCCGGCGGCCTCGCGCTGCACTCGATCTGCACCTGGCCCGGCGATCCCGACAAGCTCGCGCTCGGCATCTCGGCGGTGGGCGTGTGGCTCTCCGAGGACCGCGGCGAGAGCTGGCGCCACGGCAACCAGGGACTGGTGCCGCGCTACATGCCCGAAGAGGAGCGCGAGGGCACGATCGACCTGTGCGTCCACAACATGCACCGCGCGCCGACGCGGCCCGAACGCCTGTTCATGCAGTTCCACGGCGGCGTGTACCGCTCCGACGACACCGGCGAGACCTGGAACGACATCGCGCCGGGCCTGCCGGCCGACTTCGGGTTCCCGATGGCGATCGACCCTCGGATCCCGACAGCGCGTACGATCCCGATGAACGCCGATTCGGACCGTGTCACCGTGGACGGCCGGCTGCGGGTCTACGAGACGCGCGACGCGGGCTCGTCGTGGGACGAACACACCGACGGGCTCCCGCAGGACGACGCGTACCTGACGGTCCTGCGGCAGGCGTTCGGCCACGACGGGGGCTCGCCGCTCGGCCTGTACTTCGGGGCCACGTCCGGCGCGGTCTACGGCTCCGTCGACGCCGGCGCCACCTGGTTCACGGTGCACGAGCGGCTCGCGCCGGTCACCTCGGTCCGCGTCGCCGGCTGAGGGGGGCCGGGCCGCGCGAGCGCGCAAGCGGGCGACCGGCCCACCGCATCCGCGGTAGCGCCGGCGCGCCTTCCGACGGCGCGCGCTAAAGGCCAGCATCGCCCACAGCCGAAGAGGTCTGTGGGATGCGGGTCGCGAGGGTCGCCGTCGGAACGCTGTGCGCGCTGGCGCTGCGCGTCATGCTGCCCGTCCCGGGGTCGGTCGCCGGCGCAACCGACGCATCGTGGGCCCCCGCGGCCGCCCCCTCGAAGGGCCGGCCGAACATCCTGGTGATCGTGAGCGACGATCAGGCGTGGTCGGTCTTCTCGCGCAAGCTGATGCCCGCCGTCTACGGCCAGCTGGTGGATCGCGGCGTCCTGTTCAGGCGGGCCTACGCCAGCACGTCGCTCTGCTGCCCCTCGCGCGCCGAGATCCTGACGGGCCTGTACGAGCACGACACGGGCGTCGACGACAACGACGTGCCCCTCACGCGCCCGACCATCGTGGACGGGCTCAGGGACGCCGGCTACCGCACCTACCTCGCCGGCAAGTACCTCAACAGCTGGAACAGCTGCCAGCCGCGGCCCGAGTTCGACGAGTGGGCCTGCGTCGTCTCGCACGAGCCCTCGAGCAACTCCCTCAAAGGCCCGAACGTCAACGTGAACGGGACCTGGCGGCACTTCAACGGCTACCAGCCCGACGTCTTGGGATCGCTCCTGGCCGACGACATCCAGGCGACGCCGGCGGACCAGCCGTTCCTTGCCCTGTTCACGCCGACCACCCCCCACCTCCCCGCGGACGACCCCCGCTACGACACGATGCCGGTCTCGCCGCCGCGCGGCCCGTCGTTCAACGTGAACACCATGACCGAGGACGCGCCGCGGTTCGTCAGGCGCCCGCCACTGACCCAGGACGAGATCGCGCGGTCGAAGCAGCAGTACGTGGCGATGGCCCACGCGACGCGGTCGTTCGACGACGCGGTCTCGGCCCTGCTCGCGTCGCTCGGCAACCGTGCGCAGGACACGATGGTCGTCTACATCTCCGACAACGGATTCCTCTACGGCGAGCATCGCCGGATGGGCAAGAACGACGCGTGGGAGGAAGCGGTGCGGGTCCCGATGGTGGTCCGCTACCCGGCGGCCCTGCCCGCGGATCGCGCCTTCGTCACGGACGCGCTCGTGGCCAACGTCGACATCGCGCCCACGATCGCGGACCTGGCCGGCATCTCCTGGAACGCCGACGGACGGTCCTTCCTGCCGCTCGTCGCTCGGCAACGCAAGACGATCCACTCAGCGATCCTGCTCGAGCACTGCCGCGGCGTTAACCGTGGGACGCCGGAATGCTCGGGCCTGCACTTCGACGGCGGGAACACCGACACGCCCGGCTTCCAGGGCATCGTGACCCCGCGCTACAAGTACGTCGAGTACGACGACGGCTCGAGGCAGCTCGTCGACCTGAGGCGCGACCCTAGGGAGCTGACCAACCTGCTGGCCGGCCCCGACCGCTCCCCGCAGCGCCTGGCGCTCGCGAGCCGGCTGAAGGGACAGCTGGGACGCCTGGCGCTCCCTCCGGCGACGACCACGATCGCCACCGGCCCCGGCCCGCTCACCTCGAGGCTCGCGACCTTCCGGTACTTCGCCCCCGCGTCCTCGGCCGCGTACCGGTGCCGGCTGCTCCGCGACGGTCGCGACGCCCCGTGGGCACCCTGCCCCGGCGAGACCGTCAACTTCGCGGACCTGGCCGACGGGACCTACCGCTTCGAGGTCGCCGGAGCCGACGAGCAGGGCCGGTGGGATCCGACGCCGGCGGTCCGCTCCTTCACGGTGACCACGCGCGGCGGCCCGGACGTCGCGCTGACCGCCACGCCGTCGACGGTCGTGCGGCAGGGGTCGGCCACGTTCGGCTACGCCAGCTCACTTGACATCGCGCAGTTCCGGTGCCGGCTGTCGAGGGGCGGCTCCGGCGAGTGGGGCCCGTGCGACGCCGGGGGGAGCACCTACGACGGCCTCGGCGACGGCGGCTACGTCTTCGAGGTCGCGGCACGCGACCCCAACACGGGCGCCGTGTCCCGCCCCGCCGCGGCATGGGCGTTCACCGTCGACGCGTCCGGCCCCGACGTCACGTTCCAGCAGACCCCGCCCAGGACCACCAGATCCGATCGCGCCGCCTTCCGGTTCACCCTCCCGACGACGTCGTCGGGCCCCGTCCGCTGCTCCGTGGACGGGCGCTCCGCGGCCGACTGCGCGAGCGGCAGCTTCCGCGTCGAAGGCCTGGGCGGCGGCTACCACACCTTCTCCGTCGAGGCTACCGACGAGGCGGGCACGCGAGCGCGGGTCGAGTACCGATGGGAGATCGACCGCAACGCGCCGATGTTCAAGATGAACGACGTCCCGACCGCGTTCTCGAACGATACCGACCCGATCTTCGACCTGTGGACCGACGCCGACCCGGGCTTCTACCTGTGCTCGCTCGACGGCAGCCCGCTGATGCCCTGCTTCACCGCGGCGCGCATGAACGGCCTGAAGGACGGGAAGCACCGGTTCGCGGCCCTCGCGCTGGACGCGGCGCTGAACCGATCGGAACGGAAGGTGTTCCGCTGGACGGTCGACACGATCGCTCCGGGCCTGGTGCTCACGGGCTCGCCCCAGCAGGGCGACACGACGACCTCCCGCCAGGCGGCGTTCGACATCGACGCGAACGAGCCGGTCACCGTCTACTGCGCCCTGGACGGCGCGGCGTACGCGGAGTGCGGAGCCCACGTCTCCTACGACGGCCTCGTCCCCGGCGAGCACAGCTTCTCCGCCTACGTGGTCGACCGAGCGAGGAACCAGTCGATCGTCGTGGGGCGGACCTGGACCGTCTCCTAGCTCGGACACACGGGTCCGCCACCCCACCTCCCACGCGCTCGTCCCACCTCCCACGCCCCGCCCCGGGCATGTCAGACACCCCCGCTACGGTTGCCGCATGGCTCAGGTGATCTCGCTCCAGGACCATCGCGAGCGGCGCAACCCGCTCGTGCGGGCGATGTCGCGGCTCGACCGGGCGATAGGTCGCCTCGACCCCCTCGTCCGCCGCTCCGACACCCGGGTGAACGAGGCCGTCACGCGCGAGCTGCTCGCGATCGCGGCCGAGGTTTCGGGAGGCCGGCCGCTCGACGCGGCCGACCGGGCGGACCGGCTGGCCGACCGGCTCGAGCACCCGGCAGCGCTCGGCTGACGCCGAGCGCTGCCTCGCACCGCCCCCGGGGCCCGGCCTACACTCGCGTGGGCCGAGGGGATCTGGAGGAGACACCCTGCGACGGGCGATCGTTGCCGGCATCGCCGCGTTCCTCGCCGTCTTCGTGACGGGGAGCCTGTTCGCCGTGCTGCTCGACCGCGCGGGCGCCGGGACCGACCCTGTCGCCGAGCCGTCGATCTCGCCGCCCGGCTCGCCCGGACCCGAGCCTCCCGCGCGGATCGACGCCTACCTCGCATGGGTGCCCGCCGGGCTGCCCGCGACCTTCGCCGCCCGCGTGGGTCGGATGGCCGGGATCGACCGGGCGACCGCCGTCGCCGAGGACACGGCCTGGATGATGGCCTCCTACGGGGACGACGGCCGTGTCGTCGACCGGCCGCGTGCGCCGTTCATGATCCCGATCGACGCCGCCGCGATCGACCCCGCCGGGTACGCCGCGATGCTGCCGCCCGAGGCCCGGTCGGTCGTTGCCCGGCTCGCGCCCGGCGAGGCCCTCCTGGGCGAGACGTCCGCCGAGATCCGCGGCCTCGGACCGGGCGGGAGGATGGAGTTCCAGGGCGGCTTCCAGGTCACCGTCGTCGGCGTCCTGCCCGACGAGCAGGTCGGCGCGGCGGAGCTCGTCGTCGATCGCGCGACCGGCGCGGCGATCGGCGTCGAACGGGAGCGGTACGTCCTGCTCGCTGCCCGCCGCCGGACGCCACCCGGCGGCCGCCGTGCTCCGGGAGCGTCTCATGAGGCTGCTCCCGCCCGGACAGCTCTACCCCACCGTCCAGGTGCGCGCGCCGGGCCAGGCACGGTACCAGAGGATGGGGGACGCGGTCCTGCCGCCGTCGGTCATCAAGGAGCGCTTCGGCGAGTGGAGCGGCTACCCGGATCCCGCGGACCCGGGAGCGATCCAGATCGACCCGCGCTGGGTGGACCGGAAGATCGTCACCACGACGCTCCCGGTTCTCGGTGAGGTCACGTGTCACCGCAAGCTGATCCCCCAGCTGCGCGGCGCGATGGAGGAGCTCCAGGCGGACGGTCTCGAGACCGCGGTCCACGGGTTCTCCGGATGCTTCGCGGCGCGCAACGTCCTGGGCTCGCCGTCGGCGTCGATCTCGCACCACTCGTGGGGGATCGCGATCGACGTGAACGCGGACACGAACCCGTTCGGACGAGCCCCGTCCCAAGATCCCGCGCTGGTCGAGCTGATGGAGCGCTGGGGCTTCACCTGGGGCGGGAACTGGATCGTGCCCGACGGGATGCACTTCGAGTACCTGAGGCCTGCTCCGGAGACCTGAGCGTCACCGCCGAGGAGCACGGGGCGCCACCGTCGTGCGCCCAAGGTCGAGGGGAGCAGGTATCAAGCGCTGTCTACACGTGCTCGGGCGCCGGCGGCTCCGCCACCCGGGGCCTGAGCATGCCTCCCGCGGCGTGACTCGCGCGTGGGTTCTGCTCCCCTCGCGATCCCGAAGGACCGGCTTCGACCGTACACCCGGTCCCGCGCTTGCGCAAACGAAGCGCTGCTCCGCCGGCGTGCGGGGAACGGCGGCCGGTCAGCCGCGCTCGCCGCCGCCCTTCGCGCGCGAACGCAGCACGACCCAGACCAGGACGACCGCGATCGCGACCGCGGCGACCGTGCCCGCCGCCACCTGGGTCTTCGGGTGGGCCGCGGTGCTGGCGATCCGGGTCCGAAGGCGCACGGGGGCGCGGAAGTCCCGGATCTGCCACTCGCGTTCCTCGGCGACCTTGCGGAGCTCCTTGTCGGGGTTGACCGCCACCGGATGCCCGACGGCCTCGAGCATCGGCAGGTCCGTGATCGAGTCCGAGTAGGCGTACGAGCCTCGAGGTCGAGGGCCGCTCGCGCCGCGAGCGAACGGATCGCATCGGCCTTCTGCTCGCCGTAGGCGTAGAAGGAGCCGCCCGTGTACGCGGCCGTCGTCGCCGACCTGCGCTCTGCGTCGCGATCACGCCCGAGACGCCGAAGTGCCGCGCGAGCGGGCGCACGATCTCCTCGGGCGAGGACGACACGATGTACAGGCGGCGACCCTCGCTCCGGTGCAGCGCCATCAGGTCGAGCGCCTCCTGGTACACGTACGGATCGATCACGTCCAGCAGCACGTCCTGCACCAGCCGCTCGACCTGCGCCCGATCCCAGCCCTTCGTGGAGCGCGAGCATGCCCTCCTTCAGCCGCTCCATCTTGTCCTCGTCCGCACCCACGAGCAGGTAGACCAGCTGCGCGTACGCGCCGCGCAGGAGCTGACCGCGCGAGACCATGCCCGCGCGGTACAGCGGCCGCGAGAGCGCGAGCGAGGACGACCGGAGACGACGTCTTGTCGAGGTCGAAGAAGCGCGGCTTCCATCGTCAGCTCATCCTACGGTCGGCCTCCGACGGACCGAACTTCAGCGTCGAAGCTTGCCGAGGGACGCGCGGAACCCTTGATCCACGCGAGCTCGGCGCCGGCGAGCGCCTGGCGCTCGAGCATCGCGTCGGCCAGCGCGTGCCGCCGACGTCGCGGTCGTCCGACGGCCGTGCGCGCTCGGCTCGATCGTGTCGAGGAGATCTCGGACAGCCCGTTCGCGCGCGTCGAGGGCCCGGCGCGCATCGGCGGCGGGGAGCAGATGCACGAACCCGAGCGCGAGGCCGCCGTCGGTCTCGTACGGCGCGAGCTGCTCGAACCGCTCGTCGAGCCCGCCCGCAGCCGCCGGCCGGCCCGTGATCTTGGCCGACACCCGCCGGTCGGGGCCCTCGGGCCCCTCCTGCGCGCGGCCGGCGACCGCGCCCGTCGCGCTCCAGCCGGTGCAGCGCGCCTGGTAGACCGACGCCTTCCCGACCTCGGCCCAGCTGCCCATCCCGCGCGCCCGCGCCCGCTCCAGCAGGTCGTACCCGTGCATCGGGCCCCTCGGCCAGCAGCCCGAGCACGACGACCTCGACCTTCGACACGGCCATCCGTCGGCCTCCTCTGTCTGATACGGACTGGAACCAGCCTACGGGACGTCCGACGGCCTCGAGGCTTCAGGCGAGGGCGAACAACCGCCACTCCTCCGGAACGCCCTTCAGGCGATGGACTCCACGGTCTTCGAAGACGAGCCCCGATCCGGCCACCGCATCCTTGACCGTGCTCGATACCAGCACCTCACCCGAGTCGGCGATGGCCGCAACGCGGGCGGCGATGTGGACGGCGATCCCTCGCACGTCGGACCCGGCAGGCTCGACCTCTCCCGCATGACATCCGGCCCGGATCTCGATCGAGATCGCGCACGGCACCGCCGATCGACCGTGCGCACCGGACGGCGCGGGCGGGCCCATCGAACGTTGCCAAGAGCCCGTCTCCGGTCGTGGATCCATCTGCCCCGATACAGGTCGATCTCGGCGCGCGCCGTTCGTCGTGCTCGGCCAGCATCCGCTTCCAGGCCGCACGCCCGGGCCGGCGCCGCCATCTCGGTCGAGCCGACGATGTCGGTGAACAGCAGGGTGGCCAGGACCCCGTCGGCATCCGTCGTCCGGCGGATGCCCGTGAAGAACTCTTCGATCTCGCCGGCGAGGCTCTCCGCGCCGTCCCGTATGCGGCCGAGTCGCTCCCCGGCAGCTCGACGAGCTGGGCGCCGGGCACCTGCGTGGCGATGTAGCGGCCGTTCTCGCCCGCGATCTCGGCGAACGGATCGTCTCGGCGATGCAGCACCAGCGTCGGGACCCGGATCGTGGGAAGGACCGGTCGCACGTCCGTCTGCATCATCATCCTGAACCCGGCGCGGATCGCGCCGCTGGCGAACGGGCGTCCTTGCGGATCCACCACTGCTGAACCGCTCGTCGTGGGCGAGGCTCGGGACGGCCTGGTCGATGTTCTTCCCCGTGGCATGGACGGCCACGGCCTCGTCGACGGCGACTCGTCGAACCGCTCTGAGGGAAGCCCCGGACGTCGTCGAAGCGCTGGCTGAGGTTCGGGGCGGTCGGTCCGTAGAGCACCAGGCCCGACGCGCGCTCGGGGTGCGTCGCGGCGAACAGGGCGGCGAGCGGCACCTGATGGGTGAACCCCAGGATCCCGGCGCGCTCCGAGCCGACCGCGTCGAGCACCGCCAGCATGTCGTCGACGCCGTCCTCGAGCGTCGGCGCGCCGGCGATCCGATCCGAGAGGCGGTGCCCCGGATGTCCATCAGGATGACCCGGGCGAACGAGGACAGCGACTCCGCCCATCGGGCGACGACGGGCTCGGCGGTCCAGTTGTCGAGCGTCGGGGTGGAGTCGCAGCTCGTCACGTACAGCAGATCGAGCGGCGCCTCGCCGATGACCTCGTACGCGATGTACAGGTCGCCGCTGGTCACGTACCGGATCCGATCCACGCAACCAAGTATCAACCCTGGCGCGCCGCCAGTGTGCCACCCGAGACGCTCCGACCGGCGTGGTTACGCCGTCGGAGCCGACCGGTACCGTGCACCCATGGACGCCAGGCGCTGTGGCTGGGCCGCTACGACGGACCCCGAGATGCTCGCGTACCACGACCGAGGAATGGGGCGTGCCCTGTCCCACGACGACCGGAACCACCTGTTCGAGATGCTCACGCTGGAGGGCGCCCAGGCGGGGCTCTCGTGGAGCACGATCCTGCGCAAGCGCGAGGGGTACCGCCGGGCGTTCGCCGGGATTCGACGTAGACCGCGTGGCGCGGTTCGACGCAAGGAAGGTCGAGCGGCTACTCACGCGACCCGGGGATCGTCCGGAACCGGCTGAAGGTGGCGAGCCACGGTCGCGAACGCGCGCGCGATCCGGACGGTGCGCGGCGAGCTCGGCTCTGCTCGACGCGTACCTCTGGACGTTCGTCGGCGGCCGTCCGATCCGCAACCGCTGGCGCAGCCTGGGCGAGATCCCGGCCGAGACCGACGGAGTCCCGCGCGATGTCGAAGGACCTGAAGCGCCGCGGATTCCGGTTCGTCGGCCCGACGGTCTGCTACGCGTTCATGCAGGCGACCGGCATGGTCAACGACCACGAGACCAGCTGCTTCCGGTATCGCTCGGAGCGTCTGATCAGGCGCGACGGCGGTCGCCAACCCGCCTTCGAGCGGCCCTTCCAGAGCGTGCGCGCCCCACGCAGATCTCGCCGGTAGCGGGGTTCTGTCGCCCGAGCGACGAACCGGTCCGCGCCCGCGCGTGTTCGCCGGGTGCCGCTCCACGTCGAACTCGCCGCCAGACCCCGCGTGATCCGCGATCCACGGAAGATCCGTCGCCGTCCTGTCGGATCGGATGTTCCATCGCTGGCCGACGACGTTCGAGTCCACCTCGAACTCGAGCTCGATCCGCCCGTCGGTCCGGCTCGACCGAAAACTTCCCAGTCGCTCGCCGCGCTGCAGCTCCCGCGGCACCACCTCGGCACTCCGCCTGCGCCGCAGGAGACGCCGCCGGTCGCGTCGTCGCGAGCGTCGGCCGCCGCCATCCATCGCCATGCACGTTCCTCATCCGGTCCTCCCTTCCATCGGCGCCCGAACCGCCGCTGGGGCGGGACGGTCGCATCCGGTACACGGTAGCTTCGCGGGACCCACCGCCATGCCGGAGGCAACACTCGGCTGGGTGGTCGCTAAGCCGCTCGGTATGCTCGTCGACGGAGGCGTCAGGGTTCCTGGTGGGCCCGCGGTCTTCAAAACCGTTGTGGGGGCGCGAGCCTCCCAGGCGGGTTCGATTCCCGTCCGCCTCCGCCAACGAGGGCCGCCCCGCCACAGCACCGTGGAGGTGGCACTGGTACCATATGTGTCATGACCAAGACGACGATCTATCTCCCGGACGAGCTGAAGGAGGCGGTCGCCCGCGAGGCAAGGCAGCGGGGGATCCCCGAGGCCGAGGTCATCCGCCAGGCGATCGCCGGGCGCTGCAAGGCCAGCGCCTCGAGGCGCTTCGCAAGCGCTCCATCGCTCGGCGTGCCGATGAGCTCATGGCGGGGTTCGGCGAGAGATGATCATCGCCGATACGAGCGGCCTGCTCGCCCTCTTCAACTCTTCGGAACCGGAGCACGCGGCGGTCCGGGACCACGTCGCCGAGGTCTCGGAGCGGCTCGTCGTGTCTCCGTACGTCGTCGCCGGCCTCGACTACCTGGTCGCGAGCGCGTGCCGGTGTGGATGCCGAGCTGGCCGTGCTCGAGGAACTCCCGCCGGAGCCTACGAGCTGGCGAAGCTGGACGCCGCTGATATCGAGCGCGCATCGGCCGTTATCCGTCGCTACCGGGACCAGTCGATCGGCCTGGCCGATGCGTCGATCGTGGTGCTCGCCGAACGCCATCGCACGCGCCAGATCCTCACGCTGGATCGCCGACACTTCGACATGCTGCGACCCCTCTCGGGAGGAAGGTTCAAGCTCATCCCGTAGCGGCGACCGGATGTGCCTCCGTTCTGCGCCTCGCCCGTCCCCGTATGCCCTCGGGCGCAACGGTGCCTCAGCTGCACGGAGGAGAACGAAGATCGGCGAAGTTCTGCTCCGGGTGCGCTACCCCGCTCGCCGGAGCCCAGGACGACTGGGGCGCGTTCGGCAACCGGAGACCGCGTTCGCGGCTCGACGCTGCCTGCTCGGTCGCGACGAGGCCGCGCGGCGAGATCTTCGCGGACCTCGGAGCGCTCCTGCTCGTCGAGCAGACCGACGACCTGCTCCGGATCGCGACCGCGAAGACCTCTAGCGCGCCCCCAGAGGTATCCGCCCCCGGCGGGCTGCCTCGACGGGTACGGAGGGCGATGACGGACGCGGTCTTTCACGAGCGCGTAGGTCCGGAACCCGGCGAGGACGGTTCCCGGTTCCGCCTCGGACTGGAGTTCCTGGACTCGCCCGGCGGCCGCCGCCTGCGTCGGATCGTCGGGACCGGCCTGATCCTGTCGATCCCGCTCGTGATGCGGCTGCCGTGGCTGCGGGCCTCCCCGGTCGGCAGGGTGATCGAGATCACGGGCGGGGCGGCCCTGCTGATCAAGCTCGCCGAGGTGATCCGGGACTGGGAACGCGAGCGGCCGGCCCCGGTCGTGATCGACCTCCCGCCGGCCCCCGGGCGCCCGGCAGCCTAGGCACGCCCGGCGTCGCGCAGGACCTCGCGCGCGGCGCGCAGGCCGGACTCCACGCCCCCGTTCAGGTAGCCCTGGCTGTACGTCGAGGTGTGCTCGCCGGCGAAGTGGACGTTCCCGCTCGCGCGGCCCAGGTACCCGAAGTACGAGGTCCACTGCCCGGGCAGGAACGCGGCGTACGAGCCCCGGACCCACGGGTCGTCGACCCAGCTGTCGAGCCAGGCATCGCCCGCGTACGCGGCCGACGCGCCGGGCAGCCACGCGTCGAAGAACCCGAGCGCCTCGTCGACGACGGAGGCGGGCGCCGGTCCGTGAGGCATCGTCGCGGGGTACGAGGCGCCGCGAGCGCCGCCGGTGAAGACGGTCAGCAGGCCGGCGGATCCTGGCTGGCCGATCGAGCTGTCCCAGCTGCTCCCCTGAGGATCGTCGGTCTGGAACGAGCCGTTCCACGGACGCCCGCCCGGCGTCGAAAGCTCCGTCAGGCGCCGGTCGAACGGCAGCAGCACCTTGGCGTTCGTCCCCATGCCGAGCTCGTCGATCGAGCGTCGGCGCTTGCGTGACAGCGCCACGCGGGTCAGGTCGACCTCGCGCAGCGCCGTGAACGGCAGCGTCAGCACCACGACGTCGGCCATCACCTCGCCGGCGATCCCGTCGAAGGTCAGCGCGAACGAGCCGTCGGCGCGCTCGGCGACCGCCCGCAGCGGCGCCTCGAGGTGCAACGAGCCGGCGGCGAGCCGGCCCGCCAGGAGCTCCGGCACCTGATCGTTCCCTCCGCGTACGTGGTACCGCTCGTCGGCGGCGCCGCCGGGGTAGGGCGTGATGTACGTGTCCAGCAGTGTGATCGCGGACGTGTCGTCCGGGTCGATGCCCCAGAAGCCCGTCAGCCCGACGTCCATCGCGCGCCCCAGGAGCGACCCGCTCCCGCCCGGGACGTGGCGATCCATCCACGCGCGCATCGTCACGCGATCGAACGCCCGCGCCTGCGGGCCCGCCTGCCCCCAGCGGTAGGGACCGATCCGCGCCGACACGCGGGCGAGGCGGCGGATCACGACGTCCATCTCGTCGTAGACGTCCCGCGGCCGGCGGACGTCGCCGTCGAGGACCAGCAGGCCGGAGATGGGCGCCTCGGCTTCGTACGCCGCGAACAGGTCGTCGAGCTCCAGCCCCAGCTCCGCGATCAGCCGCCGCAGCTGGTGGTGGCGCGTGTCCACGAACTCGCCCCCGTGCTCCGCGACCTGGCCCGCCGCGAGGCCCCTCGCGGTCCAGCAGCGGCCGCCGACCCGGTCGCGCGACTCGTACACGCCGGCGACCAGGCCGTGCTGCGCCAGCTTGAAGGCGCACGACAGACCCGCGAGGCCCGCGCCGACCACCACGATCCGGAGGTCGCCCGGCGCCCGGCGCCGACGGACCGGCGGGACCAACGCGGCCGCGACGCCGGCGCCGCCGACCTGAAGCAGGCGGCGGCGCGAGACCAGCCGCCCGTGCACCGCGACGGCCTCGTCGAGCGAGACGGGGCGGTCCCGGCCGACCTCGCGATGAACGTCGGCGAGCTCGCGCATGGCGCGCATCAGGGGTCCTCGGCGTCCCGGCACGTCGCTCCCTACTCCCATGTCCGCGAGGATGCTATCCCCGGAGCGGCACTGGGACGGACGGTTGGGCCGGCGACGAGGGTGTGCGAGCATCCGGCGGTGACCGGGACGCGGCTGCCGCATCCCGACGACCGGCCCTTCGCGGTGCTGGACGTCGGGTCCAACTCCGCTCGGATGATCGTCTTCCGGCTGCGCGAGGGGGAGCACCTCGACGTGATCGAGGACGCCCGGGCTCCCCTGCGGCTGGCCCGCGAGCTCCGCGACGACGGCGAGCTGGGAGCCGAGGCGATCGACCGAACGGTCGAGGCCCTGCGCGACTTCCGCGCGGTGGCCGACGGCGCCGGCGCGACGCGGATGATCGCGGTCGCCACGTCCGCGGTGCGCGACGCGGACGACGGCCCGGCCCTGCTCGAGCACGCCCGCGCGCTCGGGATACCGCTCGAGGTGATCGACGGAGAGACCGAGGCCCGCCTGGGGTTCCTGGGCGCCGTCCACGACCTGCCGGTGACGTCGGGCGCCACGCTCGACGTCGGGGGCGGCAGCGCCGAGCTGACGCGCTTCCACGATCGCAGGCTCGAGTCCTCGTGGAGCTTCGAGCTCGGATCGCTCAGGCTGTCCGACCGGTTCCTGCTGAAGGACCCGCCGACCGATCCCGAGCTCCGCCGGCTCCGCGGTCACGTGGGCGAGGAGCTCGCCCGAGGAGGCGTCCGGCCCCTCGAGCAGGGCGAGGACCTGATCGGGATCGGCGGCACCGTCCGCAACCTCGCGAAGATCGACATGCGCCGCACGGGACATCCGCTGCACCTGCTGCACGGGTACGTCCTGACGGCGACGCGCCTGGACGCGCTGATCGCCGAGCTCGCCGGCCGGACCATGAAGCGGCGGGCGCGGATCGCGGGGCTGAACCCCGACCGCGCGGACTCGGTCGTGGGCGGAGCGCTCGCGATCCGAGAGGTGCTCCGGCACCTGGAGGGCGCCCGCGTGATCGTGTCGAGCCGCGGGCTACGCGAGGGCCTGGCGATGGCCGAGAAGGGCGGTTCGATCCCGCCGCCTCGCTTCGTCCGCGCGATCTCGCTCGCCACCCTGGCCGCCAGGTTCGCCACGTGGGAGCCGAAGGCGGCCGAGCGCAGGGCGGGCATCGCCGCGCGCCTGCACGAGGCGCTCGACCCCGAGGCCCGCGATCTGACGCGGGAGATGCTGGAGCATGCCGCTCGGCTGCTGGACGTGGGTCGGGCGATCGACTACTACCAGCGTTTCGAGCACGCCGCGATGATCGCCACCGCCTCGGACCTGGCGGGGTTCAGCCACCAGGCGCTCGCGATCGTGACCGCCATCCTCCGCCAGGCAGACGACGACGCTCGGCCGGGTCCCTACGCGCGGCTGGTCGCCGGATCCGACCGCCCCGCCGTGATGCGCGCGGCGACGGTGCTGGCCCTCTCCGACGAGCTGAACCGCAGGATCCCGCCGGGCGTCACGGCCGACCTCTCCACGACGTGGCATCCCGGCGCGTTCGTCGTGGCCGCGCCGGTGCCCGCCGGATGGCGCCCTCGCCGGTTGGCCGACCGGTTCCGTGTCGCGTTCGCGCGGCCGCTGCACGTCGTGGCGGTCGGCGGCCGATAGGGCTACGGTCGGACCCGGCCGATCGGGAGCGTTCGGTGGACGACCAGCTGGTGATGACGATCGACCTGGGCTCGAGCGCGACGAAGGCCGTGCTCTGGTCGCCAGGAGCCGGTGGCGATCGGCCGCGCCCCGGTCACGACGCGGACGCCCGGGCCGGACCGGGCCGAGCAGGATCCGGCCGCGTGGTGGACGTCGAGCGTCTCCGCGTGCAAGCGGCTCCCCGCCGTGGAACGGCGGCGGGTCGCGGTGGTGGGCTTCTCGACCCAGCGGGAGGCCTGGTCCCCGTCGCGGCCTCGGGCGAGCCGATCGGCGCGGCGATCGCGCGCGGCGATCGGCGCGCCGTCGAGCAGGCCGACCGGCTGGGCGACGAGTTCGAGGTGCTCACCGGCGTCGTGCCCGACGCGGCCTGTGCGGCGGCCGGCTCGCCTGGCTGCGGGAGCACGAGCCGGATCGGCTCGCCTCGGCCCGGTGGGTCCTCGCGCCCCGCGACCTGGTCGTGCTGCGGCTGACGGGACGGCCGGTCAACGATCCGTCGGTTACCTCGCGCGGCGGCCTGGTCGCGATCGACGGCGCCCGCCTGGAGGGCGGCGACCTCCTGCCCGACGTCGAGGCGTCGACGGCGGTGGTCGGCGCATCGTTGGAGGAGCCGTCCGCGAGCCTGGGGATCGCCCCGGGACGCCGGTCGTCGTCGGCGCCGGCGACCGAGCGTGCGAGGTCCTCGGCGTCGACGCGACGCTCGCGCGTCCGATGGTCTCATGGGGCGCGACCGCCGGCGTCTCGGTCCCGGTGCCGCACGTGCCCCCGCCCTCGAAGGGCGTCCTCGTCACCCGCGGGGCGACGGGTGGGTACCTGATGGGCGGGACTCTCGTCCGGCGGCGCTGCGCTCGCGTGGGTCGCGGAGCTGTCGCAGGCGAACTCCGTCGCCCTGGCCGCCGAGGCCGAGCGGATCGCGGCGGGCGCCGACGGCCTCATCGCGCTGCCGTGGCTGGCCGGCGCCAAGGCGCCATGGTGGGAGGCGCGCGCCGGGATGTCGTTCACGGGCCTCGCGGCCCACCACGGACCGTCGCACCTGGCCCGCGCGATCGTCGAGGGGATGGCGTTCGACGCCGCTCGGTGCCTGGAGCGATCTGCCCCGGACGCCGTCGAACTGGCGCTCGCGGGGGAGGGGCCGCGATGCCGCTGTGGCGGCGCGTCCTGTCGGGCGTCACGAGCAGACCGGTCGTCTCCTACCGCCACGGGGAGGCGGCCTCGGTGGGCGCCGCCCTGCTCGCGGGGCGCGCCGTCGGGATCGAGCTGGAGCGCGACGCGCTCGATCCCGTCGAGCGTCGCGACACCCCCGCCGAAGACGACGTGCTCGCCTACTCCGGGCTGCGGATGCGCCACGACATGGTCGCGCGAGCCACGATCGAGGTGCTGTCCGGCGCCGTCGGTTAACGGGACGAGGACGGCCGCCCCCGCCGCGTCATCGCCTCCGCTTCCAGATGCCGTTCAAACCCGGGTCAGGATCCCCGCCAGCAGCGACACGCGTGGCACGACGCTCGACAGCTCGAGCCACTCCGACGGCGAGTGGTCGTCGCCGCCCACGGGCCCAGCCCGTCAGAGCGTCGGCGTGCCGGCCGCCGGGATCGTGTTGGCGTCCGAGGCCCCGCCGGTCGCGGCATCCCGCACGGTGAAGCCCAGCTCGCCCGCGACCTCGGTCGCGATCGCCGCGAGCCGCGCGCCGCCCTCGCCCTTCTCCATCGGGCGATGCCAGCCGTTCGCGTGGACCGTGGTCGTCACGTCGGGACGTCGCGGGTCGCGCAGGATCCGCTCGACCTCGGCCGCGGCCTCGTCCAGCGTCGCCGCCTCGGGCGAGCGCAGGTCGACGTGGAGCTCGCAGCGCTCGGCCACGACGTTCGTGCGGGTGCCGCCGTGGATCACGCCGACGTTGACGGTCACCCCGGGCCAGCGGCCGTTCAACGCCTGAAGCGCGATCGTCGTATGGGCGGCCTGGAGGATGGCATTGCGTCCCCGCTCCGGCTCGACGCCGGCGTGCGCCGCGCGGCCCTCGATCGCGATGACGTAATCCGTGATCCCCTTGCGGGCGGACACGACGTCGCCGTTCTCCCGCGCCCCCTCCAGCACGAACGCAGCGTCGAAGCGCGGGGCCATCTCGCGGATGACCGGACCCGGAGAACGGCGAGCCGATCTCCTCGTCGGGGTTGCAGACGTACGATGCGGCCGAACCCGTCGAACCCCGCCTCACGCAGCACCTCGACCGCGGCGAAGCCGACGAGCAGGCCGCCCTTCATGTCCGAGACGCCCGGCCCGAGCGCGCGCCCGTCCTCGATCCGGAACGGACGCTCCGCGACCGTCCCCTCGTCGAAGACCGTGTCCGTGTGCCCGACCAGCAGGATCGCGGGACCGCCGGCGCCCTCGAGCGTGCCGATCACCAGGTCGCCGAGCTGCTGCTCACCGTCCGCCGGCGCGTGAGACCGCCGGTCGACGGACCAACCGCCGGCTCGGAACCGCTCCTCGCACAGGTCCGCGATCCGGTTCACGCCGTCCGGCGTGTAGGAGCCGCAGTCGACGTCGACCATCGCGCGGAGCCCCTCGACGAAGGCGTCGTACCGCGGCTCGGCGATCGCGCGCAGGGCGGCCGGGTCCATGGGCGCAGACCGTACCAGCGCCGCGCGTGGTCGCGGACCCGGACGACCGTCGGTAGCATCCTCGCCCGTGCGGGACACGGAGCTGAACGTCTGGTGGCGCGCCGGCTCGGCCATCACCGCGGCCCTGATGCACCTGCTCTTCCGCGTACGGGTCCGCGGAGTCGAGCACGTGCCCGGGGGGCCTGCGATCCTCGCCTTCAACCACGTGAGCGTGCTGGACGGTCCCGTGCTCGCGATCGCGACGGCGAGGTGTGCGCGGCGCGCGACCCGGTTCCTGGTCGCGGCCGAGATGTTCCGGCGCTCCTTCTTCGGGTGGGTCCTGCGGACGTTCGAGCAGATCCCGATCCGCCGAGGTCAGGGCGACGAGCACGCGCTCGACGAGGCGATCCGGGTCGTCGAGGACGGCGCGCTCGCGGCGATCGCCCCCGAGGGTCGCGTGAACGAGGACGGCGGCGAGCGGCTCCAGCGGATCCGCAGCGGGGTCGCGCGGATCGCGATCCCCACGGGGCCCCGGTCGTGCCCGTCGGGATCTGGGGGACGCAGGTCCGCTGGCCGCGCAGCGGCCTGACGCTCCGCCGGCCTTCCCGCCCGGTGCTCGCGTTCGCGTACGGTCCACCCGTGACCCCACCCGCGGATGAGGACAGGCAGGAGACATTCCTGGAGGAGCTCGGTGCGGCGATCGAGGTCCAGGTTCGGGCGGCGCGTGCGATGGCCGAGGGGCCGCGCAGGTCGCGCAGCGTCGCGGCCGCGGTCACCCGAGTCGGACGTGCGGCTCCATCCGTCGCGACGTTCCCGGCGTCGGGTCCAGGATCAGCGGCGGGATCGGCTCCTGCGTGAAGTCGAACTCCCTCCAGAGGTCGCCGAGCCCCTCGACCTCCTCACGCACCGTCGGCCTTGCGTCGGGCCAGCCCCAGTTCCACCCGTCGAGCCGGCGGCTGTCCAGGAACCGGTCCTCGATCGCCTTCAGGTAGGCGTCGAACGACAGCGTTTGGTGGTCGATCCCCTGCCGGACCCAGGGGCTGATCACGATCCCCGGGACCCGCATGCCGTAGCCGTTCACGTCGACCCGCATCGGACGGACGTGGTCGTAGAAGCCGCCCCAGTCGTCCCACGTCAGGAAGATCGCGGTGCTCATCCAGTCCGGCCCCCGCATCGCCGCGTTGATGACGCGGGTGACCCAGGTCTGCCCGGGGTCGATGTCCAGCGGCGGGTGCTCGCTCTCGCCCATCTCCGGCATCACCCACGAGATCGCGGGCAGCGTGCCGTCGCGCGCCGCGGCGAAGTAGTCCAGGTTCGATCGTACGTTCCGCAGCTCGTGGCTCTTCACGACGGCGGGGAACCCCGGCAGCGGGTTCTGGACGACGTTCGTGATCTCCCGAGACTCGCTGCGGGGGCAGGGGGGCGCGACGCAGGTGTCCGGGCCGACGTAGTACGCCCAGCTCACGCCCGCCCGGTGCAGGAGCCACGTGATCGGCGCCCAGATGTAGGGACGCGGCGGGCCCATCACCGGCGTCCAGATCGTGCCGTGGTCGGCCCAGATCCCCCCGGGGAACCGAAGGTCCGACCGGCATGAGGACGGATCGCTCAGGTCGGTGCACGTCGCGGCCCAGCCCGAGACCAGGAACAGGTGCGACGGCAGCGTCCACGAGTCGGTCGGCGCGAACATCCGGTCCTGCAGCAGGTACCGACGCGCGTACGCCCAGTAGTTCGGCAGCTCGCGGGCCGTGTGGAACCCCATCAGGTCGGGCGTCCCGTTCGGCCCGGGCGTCGCCAGGCCGCACTCCACGACCCATCGCGGGCTCCGGCACGGGCCCGGCCACCGGCGGAACGCGCGGACGAACCCGTCCATGCGCCCGCCGTGCACCGAGATCCTCGACGCCGGCTGGCTGTGGGGCCCGCCCTCGTCGAACGTGTCGCGGTCGTGGTACGGGCGACGACAGATGCCCCCGGCCGCGGGATCGGGGGCGCAGACGTCGAACGACCCGTCCGGGCGGCGGGGGATCCCGTCGGCGCCCGGGAACGTGCCGAAGTAGTGATCGAACGAGCGGTTCTCCTGCACGACGAAGATCATGTGCTCGATCGTCTCGATCCCGGGCACGGCACCCGACGGGACCCGGCTAGCACCGGACCCCGCGGATCCCACCTCGACCCGGTCCGAGCCGCCCACGACCGTCGAGGACAGCGCCAGGCCGAGGGTGGCCAGCGCCACGGGCAGGACCCTGCGTCCCAGGCCGCTCAGCCCCACAGGAACTCCGGGGGCCGGGGCCGGCACAGCCGGTCGGTGCGCTCGCGCAGCCGTCCCAGGACGGGCGGCCGGGTCCGCGCGAGGTTGCTCAACTCGAACGGATCGTGGCGCAGGTCGTACAGCTCCTCGACGCCGCCCGAGTAGCGCACGTACGTCCACCCCGGCGTGCGGAGCCCGCAGTACGACGGCACGTGGTAGTGCCCGGGGTAGTCGGCGTGCTCCAGCAGCAGGCCGCTGCGTATCCGGGTCGCGGAGCCGTCGAGGAGCGACGCCAGCGACGTGCCGTCCACGCGCCCGACGCCGTCGAAGGCCACCCCGGCGACCTCGGCGAACGTGGGGGCCAGGTCGACGTTCGAGACCAGCGCGTCGGTCCGCGTGCCGGCCCGGGCCGACGTGAGCGGGTCGTACCGGATCACGAGCGGGACGTGGATCGACTCCTCGTACGGCGTGAGCTTGTAGTCCCACCGGTGATCGCCCATGGCGATCCCGTTGTCGGACATGAAGACCAGCAGCGTGCTCCGAAGGCGATCCGTCTCGCGCAGGGCGCCGACGATCCTGCCGACCGCGCGGTCGACGCCCTGCAGCGCCTCGTACGCCAGCTCGTACTTCTGGCGGGCGAAGCCCTCGCTGAGGGCGCCGCGCTCGCGGATGTATGCCGGCTTGTCCGAGACGTCGGCCTCGTCGAAGCTCGGGGGGAGCGTCTGACGGTGGTCCTCCCACGTGCCCACGTCCCGCGGAGCGGGCACGATCGCCGCGTGTGGGGCGAACGGCGCGTAGTAGAGGAAGAGCGGATCGTCGGCATCGACGGAGCGCAGGAACGACACCGCGTCGTCGGCCAGGACGTCGGTCGAGTAGTCGGTGGGCGCGGAGCCGTAGTGGACGCTCCGGCGTCCCTGCTCGTCCTGCCGGAACAGGTCGTAGTCGAAGTAGCCGCCGCCCTGGTTGTTGACGAACGCCGAGATCCGGTCCCACCCGGGCGGCGCCTGATCGCCCGGGAACTCGTTCAGGTACTTGCCGAACAGCGCCGTGCGGTAGCCCGCGTCGTGCAGGGCCACGGCGATCGTGCCGTCCTCGTCTCCGGCCTCGTGGAACGCCGGCCAGGCACCGTACCGGCTCCAGGAGGCGTAGACGTTGGTCCACACCCTCGTGGTGTGCGAGTAGGCGCCCGTGAGGATCGTCGCGCGCGAGGGACAGCAGAGTGGGTTCGAGACGATCGCCTGATCGAACGTCACGCCGCGATCGCCCAGCAGCCGGACCACGTTCGACATCGAGAACAGGGAGTCGTACCGCTGGTCGTCCGTGAGGATCAGGACGATGTTCGGGCGCGTCACCGCCGCGCCAGGACCCGCCGCCGTGGGGAGCGATGCGACACCCGAGATCGTCGATGCCTCGGCGCTCGCGCAGGACGCCGCCATCGTGGCGACGCTGCACCACACGAGCACACGACGAACCAGCCCGTGGGACCCCGGTCCGACCCGGTGCCCTCCGGTGCTGATCGCCGCTAGCCCGCGCTCGTTCATGGGCGCAGCTCACGCCCGAGCGCTCAGCGCGGTGTCACGCGAACCTCAACCTCGCCTCACGGATGGGCCTCGACCTGCTTCGCACCGTGTGACCAGGCGTGTTACGGTCGGGTTCGCCCGCTTCCAGGGAGCTGGCCGGTGCTCGATTTCCGGGTCCTCGGGCCGGTCGAGGTCCATCGCGACGGCGAGCAGATCCCGCTCGGAGGGCGGCAGCAACGCGCCCTGCTGGCCGCGCTCGCGCTCCGCGCGAACGAGCTCGTGTCCGCCGAGCGGTTGATCGAAGAGCTGTGGCCGGAGGACCCGCCGGACACCGCCGATCACCTGGTGCACGTCTACGTGTCGCGGCTGCGCAAGGCGATGGGCGACGATGACCACGACGTGCTGGCGACCCGGCAGCCCGGCTACGAGCTGGCTATCCCAACCGGCGGCCGCGACCTCGACCGTTTCGAGCAGCATCTCGCGCAAGCGAAGACGGCGAGAGATGCGGGCGAACTCGACGGCGCGGCGACCGCACTGCGCGACGCGCTCGCGCTCTGGCGAGGACCGGCCCTGGCCGACCTCGTCTCCGAGTCGTTCGCGCGAGCCGACGCGGCCCGCCTGAACGAGCTCCGGCTCGGGGCCATCGAGGACCTGGTCGAGGTCGAGCTGGCCCGCGGCGATGCCGGCCTGGTCCCCCAGCTCCGCTCGCTGGTCGAGGAGCACCCGCTCCGCGAACGCCTCCGCGGCTTCCTGATGGTGGCGCTGTACCGCGAGGGCCGTCAGGCAGAGGCGCTGCAGGCCTACGAGGACGCGCGCGCGATCCTCGCGGACGAGCTGGGCATCGATCCGTCCCAGGAGCTGCAGGACCTGTACCGGCGCGTCCTGAACCAGGATCCCGAGCTCCGGGTGGATCGGCCTGTCCTGCGGAACGTGGCCCCGAGCCGAACGGTGATCGCGCCGGATGGCGACGTGACGGGCGAGAGGCCCACCCCCGGGACGGCCCCCGATCGCCGGCGGCTCGCGCTCCTCGGCGGCCTCGGGATCGCCCTCGTCGCGGTCCTCGTCGCGACCATCCCGCTCGTGCGATCGAGCGGGGGCACCGGCGCCGATGACGCGACAGCAGAGGTGGTGCGCCTGTCGGCGGACGGAGGCGAGGTGCTCGAGCGGCTGCCGGTCGACGTCGTGCCGTCATCGATGGCGATCGACGGCTCGGTCCTGTGGATCGCGGACCGCGATGCGCGGACGATCACGCGCCTGGACACCCGGACCGGCGAAGAACGGACCATCTCGCCCGGCGGCGTCCCCTATGCGCTCGAAGCCGCCGAGGGGCGGCTCTGGGTGATGGATCCCTTCGGCGGGACGGTGACGCTGATCGACGGCGAGTCGCCAGCGAGGATCATCAAGCGATCCGCCGGCCCACTGGACGCGGTCTACGCGTTCGATTCCCTGTGGGTCCTGGACGGTATCGACGAGTCCGTGCTCCGTATCGACCCCACGGAAGGACGGACCCTCGGGCGGATCAGGCTCGAGCGGGACTCGGGACCGATCCACGTCGCCGCGACGGCGGATGCACTCTGGGTCCTGAACGGGCTCGACGCGACCCTGTCCCGGATCGACCCGGACTCCGGTCTCGACGCGAACGCCATCCCCTTGTTCTGTCCCGCTTCAGCCACGGGATGCAGGCCGTTCGAGTTGGCGGCCTTCGAGGACGAGATCTGGGTGACGATCGAGCACCCGGGGGTCGTCGAGCTCTTCGACGGAGACGGCGAGCAACGGAACAGCGTGGACGGACTCACGACACCGTCGGTGGTCGCCGCCTCGGCGGATGGATCCTGGGTCATGCTCGACGAAGGCTCCCGGCTCATGCACCTCGACGTGAACGGCCAGCTCGCGGGCGGCTGGGATCCATCCCAGCGGATCGTCAGCCTCGCGGCCGGTGGTCGAGCCCCGTGGGTCTCGCTGGCGCTCGCCGGCTCCTGATCATCCGACGCCGCCGGGACCATCGGCGAGCCACACCTGATCGAGGGCCGGCGCCTGCGTCAAGGGGTCGGGGACGACGTTGCGCACGCGCGGCGAGACGATCGAGACGAAGGTGTCCGTGAAGTAGGGCACCCATGGGACGACCTTAGACATCACGTACTTATCCAGCAGCGCCCAGCAGGCGGTCTGCTCCTCGCCGGTCAGCGGCACGCAAGCGGCGATGCGATCGTCGATGCTAGGAACGGACCGCACCTCGTACCCGAGCCGTCGAAGCGTCGAAGGCGAGGCGCCGAGCATCGAGTGGTTCATCGAGAGGCCGGGCCGGATCGCATCACCCGCCAGCATCGGGAGGAAGAAGGTCGACGCGTTCGGATAGTCGGCGGCCCAGTTGAGCGTTCCGAAGATCGGCGCCCTGAGCTGTCCGGTGAAGATCGAATAGGTCTTCGCATCGTCGAACGTCGGGACGAGCTCGATCCCGATCGGGTGCAGATCCTTCCGCAGCGTGTCGAGCACGACGCGCGCGACCGGTGAGTCGAACGAGTAGATCGGGACGTCCGCGCACACGGGAGCGCCGCACCTCCCGTCTCCGTCCGTGTCGTAGCGCGAACGCGTCATCTCGACCGCGGCCCTGGTGCGACGCTCCGCTCCCACCTTCCCGGGGAACGGGTCGAACGACGTCAGCAGGTCGGCTTCGGTGGCGTCCGGCGCAACGTGACGGGCCAGGCGGCCGGTCGCCGCCGTTCCTCGATACCCGGGCACGGTGCGAAGAACCCGAACGAGGGCACGCGTGTTCGTCGCGAACGCGACGGCGCGACGCACATGGAGGTCGTCGAAGGGTGGCATCGCCAGGTTCATCGACACCGCCCACTGTGACGCCAGATCCCACGTGACTATCCGATCCACAAGTGACGGGTCGTCCTCGTACCGACGCAGGAGGGCGCGTGGCACCGGGGTCGAGACCTCCAGCTGGAGATCGACCGCCCCCGACTCCACCAGCGCCGAGTTCGACGTGGCATCGCCTCCGACGGAGATGTGGATCCGATCGACGTATGCGGAACGGATCGGATCCGATGCCGGATCCCACGATGGGTTCCGCACCAGAGTGATGGATCGAGGAGACGACAGAGCCGCGCCGGGTGCGGGGGCCGCCGGATCCAGGCGCTCAGCCGACGATCCCTCGAACATGTATGGGCCGGACGACACGAGGAACTCCCCGTAGCTCTGAACCTGTGCCTCGTCGTCATGCAGCAGGTCCGCTGCCGCGGCCGGAAGCGGGGATGCGGTGGGAAGAGCCAGCCGGTCTGCCAGGTCGCCCGTCGCTCGTGTCAGGTGGATGATCAGCGTTCGATCATCAGGCGTCGCGAGGCCCGAGATCATGGTCGCATCCCCCGCTCGAACGGCCTCGTATCCGCTGATCGGTGTGAAGTAGTTCGGGTATGGCGCCGTCACCGGTTGCCGAGCGGCGCGTTCGAGTGCACGCACGAAGTCATCGCTCGTGATCGCGACGCCTTCGAGCGGTGGCGCGTAGCGGAGCCCACCACGCAGACGGAAGGTCCATGTGAGCCCGTCGTCCGAGATCGTCGGCGTTCCGCCCGCCAGGTCGGGCATGACCCGAACGGCACCGTCTGGGCCTGAGCCATACGCCATCAGCGTTCGGGTCAGGCAGCACCGGAGCAGCTCGAGGCCTTCGGTGGTCGTCTCGATCGCGGGATCGAGGCTGACGTAGTGGTCGCCTTCGACCGTGGGCGAGAAGTGTTCGGCGTACATGGTGAGCTCGCGCGTGCCGCCCATCCGGGCGGCACGCGGATCGACCGGCGTCCGTCGTCCTCGCCGGTGCAGCCGGCGAGGACGACGCACAGGATGAGCGCGACGTACGGGTGGATCCGGCGTGAGCCCCGCACGGGGAGGGACGCGAGCGACCGTGAGGTCGCGGCGGGCACCGGGAACCGGGTCGTACCCACGTCACCCCTCCAGGGCCGATGCAGCAGCATCGTACGCCTACCTCGGAGCGCGCGCAGAACACGGGAGGGGCCGGCCCTTCGGGCCGGCCCCTCCGTGCTTCCTTCGGCGTCGGGTCGCTAGCCGATCGCGACCGTGCTGATCAGGTTCGAGTCGCGCAGCTTCCTGAGCGCCTCGCGCTCGATCAGGCGCACCCGCTCGCCGGAGAGCCCCAGGACCTTCCCGGTCTCCCGCAGCGAGAGCGGCTGGCCGTTCTCCAGGCCGTAGCGCAGGGCCACGACGTGGCGCTCGCGCTCGTCCAGCACGCGGTCGACGGCGTCGCCGATCTCCTCGCGGAGCAGGGCGTCCTCGACCTCGTTGAACGCGGCGTCGGAGTCGACCTCCTCGATCAGGTCGCCGAGCTCGGTGTCCTCGCCCACGGGCGACTGCAGCGACAGCGGCTCGCGCCGGCCCATCTCGGTCAGGTCGTCGATCTCCTCGACCGTGGTGTCGAGCGCCTTCGCCAGCTCCTCGCGGCTGGGCTCGCGCCCCATCGACTGCGCGAACTGGAACCGCGTGCGGTTCAGCTTGCGCAGGCGGTCGTGGATGTGGACCGGCAGGCGGATCGAGCGCGAGCGATCGGCGATCGCGCGCGTGATCCCTGGCGGATCCACCACGTCGCGTAGGTGGAGAACTTGAACCCGCGGCGCCAGTCGAACAGCTCGACCGCGCGCATCAGGCCGATGTTCCCCTCCTGGATCAGGTCGAGCAGCGGCAGGCCCTGGCCCTGGTACTTGCGGGCCACCGAGACCACCAGCCGCAGGTTGGCCATGATGAAGCGCTGGCGGGCCGCCTCGGCCTCACGGACCTCGCGGCGGGCCTTCGCGATGCTCTTCTCGGAGCGCAGACGCCCGGCGCGCAGGCGCTCCTCGCCGTCCTTGCCCGCCTCGATCGTCATGGCGAGCTCGACCTCTTCCTCCTTCGTGAGCAGCGGCTCGCGGGCCGCCGCCTCGAGGTAGAGGCGCAGGTCGTCGGCGTCGTCGGTCCCTAGGGGACGCGCTGGTTCGGGCACTTCCTATCACGCTCCTCCTCGAGGCCGGTCCGCCGCTGGGGGCAGCGTTTCCGGTCCTCGGGAACTCGGTTCCTCACGGATGCGGCCGGGTGCAGGCGCAGACGAACAGACGCCTTGGCAGCCGCTCGACCGTATGGTAAAGGCCTCCCGGCGCGTTTGTAAAGCCGGGCTCCTGTGGAGGTCCTGTGAAGACCCTCCCGAGCGAACGTCCCCATCCCCGTCATCTACCTGCTGGTTCGGTCCGAAGCGGCCCATGGTTCGACCCCTTCGAACGACTCAACATCTCGTCAGGCGTCGGTTGTTCCCTGACGCCCGGGTTCCCCTGCCTCCTGGGTACGCTGGCCGGATGCGACTCGAGCTTCCCGACCGCCGGACGATCGGTCTGAACGGTCCGGTCGCGTATCGCGAGTGGGACGGGCCGCCCGAGACCACGTTCGTCCTGATCCACGGGCTGGGGGGCTCCCACCTGAACTGGGTGCAGGTCGCGCCGGGGCTCTCGGGGTTGGGGAGGGTCCTCGCCCTCGACCTCCCCGGCTTCGGCTGGTCGCCGCTCGCCGGACGCGGCGCGGGCCTCATGGATCAGCGGCGGGTCGTCTCTCGGTTCATCGAGGAGCTCGCCTCCGGCCGGGTCGTCCTGGGCGGGAACTCCATGGGCGGAGCGCTGGCGATCCTTCAGGCGGCCGTCGAGCCCGGGTCGGTGCATCGCCTGATCCTCACCGCGTCGGTCTACCCCTGGGCCAAGGGGGGATGGCCGCATCCCGCGGTCCTGGGGGCGTTCGCGATGTACGACACCCCGGGGATCGGCGAGCGGCTCGTCGGCGCCCGCGTCCGACGGCTCGACCCGGAACGCGCCGTGAGGATCGCGCTGCGGCTGACGACGGTCGACCCACGCCGGATCCCGCCTGAGATCGTGCGGATGAACGTCGAGCTGCTGCGGGGACGGCGATCCGAGCCCGACGCGCCGCGCGCCTTCGTCGAGGCCGCCCGGTCCCTGCTCCGGCTCGGACGACGACCCGGCGTGGCGCGGCGCGCGCTCGACGGGGTCAGCTGCCCAGTGCTGGTCCTGCACGGCCGGCGCGACCGCCTGGTGCCCGCCGCGTTCGCGGAGGCGACCCTCGCCCGCTACCCCTCCTGGCGCGGACGGATCCTGCCCGACCTGGGGCACGTGCCCCAGATGGAGGACCCCGGCCGATGGCTCTCGGAGGTCGGTGCCTGGCTCTCCGAGGAGCGCCGCTGACGCCCTACGGCGCGGGGACCAGGAGCGAGATGGCGCGTCCGTCGATCGTTCCGGTCGCCCGCGCCGGCGCCGTCGGACGCCATGTGTTCCACGTGAGCGTGAGGGTCGAGTCCGGGGCGCCGGCGCCGGACGCACGCACCGTCGCCCGGATGTCGCCCGAGACCCGGTCCCACCGGACCACGCCGGAAACGGCCACGTCCCCGACCCACCTGATCGAGCGCAGGTGGAAGGTGGGCGCCAGGTAGCCTCCGGTCAAGAACCGGCCACCGCGCAGGCCGACCCCGGAGGTCCCCGCCATCGCCCACCAGCGCGCCAGCACGTCGCCCACGCTCTGCGCCGCGACGATCGCGGTGCGGCGAGCGGATGCCGGGCCCAGCCCCGCCGCGGTCCGCGGGAAGGACGCGGCCATCCGCACCGGCGGGTAGCCGGCCGCGCACGCCGTGTCGCCGACCTGCCTCGTCCGAACGAACCCGAGCGCGATCCCCTCCACGCAACCGCGCAGGTCTCCCAGCGCCGTGACGTGCAGCGAGTTCGCCACCTCCACGAAGGTGGCGCCCGGGAAGCGGTCGGCTACGGCGCGAGCCCCCTCGGGCGACGTGAGCGAGTCGAGCGCGCCGCCCAGCACCAGCACCGGCACATCCGGGTATGCACCCCCCGGAGGCATCGGCGGGACGTGCGCCTCCGGGACCGGCCAGCGGATGCACGAGGTCGCATCCGAGGCGTAGGCGCCCACCCAGTCGTCGACCGTGAACGGGGCGAATGCCTGCGGATCGTCGCGGCGCAGGTCGTCCAGCGCCTCGTCGAACATCGCGGGTCGCTCGTCGAGCGGCGCGAGGATGTCCCACACCTGCGGGTAGTCGTTGCAGCCGGTCGCCGTGGCGAGCCCCTCGGAGTACGCGTGGATGTCCCCGGCTCCCCAGTACCAGGTGTTCTCGGCGACGAGCCGCTGGAGCGGGAGCGGGTCGGGGTCCGCCCGGCGCATGTACGCGCGGGCGGCGGCGTCGAGCTCACGGTAGACCGTGGCGTTCGTGGCCGCCGCGGCGACCAGCCCGGCGAGCGCGCCGACCGAGAGCCGCACCTGGTGGCGCCGGCCGTCGGCGTCGGCGGCGACGCCGGTCGTGGGAGCGGCGCGCAGGCTCGCCGCCAGCCGTCCGATCCGTGCGATCGGATCCCCCGACCGCCCGCGACAGGCGGGGTCGCCATCGCAGACGTCGGTGAACGCGTCGACGATCGCGCGGTTGGTGTCGCGCCACCACGGGTCGGTGGCGTCGATCGGGTACGCCGCGTCCAGCGTGACCGTGCGCACACGGTCTGGATGGCGGACCGCGAACGTCTGCGCGAAGAACGTCCCGTACGAGTCTCCGTACAGATCGATCCGATCGATCCCGAGCGCGTCCAGCACCGCGACCAGGTCGTCGGCGGCGAACGCGGACCCGTAACGCTCCGCGAGCGGCCCGAGCTGGCGGCCGCACGCGGCGACGTTCCGCTTCCAGGGGCCCACGTAGGACTGGAGCGCCGGGCAGTAGATCGCATCGGAACGACCGGTCCCGCGCAGGTCCACCAGCAGCAGCTGCCGACGCCCCATCAGGGGTCGGTACAGGTCCCGATACCACCAGCGGCTCGCGATCGTCGAGTAGCCGGGGCCGCCCTCGACGGCGACGATCGTGCCGAGCGGCGGCCGATCCTGACGCCGCGCGGGGTATAGCACGAAGCCCACCGAGGTCGTGCCTAGCTCGGGCAGGCGCTCGTCGAAGAGCACCTCGATCCGTCCGCATCGGGCGCCCGGGATCGACGGGCAGTCCCGGAGCTCGAGCGGGTCCGCCGAGCGGGCGGTCGCGGGCGCCGCCGGGCCCGGGACGATCGACCACGCCAGCAGGAGGGCGAGGGCGATCCCGAGGGCCCGCACACCGGTCGAGCGACGCACGCTCAGCCCCCCATCGCCTTGAGCGCCCGGTCGATACCGGCCGCCAACAGCCCGATGTCCGGTACCGCGTCCCAGTCGGCGGTCAGCCCGAAGGACATCGTCCCCCCCAGGCTCGTGCACGCGATCGACAGGCCCGAGTCCTCGCCGAGCGGCATCGCGGGATAGTTCGCCAGCAGCCTCGCCCCGGCCAGGTACAGGGGCACCTGCGGCGCCGGGATGTTCGACACGACGAGGTTGAACCAATGCCCCCGCGAGACCAGCCGGGCGGCGGTCGCGTGCAGCGCGGGCGGCGCGTAGGCGCCGAGCGCGATGATGGAGTCGGCGCCGACCGCCATCGCCGACGCCTTCAGCTCGGCGGTCGCCCGCCGTATGCGGCGCACGCGCGTGGCGGGGCTCATCCGTCCGACCGGCAGGTCGATGAAGGCCGGCGCCACCCGGTTCCCCACGTCGCCGGCCTGGCCGCGCGACCGGACCGACACCGGGACCATCACGCGGAGCGTGCGCCCGCGCGTCGGCTCGCCCCGTGCCTCGAGCACCTCGTGCAGGCCGGCCGCGACAGCCGCCAGCACGACGTCGTTCACGGTTCCGCCGAGCACGCCCTTGGCCCGCCGGAGCCGTTCGAACGGAACCTCGCAGGTGGCGAACCGGCGGTTCGGCCCGACCTTGGCGTCGAAGGGCCCGCGGGGGCGGCGCCCATGCCCACGATCGTCCTCAGGCTCTCGATGGACTGCTCGATGACCTCGAGCGAGCGCCGCGGACCCTGGACGATCCGCACCAGCGCCTCGAGCGGGTGCGTGAGCACGTCGGCGACGGCGCCCCGGATCAGGTCCGCCTCGTTCGGCTCGGGATCGGGCTCCCACGGGGGCGGCTCGCCGAGCTCGGCGTCCTCGGAGAGGTCGAACAGCGCGGACGCGATCAGCATCCCCGAGATCCCGTCCGCGAGAGCATGATGCACCTTCATGAGGACCGCGGTGTGTCCGTCCTCGAGGCCCTCGTAGACGTAGAGCTCCCACAGCGGCTTCGACCGATCGAGCCGTCGCGAGAGCACCCGCCCCACGGCGCGCTCGAGCTGGAAGCGGCCGCCGGGAGAGGGCACCGCGGCGCGCCGGACGTGGAAGTCCAGGTCGAAGCGCGCGTCGTCCACCCACAGCGGCCGGTCGAGGTTGAAGGGCACCGTGACGACCCGCTGGCGCAGGCGCGGCGCCAGGTGGATCCTGGCCCGGACGGCGCGCTCGACGTGCTCGTAGGTGAGCGGTCCGTCGGCGCGCGGACCCAGGACCGAGACGCCCGCCACGTGCATGTGGCGCGACGGTGTCTCCAGGTAGAGGAAGCTCGCGTCGAGGCTGGTCAGTCGCTCCGTGGCCATGGCCGTCCAACGGTACCGAAGTGCTAGGGTCGCGCCCGATGCGCCGCCTCCTCGTCGTCGCGTTCCTCGCGACCGTCGCGCTAGGGCCGGCGCTGACCGCGAGGGCCGGGCCGTCCGGCGCCGCGGTCGGAGCGATCGACAACGCCTTCGATCCGCAGGTCGTCCGGATCGACCCGGGCACGACCGTCGAGTGGGAGATGGCGGGGCGCAGCGCCCACACCGTCACCGCGGACGACGGGTCGTTCGACTCGGGCGATCTTCAGCCGGGCGCCGCGTACGAGCGCACGTTCGACACACCCGGCGCGTTCCCCTACTTCTGCAGGTACCACGGGGCGCCCGGGGTGGGGATGACGGGGATCGTCGTCGTCGGCGACGCCCCGATCCCGGGAGCGGGGGGCGACGTCGGACCCGGCAGGGAACCGGTCCCCGGAGGGTTCGCCGACACGGTGCGCGTGCCGGACGACTACGGAACGATCCAAGAGGCGGCCGATCACGCCGAGCCGGGCGGGATGGTGCTGATCGCCCCCGGCACGTACCACGAGTCCGTCGTCGTGACGACGCCGTACCTCACGATCCGGGGCGAGGACCGCAACCGCACGATCCTCGACGGTCAGGGCGTGCTGCCGAACGGGATCCACGTGATCGAGGCCGACGGCGTGGCGATCGAGAACCTCACGGCGCACCATTACGTGCTGAACGGGTTCCAGTGGACGAGCGTGTTCGGGTACCGCGGCTCGTACCTGACGGCGTGGAGCAACGGCGACTACGGCCTGTACGCGTTCGACTCCGATTGGGGGCAGTTCGACCACTCGTACGCGAGCGGCTCCCCCGACTCCGGTTTCTACATAGGGCAGTGCGATCCCTGTCATGCCCTGATCACCGACGTGCTGGCCGAGCACAACGCGATGGGCTACAGCGGGACGAACACCGGCCGGGAGCTCGCGATCGTGAACAGCGAGTGGCGACGGAACCTCTCGGGGATCGTGCCGAACACGCTGGACACCGAGGCGAACCCCCCGCAGCACGACACGCTGATCGCCGGCAACTACGTCCACGACAACAACTCGCTGACGGCGGACACGAAGGACCTGGAGTACCCGACGTTCGGCACCGGCATCCTGATCGCGGGCGGCGTGGGCAACACGATCGTCGGCAACCTGGTCGAGGACCACGCCGGCTACGGGATCGCGCTGCTGCCGAACCTGGACGCGAACCTGTGGGTCACCGGCGACAACGAGGTGCGCGACAACGTCGTGCGCCGAAGCGGCCGAGCCGACCTGGCGATGGGCGCGCCGGCGAGCCCCGGCAACTGCTTCGAGGGGAACGTCGCGCGGACGAGCCTGCCGCCCGCGATCCAGACGCTGTTCGCGTGCGACGGCCCGTCGCTCTCGGCGATCGGGGGCGGGGACCCCGCGCCGACGGTGAACCTTGGGATCCGGTTCCTGGATGCGCTGGACGGCGCGTTCCCGCACGGCGACTGGCGCGACCAGCCCGCGCCGCCCGATCAGCCGCAGATGGCGTCGCCGCTAGAGGCGCCGCCCCGGCCAGCGATCCCCGGGGAGAGCGTTCCACAGCCCTACCGGGTGCGCGACGTCGCCGACATCCGCCCCGCCCCCGGTCCGACCATCGATCAGGAGGTGACCGTGTTCGGCATCCCGCTCGCCACGTCGTGGTGGGCCCTCATCCTGGGCCTGTACGGCTACCTCCTGCCGTTCGTCCTGTACGCGGCCTGGGTCTCGGTCGCGCTGTGGGACCTGATCCGCCAGGAGTCGGCCGCGATCCCGCACCGCGCCCGATGGATGGCGGTCGTCCTGCTGGTGCCGTTCCTGGGGCCGATCCTGTACTTCGTCTGGGGCGGCTCGCCGATCCCGAAGCAGCTGCGCCTGATGCTCGTGCTGGGCGGGATGGCTGCGTACCTCGTGATCGCCGTGCTCGCGGTGCTGCTCGGCGGCTAGGGGCTTCGGTAGTGGCTTCGGTGGAAGGGATCGAACGTCGACTCAGTACATGGCCTCCACCAGATCGACATCGTGCGTTTCGAGGTTCCGCCAGCGCCAGTTGTTCGTGCCCGACAGGACGAGGTAACACATGGTTGAGTAGTTCGCGGGCGTGGAACTGTTACAGATCGCGCCGTTGTACGTTGGGTCGTAGTGATTCCCATGGCAGGGGTCTTTGTCGTCCGCGTCGGCATCGGTGCAATGCATCCAGGCTTGGTGAGCATGCCCCAACTCATGCGTGACGATTGCTTGTACGTCTACTTGTCCAGAAGGATTCGGGGTTGACGCTCCCGTGTACCAGGTGTACGCGGTGCTGAGCGTGATCCGGACGGTGCTGTTCGGGGTTGAACAGACCAACGCAGCGCCTCTAAGTCCAGGCATGAGGGATGCCATCGTCAACAGATCCCACGCCTGCCCGCAGGCCCACGAGTTGGTAGAGGCGTCGGATCCCAAGGAAAATGACAAGGAGCTCCCGGGCAGGCTCGTCCAAGTCGCCATCGCATCAGAAGCGCGCGCATTGAAGGAATCTGGCCACATCGTTGGCGATTGCCTGAAGACCCTGCTCAGAACCGTGTACTTCCAGCCGTAGCTGGTCGGGTAGTCATTAACGGAGTGAGCCTGCGCACTTTGGACACTTAGGAGGAGCACCGCGACCACGAGAGCTCCTAGCTTCACCTCGACCCTAGACCTTCTCAACCTCTGACCTCCCGCTCCAGATCAACCAGAGGTGGCTCCATCTGATGGCTCCGCCGATGGCGTGAGCCCTGGCGACTGTTGCTCCGGCAAAGGCATGCAATACCTGGCCATTCCCACAGCCCATGTCCCGTCATCAAGTTGAGCTGCAAACATCTCGACCCGGACCTGATCGTCGATCCAAAGTCGGCCCGTGTCCGGTTCGAACCGATCTGGGCCAGATTCAGATCTCAACGCTGCCAGATATGAATCGTCGGCGACTCCCTGGTCTTTCAGGTAGACGATGAGCGCTTCACGCGCGGCTGTGGGATCCTTCGAGCCGCCGGATTCCCCGAATTCGAACACTTCTGTGCCGATCCGGTCTCCGTCACAACCCCACTCATTCCCCGCTCCCGCCACAGAGCCGAGCATCGCAAGAGCCCCGGCCGCGAGAAGGACGACGGCGACCGCGGAGAGCAGCCAGCCGAGCCGTCGGTTACCCTTGCGCTCCATCGGCGGATCCTTCCGAACGGCCTCCTGACACTACGCTTGCCCCAAGGCGGGGCCAACCCCCGAAAACTCCACCGACGAGACGCTAGGGATCGACCAGCTGGATCCGCATGCGCTTGAAGGCCTTGCCCTTCGACTCGGTCTTCACGACGCGGACCTCGCCGACCTCCGATGTGGCGCGCACGTGGGTGCCGCCGTCGGCCTGCTTGTCGATCCCCTCGATGTCGATCACGCGGATCGGGTCGACGTGCTCGGGGATCAGGCTGACCTTCGTGCGGATCATGTCGGGGTCGGCGAGCGCCGCTGCCCGCGGCAGGAAGCTCACATGGACCGGTACGTCCTGCTCGAGCGCCTCGTTCAGCCGGCGCTCGACCTCCTGGCCGAACTCCTGGCTGATCGCGTCGAGCTCGAAGTCCATCCGGGCCGTGCCGGTGTCGTCCATGCTGCCGCCCGTGACCTTCGCGTCCCAGCCGTGGAACACGATGCCGGACAGGGCGTGCAGCGCCGTGTGGGTCCGCATAAGCCGGTGGCGGCGCTCCCAGTCGATCTCGACGACGACGGGGGTGCCGGCGGCCGGCGCGGGGGCTCCCTCCTCGATCACGTGCAGGAGCGCCCCGTCGCGCCTCACGGTATCGAGCACCGCGATCTCGCCGCCGTCCCACCGGATCGTGCCGACGTCGCCGGGCTGGCCGCCGCCGCGCGCGTAGGAGACGGTCCGATCGAGCACCACCCCGTCGGGCCGCACCTCGACGACGTTCGCGTCGGTGGAGACCAGGTAGGCGTCCTCGGCGTAGAGCTCGTCGGTCATCGCGGCACCGTACCGCAAGGGTCCGGCGGCCGGCGGGCCGGCGAGGGTGGACCGGCAGGCCTAGACGACGGGCTCCACCGTCCGCGTCGTGCGCACGAGCATTGCCACGACGGCGCCGCCCAGGATGAGCGCGCCCCCGGCCGCCACGGCCGCGGTCACCGGCTCGTCGAGGAACATGTACGCAAGCATCGCGACCGTGAGCGGCTCGAGGACGCCGATGATCGCGTTGCGGATCGCCCCCACGAGCTGCAGCCCCGCGAGCATCCCGGCGAAGGCACCGGCCGAGACCAGGGCCATCGCGACGATCTGCCACCAGTCGCCCGCGGCCGGCAGTTCCGTCGCCCCGAACGCGAACGCGTAGACGACGTTCGCGGCACAAGCGCCGACGCCGAGCCACGTCGCGGCGGTCAGGGGATCCGTCGTCTTCACGTGCCGGTCCGTGCCTATCAGGTACGCCGTGTAGGTGAACGACGTGCAAAGGGCCAGGAGGATCCCGACACCCGTGATCTGGGCGCTGCCGCTCCCCAGGATCACCAGCGCGCTGCCCGCTACTGCGAGCCCGAGCGCGACGAACAGCATCCGCTGCGGCGCCCGACGGTCGAGCGCGATCGTCACGAGCATCACCCAGACCGGGTACGTGTAGAACAGGAGCGTGACCGCGGCCGCGCTGCCGTGGTTCAGCGCGGCGAAGTAGAAGGCGGCCTCGGAGCCGTAGCCGACCGAGCCCGCCACCGCGAGGGGTATCCGCTCGCCGCGGTCTGGCAGCAGGGGTCGTCGGAGCAGGAGGAGCGCGCCGAACAGCAGTAGCGACTGGCACCCGAAGCGGAACGACAGCATCACGAAGGGGAGGTTCCCGGCCTGCACCCGCTTGCCCAAGATCACGACGCACGCGAACAGCACCGCCATCGCCACGCTCGCGAGGGACCCGGCGAGCTCACCGCGGCGATCGGTCGCCCGGCGAGGGGACGCGCCGCCCCGTCCGTTCACGCGGCCTCCGCCAGGAACAGGCGCACGCGCTGCACGAGGGCGGGGATCGCCTCGAGCAGCTCCTGCTCGCCGCCCAGCAGGATCAGCTCGGCGTTCGGCATCAACCCGACCAGCACGTGCGCGAGCTCGACCGGATGCAGCGCGTCGCCCTCGCGCGCGATGATCAGCGTCGGCGCTTCTACGGCTCGCATCGCACGGCGATCGGGAAGCGCGACGTCGCGCACCACCTCGCGGATCGCCCGGGCGACCCCCACCGGGGTCATGTCCTGCCACAGCAGCAGGTCCAGCTCCCGCAGCCACGGCGCGCGCTCGTAGGCGGCCGCCCGGCCGCCCTCGGCCAGGATCGTCCGGATCGCCTCGTCCCTGTCGAGCGTCTCCAGCAGCTCCGCCACGCGGTCGTAGCCCGCGTGCTCGGCCAGTCGGACGTCCAGGGCAGCGGGCAACAGGAAGACGAGACGCTCGAACCGGTGCGGCTCGCGGGCCACCAGGTTCGTGATCGCGCCGGCACCGAGCGAGGTCCCGATCGCCCGCGTAGCCCCGTAGGCGTCGGCGACGGCCTCGAGGTCCCGAGCGAAGTCGGCGAACCCGTACGAGCCCGCCTCCGGCACGCTCGACCGGCCGTGCCCGCGGAAGTCGAAGCGCACCGCGGTCCCGTCCAGGAACGGCGTGAAGGCCGCGAGCTCCCGGCATGAGTTCGTCAGGCCGTGGGCGACGACGGTTACGGGATCGCCGTCGCCGTCGAGCTCGACATGCAGCGTCGCGTCGGACGTGACGACCTCGGGCATCTCCTGGGTCCTGTCGAGGGATGGGTGTCGCAGAGGGTACGATGCGCCGACATCCAGCACGCCGAGTCACGAGGGAGGCCCGCCCCTTGGCGACGATCGAGGTCGACCGCTCCGACGTCGAGCAGTTCCTGTCCCGGTTCCGTGTCACGGTGATCGACGACGACGGGAGCCGCACGCATCACGACGTCACGCTCTCGGGAGCCGACTTCGAGCGGCTGGGGAGCCGCTACGCGACCCCCGAGGCGTTCATCGACGCCTGCTTCGCCTTCCTGCTGGCGCGCGAGACTAAGGAGCAGATCCTGGCGTCGTTCGACGTGAGCCAGATCGAGCGCTACTTCCCGGAGTTCGAACGCCGGATCGTCTGGCCTCCCGAGGCCGAGCCGGCCGAGCCGGCCTAAGCCCGGATCTCGACCAGGTCGTCCTGCGGCGCGAACTGGTCGCGGATGCGGCGGGACCAGGCGACCAGCAGGAACGTCAGGATCAGGAACACGATCCCCGAGACCATCAAGATCGCGCGGGTCCGGGTCGGGTCGTCCTCGATCCACACCAGCGACAGGATCAGCGCGGGCACGATGTAGCCCAGGTTGTACGCGATGTCGAACAGCGCGAACGCCCGCCCGCGGAAGTCGTCCGGCATCGTCTGCTGCACGATCGTGTCGGCGGAGATCTTGCCGGTGAAGAACGTGAAGAAGCCCAAGAACAGCAGGACCGCGAAGCCCGGGACCGACACGAGCGAGCCGAACACGATCACGCCCACGCCGAGGGCGACCATGGAGACGAGCAGGATCCGGATCGGCGGCACGCGGTCCTTGAGCTTCTGAGCGACGACCACGCCGAGCGCCCCGCCGAGCATGCCGCCGAGGCCCGACAGGATCAGCGAGAGGGTGTCCGCGTCGCCCCCCGTCACGAGGCTCTTGCCGTAGAGCGCCCACGTGAACAGCACGAACCCCCAGAACTGGTACCGGAGCATCTGGAACCCCGAGAGACCGAGGGCGGCGGCGGGGCGGGCGGCGAGCTCCCTGAGCCCCGCGACGATGTTGCGGATCACGGCCGAGGCCTCGCGGGCGAACGAGGTGTCGTGCGGCGTCGCCTCGACGTGCCGCATCTGACGCGAGACGATCGCGCCCACCAGCAGGACCCCGGCGCCGATCATCACCACGATCCACGGCGGCGCGATCCCGGCGGCGACCCCGCCGAACGCGATCCCCACGATCTGCAGCAGCCCGCCGCCGGCCTGCGACAGCCCGTTGCCCTGGAGCAGGTCCTTGCCCGCGAGCACGTCGGGGATCGCCGCCGACTTGAGCGCCAGCACGACCCTGGCAACGGACTGCACCACCAGCAGCCCGACGACCAGGCCGGCGGTCGCGGCGATCCGCCCCTCGCTGGTCCCGGAGCCGAGCGGCAGCAGGACGACGAACGCGACCAGCACGACCAGCGCGGCCGCGATCGAGTTCGCCCACCAGGCGACCCGTCGCCGCTGGAACCGGTCGATGAACACGCCGATGAACGGCGAGATCAGCATGTAGGGGACGTACAGGGCAAGCACGACCTTCAGCAGGTAGTTCGCCGAGGGGACCGACTGGATGTCGAACCCCTCCTGGCCGCCGAACGCGATCGACTTGGCGATCGCGCCCTGTACCACGCCCTGACCCATCTGCGCCAGGAACTGCACGCCCATCAGCACCGCGAAATCGCGGTTCGAGAAGACCGAGAACAGGTTGTTGAAGAACCCCCCGAACGCGTTCAGGACGCGCAGCAGCGCCGGCGCTCCGTACCGCAGGCCCGCCGCCGCGGCGGTCGAAACACCCACCACGGCAAAGGCCCTGGCGGTCGTGAGCGGGCCCCTCCACACGGACAGGACCGCGATCCCGCTCAGCAGCGTGAGCACGATCGACATCGCCGGGACCAGCGCGACCTTCGTCGCGCCGCCCCGGAGCTCGAACCACGGAGCCGCGATCAGCCCCGGGATCACGGCCAGGACCGCAAGACCCAGCAGGACCCGCAGTTGATGGAGCGGATCGGCGAGCGGTCCCGGGTGGTCCTGCAGGCGCGCGCCCTCGGCCCGCGAGGCCTCCTGCGCGGCCGCGACCGAGGCCTCGGAGGGCGCGTAGAAGCCGTCGCCGGTCAGGACATAGGTGTCCGGACCGACCTCGATGCTGTTCGCGATCGCCGCGTCGAATCGCTCCTGCTCTGTCGCCTCGTCGCAGTCCTCGACGCCGTTGCACAGACCGCCGTAGTACTGCCCGATCAGGAACACGAGTGGGGCCTCGGGGTGATCCGACACCCGCGTCCGCAGCTCCTCGAAATGACTCGCGGCGGCCTCGGTGTAGCCCTCGCTGCGGCCGACCGTCGGCCGTCCGGCACGCAGGTCGTCGACGGTGCCCAGGAACGTGGCCTGCAGCCGCGCGTCGTCGCCGTCGAGGCCCGTGCGGAACACGTTCGTGTAGGTCTTCGCCCAGCCGTAGGCGGTGTTCGTGCCGGTCTCGTCGTCGCCGTCGTTGTAGTTCACGACCAGGACGATCGGGCGCTCGCCGGCGTCCGCGACGATCTCGTGCACGGCGGCGAGCGACGTGCGCACGTCCTGGTTCGCCCACTGGTTCTTCTCGGTGACCCACCGATGCTGCAGGCCGTCGTAGAGCACCCAGCCCAGGGACCCGACCACGAGGATCGCGCCCAGGACGCCGGCGACACGCGCCTTGCCCGGCAGGCGCAGGAACCAGCGGATCGCCGCGAAGGCGCCGAGCCCCACGAGCGCCATCGGCGCCGCAGAGGCGTTCATGAAACGGTAGTAGGGGACGACGGTGCTCGTGAACACGCTGAGCGCTCCGACGAACGCGATCATCCAGCCGATCGACGCGAGGTCGTACGTGTGAGCCGGCTCACGGGTCCTGCGGGCCAGCAGGATCGTCGAGACGATCGCGATGACGATGTACGGAACGATGATCGCCGGCTGCAGCGACGCGACCCACTCGACCAGCCGGTCCGTGAAGAACTCCTTCGTGTAGGGCGGCGGCAGCGCTGCCTCCGCCAGGCTCGCGGTCTGCCCCCAGATCCCCACGAGCCACGAGGCGAGGCCGGCGATCATGCCGAAGCCGACCGACATCAGCATCGGGCCGTCCGCCTTCAGCGCCGAGCCCAGCGAGAACCGGCTGGTCAGGAAGTGCCAGCCGAACACGGCCATCAGCACGACCCCGAAGATCACGCACGTCGTCGGGTGCGTGAACGCCGCCGCGATACCGATCAGGAACAACGCCGAGCGCGCGCCCCATGAGGTGCGCGCGGCGTGCAGGAACGGGAGCGTCAACGACAGCAGGAACAGGACCGTGATGTTGTCGAGGTAGCCGACGTAGGGCGTCGTCAGGAACAGCGCGACCGTCGCGAGCATCGTCACGAGGATCGCGAGGGGATCCCTCCGGCTGCGGAAAGCGCCGATCCCCAGCGCGAGCGCGGTCAAGATGGGGATCCCGATCATCAGGAAGGCGCTGAACGAGTAGGTGTCGATGCCCGCGACCCGCTGCAGGAGCGCACCCGCGAGCGGCGTCGTCACCCGGTAGCCGCCGGCGAACAGTCCCTCGGGACCCCACTCGCCCACGACCGACGCGGGGTCGGAGTCCATGATCACGTTGGCGCGCCACGTGTACCAGGCCGGGTCCCGCGTGGGCGCCGACAGGGACGGATCCCGCAGGAACGGCCACGACAGGATCAGCAGGAGGAGGAGCGCGAACCCTCCGACGACCCACCCGGACCCGAGCCGGCCCGATCCCCCGGCGGATGCCGCGCGCGTCGCCGCAGGCGGTGCGTCGGTCACCGTCATCGCTGGGCGGATACTACCGTTGAGCCTCGGGCAGGCAGGGGAGCTCCGCCATCAGGTCCGAGGGGAACGCGGCCTGGAACACGAGGTCGTTCGCCGTCGCCGGGTCCACCGTCGTGCCGCCGCCGGCCGTCTGGGCCTGCGTCAGCGTCATCACGTACCGGGCGACGTCGGACACGGTGAACCCGTTCTGGTCCAGCTCGTCGACGTTAAGGAACACCTGCGTCGGCTGGACCAGGTCCACGACCGGCACGTCGTCGCCGTCGGTGTCGAAGCGCTCGTCGATCCCGGCCTCGATCGGCGCCGTGGAGATCTGGAACCCGCCGGAGTCCTCCGGCAGCGGCATCGCGCCGTGATCCGCCGTCACGACCATCGCCCAGCGCCCCCTGCCGACGGTCCTGTTCAGGAACCCGACGAAGCGCCTCAGGGCCCGGTCCTGGGCGATCACGGCGTCGTTCATCTCCGGCGAACCGACCCCCCAGACGTGGCTGATGTAGTCGATCTCCTTGAAGTTCAGGTACAGGAGGTCGGGGACGGCGTCGGCGCCGAAGCCCTCGCGCCGGATCACGGTCTCCACCACGCGTTCCTGGTAGGGCGTCCGCGCAGGCGTGTCGAAGCCCTGCAGCAGCTCGTCGATCGGGTTGCCGCGCCACATCCCGTCGAGCTGCCCGTCCGCCTGGTCCACCCTGCGCACGTCCTGCTCGAAGCCGGGCACGTCGTTGGCGTAGCCGGCGAGCTCGTAGTAGGGGGCGTCGCGTGGAGGGATGTTCCACTCGAACCCCTCGTCGGTGAGCGTCTCGCCGCCCACGACGGACCGCGTCAGGGCGATGTCGCGATCGCCTCCGGAGAAGAAGGAGCCGTGGCCCAGCATCCCGAAGTGGATGTCGACCGTGCCGACGATGCCCACCACGGGCTCGTTGTCCATCGCCAGGTCGTACACGTCCGCCAGCGTCGGCTCGATCAGGAACGCGGGCCCCTCCTGCCAGGGCGTGGTCAGCTTGCCCCCCACCGTCAGGTGGTGCCCCACCAGGCCATGGTGGTTCGGGAACGCGCCGGTCCCGATCGTCGCGTGGATCTGGGCGGTGCTGGTCGGCGACGACCCGACCGTCGCGTCCGTGTAGTCGGTCCCCTTGGCGATCAGGGAGTCGTAGAACGGATGCGCCGTGGCGTGCGCGTCCAGCACGTTCATGCCGCCCGCGTCCCAGACCATCGTCACGATCAGGCGGGGCGGGTCCTTGGCCTCATCCCCCGGCGCGATCGCCTCGGTCATCGGCTGTCCGTCGGGGGCCGTGAAGCCATCGAACCGCAGGAGACGAGCCACGGTAGGTGCGATCCCGGCGCTCGTCACGGGCCGGCCGACCTCGCCCCGGGCCGGAACGAACCCCGGCCCGTACCAGAGCATCGGCACGTCCTGGACGTAGGGCCAGGGCCCGACGTGCGGCAGGCCGGCACCGACGAAGTCGGGCTGGATCGGGAAGTATGAGAGCTGCGCGCTGCGGTCGGGGCGCCACCCGCGCCAGGTGCGAAGGAGCCACTCGTGCGGCAGCGAGCACGCCAGATCGACCAGGTCCTGATCCCCCTCGGCGGCCCGAGCGGGTCGCCCGTCCGCGGGCGTCAGGGCGATCGCGAGCACGGCCACGAGCAGCACGACGAACGCGAGACGCCTGGGAGCCATGACCGACTAGGGAACACGACACCGCGCCGGACCGACAACCCGACGGGCGCGGCCTCGCCCGCTAGGCGCAGCCCCGGCAGCGCCCGATCACGTCGAACCGATGGCTCACGGTGGCGAACCCCGCTCGCGCGGCCGACCGGTCGAGCGCCCGGTCGAGCGACCGTTCGAACGCCGGAGGGAACGCGACGTCGTCGACGCGCCCGCAGCTCGAGCAGATCAGGTGGTGATGGTGACCGGTGAGCTCCTCGGCCAGCTCGTAGCGCGAGAAGCCGTCGTCGGCGTGCACCCGCTCGACGATCCCGCCGCGCTCCAAGACGGCGAGGTTCCGGTAGACCGAGCTCTGCTTCAGGCCGCGACGTCCGCGCAGGATCTCAGGGATCGAGAGCGGACCCGCGTCGGCCAGGAGCTCGACCAGCCGCCGGCGCTGCGCCGTGTAGCGCCGGCCGGCACCGCGCAGGCGCGCGTCCACCGTGTCGTGCGGCAACCCGGTCATCGGTGCGCCTCGAACTCGAAGACGCGGAGCGCGCCACCGCGGACGATCGCGACGCCCGCGAAGATCGCCGCGGCCACCAGCACGATCGCACCGCCCGGCGCGATGTGGAGGATCCGGCCCAGCACGAGCCCCAGGAACGCCGACGCGCCGCCGACCGCCACGGCCAGCCGGAGCGTTCCCGCGAAGCTGCGCGCCACGAGCTGTGCGGAGGCCACCGGCAGGACCATCAGCGCCGCGACCAGCAGGAGCCCGACCACCCGCATCCCGGCGATGATCACCGCCGCGGTGAGCCCGGCCAGGAGCATCCCGAGACCGTCCACGGGGAGCCCGGCGACCCGCGACCAGTCCTCGTCCGTCACCACCGCGAACAGGACCCGGCGCAGGGACCACGTGCCCAGCACGACCAGGACCCCGAGGCCCAGGATGGTCCAGACCTCACCGGCGGAGGCGGCGAGCGGGTCCCCGAACAGGTACGGCAGCGTCTCGAGGTCGAGGCCGCCCGCGCGGCTCGCGAACACGATCCCCAGCGCGATCCCCGTGTAGAAGAACAGCGCCAACGCAAGATCGCCCGACGCCTTCCGCCGCGAGCGCAGCCACTCCACGCCGACCGCCCCGGCCACCGCGAAGACGAGCGCGGTCCACACCGGCCACACCCCGAGCAGCAACCCCGCTCCGATGCCCGCGAACGCGACGTGCCCGACACCGTCCCCGATCAGCGAGAGCCGCTTCTGCACCAGGAACGTGCCGATCATCGGCGCGAAGATCCCCACCGCCACGCTCGCGACGAGGGCGCGCTGCATCGGCTCGGTCTCGAACGGGTACGGGAGCGGGAACGACGCGATCACCGCAGGCCCTCCAGCCACAGCGGGAGGTCCTCCGCATGGACGCCGAGCGACACACCAGACGCGGCGAGATCGGCGGGCGAGCCGTCGAACAGCACGGTCCCCTTCAGGACGACCACGCGGTCCACGTCGTGCGCCACCGCCGACAGCTCGTGGGACACCAGCAGGACCGCGGACCCGTGGTCGTCGACCAGGTGCACCAGCGAATCCCTGAACCGCCGCTGCGACTCGGCGTCGATCCCGGCGATCGGCTCGTCCAGCACCAGCAGCTCCGGCTCGCTCGCGAACGCCCGAGCTATGAACACCCGCTGCTGCTGACCACCCGATAGCTCGTTCAGCGGGCGATCCCGCTCCTCGTCGAGCCCGACCGACGCGATCGCGTGCCGGACGGCCTCGCTGTCCTCGGACGTGGGCCGGCGCCACCACCTGCCCTGGTGCAGGCGTCCGGCGGCGACGATCTCCTCGACGGTCGCGGGGACCTCGGAGCCGAGCGACGGCCGCTGCGGCACGTACCCCAGCCGCCACCGTTCCTCGAACGCCTGCGGCGGCTCGCCGAACAGGGACACGGTGCCGGCCTGGGGCCGCAGGGCGCCCAGCAGCACCCGCAGCAGCGTCGACTTGCCCGATCCGTTCGGGCCGACGAGCGCAACGAACTCGCCGGCGCGCACCGACACGCTGACGCCGTCCAGCACGGGACAGCGCCCGTAGCCGAACCTCACGTCGCGGGCCTCCACGATGGGGTCGCCGGGCGCGCGACCGGGAGCCGGGTGCGCCTCGGCGGCGCCGCCCACGACTAGGACGCTCCCGTCATACTGAGAATGATTCTCATGACCATCCTCATGACGCTAGCTCTCGCGCGACGGCGGCGTCAAGCGGCGCATCACCGGTCGGAGCGGCGCCGAGCCGACCTCCTGGAACGCTTCACGCGGCACGGCGCCCGGGACTACCCTTCGCGGTGGAGGGCTCCATGGTCGCGATCCGGGATGTGATGAGCACGGACCTGGTGTCCGTGCCACCGTCGGCGACCGTCGCCGAGGCGGCGACCGTGATGAGCACGCATCAGGTCGGTGCCGCGCTGGTCCTGGAGGGAGACCGCCTGGTCGGCGTCTTCACCGAGCGCGACATCCTGAGAGCGCTCGGCTCCGACTTCGACGCCGCCGGCCACCGCGTCTCGGACTGGATGACGCGCGACCCGTTGACGGCCTCACCCGACGTCGACACCTCCGAGGCACTGGCCACGATGCTCGGACACGGCTTCCGCCACCTCCCGATCGTCGAGGGCGACGCCGCGGTGGGGATCGTCTCGATGCGCGACGTGATGCCGCGCTGATCGTCAGAACCCGGCCTTCGTCTCCTGCTTCGGGATCGCGTCGGCCGTCTCGCGCAACGCCTTGTACACCTCACGGAACACGTCGCCGACGTACGACGGAGACTGGCTCCCCGCGGCTCCCATCGTGCCGCGGACGGCGGACGCGGTCAGCTCCACGGCCTTCTCGAACACGGACCAGTCGGTCTCTCGGGTCATCCGAACCTCCGGGATCGTCGCGGGTAGGCTTCGGCCGGAAGGCTACCTGACGATGAGCGCAGAACCGCCGGAGGGAAAGGTCGAGGCCGGGGCCGCGATCGAGCGGCTGATCTACTTCTCGGACGCCGTCTTCGCGATCGCGATGACGCTGTTGGTCCTGGATATCCCGCGGCCGGGGACCGGTGTCAACGTCGCCGGCTTCCTGACGCACCAGACGGGCAAGTTCGTTGCCTTCCTCATCAGCTTCTGGGTGATCGCGCTGTTCTGGCTGGGCCACCATCGGCTGTTCCGCTACGTCCGAGCCTATGACCAGGGTCTGCTGACGTTGAACCTCGTCCTGCTGTTCTGCATCGCGTTCCTGCCGTACCCGAGCGCGATCCTCGGCGACCACGAGGGCGAGGTCGCGGCCAGCGTCTTCTACGCGTCGTCGTTGGCGATCGCAGGCCTCGCGTCGTCCACCCTCACCTGGTACGCGGTCCGCTTCCGGACCTTCGCCGGACCGCTCCACCCGACGATGGCCCGCTACTTCATCTTCCGGAGCCTCGTCGTGACGATCGTCTTCCTGGCGTCGATCCCCGTGGCGTTCGTCGACCCGCAGCTCGCGATGTTCGTTTGGCTGCTGTCGTTCCCCTTGCAGTGGTTCGGCCGGCGGTACGCGGAACGCCGCGCCGGCTTCGCGGCCGCTCCGCCGACTTGACGGACGGCGGGGCGCGGAACACGCTGGCGCGACACGCACGATCCCGAGCGGGATGCAGCGTCGAGAGGAGGGATAGATGGCGAAGTTCATCAGCCTGATCAACTGGACCGACCAGGGCGCGAAGTCCGCGAGCGACACGGTCGACCGCGCCGAGGCGGCCCAGAAGCTCGCGGCCGACATGGGCGGCTCCATGGAGATCTACTGGACGATGGGCCAGTACGACATCGTCTCCATAACGGACTTCGCGGACGACGACACCGCCGTGAAGTTCCTGGCGAAGGTGAGCTCCCTGGGGAACATCCGCACGTCGACGATGCGCGCCTTCGACGCTAACGACGTCCGGAGGATCATGTCGTGAGGTGAGGAGGGTCGGCGGCCGGGTCCAGCTCGCGGACCCGGCGGCTCCCCCCTGAGCGGTGGAGCGACGCTCGCCCTAGTCGAACGCGCGCTCGCCGGTGAGCGCCTGGCCGACGATCAGCGTGTGGATCTCGCTCGTGCCCTCGTAGGTCAGCACCGACTCCAGGTTGTTCATGTGGCGGATCACCGGGTACTCGAGCGTGATCCCCGACGCGCCGAGGATCGTCCGCGCGGTGCGCGCGATCTCGAGCGCCTCGCGGACGTTGTTCAACTTGCCCACGCTCACGTGCTCGGGCCGCAGGCGGCCCTCGTCCTTCATCCGACCCAGGTGCAGCGCCAAGAGCGTGCCCTTGTTCAGCTCGAGCGCCATGTTCGTGAGCTTCTCCTGCGTCAGCTGGAACCCCGCGATCGGCCGGCCCCACTGGACCCGCGTCTTCGCGTACTCGAGGGCTGACGCGAAGCACGCGCGCGCGGCGCCCATCGCGCCCCACACGATCCCGAACCGGGCCTCGGACAGGCACGACAGCGGCCCCTTGATCCCGGTGACGCCGGGCAGGACCGCGTCCTCGGGCAGCCGCACGTCGTCGAGCACCAGCTCCGACGTCACCGACGCGCGCAGCGAGAGCTTGCGGTGGATGTCGGTCGCCGAGAAGCCCGGAATGTCGGTGGGAACCAGGAACCCGCGGATCCCGTCGTCGGTCTGCGCCCACACGATCGCCAGATCCGCGATCGAGCCGTTCGTGATCCACATCTTCGTGCCCGAGACGATCCAGTCCGAGCCGTCGCGCTTCGCCCACGTGCGCATGTGGTTCGGGTCCGAGCCGAAGTCCGGCTCGGTCAGGCCGAAGCACCCGATCGCCTCGCCCGCCGCCATCCGCGGCAGCCACGCCTGCTTCTGCTCCTCGCTCCCGTACCGGTGGATCGGGTACATGCACAGCGACCCCTGCACCGAGACGAACGAGCGGAACCCCGAGTCGCCGGCCTCGAGCTCCAGGCAGGCGAGCCCGTACGAGACCGCGTTCGCGCCGAGGCACCCGTAGCCGTCCAGGTGCATCCCCAGCAGCCCGAGCGACCCTAGCTCGGTCGCGACCTCCCTCGGGAACAACCCCTCCTCGAACCAGGCCTCGATCCCCGGCAGGATGTTGTCGGCCACCCACTCGCGCACGAGCGCCTGGATCTGCCGCTCCTCGTCCGAGAGGAGCCGATCGATCTCGAGCACGTCCATCGGGTCGATGCCGGTCACGAGCGTGAGGATACGCGGCAACGAGGAAGCGCTGCCCGTCGTATCTAGCGTTGACCTGCGAGGTTGCATCCGGGTGCCCCCCCCCCACTAGCGTCGCCGACGCTCGCACGCCTGTCGCACGCAGGAAGAGAGAGGGGATGGGGATGCGGCGTCGCCGTTCGCTCGCCTGGCTGATCGCGCTCTCGCTGGTCACGGTCGTGCTCCAACCGACGCCCGCGGGGGCCGCACCCACGGTCTCTACCCCGATCACCTACGTCTACGACGAGATCGGACGCCTCACGGCCGTGGTCGACCCGACGGCCGCATCGAACGGGATCGCGAAGTACGCCTACGACGACGTCGGGAACCTGCTCTCGATCACCCGTCAGTCGGCCACGACCACCAGGATCTTGGAGTTCCACGGCAAGCGCGGCGGCACGGGCACGCCGGTCACGATCTACGGGTCGAGCTTCAACACGACCGCCGCCCAGAACCAGGTCCGGTTCAATGGCTCCGCGGGCACGATCGCGACTGTGACGGCCGCTACGGCGACGACTCTGCAGGTGAGCGTCCCCGCGGGCGCCGCCGATGGGCCGCTGTGGGTCAAGAACCTCGGCACGAACAAGACCGCGACCTCGACCGCCAGCTACGACGTGATCGGCTCGGTCACGCCCACCGTCTCGGGCTTCTCGCCGACCTCGGGAGACACCGGTGTCCAGATCGTCATCAACGGCACGAACTTCGACCCGAGCGCGCCGGCGCGGAACAACGTCTTCTTCAACGGGACGCGCGCCCAGGTCGTCTCGGCCACAGCGTCGGCGCTCACCGTGAAGGTGCCTCCGTTCGTCGCGCCGGGCAAGATCAGCGTCCAGACGGCCGACGGCGAAGCGGTGTCGTCCGCTGACTTCACGGCGCCCCCGCAAGGGTTCGTCGCCACGGACATCGAGTCGACGACCAGGCTTAGCCTCGGACAGACGTCCGCGCTCACGGTCAACACGGCGAACAAGGTGGCCATAGGGCTGTTCGACGGACAGCAGAACCACGAGCTCTTCATCGACGTCACCGGTGCCACGACGGCCCTCTACCCGACCGTCCGCATCCTCGACCCCTTCGGCCGGCTGCTCTCGGCTACGCCTGTCGCTCCCACCGGCGGGACGGTTCCGACGCAACTGCTGCCGTTCGACGGGACCTACACGATCATGTTCGACCCGCAGAGCACGAACACCGGCCAGCTGAGCTTCAAGCCGGTGGACGCGACGCATTCCACGACGGCGATCGTCCCGGGAGGAGCGGGGGTCCCGTTCTCGACGACGACCATGGGCCAGGACGCGTGGTTCACGTTCGACGGCACGGTCGGCCAACGGATCTCGGCGATGGTCACGAGCTCCACCTACCCCTGCTGTCCCTGGATCCGCCTGTTCGAGCCGACGGGCCGAGACGTCGGCGGAGCGGCCCAGATCGCCGCCTCGTCGAAGTTCTTCGATGTCCAGACGCTCACGTGGCCCGGTCGCCACTACTTCGAGTTCGACCCGTCCGGAAAGGACGTGGGATCGGCCATCATCCAGGTCTACGACGTCCCCGCCGATCCCAACTACCCGATCGCCATCGGTGGCTCGGTCGTGACGGGTTCGAACACCGTCCCGGGCCAGAACTTCACGCTCACCTTCACCGGCACCACCGGGCAGAACCTGACGCTCACGATGTCGGGCGGCAACCTCGCCTGCTGCAACACCAACAAGGTCAAGGTGCTCCGCCCCGACGGATCGGTCTTCAAGAGCGGGAACGACGTGCCGCCCTCGACGCAGTCGATCACCTCGATCGTGCTCGACACGACCGGCACACACACGATCTCGTACGACCTGCGGGACGAGCTGGTCGGCACGCGCAACTTCCAGCTGACGCTCGTGTCCGGATTCGCGGCGCCCGGGGCGAACGACGCGAGTGAACCCTCGCGGAGCGGCCCTGTGGCGCCCACCGACGAGCCTCCTGCCAGCACCGGTGCAGAGGTCGTTCCCTGGCCAGACGCCGTCGAGCTCCCGGCGCTCGAAGCGGAGCCGGGCGTGACCGCGCTCGCAGGTCGCGTCCTCCGACTCGACGGCTCGCCGCTACAGCACGTGAGCTTGGAGATCGACGGCATCGAAACCGAGAGCGATGCGACCGGTCGGTTCCTGTTGGCGGGGATCCCCGCGGGCAAGCAGGTCCTCGAGATCGACGGAGCGACCGCCAACTCCGCCCACGCGACCTACGGGTTCTACGAGGCGCAGGTGCACCTCGCGCGGGGTGAGACGAACGAGCTCGGGTGGACGATCTGGATGACGGAGCTGGATCTGTCGACGACGGTGCGGGTCCCGGACGTGTTGGACCGCGAGGTCGTCCTTCGCACGCCCGACATCCCGGGGTTCGAGGTGCACATCCCTGAAGGGAGCCGCTTAATCGGCGAGGACGGCGAACCGGTCAACGAGCTCTCGCTCACGGCGATCCCCGTGGACCGCCCGCCCTTCCCGCTGCCGCCGTTCGGGTTCCCGATGTACTTCACGGTGCAACCCGGCGGGACCTACGTCGAGGGTGACGGCGCGTGGGTCGTATCCGAACCTCCGCGACTTCCCGCCCGGGGTCCGCGTTCCGTTCTCCCACTACGACGCCGATGACCGAGGCTGGTACGAGTACGGGTACGGTCACGTCACCCAGAACGGCCGGCGGATCGTCCCGAGTAGGGACGCGCGGATCTGGGCATTCACGGGAGGCGGACACCTGTCGACGATGAGCCCGGCATCGCTGAGCGCGAGCTGCGGCTCGTTCTCGAACGAACCCACCGGGTTCGCGGGGGGATCACAGGACCTACCGCTCGAGCCTATCGGGGGCCAGCTCCCGGACCCCGCGACATCATGCGATCTCGACCCGGTCGACCTCGCCACCGGTCTGTTCGTGCACGGCGAGCTCGATCTGACGGAGCCGGGCATCCCGTCGTTGTCGCTATCGAGGCAGTACCGACAGAACGACTCGAACACCTACTCGTTCGGCCTCGGCACGGGGACGCCCTACGACATGTACCTATCTTCGATCGATGGTCTGGGTTCTCTCGATCTCGCGATCCCCGGAGAACGGACCCTTCATCTCACCAAGGTCTCCGGCACGAACGAGAACGACTTCGTCTTCGAGGCCCAGTCGACCCCCGGTCCGTTCTTCAAAGCTCGCGCCTACTTCACCCCGGACAGCGATGGGGTGATCCACGGATGGAACCTGCATCTTCGAGACGGCACCCATCTGGTCTTCGGGCTCGCCGGCGTGCTCACCGATGTCATCGATACCTTCGGCAACCGGCTGCTCCCGGTCCGCAACACCGGAAGCTCGACCCTGCAGGGGCTCGTTGGGTACCCGTCCGGGCGTTGGATCTCGCTCACGCGGAGCAACGGTCTCGTGGCCTCCGCCAGCGACAGCCTCGGCAGGACCGTCGCCTACACCTACGAGCACCCGACGGGCTCGCTCTGGCGACTGAAGACGATCACGGACGCTAACCAGGTCGGCCAGCCCAACCCCAAGTCGACCGTGCTCACCTGGGATGCCTCCACCGTCGTCAATCCGAACCCGTCGACGACCCCGAGTCCAGGCACCTACCTGAACACGATCGTCGATCCCCGAGGCAACACCGCGATCACGAACCACTACGACGCCCAGGGTCGGATCGATCAACAGACCGTCGCCGGCGGAGGTCAGTGGTTCACCGACTACACGGGCGGGACCCAGTGCCCCGGAAAGACCAAGGTGACCGATCCGGACGGCAACATCCGCTGCGTCGGGTTCGACACGGCCGGGTACACATCCACGTCCATCGAGGCCGTGGGGACTGCGGACCAGCGAACGTACACGTATGTTCTGGACCAAGGTTCCCATCGTGTCTCCAGCGTGACGGACAGCTTCCACACCCGGACGACGAGCTACGGCTACGACGGGTTCGGCAACGTCACGTCCGTCTCGCGCCTGGACGGGACAGCCGGCGAGGTGACCACCACGTTCGATTGGTCCAACCTGGGGCGCCTGAAGTCCACGACCGATCCGCTCTCGCGCCAGACCGTCTACGGCTATGACGGCATCGGCTGCCTGACCTCGGTCACGGACCCGTCCACGAACCAGACGACGCTCACATGCAACCAAGCCGGCCAGGTCGCCACGGTCGTCTACCCTGGCGCCGCCCCGCCCGCGCAGCGGACGACCACGTTCACCTACGCCCACGGCGACCTGGTCTCCGTCACCGACCCGCTGGGCCGGATCACCCGCCGCTTCACCGACGCCGCCGGCAGGGTGCTCGTCTCGACCGACCCCTTCGGCTACCGGACGACCTACGCGTACGACGCGCTCGGGAACCTGACCTCGGTGACCGACGCCCGGGCGAAGACCACGTCGTTCGGATACGACGAGGACTCGAACCTCACTCGGATCACCGATGCCCTCGCCCATCAGACGAACTTCACGTACTTCGCCTCGAACCTGCTCCAGACACGGACCGATGCGCTCAGCAGGCAAGAGAGCTTCACGTACGACCCGAAGGGGAACCTGGTTACCTGGACCGACCGCAAGAACCAGGTCACCGAGTACCGATACAACGCCTATGACCGTCCCACGTTCATCGGCTACAAGCGCCAGGGCTCGCCGGGGAGCTACACGTACGAGTCCACGCTCACGCTGGGCTACGACGTCGGCTGGAGGCTGACATCGGTGGCCGACTCTACATCTGGCGCGGGCACGATCACGAGGGCTTACGACGACCTCGACCGGCTCACGACCGACACCCAGCCCCAGGGCACCGTCACCTACACCTACTGGGACGACGGGCGGCGCAAGACCATGACCGCCGGGAACCAGGCCGTCACGAACTACAGCTGGTACGCCAACGGAACGCTCCAGCAGATCAGCCGGGGCGCCGCTACCGTGGGCTTCACCTACCTGCCGAACGGCCTGCCGAACGTCACGACGCTGCCGTCGGGCGTCACCGAGACCTACGGCTACTCGAACGCGAACGAGCTAACCCAGATCGCGTATGCCCAAGGGGCGAGCCTCGGGACCATCGCCTACGGGTACGACGGCGTGGGGCGACGCTCCACCGTGTTCGACACCTGGGCGCGGACGGGACTCCCGACGGCCACGACCACCAACGCCGTCTACGACGCCGCGAACCAGATCAGCTCCTGGAACGGGACGGCGAACACTCACGACGCGAACGGCAACGTGACCGCTGCAGGTACGCAGACCTACACCTGGAACGCCCGCAACCAGCTGACGGCGACCTCTGGGGGCAGCGCGAGCTTCGTCTACGACGGGCTGGGGCGCAGGATCAAGAAGGTCGTATCCGGCACCACGAACAAGTTCCTCTACGACGGGCTGAACCCCGTCCAGGAGCAGAACAACGGAGGCAGCGTCACCTCGGACCTGATCACAGGCCTGGCGCTGGACCAGACGTACCAGCGGACCCTCTCTGGGGTGAACTACGACCTCATGAGCGATGCCCTGGGCTCCACCGTGGGGCTCTACTCCGCCGGCGCCGTCTCGCACACGTTCACGTATCAGCCCTACGGAGCCTCCACCCAGACCGGATCAGGCACACACCCCTATCGGTACACCGGGCGTGAGTGGGACGGAGCGACGAACCTGCAGTTCAACCGGGCTCGCTACTACAACCCGACGTGGGGGAGGTTCTCCTCTCCTGACCCGCTCGGGTTCATGGGCTCCGGTGTCAACCTCTATCAATACGGGCGCCTGGAACCCACTGTCATCACAGACCCTCTAGGTCTTGACGACGGGTGCGGAGGCTTGGGAATCCGCTGTGCCTATCGCTGGGTAGTGGAGAATCCGCTCCGCTTCCTCATCGATGTTGCCGCCTGCGTCCAGGGCGGGGTGGAGTTCTTCGCTGCTCTCGTCCCAATCGAGGCGGCCGCACCTCCAACCATCATTGCAGCGGTTCTTGTCGGGTGTGTCTCAGGCGTCGCTGCACAGGAAGGAACGACCGGATGAAGGAATCAGTGGCGCGGGGTCAGAGGTCCCTGCTGTGACCACGCCAAGGGGCGCCAGCCGCAGCTACAGGTGGCTCTATGTAGTTGAGGCCGTGGTTCTCGCCTTTGGGCTCGTCCTGATCGCAATTGGAGAACTCATCCGCGGCCTCTTCTTTGTTGTTGCACCCGCACTGGTGGTGTGGTCGGTATGGTCACGGACGCGAACTCCTGGGCACAAGCTAGCGAATTGGATCGGGCCTATCTTCGGGATTGGAGTGACCGCCGGAGTTTGCCTTGCGGCTGGAATCAATCGTTTGACCGACGATGCTCCTCTGGCCGGGTGGACCCTCATCGCTATCGCCTTGTTTGCTTGTGGCCTGCTCAGCTTCATCGCCATTCGGGCTCGGCGAGCGGATTAACGCCCCGGTCGGATGGTCATTCGGGTTCGAGAGGCGCCCTCACTTGTCGTCGTCCCGGGACTAACCATTGCCCGCGGTGCGATCGAGGGAGCCCACGTGGCAAATCCCGCAGGTTGAAGCATGACTCTGCTAGTGCCTATCGCCATCTTGCTCATGCTTTGGGCATCATCTGAGCTACCGAGCCTCGGTTCGGGGCATCATGTGGCCTCGACTTGATAGTTCCGGGCAGGCGAGACCCAGGATCAATCGAAGACGCGACAACGAGGCACCCTTGACCGTCTCCCGCAACCCAGGCTTGCCGGTCAAGCGCGGGGTCGTGGGAGACGATGGGACCTCCATGGGTACGAGGGGTCTGGCAACCCGGTCGTGGCCGCGCGCCGCCGCGCTGGCGGCCGTCCTGCTGATCGGCGCGTCGTCGCTCGAGGCGGCGGCGCGGCCGGACCTGGAGCGGGCGCGCGAGCGCGCCGACCGGCTCGAGGCGTCGATCGGCTCCGCGCAGACGGAGGCCGGGCGGCTCCAGCTCCGGATCCTGGCGCTGGCGGCCGACCTGCAGACCTCGCGTGACGAGCTCGGGCATCTCCAGGCCCGGCTCGTCCGGTCGCAGCACGCGCTGCGGGACGCGCGCCAGGAGCTCGACGACCTCCGAGCGCGGCTGGCCGAGCGGGCGCGGTCTGCGTTCATGACGATGGGGCCCGGCGCCGACGCCGCGTACCTGCTGGGCGCCGACTCGTTCGCCGACCTGATGGATCGCACGACGATGCTCGGGCGGTTCCAGGCGGCCGACGTCGATCTGGCCGAGCAGGTCGCGGAGCGCTCGGAGCGCCTCGACGCCACCACCGCCGACCTGGAGGCGGCGGCGGCCGAGCGCACGCACCTGCTGGCGGGGATCGAGGCCCGGCGCGCCGATCTGCTCGCCGCGTTCGCCGCGCAGCAGGCCGAGCTCGCGCGGCTGAGCCAGGCGCAGGACGACGCGTCGGCGCGCGTGCACGCGATCGAGCGGCGGATCGCCCGTCGCTCCGGCGCGCTCCCGTTCGGCGATTGGGCGGCGAGGTTCCTGGAGCACATCGGCGCGCCCACCTGCCAGGAGAACCTGATCGTGATGGTGGCATGGCAGGCGAACGAGTTCACCGAGGCGCGCTGGAACCCACTCGCCACGACCCACCGGATGCGCGGCTCGACCTCGTTCAACTCGGTGGGCGTGCAGAACTTCCGCACCCTGACCCTGGGCCTGCGCGCGACCGAGGAGACGCTCACCGGCGGCGCCGAGTCGTACGGGTACGCCGCGATCCTGCAGGGGCTCCGCTCGTGCGTCGGCTCGAAGGTGACCGCCGACGCGATCCGCGCCTCGGCCTGGTGCCGCGGCTGCTCGCTGGGCGCGTACGTAACCGGGCTGATCCCGATCGTCCGGGCCTACTTCGCGACCTACGCCGCCAAACATCCGTAGCAGGTTGTCGATATCGCCCTCCCGCGTTCGTCGCTAGGGTGAAGCGGTCGTCCGAGCCGCGACGGAGGAGGCGCAGATGCAGTACATGCTGCTGATCTACGGAGACGAGAAGGCCTGGGAGCCGGGCTCGCCCGAGGAGCAGGCAGTCGAGATGAAGCGGTGGACCGACTACACCGCATGGCTCGGCGAGAAGGGCTGGATGGTGGCGGGCGACGCGCTCCATCCCACCGACCAGGCCACGACCGTCAGACTCCAGGGATCCGAGCGTCTGGTCACCGACGGCCCGTTCGCGGAAACGAAGGAGCAGCTGGGCGGGTACTACCTGCTCGACGTCGCGAACCTGGACGACGCGATCGAGGCCGCCGCCAGGTGCCCCGGCGCCGTCACGGGCACGATCGAGCTGCGCCCCGTGATCGACTTCGACGCGCCGCACGAGGACCACGCCTGACCGACCGGGCATGGGTCGCCTAGATCCGCGCGGGCCGGTCGGCGCTGCGGACGAGATCGTCGACCGCGCGTTCCGGCGCGAGTCGGGGCGCGCGGTCGCGACCCTCATCCGGGTGCTCGGGGACTTCGAGCTGGCGGAGGACGCCGTCCAGGACGCCTTCGTTATCGCGCTCGACCGCTGGCCCGCCGAGGGCGTCCCGAACAACCCGGGAGCCTGGATCGCGGTCACGGCACGGAACCGGGCGATCGACCGGCTCCGCCGCGACGGCCGCCTCCGGGAGCGGAGCGACGATCTCGGTCGGATCCACGACCTCGAGGCCATGGACGACGGCGTGCACGAGATCCCGGACGACCGGCTCCGCCTGATCTTCACGTGCTGTCATCCGGCGCTGACGATGGACGCCCGCGTGACGCTCACGCTCCGGACGGTCGGCGGCCTCTCGACCCGCGAGATCGCGCGCGCGTTCATCGTTCGCGAGGACGCGGTGCAGCAGCGGCTCGTGCGTGCCAAGCGGAAGATCCGCGACGCCGCGATCCCGTACCGCGTGCCGCCCAAGGACCTGCTGGACGAGCGGCTCGACGGGGTCCTGGCCGTGTCGTACCTGATCTTCAACGAGGGGTACGCGGCCACGTCGGGAGATCTCATCCGCGAAGAGCTGTGCGAGGAGGCGATCTGGCTCACGCGCGTGATCGACCGGCTCCTGCCCGACCAGCCCGAGGTCGAGGGGCTCCTCGCGCTGGAGATGCTCCATCACGCCCGACGCGGCGGTCGGACGGACGACGCGGGCGGGCTGGTGCTGCTCGAGGACCAGGACCGGTCCAGGTGGGACCACGCCGCGATCGACGAGGGCCTGGCGATCCTGGACCGCGCCGTCGGGCGGCGTCGCCCCGGCCCGTATCAGCTGCAGGCGGCGATCGCCGCGCTCCACGCCCGCGCCCCGCGACCCGAGGACACCGACTGGCCCCAGATCGCGAGCCTCTACGGCGCGCTCGCCGCCGGGCAGCCGTCGCCGGTGATCGAGCTGAACCGCGCGGTGGCGATCGCTATGGCGGACGGACCGGCGGCCGGACTCTCGCTCGTGGACGCGCTGGCCGAGGTCCTGGACGGATACCAGCACCTGCACTCCGCGCGCGCCGACCTGCTCCGACGGCTCGACCGCCGGGAGGAGGCCGCAGGCTCGTACCGCCGGGCGCTCGAGCTGGCCTCGAATCCGCGCAAGCGGGCGTTCCTCGAGAAGCGTCTCCGCGAGCTCGCCGACCCGGATCCATGACGAACGTGTGCGGACCACGAACGGCCCACGACACCTTGGGAGCGCTCGTCTAGCATCCAGCGGGGATGCTCTTCCCCACCGTCGATTTCGCGCTCTTCTTCTGCCTGGTCTTCCTGGGCCACTGGCTGCTGAACCCACGGCCCCTGCCGTGGAAGCTGTTCATGATCGGCGCGAGCTACGTCTTCTACGGCTGGTGGGACTGGCACTTCGTGTGGCTGCTGGCCGGGGTGAGCGCGCTCGCCCAGCTGGGCGGCCTGGCCGTGGCTCGGCAGGAGGACCCGAGGCGCAGGCGGTGGGCGACGGGGGTCGCCGTCGCGGCACTCCTGTTGCCGCTCGCCTACTTCAAGTACTACGGGTTCTTCTCGGTCAACGTCACGAACGCGCTCGCCGAGGCCGGGATCCACGCGGGCCTCCCGCTCATCCAGGTGATCCTGCCGATCGGCGTCAGCTTCTACACGTTCATGGCGATCTCCTACGTCGTCGACATCGAGCGGCGCGAGACCACGCCCGCGAGCTGGATCGACGTCTTCCTGTACCTGTCGTTCTTCCCGCACCTGGTCGCCGGGCCGATCGTCCGCCCGAACGAGCTGATCCCTCAGCTCGACGTCCGGCGTGACCCCCGACACATCGATGTCGCGCGTGCGGGGTGGTTGATCTTCGGCGGGCTGTTCAAGAAGGTCGTGATCTCGAGCTACCTGGCGACGACGATCGTCGACCCTGTGTTCGGCGACCCGGCCCGCCACAGCGCGATCGAGATGATCGTCGCGGTCTGGGCGTACGCGATCGTGATCTACGCGGACTTCAGCGGGTACACGGACATCGCGATCGGGCTGGCCCTGCTGCTGGGGTTCGAGTTCCCGCAGAACTTCGACCGCCCCTACAGCGCGATCTCGATCCAGGAGTTCTGGCGGCGGTGGCACATGACGCTGTCGCGATGGCTCCGCGACTACCTATACATCCCGCTCGGAGGGAACCGTCACGGGACGACGCGTACCTACGTGACCCTGATGCTGACGATGCTGCTCGGCGGCCTCTGGCACGGGGCGGCGTGGACGTTCGTGATGGGGCGGGTACCACGGCGTCCTGCTGTCGGTGCACCACTACCGAGCCGCGAGACGTGCGGAGCGCGGGACCGAGGAGCCCGCCTGGCCCGGACACGTGGGTCCAGCGGATCGTCACGTTCCAGCTGGTCTGCGTCGGATGGGTGTTCTTCCGGTCGGATTCCCTGTCGAGCGCCCTGGAGATGTTCGGGCGGCTGTTCACCGGATGGGGCACGCCGACCGAGCTGGTGACGCCGCTCGTGGTGGCCGCGATCGCGCTGATGCTCGCCACCCAGCTCTGGCCGCCCGCGTTCGCCCGTCACCTGCGCGAACGGGTCGCCACGCTGCGGCCGGTTACCCTCGGGGTGGTCGGCGCCGTCGGGCTGTTCGTGATCACGACGCTCGGACCGCAGGGCGTGGCACCCTTCATCTACTTCCAGTTCTGAGCGAGGCACCGCGATGGGACGGACGACCAGGAACGAGCCCCGCCCGGCGGCGGGGCCCGAGCGTCACCGCCGGCCCGAGCGCCCCACGATGCCGGCGGGGGGCGTCCTGGTCGCGATGCTCGTGTGCCTGGTCCTGTGGGCGTTCCTGTTCTCGCCGACGCTGAAGCGGTCGGCGGAGGCCTCAACCGAGGGCACGCGCCGATCGGTGTCGCTCGCGATCCTGGGCCCGGTCGCGGCCGTCTCCGACGCGCTGCGCGTGTCCGTCGTCACCGACGCCATCGTTCGGGCGCTGGGTCGCGACGATCCGGAGGCCCCGGGTGCCGGGGTCGTCGAGCCGCCCGAGCCGATCCCCACGGTCCCCGGCGACGACGCGGAGGGTCCGAACCAGGGCGACCCGAAGCCGACCGGCCCGATCCGCGTGCCCACCGGCAAGAAGAAGCTCCGCGTCGTGGTGGTCGGTGACTCGCTGGCGGCGGGCCTCGGCACCTACATGGAGCGCGTGATGAAGCCGTCGCTGGTGCGCGTCTCCCGGCAGGGGCAGATCTCCACCGGCCTGGCGCGACCCGACTACTTCGACTGGCCGGCCACGATGCGCGAGATCGTGGACCGGTTCAAGCCGGACCTGGTGGTCGTGATGATCGGCAAGAACGACACGCAGTCCCTGCGGACCCCCGGGGGGCGCGTCGAGACGGAGATCGCCACCTTCGGCTGGCCGGACGCATACGCGGAGCGCGTGCGCGACTTCATGTCGATCGCCACCTCGGGAGGCGCCAGGGTCGTATGGGTCGGCCTGCCGGTGATCCGCGACCAGGCGCGGTGGGAGATAATCCGGCGACAGAACCAGATCTTCGAAGAAGCGGCCCGCGCCGAGCCCGACGTGGGCTACCTGGACACGTGGGACCTCTACTCGACGCCTTCCGGGGGCTACACCGCCTACCTCCACGAGGGCAACGACGTGATCGAGATCCGCGCGTCGGACGGCCTCCACTTCACCCCGACCGGCTACACCCTCCTGGCACGCGCGGCGCTGCAGGTGGCCGTCGACGACTTCCAGCTCGCCGAGAAGACGATCGCGGACTGAGCCCGGTCAGACCTGGATCGGCACCTCGGGCAGCTCCGCGAGCGCCGCCTCCTCGTCCGCCGGCTCGAACTCCACCTCGGGCAGCCGGTCGTTCAGGTAGTCGTCGTAGGCCTGCATGTCGAAGTGCCCGTGCCCGCTCAGGTTGAACAGGATCACGCGCTCCTCGCCGGCCTCCTTCGCCGCCAGCGCCTCGTCGATCGTCGCCTTGATCGCGTGAGCCGTTTCCGGCGCCGGCACGATCCCCTGGGTCTTCGCGAACAGGACCGCGGCCTCGAAGATCTGGTTCTGCGAGAAGGCCCTCGCCTCCATGTATCCGTCCCGGACCAGCAGCGAGAGGGAGGGCGCGTCACCGTGGTAGCGCAGGCCGCCGGCGTGGACCGGTGCCGGCACGAACCCGTGCCCCAGCGTGTACATCGGGACGATCGGCCCCATCCCGACCGAGTCGCCGAAGTCGTAGGCGAACCGACCCTTCGTGAGCGTCGGGCAGGCGGCGGGCTCCGCGGCGACGAACCGCAGGTCGGGCTTCGTGCCGCGGAGCTTCTCGGCCATGAACGGGTACGAGAGGCCGGCGTAGTTCGAGCCACCGCCCACGCAGCCGATGATCACGTCGGGCTCCTCGCCGGCGAGCTCCATCTGTCGCTGGGCCTCGAGCCCGATCACGGACTGGTGCATGAGCACGTGCCCCAGCACGCTGCCGAGGGCGTAGTTCGTGTCCTCGTGCGTGGCGGCGTCCTCTACGGCCTCGCTGATCGCGATCCCCAGCGATCCGGTCGAGTCCGGATGCCCGCCCAGGATCGCCTTGCCCGCGTTCGTCTGCGACGACGGCGAAGCGATCACGTCGGCGTCGAACGTCTCCATGAGGATCCGCCGGTACGGCTTCTGGTCGTAGGAGGCCCTCACCATGTAGACGGTGCACTCCAGGCCGAAGGAGCTGCACGCCATCGCCATGGCCGACCCCCACTGGCCAGCGCCGGTCTCGGTGGCGATCCGCCGGATCCCCGCCTCCTTGTTGTAGTAGGCCTGCGGAACCGCGGTGTTCGGCTTGTGCGAGCCGGCGGGCGAGACGCCCTCGTTCTTGAAGTAGATGTGTGCCGGCGTGTCCAGGGCCTGCTCCAGGCGCGTGGCCCGGTGCAGCGGCGTCGTCCTCCACAGCCGGTAGATGTCGAGGACGGGGCCCGGGATGTCGATCCACTGGTCGGAGGAGACCTCCTGGCCGATCAGCGCCATCGGGAACAGCGGCGCCAGGTCGTCCGGGCCGACCGGCTCCTTGGTCACCGGGCTGAGCGGCGGCAGCGGCTGGATCTTCTGCGCCAGGTCCGGCATCAGGTTGAACCATGCCGTAGGCATGTCGTCGGAGCCGAGGTCGAAGCGGGTGCGCGCGTCGGTCATGGGAGCGCCCTCCTGGTCGTCGGGATGGCGAGCCTACCGGGAGATGGCGCGCCGCGGCACCAGCCGGACCATCGCGAACCGGCACCAACCGGACCACGCAACGCGGCACTTGTGGGACCATCGGTTCGCGGCACGGAACCTGCGGGCGCGAACGGGCGTCGGAGAGGGCGGGATGCGAGCCGTCCCGCACCGATCGTTCGGACCCGAGGAGGTCGCATGCCACGAGCACGTCGCTGGTTGCCGCTGCCGGTCGCCCTGATCGCGCTGGTCGTCCTGATCTCGCCTAGAAGCCTGCCGGCGCAGGCCGCCGTCCGTCCCTCGGTGCGGATCTTCGCCGCCGACCCCAACATCACGCTGGAGCGCTACGGCAAGCGCGCGTGGCTCGACCCGGGCATCTACGTCGCGACGACGGGCGGGCCGTTCGAGATCAGGGTCCAGCGGCCCGACTACGACCACCCGTTCGAGGTGACCCAGCACGTTCCCGGAGGCGACGTCGCGCTGCCCTCCGGCCTGGCACGGGGCCTCATCGGACTGCGTCGGTTCATCCACGTTACGGTCGCGGACCCGCGCGGGAAGGTCGTCCTGGACCGGTTCCACGCGTTCTGCCCCGGGAGCGAAGCCCGGGTGAACGACGACGGACCACAGAACCCGACGTATCCGGGTTACTGCTACGGATCGCCGTTCACGCTCGGCACGGTGTGGGGGATCGACGACGGCTGGGCGATGAACGCGACATCGTTCGACCCGATCAAGGGCCCGGACGGTGTGTACACCGTGACCATGTCGATCCCGCAGACCTACGCGACGCTGCTCGGGATCTCGGACGAGGACGCGACGGCCACCGTGCGGGTGAGGCTCGTCACCGTCTCGGACGGAGACGACGCGTGCCCGCCACGGTGCCCGATCGACCCGCCCCACCCGCACGTCGGCCGGATCGCGGCGCAGGACTCGGTCCCGACGCTCCCTAGCCCTCCGGATGACCTGTTGCCGGATCTGGTGGCCCTCCCCGCGTGGAGCATCAGCGTGGAGCAACGGCGGCGGGGCGACTTCCTGGACTTCGGGGCGACGGTCTGGAACGCGGGGCCCTCGCCGATGGTCGTCGAGGGCTTCCGGCAGACGGGCGCGGAGATGATGGACGCGTACCAGTACTTCACGGACGCGACCGGCAGGGTCGTCGGCAAGGCGGCGGCCGGCGACATGATGTGGGATGCCCGCAAGGGGCATCAGCACTGGCACTTCATGCAGTTCGCGCGCTACTCGCTGCTGGACGCCACGCAGACCATGACGATCGTGAGCCGGAAGGAGTCGTTCTGCCTGGCGCCGACGGACGCGATCGACCTGCTGGCGCCCGGGGCCGAGCTGAACCCCGGCGAGATCGGTCTCGGCGGCTCCAACTGCGGATCGGGGCCGGGGGCGCTATGGGCGCGCGAGGTCCTGCCGGCCGGCTGGGGCGACACGTACTACCAGGGCCTGCCCGGCCAGTCGTTCAACATCACCGACCTGCCGAACGGCACCTACTACATCGCGGTACGGGCCAACCCGCTGGGGCTGCTCTACGAGCGCCGGACGGACAACGACCTGGAGCTCCGCGAGATCCGTCTGGGCGGCACGCCGGGGAACCGCACCGTCGCCGTGCCGCCGTGGCACGGCATCGACACCGAGGGCACCGGTGGCGGCGCGCTCCCATCGGGGGTCGGGCGTCCCGTGGCGGCCGGCTAGGGGGGGTCCTCGACCGACAGGTGCCAGGTCCGGGGCGAGATCAGCGCCTCGGACCCGGCCGGGCCCCAGGTCCCCGGCTCGTACGGAGCGGGTTCGCCGGGCAGGTCGAGCACGGGCTGGAGCAGCTCCCACGCGCGCTCGATCGCGTCCTCGCGCAGGAACAGCGTGTGGTCTCCCTCCATCGCGCCCAGCAGCAGGGTCTCGTACGCGTCGCCGATCCGGTGCGCGGGGAACTCGCGGTCGTAGTCGAAGTCCATCGTCACCCGCCCGAGGTCGAGTCCGGGCCCCGGCCGCTTCGCGTTGAGCGCCAGGGTCATCCCCTCGTCGGGCTGGATCCTGATCGTGAGGTGGTCGCGCTTCGGCAGATCGATCTCGCTGTCCTTGAACACGTTGAACGGCACCTGGCGGAACTTGAGCGTGATCTCGGTGGCCTTCTGCTCCAGGCGCTTGCCGGTCCGCAGGAAGAAGGGCACGCCCGCCCAGCGCCAGTTGTCGAGCTCCAGCTCCATCGCCGCGAACGTCTCCACGTTCGAAGACCCGGAGACCCCGTCCTCGGAGCGATAGCCGAGGTACTGGCCGCGCACCACCCGCTGGGGATCGCACAGGGACGCCGAGCGCAGGACCTTCACGGTCTCGTCGCGCAACCGGTTCGGCTCGAGCGAGACCGGCGGCTCCATGGCCAGGAAGGTCATCATCTGGAACAGGTGCGTCGAGATCAGGTCGCGGATGGCGCCGGTGCGCTCGTAGAAGGCGCCGCGGGCCTCGATCCCGATCGACTCGGCCGCCGTGATCTGCACGTGGTCGATGTACCGGCGGTTCCAGATCGGCTCGAACAGGCCGTTCGCGAACCGGAACGCCAGGATGTTCTGAACCGTCTCCTTCCCCAGGTAGTGATCGATCCTGAACACCTGCGACTCCCGGAACACCTCGTGCACGATCGCGTTCAGGCGCCTCGCGCTCTCGAGGTCGTGGCCGTACGGCTTCTCGAAGACGATCCTCGAGCCCGGTGCCAGCCCCGACTCGCCGATCCGCTCGACGATGCTGGGGTACGCGACCTCGGGCGTCGCGGCGTAGAAGAAGCGGTTGCCCTCGGTGCCGTGCGCATCGTCGACGTCGCGCAGCTCCTCCACGATGTGATCCATCGCCCCCTGGTCGGCGAACTCGCCCGGCACGTAACGCAGGTGCTTCGCGAAGTCCGACCACACCTCGCCGGCCGGCATGTGACGCCCGTGCTCGGCCATCGCGTCGTGCGCCATCTCGCGGAACTCGTCGTCGGTCATCACGGTTCGCGCGTACCCGACGATCGCGTACCGCTCGGGCAGCAGGCCCTCGAGGTACAGGTGGAAGAAGGCCGGGAGGAGCTTGCGGCGCGTGAGGTCGCCCGACGCGCCGAAGATCACGATCGCCTGCGGCCCCGCGTTCCCTGGCCGGCGCGCCACGTCTAGTCCTCTTCGGGGTGGATCGCGTGTCCGCCGAACTCGTTGCGAAGGGCCGCGATCACCTTCGCGCTGAAGGCCTCGTCCTGACGCGAGGCGAACCTTGCGAACAGGGCGAGAGCCGTGATGGGCGCGGGCACGTCCTGATCGATCGCGGCCTGGACCGCCCACCGACCCTCGCCCGAGTCGTCGACCCAGTCGTCGACGCGATCGAGCGTCGGATCCTTCTCGAGCGCGTCGTGAAGCAGCTCGAGGAGCCACGACCGCACGACGCTGCCGTGGCGCCAGATGCCCGCGATCCGTTCGAGGTCCAGGGCGAAGGACGAGCGCGCGAGCAGCTCGAACCCCTCGCCGTACGCGGCGAGCATCCCGTACTCGATCGCGTTGTGGACCATCTTGGTGAAGTGCCCGGCTCCGGGGGCCCCGACGTGCGCGTAGCCGTCCCGCGGAGCGAGGGTCATGAACGCCGGCTCCACGACGGCGACCGCCTCTGGGACGCCCCCCACCATCAGGCAGTAGCCGACATCGAGACCCCAGATCCCGCCGCTCGTGCCGCAGTCGACCAGGCGGATCCCGCCGGCCTCGAGCCGCTCCGCGCGCCTGAGCGAATCGCGCCAGTCGGAGTTCCCCCCGTCGACGACCACGTCCCCGTCGGCCAGGATCCCGCCGAGCTCGCCGATCGTGGCCTCGGTGACGTCGCCCGCCGGCACCATCACCCACACCACCTTGGGAGCGGTGAGCCGTTCGCAGAGCTCCCCCAGAGATGAGGCTCCCTCGGCCCCAGCGACGACGGCGGCCTCGACCGCCTCGCGGTTCGGGTCGAACGCCACGACCTCGTGGCCACCGCGCACCAACCGGACGGTCATGCTGCCGCCCATCCGGCCCAGGCCGACCATGCCGAGCCTCATCCCGCCTCCTCCTCGCCCGCGGGCGCGGAGCCGACCTCGACCCAACCGTCGTCGGTCACCCGAGCGGGGTAGACCGGGACCGGGTCCTGGGCCGGGCCCTCGACCGGCTCACCGGTCTCGACGTCGAAGACGCTCCCGTGACAGGGACACTCGATCGTTCCCTCGCGGTCGGAGAGCTCGCCCTCGGCCAGCGAGCACCCCATGTGCGTGCACTCGTCGCCGAACGCGAACACACGCTGTTCGATGTGAGCGACCGAGACCCGTCCCGCCGGCGTGTCGTACGCGCGCACCTCACCCTCGGGAACCTCGGCAAGCGCGCCGACGCGTACGAACTCCATGTGCTCGCCTCCTCCGATGCCGTCGTAGATACCCTAGCCGCGCGGGTCGCCAACGCGCGTCGAGCAGGTCGTCAACGCGCGTCGCGCAGCGCGGACCACGCCCGCTGCAGCAGCGTGACCCCGCCGAGCACCGTCAGCAGGATCAGCACCGGGCGCATCGCGCCGGGGATCAGCAGGCCGACGATCAGCGCTATGAACCGCTCGAGGCGCTGGAAGGAGCCCTCGGTGAGCGAGACGCCGACGGCCTCCGCCTCCGCGCGCGTGTGGCTGACCGCCAGGCTGATCACGAGGGTCGCCAGGGCGAGAGCGGCCTCGAACCGGTCGCCCGAGGCCGCGAGCGACCAGAACAGGCACGAGAACAGGATCGCGTCGGATACCCGGTCCAGGACCGAGTCCATGAACGCCCCCGAGCGACGATCCTCGCCGCGCTGGCGCGCCACCGAGCCGTCGAACACGTCGCACATGCCGGCGACGAGCAGCAGCCATGCCGCCACGAACCACTCGCCGCCGATGATCAGCCAGCCCACGATCACGTTCAGGACCAGCGACAGGAGCGTCAGCTGCCAGGGGCGCACGCGGGTCCAGAGCAGGAACGCCAGGATCGCGCGATAGGGCCACTTGAAGATGCGCTGCATCGCGCCGCCGGCGGCGCCCTCCCCCTTGCGTGGGTCGGGCATGTCGCGGACCTTCGGAGCCGCCTCCCGGGTCACACGCGTCCGATGCGTCGCCACTAGTCTGTCACGGACTAGTCAGCCGGCGTGCGGCTCGAACCCGACGACGACGTAGGCGACGGTGCCGCCCGGCGCCTCGTACCGGATCTCCTGGTCCACACCCGCGCCCACCAGGGCCTGGCCCAGCGGCGACGAGGTCGTGATCGTCCGCGCGCCCGGCGCCTTCTCCTCGGCGTGGCTCGCGAGCAGGTAGGTCTCGTCGTCGGGGTCGTCCTCGTCGAGCGGCCGGAGCGTGACGAGCATGCCGGTCCCCACCGCGTCGGCGTCGACAGGCGCCTCGACGATCTCGGGATCGCGCAGCATGTGTTTGAGCGTGCGGATCCGCGCTTCCATGAGTCCCTGCTCGTTCTTCGCCGCGTCGTACTCGGCGTTCTCGCGGATGTCGCCGTGCTCGCGCGCGGCCTTCAGGCGCTCGGAGATGTGCGCGCGCCCATCCGTCTCGAGCCCTTCGAGCTCGGCATTCAGCCGGCCGTAGGCGTCGAGCGTGAGCGTCGCGGTCGGCTCCTGACCGGGCTTGCGCGCCGGGCGGTTCCGAAGCTCCTGTGGAAGCCGGGCCATCATCGCCGAGTCTACCCACCCGCATCCGTGCGGACGGCTACTCCTGGCAGAGGTAGACGTTCTTCATCTCGGTGTAGAGGCTCGCCGCGTGCATCCCCATCTCGCGGCCCATCCCGGAGCGCTTGTAGCCGCCGAACGGCGCCTCGGTGTGCACGCTCGACGCGGAGTTCACGCTGATCACGCCGGTCCGGATCGCCTTGGCCACCCGGATCGCGCGCCCGAGGTTCTGCGTCCACACCGACCCGGAGAGGCCGTACGGCGAGTCGTTCGCCATCCGGATCGCCTCCTCCTCGGTGTCGAACGGGATCGCGCAGGCGACCGGGCCGAAGATCTCCTCCTGCGCGACCCGCCACCCGTTGTCGACGTCGGCCAGCAGCGCCGGGCGCATGTAGAAGCCCGGGCCGTCGGGGACCTCGCCGCCCGTCACGCGTCGGGCGCCCTCCTCGATCCCGATCCCCAGGTACTCGAGCGAGGTCCGCCGCTGGTCCTGCGAGATCAGCGGGCCCATCTCGGTCGTCTCGTCGAGCGGCGCGCCGACCGCGATCGAGCCCGTGCGCTTGGCGAACCTCTCGACGAACTCGTCGTAGACGGGCCGCTCGACGAACGCGCGAGAGCGGGCGCAGCAGTCTTGCCCGGCGTTGTCGAACACCGACCAGACCGACTTCTCGACGCACACGTCGAGGTCCGTGTCGGCGAACACGACGTTGGCCGACTTGCCCCCGAGCTCCAACGAAACGCGGGTGATGTTCGGCGCCGCGGCCTGCATCACGCGCGTGCCGACCTCGGTCGACCCGGTGAAGCTGATCTTCGAGACGCGCGGATCGGCGATCAGCGCGCCCGCGACCGTGGAACCCGGGCCCGGCAACACGGACAGCGCCCCGTCCGGAAGCCCGCCCTCGCGCAGGATGTCGGCCATCGCCAGCGCCGTCAGCGGCGTCTGGCTGGCCGGCTTCACGATCGCCGTGTTGCCGCACGCGAGCGCGGGCGCCACCTTCCACGACGTGATGGCGGCCGGGAAGTTCCACGGCGTGATCAACGCGCACACGCCGACCGGCTCGCGCAGGGTGAGGTCGATGCCCGGCGGCATCACCGGGATCGTCTCGCCGAAGATCTTGTTCGCCGCGCCGCCCCAGTACTCGAAGACGTTCGCGACCAGGTCGATCTCGCCTCGCGCCGCGGCGATCGGCTTGCCGCCGTTGCGCGCCTCCAGGGTCGCGAGCTGCTCCTGCCGCTCGCGGATCAGGAACGACGCCCTCGTCAGGACGCGTCCCCGCTCGCGCGCGCTGGTCCGCGGCCACGGACCCTCCTCGAAGGCCTCGAGCGCGAGCCCGACCGCGCGCCGCGCGTCCTCCGCTCCCGCCCGCGCCACCTCGACCATCGGCTCGGCGGTGGCGGGCTCGACCACCGGCATCGTCTGCCCTTCGACGGCCGCGGTGCGCTCGCCGGCCAGGACCAGTAGCTCGGTCACCCTCGTCCCTCCCTATGACCCGGGTGCCCGAGCGTAGCCCAGGTCTCGCCCCGACCGGAAGGCGTAGGCTTCGGCGCGTCCGAGGGGTCGTCGTGAGGGGGGACGGGATGCGCCTGGAGGGGAAGGTCGCGCTGATCACCGGCGGCGCGAGCGGCATGGGCAAGGTGGCCTCGAGCCTGTTCGCGGCCGAGGGGGCGCGGGTCGTGCTGACCGACGTCGCCGACGACGCCGGCGAAGCGGCCGCCGCCGGGATCCGCGATGCCGGCGGCGAGGCGGTGTACGTCCACGCCGACGTCTCTCGGGAGGCGGACGCGGAAGCGATGATCGCGGCCGCGGTGAACACCTACGGCGGCCTGGACGTCCTGTACAACAACGCGGGCGTGATGCCCAACGAGGACGGCTCGGTCCACACGAACACGGAGGCGGTCTGGGACCTGGTGCTGGGGATCAACGTCAAGGGCGTCGCGTTCGGCTGCAAGTACGGGATCCCGGCGATGATCGCCTCGGGCGGCGGCTCGATCATCAACGTGGCGTCGTTCGTGGCGTGGATGGGCGCGGCCACGTCGCAGACGTCCTACACGGCGTCGAAGGGCGCCGTCCTGGCGATGACCCGCGAGATCGCGGTGGAGTACGCGCGCGAGGGGATCCGCTGCAACGCGCTCTGCCCCGGACCCATCGACACCCCGCTGCTCGCCGAGCTCCTGTCGGACGACGCGCAACGCCGGCGCCGGTTCGTGCACAGCCCGATGGGCCGCCTGGGCCGTGCCGAGGAGCTCGCGAAGGCGGCGCTGTTCCTGGCGAGCGACGACGCCTCGTTCATGACCGGCGCCTCGCTGATCGTCGACGGAGGGAT
>JAXLTF010000018.1:0-69333 GCA_046330185.1 Actinomycetota bacterium
TCATCCCCTGGGACCTCTGGAGTGGACGACGGGATTCGAACCCGCGACCCCCACCTTGGCAAGGTGGTGCTCTACCAACTGAGCCACGTCCGCGAATCTGGCTCCCAGCCTAGCGCGGACCCTCCCCCGCCTCAACCGACCGACCCACCCCAGCGCGTGGACCGCCGGGCTCAGGCGGTACCCGTGGAGCCGAACCCACCGCTCCCTCGGGCCGACGGGGCGAGCCGCTCGGCCCAGGTCGGCCGGACCTCGGGAGCCTCGACCACCACCAGCTGGGCGACGCGATCACCGGCGGCGATCGCGACCGCCTCCGTCCGGTCGAGGTTCACGACCGCGACCGTGACCTCGCCGCGGTAACCCGCGTCGATCAGGCCCGGGGAGTTCGCCAGCGTCAGGCCCTGACGCGACGCGAGGCCCGAGCGGGGCAGCACGAGCCCCGCGTGACCCTCCGGGATCGCGACGGCGAGCCCGGTCGGCACCAGCGTGCGCTCACCCGGCCCGACCGTCACGTCGACGACCGATCGCAGGTCGAGCCCCGCGTCGCCCGGGTGCGCCGCGCCGGGGAGCTCGGCGTCCGCGTGCAGCCGCTGGAACGGCAGGTCCATCAGGCCGGCTCGATCAGCTCGATCCGGTTGCCGAACGGATCGCGCACGTAGCAGCGATGGAAGCCCTCGAGCTGCACCGGGTCGTCGTCGACGCGGATGCCGGTGGCCTCCAGACGCACGCGGAGCTTCTCGAGCCCGTCGACCAGGAACGCGGGGTGCGCCTTGTACGCGGGATGGAACGACTCCTCTACGCCCAGGTGCACCTCGAAGGCCCCCTCCCGGAACCAGACGCCACCGCGCGGAGCCAGCTCCGGAGGCTTGTCGATCTGCCGCATCCCGAGGAGGTAGCCGTAGAACCTCACGGCCGCCTCCTCCTCGCCCGGCGGCATCGCGAGCTGGATGTGGTGCAGCCCAGTCGCCCGTCCCGCGCCGTCGCCCATGCCGGTCCTCAGGAGCAGCCGCTGGTGCTGCCGCAGGTCCCGCACACGTAGCAGGAGCCCGCCGGCTGCATCTTCGACCCGCACTGGTAGCACAGCGGCGCGTCGAGCTCCTTCGCGCTGCGACGGTCGGCGGCGGCGTGCTGAGCCGGCTCCCGGACGGAGGGCGCCGGCGACGCTTCCTCGGAGCGATCCGCCTTCTCGGCGGCCTCGGCCCTCGCGTCCCGCTTCCGCTCCTCGATCGAGCGGACCCCGAGCCCGTCACGCACGTCGTCCGCGAGGTAGTCGAGCGCCAGGCGCCGGAACACGTAGTCGACGATCGAGGACGCGAACCGGATGTCAGGGTCGTTCGTCATGCCGGACGGCTCGAACTTCATGTTGATGAACTTCGCGACGAACGACTCGAGGGGCACGCCGTACTGCAGCCCGATCGAGACCGCGATCGCGAACGCGTCCATCACGCCCGACAGCGTCGAGCCCTGCTTCGAGGTCTTCAGGAAGATCTCGCCGAGGCCGTCGTCCGGGTACGACCCGGCGGTGATGTAGCCCTCGGCGTCGCCGACCTGGTACGAGGTCGTGGTCGACGGGCGCGATCTCGGCAGGCGCTTGCGGACCGGCTGCGCCAGGTCGGCCGGCTCCGGAGCCGTCGCCGTGGTCTTCCGGTCCGCCGACAGCGGCTGGGCGACCTTGCAGTTGTCGCGGTAGATCGCGACCGCCTTCAGGCCGAGCTTCCACGACTCGACGAACAGCTGCTCGACCTCCTCGACGGTCACCTCCTCGGGCATGTTCACGGTCTTCGAGATCGCGCCCGAGATGAACGGCTGGGCCGCGGCCATCATCCGGACGTGGCCCATGTAGTGGATCGGCTGATCGCCCATCGCCGTGTCGAACACGGACCGGTGCTCGGGCCGGAGGTGAGGAGCCTCGAGGACCGAGTTGTGCTCGGCGATGTACGCCACGATGTCCTGGACCTGCGCATCGTCGTAGCCCAGGCGGGACAACGCGCGAGGGACGGTCTGGTTCACGAACCTCATGGTGCCGCCGCCGACCAGCTTCTTCGTCTTCACGAGCGCCAGCTCGGGTTCGATCCCCGTGGTGTCGCAGTCCATCATCAGGCCGATGGTCCCGGTCGGCGCGAGGACGCTCGCCTGGGCGTTGCGGTACCCGTGCGTCTCACCGAGCGCGATCGCCTCGTCCCAGGACTGCTTGGCGGCGGACAGGAGCCCCTCGGGGACGAGCTCCGCATCGATGTCCTCCGCCGCCTCGCGGTGCTTGCGCATCACGCGGATCATCGCATCGCGGTTGGGCTCGTAGCCCTCGAACGGTCCCATCACCTCCGCGATCCGGGCGCTGGTCGCGTACGCCTTGCCGGTCATCAGCGCGGTGATCGCCCCCGCCCAGGCGCGGCCGGCGTCCGAGTCGTACGGCAGGCCGCGGGCCATCAACAGCGCCCCCAGGTTCGCGTAGCCCAGGCCGAGCTGACGGAACGCGCGCGCGTTCTGCCCGATCCTGTCGGTCGGGTAGTCCGACTCCCCGACGACGATCTCCTGCGCCGTGAGGACGACCTCGACAGCATGGCGGAACGACGCCACGTCGAAGTTCCCCTCGCCGTCGGCGAACCTCAGCAGGTTCATCGAGGCCAGGTTGCACGCCGAGTTGTCCAGGTGCATGTACTCCGAGCACGGGTTGGAGGCGTTGATCCGCCCCGACGCCGGACACGTGTGCCACTCGTTGATCGTGGTGTCGTACTGCATCCCGGGGTCCGCGCACTCCCAGGCCGCCTGCGAGATCTCCCGCATAAGCTCGCGGGCGCGGACCGTCTCGACGACCTGGCCTCCCAGGACCGCCTTGAGCTTCCAGTCCTGATCCTGCTCGAACGCCTTCATGAACTCGTCGGTCACGCGGACCGAGTTGTTCGCGTTCTGGTACTGGATCGAGAACGAGTCCTTCCCGTCCAGGTCCATGTCGAAGCCGGCGTCGCGCATCACGCGCGCCTTCCGCTCCTCGTTCGCCTTGCACCAGATGAAGTCGCGCACGTCCGGATGGTCGACGTTCAGGATCACCATCTTCGCGGCGCGCCGCGTCTTGCCGCCCGACTTGATCGTCCCGGCGCTGGCGTCCGCGCCGCGCATGAAGCTGACGGGGCCGGAGGCCGTCCCGCCACCGGCGAGCGGCTCCTTCGACGAGCGGATCCGGGACAGGTTGATCCCCGAGCCGGAGCCGCCCTTGAAGATCGTGCCCTCCTCGACGTACCAGTTGAGGATCGAGGACATCGTGTCGTCGACCGCGAGGATGAAGCAGTTGTGCACCCGCAGTCCCGAGCAGAGGTACTCCCCGCTCTCGGTCTGGATGTCGTAGACCTCCATCGGGCCACGTCGTTCGATCCGCTCGATCTCCAGGCGCTTGGTCTCCCTGCTCGCCACGCCGAGGCGGTCGATGGCGATCTCGAGGAGGGCGATCTTCCTGGGGTCGAGGAAGCCGATCTCGGCCGCGAACGTCGCCTGATCGCCCACCGCGTTGATCGAGAGGGACCAACAGCCCTTGCGTTCTCCCCGATCGTCACGCTTGAACCCGACGCGCGAGAAGATCCCGAACCGGGCCAGGAGCTCCTGCATGCCGCGCACGACCCCCTCGGAGATCATGTCCAGGCCCACGCGCGCGGACGTCCCCCTGATCGCAACGTAGCCCTCGGCCTGGAAGACGCTGCGCAGGTACGCGGCGACCACCGGGAGGGGCGCCGTGTACAGCCGCTCCGGCACCGTCATGTCGCGCCCGCGGACCAGGAGGCTCCAGCGGTCGACGAACGGCTCCAGCCCGCGTCCGTAGAGCCTGATCCTCCGGCAGTCGAGCTCCGGATCCTGGTTCGCCTGGCTCCGCTCGTGACGACGGACCCCGGGGAACACGCGATCGAGCGCGTCCGTCACCCATCCGCGCTCGGCGGCGGTCACGGTCATCGCCTCGATCGTGAGCGAGCGGTTCGTGCCGTGCTCGTACCTGCCGACGAACCCGTCCGACTGGAGCCAGCCGGCGAGCGCGGCTTCCGCGATCTCGTTCGGGTCGATCTCGGACTCGCCGAACGATCCCCGTCGGTGCCACTCGACCTGATCGCCGGGACGCAGATCCGCCGCGGGAACGAACGAGCCCGTGCCCCACCCCGAGCTTCGCCACACCAGGTGGTCGCCGGTCACGTCGAGGCGATGCCCGGCCTTGGTGTGGATGCGCAGAACGTCCTTGACGCCGTTCGCCTTCACCGCGACGATCCGCGTGACCCCGTTCGCGTCGAACACCTTGGTTCCGATGGCGTCGTCTTCCACCAGCTTGCCGATCGGCACGAGCCCTGCCGGGGTGCTGACGAGGGCATCGTGGGGCTGGCACGCGCTGCACTGCTGCGGGGTGTCCGGCACGCCGACGTTGAACCACACGGGCGAGTTGAACGCGGCCTTCTGCGTGATGATCAGGTGCGTGAGCTCGTCGGCGAACACCTGCGCGTCGTGCTCGGTGGCGAAGTAGCCGTTCCTCGTGCCCCAGCCACGGATGGTGTCGACGACCCGGCCGGCGAGCTGACGGACCGACGACTCGCGCTGCGGGGTGCCGAGCGAGCCGCGGAAGTACTTCTGGGCCACGATGTTGGTGGCGTTCTGCGACCAGTCCTTCGGGAACTCGACGTCGCGCTGCTCGAAGGCGTTGCCGCCCTCCTTGTAGTTCGGGATCACCGCGTCGCGGATCTCCCACTCCACGTCGTCGAAGGGGTGCCGCCCCTCGGTCGTGAAGGCTCGCTTGAAGGTGAGCCCCTCGCGGATCACCTCGACGTCGTCGTGCTTGGTCGCCACCGGTGTGCTCCTCTCGCCCGTGGGGAAGCGATGATCCGCTTGAATCACAGGGGTGTGATTCTTGCCCCCACGCGGAGGCGTGTCAAGCGTCATCCTCCAAGATATTGGGGGAACTGACCACCCACACCCACTACATCTTGTGGTGTGTGCCCGACTAGGTACCCCGGCGCCGAGCGGGCCGGCGCTCCTGCAGGTCCCCCAGCTCGCGCTCGAAGTCGGTGATCTCCTGGAAGTCCTTGTACACGCTCGCGAAGCGCATGTACGCCACCTGGTCGAGCTTGGCGAGGCTCGCCAGGACCTCCAGGCCGACGCGCTGGGACGTCACCTCGGGACCCTTCCGCCGCAGGCGCTCCTCGACCCGGTCCACCACCCTGGCGACCTGCTCCCGGGTGACCGGCCGGTTCTTGATCGCCTTCTCGATCCCGGCGGCGACCTTCTGGCGATCGAAGGGCTCCATCTCGCCGTCCCGCTTGATCACCACCAGCCCCACGCCCTCGACGCGCTCGAAAGTCGTGAACCGGCGGCCACAGGCGGCGCACTCCCTGCGCCGACGGGTCGCCGCCCCGCCGTCGGCGGGTCGGGAATCGACGACCCGATCGTCGTCCGCGCCGCACCAGGGACATCGCATCGCGCTCGACCACAAGATGTTGGGGCCGCGCGCACGCTACGCCCGTCATCAGCGGCCCGTCAACCGAGCGATGGGACCCAGAGCGCCTGGCCGGGCACGATCGTCCCTGCCTCGACCCCGTTCCGCCGCCCGATCGCATCGACCAGCGGCCGGGGGTCGGAGCCGCCCGCGAAGCGCGTCGCGATCGACCAGACCGTATCGCCGGGTCGCACCACGTACATCGTTCGCGGGTGCGTCCCCTGCCGAGCCGGCGAGAACGCCCGCGAGACCGGTGCGCCGACCAACAGGCACGCCAGGATCGCGGCAACGGTGGCCGTTCCACGCCGACGAACGCGCGTCCTTCCCATCTCGATCACACCCTGCCCGAACACCTGTTCGGTGTCAAGGTCTCTATCGAACATATGTTTGCCCTCCGCCGGTCCCCGTGCTACGGTCCCCTCGACCGAGGAGGCTAGGGACGATGTCTGACATCACCGCACGCCAGCAGCGCATCCTGAGCTTCATCTCCCACACCGTCCGCGAGCGCGGCTACCCCCCCACCGTCCGCGAGATCGGCGAGGCCGTCGGCCTAACGTCCTCGAGCAGCGTCCACGCCCAGCTCGCGAACCTCGAGCGCATGGGCCTGCTGCACAAGGACCCCACCAAGCCCCGGGCCATGACGCTGGCGGCGCCCAAGGCCGACGGGATCGTGGTGCCCCTGGTGGGTCGGATCGCGGCCGGGACCCCGACCCTGGCCGAGGAGGACGTCGAGAGCTACCTGACCGTCCCCAGCGGGTACGCGACCGATGCCCCGCACTTCGCGCTGAGGGTGGCAGGCGACTCCATGGTGCACGCCGGGATCCTGGACGGCGACGTGGTGGTGGTGCGCTCCCAGGACGCGGCGGACGACGGTGACATCGTCGCCGCGGTGCTGCCCGGGCCCGCCGGGGACGAGGCCACGGTCAAGCGGCTCGCCCACCGCGACGGCGAGGTGATGCTGATCCCGGAGAACCCGGCGATGGAGCCGTTCGCCATGACCGACGGTCGGATCGCCGGCAAGGTCGTCGCCGTCCTGCGCAGGCTCTGAGCCCCTTCGGCTCGGGAACCGGCCCCGGGAGCTAAGCTCGGGCGTTCCGCCCACCCGGACCGAAGGAGACCGCTCGATGCCGACCGCCCCCGGCACCAACCTCGAGGCGCAGATCCGCTCCCAGCCCGCCGAGCTCGAGCGGCTGGTCCGCTCCCCCAAGATGCGCGAGCAGATCCACACCGCCGCGGAGGGCCTGCACCGCGCCCGCCGGATCTGGCTCGTCGGCACCGGGACGAGCCTGCACGCCGCGGAGCTCGGCGCCGCCATGATCCAGCAGACCGGGCGCTCGGCCGTCGCGGTCCCGTCGATGCAGTTCGTGGGGTGGGCGCCGGTGATCGGTCCGCAGGACGCGGTCGTCGTGATCACACACACGGCCGAGACCGCATACGCCCTCTCCACCCGTGCGCAGGCGTTCCTGGCGGGGCTCCAGCTCGTGACGATCACGCGCGAGGGCGCCGGGTTCCCGGAGGTGATCGAGACCGTCGCGAAGGAGACCGCCGAGACCTACACGGTGAGCTACACGTCCGCGCTGCTCGCCCTCGCGGTCCTGGCGCGCGAGCTCGGCGCCGAGGGGTTCGAGGACGAGGTCCTCGTCCGCCTCCCGGCCGCCGTGGCCGACGCGATCGCCGACAGCGGCACCGACCGGATCGCGGCGCCCGAACGGGCCCTCGTGATCACCGGCGCCGGGCCGGCATCGGTCACGGCGCGCGAGGGCGCGCTGAAGATCCGTGAGGGCGCGCGCGTGCTGGCCGAGGGCTACGACGCCGAGTACCTGCTCCACGGGTCGGCGGTCCCCCTCACGGTCCGGGACGGGATCGTCGTCCTGACCCCGCCCGACCACGAGGGGTTCATGCCGGCGCTCGCCCACGCCGCGGTCGACGCGGGCGTGCCCGTGAACGGCCTCCACGAGCCGTCGGACCTCCCACCGCTCCTCGCGCAGATCCCCCTGACGGTGCGGCTCCAGCTCCTGGCTCTGCGTTTCGCCGTGGAGCGCGGGCAGGACCCGGACACCGTGATCGTCGGCCCGTGGGCGGACGCGGAGCTCTGGCGGATCGGCGCCCCCGGCCCCTAGCCGGGCTCCCGCCACGACGAACGGCCGGAGCGCCGCGAGCTCCCGCAGGCCTACGCGCGCCCACACGCGTGTGCCCTCCGGTTCGGCCTCGGCGTTGATCACCTCGGCCTCCCGGTACAGCATCGCGACCAGGTCCCCTCGGTCCCACGGGACGAGGGCCTCCAGCTCGATCGGGGGGTTAGGGGTCGCATCGCCGATCGCCTCCAGCAGCCCCTGCACCCCCTCCCCCGTCAGCGCCGACACCGAGGCGGCGCCCGGGAACCGCCTGGCGAGCCGCGCACGCTCCGCGCCGCTCACGCGGTCGATCTTGTTCAGCGCCAGCACCTCGGGCAGGGCGCCCGCGCCGATCTCGTCGAGCACCCGCCGGACCGCCTCCACCTGCTGGTCCAGTTGAGGGGACGCCGCGTCGGCGACGTGGACGACGAGCTCCGAAAGCGCGACCTCCTCGAGCGTCGAGCGGAACGCCTCGACCAGATCGTGCGGCAGCTTGGAGACGAACCCCACCGTGTCCGTCATCGTCGCCCGGCGGCCGTTCGGAAGGACGATCCGCCGTGTCGTCGGGTCGAGCGTCGCGAACAGCTGGTTCGCGACCACCACGTCCGAGCCCGTCAGCCGGTTCACCAGCGTCGACTTGCCCGCGTTCGTGTACCCCGCGATCGCGAGCTGCGGCACGTTCGATCGCTGGCGCCGGGCACGCTTCGTGTCGCGCGTCCGCTCGAGATCCTTGATGTCCCTGCGGAGCTTGGTGATCCGTCGCCGGATGTGCTGACGGTCGAGCTCGAGCTTCGTCTCGCCCGGTCCGCGGCGGGTCCCGACCCCCCCGCCCATCCGGCTCATCGCCTCGCCCCACCCCCGCAGGCGGGGGAGCAGGTAGTTGAGCTGCGCGAGCTCGACCTGCGCCTTGCCCTCGCGGGAGCGCGCGTGCAGCGCGAAGATGTCGAGGATCAGGGCGGTGCGGTCGATGACCTTCGCCTTCAGCCGCTCCTCGAGCGCGCGCAGGTGACCGGGGCTCAGCTCGTCGTCGAAGATCACCAGCTCGGCGGCCTCGCGGTGAAGGACCCGATGGATCTCCTCGATCTTCCCCTTGCCGACGAACGTCGCGGGGTCGGGCTCGGACCGGCTCTGCACGATCCTGGCGACCGGGTCCGCGCCCGCCGAGTCCGCCAGGGCCGCTAGCTCGTCCAGGTCGTCCTCGGAGATGCCCGGGCCGACGCCGACCAGGACCGCGCGTTCGAGCACGCGAGGACGCCACGTCGCCGAGAGCGGCGACTCCTGGGTGTTGACGGCCGAGGGGGTCGGGCGCGCCACGTCAGGCCTGGGGATCGGCGGGCAGACCGAACTCCCGCAGCACGTCGTTCAGGACGATCTTCGCGTCGGTGGCGGCGCCTCGATACCCGACGATCAGGCCGCTCGGCAGGCCGTACGAGCCCGCCGGGAACGCCTTCTGCCGTACCCCCGGGATGACGATCGCGCCCGCCGGCACCGACCCTCGGTGCTCCACCGGCTCGCTACCGGTCACGTCGATCACGGGGGTGTTCCCGGTCAACACGACCCCGGCGCCTAGGACGGCCCGCGATCGCACGCGGACGCCCTCGACGATCACGCAGCGCGAGCCGATGAAGACGCCGTCCTCCACGATCACGGGCTCGGCCTGGACCGGCTCGAGCACGCCGCCGATCCCGACGCCGCCGGAGAGATGGACGTTCGCACCTATCTGCGCGCACGAACCGACCGTCGCCCACGTGTCGACCATGGTGCCGGGCCCGACCCAGGCGCCGATGTTCACGTAGCTCGGCATCAGGATCGCGCCCGGCGAGACGTACGAGCCGTACCGCGCCGTCGCCGGCGGCACCACCCGAACGCCGGCCTCGGCGTAGCCGTGCTTGAGCGGCAGCTTGTCGTGGTACTCGAAGGGCCCGGCCTCGGTCGTCTCGAGCCCGCGCACCCGGAAGTACAGCAGGACCGCGCGCTTCACCCAGGCGTTCAGGGCCCAGCCGGCATCGGTCGGCTCGGCGACGCGGATCCGCCCCCGGTCGAGCAGGGCGATCGCCTCCTCGATCGCCCCGGCGTCGAGCTCGGCGTCGGGACGCGCGTAGCTCGCGTCGATCCGCGCCGCGAGGTCCGCGTACGGTTCGCTCACACCGCCACCGCCCGGTCGGGCAGCAGCGCGTCGAGGATCTCGACCGCGCGCTCGCAGTCCTCGAGCGACGGCACCATCGCCATCCTCACGTACCCCTCCCCCTCGGGACCGAAGAACGCCCCGGGGGCCACGACCACATCGTGCTCCAGCAGCTCCTCCGCCCACTCGGCGGACCCGCGACCGTCCGGAACCTCGACCCAGAGGTAGAACGTGCCCTCGCTGCCGGCGACCACGATCCCCTTGCGCGCGAACAGCTCCTTGAACCGTTCGCGCTTGCGCGCGTACCGTTCGCGGCCGCGCGCGACGTGCGCCTCGTCGTTCCATGCCGCGATCGACGCCCGCTGGACGAACGCCTGCGGCGTCACCCCCACCGCCGGACGCAGGCGTTGCATCGCCCCGATCAGCGTGGGATCGCCCGCGACGAAGCCCGATCGGTACCCGGTCATCGAGGAGCGCTTGCTGAGCGTGTGCAGGGCCAGGACGTTCGTCGGGTCTCCGGCCTGCAGGACCGATCCCGGCGGGGCCTCCCCGAACCACAGCTCCGAGTACGCCTCGTCCGATGCCAGCAGGAACCCGTGCTCGCGCGCCAGCTCCGCGGCGTTCGCCAGGAAGGACGGGGGGGCGACGGCGCCGGTCGGGTTGTTCGGGTAGTTCAGCCACAGCAGCGCCGTTCGATCCAGGTCCTCGCCCGAGAGCCCGGCCAGATCGGGCAGGAACCCCCGCTCGCGCGTGAGGGGAAGGCGACGGACCTCCGCCCCGGCGAACCGGGCGCCCCGCTCCGGCACCGGGTACCCGGGCGCCGTCACGAGCACGAGGTCGCGCCCGTCCTCGGGCCGCAGGACGGCCTGCGCCAGCGAGAACACGACCTCCTTCGACCCCAGGGTGGGCAGGATCTCGGTGTCCGCGTCGAGCGCGACGTCGAAGCGCCGCCCGATCCAGCCCGCGATCGCCCGGCGCAGCTCGGGGAGCCCGGCCGCGCGCGGGTACGAGCTGACGGGCTCCACCGCGTCGATCAGCGCCTGGCGGATGAACGCGGGGGTCTCGTCACGAGGGTCGCCGACGCCGAAGTCGATCAGCGTCCGCCCCGAGGCGATCGCCTCGGCCTGCCGGCGATCGAGGGCCTCGAACGCGTACGGCACCGTCTCCTCGTACGCCCGCGACAGATCCATCATCCGCCCTCCCCACCCGCCAGGAACGCGAGCAGTACCTCGGTGGCGTGGACCAGCGACGCCGCCTCGATCCGTTCGTCGTCCCGATGAGCGTACCCGGGGTCGCCGGGCCCGAAGTTCACCGCGTCCACCCCGGCGGCCGCGAGCTCCGCGACCGGCGTCCAGGCCTGCTTCGGGGCCGCCTCCAGGCCGCCCGCCCGCCGCAGCCGCTCGACGAGCGCGTTGCGGGTCGCGGCCGGCGCCGGAGCGGCGTTGCCGACGACCGCCACCTCGACCTGCGAGCCCACGAGGTCGCGCAGCTCCGCCTCGGCCTCCGCGGGCGTCCGTCCGGGGGCGTAGCGGAGGTTGACCGTGGCGACCACCACGTCGGGGACGACGTTGGACGCGATCCCCCCGGCGATCCGCGTGACGCTCACGACCTCGCGGAAGGTCAGGCCGTCGATGGTCACATCTCGGGGCCCGCGTTCGGCGATCGGGCGGAGCGCCTCCAGCGCGGCGTGCACGGCGTTCTCGCCCAGCCACGGCCGCGCCGCGTGCGCGGCCCGCCCGCGCACGGTCACGGTCGCGTTCAGGTTGCCGAGGCATCCGAGCTCGAGGCGGCCGTCCGTGGGCTCCATCACGATCGCGAGGTCGGCAGAGCGAACCTCGCTGCATCGCTCGAGGAACGGCGCCAGGGCGCTCTCGGGTGCCGGCAGCTCCTCGCGCCCGAAGAACAGCAGCCCGACGTCGATGTCGCTCGGCCGTCCGTCGGCCACCACCTGGGCCACCTCCAGGATCACCGCGAGGGCGCCCTTCATGTCGGCGGCGCCGCGCCCCACGACGACATCGCCCTCCCTCCGACCGGGCAGGTTCCCGTTCGCGGGGACCGTGTCGACGTGGCCGACCAGGAGCACCAGAGGCGCCGAGGCGCGTCGCTCGCCCGGTAGGAAGCACCGCACGGCGTCCGCGTCGTCGATCAGCCGGAACGCGCCGCCGGGCACCCTCCGGGCCATGTGGTCCAGGATCGCCGCCTCGTTCCGGCTCTCCGAGGGCAGGTCCACGAGCTCCAGGGTCAACTCGCTCAGACGGGCGGCCAGGTCCGCGCTCATCGGGAGCCGCGCAGCCGCTCGGGATCCACCTCGCCCGAGAAGACCCTCGCCGCGGGGCCGAACAGCCGCACCGAGCCGTCCTCTCGACGCTCGATCGACAGCTCCCCGCCGGGGAAGGCCACGACGGTCGAGCGCGGCACCAGGCCGGCCTCGTTCGCCGCCACCGCGACGGCGCAGGCGCCGCTGCCGCACGCCATCGTCTCCCCCGACCCGCGCTCCCACACGCGCGCCACGATCCGGTCGCCGCGCACCTGTGCGAACTCCACGTTCGTGCCCTCGGGGAAGCGCGGGTCGTGCTCCAACGCGGCACCCACGTGGGCGACCTGCACCCGCTCGGGGTCGTCATCGAGGAACACCACCAGGTGCGGGTTGCCCATCGAAACCGCCGAGGCCTTCGCGACCCACCCGGGGCCGAGCTCGATCGGCTCGGCCAGGAACCTCTCCCACGCCGGCCCCCGCATCGGGATCGAGGCGAGCGTGAACGCCGGGGTCCCCATCTCGACCGCGACGCCCGCGAGCCGCCCCTCCCGGACGTCGAGCTCCACGAGCTTCGTCCCCGCCCGCGTCCCGATCGGGAACGCCTCCCCGGGCGCGAGGCCCTCGTCGTACAGGAGCGCCGCGACGCAGCGGATCCCGTTCCCGCACATCTCCGCTCGGCTGCCGTCCGCGTTCACGTAGTCCATGAAGAACGGCGCCGCGTCGGAGCCCTCGCCCGTCACGCGGATCACCCCGTCGGCGCCCACCCCGAAACGGCGGTCGCAGAGCGCGGCGATCTCGGCCGCCGTGAACGGCCGTTCGCCGCTGGGGTCGAGCACCAGCACGAAGTCGTTGCCCGTGCCCTGGTACTTCGCGAACCGAACCGTCACCGCAGGCCTTCCTCCAGATGGTCGCCAACCCCGTCGGCCACGCCGATCGCCCCCTCGGGGCCGGCGTGGAACCACCGGATCCGGGGGTCGCGCCTGAACCACGCGAGCTGGCGCCGCGCCAGGTTCCGGGTCCGGCGGATCGTCGCGTGGACGGCCTCCTCGAGCGACGTCCGTCCCTCGAGGTGCGCGGCGAGCTCAGCGTAGCCGATGGCCTGCGACGAGGTGAGCCACCCGCCGAAGCCGCGCTCCATCAGCGCGCGCACCTCGTCCAGCCACCCGGCCCCGAGCATAGCCTCGACGCGACGCGCGATGCGCTCGCGCAGGACGTCGGGCGCCATCGTCACCCCGGCCGCGCGCATCGCGTCGTAGGGGTAGCGCTCCCAGGCCGTGGCGAAGGTCGAGAAGGGACGCCCGGTGATCGCCGCGACCTCGAGCGCACGGACCGTCCGGCGCAGGTTCGCCGGCTCGATCTTCCCAGCCGCGTCCGGATCGAGGTCGGCGAGGCGCCGGTACAGCGCGGAGGCCCCGACGAGCGCGCCTTCCGTCTCCAGGTCCACCCGGACCGCCGCGTCGGTCCCCGGGAACCGCAGCTCGTCCACCGCCGCCCGCAGGTAGAGGCCGGAGCCCCCCACCAGGAGAGCCCGGCGACGGCGCCGCGCGATCGCGGCGAGCGCCGCACGAACGTCCGCCTGGTACCGCGCGACGCTGTAGGGCTCCGAGGGCTCCACGACGTCCACCAGATGGTGGGGCACGGCCGCGCGCTCGGCGGCCGTCGGCTTCGCCGTTCCGACGTCCATCCCCCGGTACAGCAGCATCGAGTCCACCGAGACGATCTCGGCGCCCAGGCGGGGTGCGAGGTGCGATGCGAGGGACGTCTTCCCGACGGCGGTCGGCCCGACCAGCGCCAGCGGCCGAGGGTGGGGCACGGCGGGCCGCCTCAGACGGCCACGGGCTCCGCGGCCGGTGCCAGCTCGCCCGTGAGGTGGTGAGCCGCGGCGTCGACGATCCTGGCGGCGGCGAAGGTCCCGGGCTCGAGGGCCACGCCGAGGTGGACGATCCTGTTCGTGCGGGTTCGCCCCTGCGCCCCGGGTCCGCGCTTGCCCTCGCCCTCGACGAGCACCTCGACGGTCGTTCCCAGCTGCTCGCGCGCACGCCCGAGCGAGATCCGCTCCTGCAACGCGACGAGCCGTTCGAACCGCTCCTGGACGATCCCCTTGGGGACCTGGTCCTCGAACGACGCGGCGCGCGTCCCGGGGCGCGGCGAGTACTGGAAGGTGTACGCCGAGTCGAAGCGGGCACGCCCGACCACGTCGAGCGTGTCGGCGAAGTCGTCCTCGGTCTCGCCGGGGAACCCGACGATCACGTCGGTCGAGACCCCGATCGAGGGGATCGCGTCCCGGATCCGCTCGAGCCAGCCGAGGTAGCGGTCGCGGCGGTACGACCGCCGCATCGCCCGCAGCACACGGTCCGACCCCGACTGGAGCGGGAAGTGGATGTGCTCGCAGACGGCGGGTGTCTCCGCCATCGCGTCGATCACGTCCGGGGTGAAGTCGTGTGGGTGCGGCGACGTGAAGCGCAGCCGGCGGAGCCCCTCGACCCGGCCGACCGCGCGCAGCAGATCGGCGAACAGCGGCCGGCGCGAGCTCCCGGGGACCGTCACGTCGCGCCCGTACGTGTTCACGTTCTGGCCGAGCAGCGTCACCTCGACCACGCCGCGGGCGACCAGGCCCTGGACCTCGGCCAGGATGTCGCCGATCGGACGCGACCGCTGCGGTCCGCGCACGAGCGGCACGATGCAGAACGTGCAAGCGTTGTCGCAGCCGGGCGCGATCGACACCCACGCCCGGAACGCGTCGTGTCGCGCGGCCGGCAGCGCGCCGGGGAAGACCTCCGTGTACTCCCGGACGTCCAGCTGCGGCCCATCCGTGGCCGACGCGCGCAGGAGCTCGACGAGCTGAGGGAGCGCGTGCGTGCCGATCACGACATCCACCCAGGGCGCCCGGTCCTGGATCGTCCCCCGGTCCTTCTGGGCGAGGCACCCGGCGACGACGATCCGGAGTCCGGGATCTCGTTCCTTCAGCGGCTTCAGGTGCCCCAGGTTGCCGTACAGCCGGTTGTCCGCGTTCTCGCGGATCGCGCACGTGTTGAAGACGACGACCCGCGCATCGCCCAGGTCCTGCGTCGGGGTCATCCCGTCGGCCATGAGCAGCCCGGCGATCCGCTCGGAGTCGTGCTGGTTCATCTGGCACCCGAAGGTGCGGATCAGGAAGCGGTCCGCCATCGTGCCTCCGAGGCTACCCCGCGGCGCGGCGCGCTCCTACTTCGCGTACTCGACGGCGCGCGTTTCGCGCACCACCGTGATCTTGATCTGGCCGGGGTACTGGAGCTCCTCCTCCACCTGCTTCGCGATGTCGCGCGCGATCGTCTGAGCCTGGAGGTCGTCCACGTCCTCGGGCTGGACCATCACGCGGACCTCGCGGCCCGCCTGCATCGCGAACGTCTTGACGACGCCGGGCTGGGCGGTGCAGATCTCCTCGAGCCGCTCGAGCCGCTTCACGTAGGTCTCGAGGCTCTCGCGCCGCGCTCCCGGACGGCCGCCCGAGATCGAGTCGGCGATCTGGGCGAGCACCGCGTCGACCGAGTGCTGCTCGACCTCGCCGTGATGGGACTCGATGCAGTGGACGACCTCGGGGCTCTCCTTCAGGCGTCGCGCGATCTCGGCTCCGATGATCGCGTGCGACCCCTCGATCTCGTGGGTGACCGCCTTCCCGATGTCGTGAAGGAAGGCCCCACGCTTCGCGACCGTGGCGTCGACCCCGATCTCGGCGGCCAGGGCGCTCGCGATGTGCGCCGACTCGACCAGGTGCTTCAGCACGTTCTGTCCGTACGACGTCCGGTACTGCAGCTGCCCGAGGAGCTTGACCAGGTCGGGATGGATGTCGGTGATCCCGACCTCGGCCACCGCGTCCTCCCCCGCCCGCCGGATCTGCTCCTCCAGGTCGCGGAGCGAACGCTCGTGGACCTCCTCGATCCTCGCCGGGTGGATCCGCCCGTCCGAGACCAGCTTCTCGAGCGTCATCCGGGCGGCCTCGCGACGCACGGGATCGAAGCTGGACAGGACGACGGCCTCCGGCGTGTCGTCGATGATCAGGTTCACGCCCGTCGTCGCCTCGAAGGCCCGGATGTTGCGGCCCTCACGGCCGATGATGCGTCCCTTCATGTCCTCGGACGGGAGCGCGAAGACCGACACCGTGGACTCGGCCGTCTGCTCGGAGGCGACACGCTGGATCGCGATCGTCACGATCTTGCGGGCCCGCTCCTCGCCCTCCTCGCGCGCCCGTTGCTCGATCTCGCGCACCTGCGCCATCGCCCCGCGTTTGGCCTCGTCCACCATCTGGGCGACCAGCTGGTCGCGGGCCTCGTGCGAGGTCATGCCCGCGATCTTCTCGAGCTCCGCGCGGTGGACCTCGGTCGCGCGCTCGAGCTGCTCCCGGACGAACTGGAGCTTCCGGTCACGTTCCTCGAGCTCGGTGGCGCGGTCCTCCACCGCCGACGCGCGCCGACGGAGCTCCTCCTCGGCCTGGGTCAGACGGACCTCGGCCCGCCCGACCTCCTCCCGGCGCAGGCGGACGTCCTCCTCGGCGTCGCGGCGCATCGCCCCGATCTCGTCCCTGACGTCCTGCAGGGAGCGCTTGACCGTGACGTCCGCCTCGCGTTCGGCGTCCAGCAGGAGCTTCGAGCCTTGGCCTCGACGCTCTGGGCGTTCGAGATCGCCATCGTCTTGCGCAGGTAGAACCCCGCGGCGATCCCCACCAGCAGGGCCGCGCAACCCACCAGCACCGGAACCATCGTGCCTCCCAACCCATCGTCGTCGGGAGAGGGTTCCCGGGGATCATCCGAGGTTCACGCCTGGAGCGAGGGCGCGCGGGCGCGCGCGGTCAGCCGATGGCCCTCCGCGCTGGTGCTCGTGCTCCCTGGCTCGTCATCGGGTGGTCGGTCCTTGGCGTCTGGTCGGTGAACGTCGGGTGTCCGTGGAACGTCTCTCGTACCGAGCGATGCTACGGCCGCGACCCGGCCGAGACAAGGGTCCGGAAGGCTGAGGTTGCTCCCGGCTCAGTCGTCCCCGAGGGCGCCTCGGGGCTCCAGGACCCGCCGGGCCACCGCCCGCGACGTGCCGGGATCGTAGCCACGGCGCATCAGGAAACCCGCCAGCCGATGGAAGGCCGCGGCCTCGTCGAGACCCCGCAGGCGCCCGAGCCGGGACCGGGCGAGGCGCTCGGCACGACCCTCGGGATCGTCGTCCAGCTCGGCGAGCGTGGCCGCGACCAGATCCGGCGCCACCCCCTTGGCGGCCAGGGCCGACACGACCGCCCGCGTGCCCGAGCGCCGGCCCACGAGCTCGTGCCGGGCCAGCTGGCGCGCGAACTCGCGGTCGTCCACGAGGCCCACCGCCTCCAGGCGGACCAGCTCGGCGTCGACCTCCCCGGCCGGGAACCCCGCCTGCAGGAGCCGCCGCTCGAGCTCACGGCGGCTCCTGGCCCGGACCGCTAGCAGCCCGAGGGCCCGCTCGTGGCAACCCTTGGGGTTGCGGGCCCTGGAGGCGGCGGGCACCGCCTCAGGCGTCCGCGCCGGCGCGAGCCTTCGCCTTGGCGGGCTTGTCCTCGTCCAGCACCAGGTCGGGCACGATCTCGATCGGGGTCTCCTCGCCCTCCGGGCCGAAGCTGGTCAGGCCGACCGCCTCGCGGACCTTCCGCTCGATCTCGTCGCGGACGTCGATGTGCTCGGCCAGGAACTGCCGGGCGTTCTCGCGGCCCTGCCCGAGCTGCTCGCCCTCGTACGTGAACCAGGCTCCGGACTTCTTCACGAGCTCGAGATCGACGCCGACGTCGAGCAGCGAGCCCTCCTTGGAGATGCCCCTGCCGTACATGATGTCGAACTCGCACTGCCGGAACGGCGGCGCGACCTTGTTCTTGACGACCTTCACCCGGGTGCGGGAGCCGACCACGTCCGTGCCGTCCTTGAGGTTCTCGACCTTGCGCACGTCCAGGCGCACCGACGAGTAGAACTTGAGCGCGCGGCCGCCGGGCGTGGTCTCGGGGTTGCCGAACATCACGCCGATCTTCTCGCGGAGCTGGTTGATGAAGATCGCCGACGTGTCGAAGCGCGACAGGGTCCCGGCGAGCTTGCGCATCGCCTGCGACATCAGCCGAGCCTGCAACCCGACGTGCGTGTCGCCCATCTCGCCCTCGATCTCGGCCCGCGGCACGAGCGCCGCGACGGAGTCGATCACGACGAGGTCCAGGGCCCCGGAGCGCACGAGCATGTCGGCGATCTCGAGCGCCTGCTCGCCCGAATCGGGCTGGGACACCAACAGCTCGTCGATGTTGACCCCGAGCGTCTGCGCGTACGTGGGGTCCAGCGCGTGCTCGGCGTCGACGAACGCGGCGATCCCGCCCTTGGCCTGGGCCTCGGCGATCATGTGCAGGCAGACCGTGGTCTTGCCGGAGCCCTCCGGCCCGAAGACCTCGATGACCCGGCCGCGCGGGATGCCCCCCACACCGAGCGCGATGTCGAGCGCCAGCGAGCCCGTGGGGATCACGGTGATCCCCGAACCGGCCGGGTGCTCGCCGAGCTTCATCACGGCGCCCTTGCCGAACTGCTTCTCGATCTGCTGCAGCGTGACGTCGAGCATCTTGTCGCGGTCCATCCCCGAAGCCTCCTTCTGGCCTCCCGGCCCGCCGGAGAGGAGGATCCGACGGCGCTCGTCGTTGCGTTCGGCGACCCTAGCGGTCGGTGCTGACATAAGTTACACCCCTGTGATCCGCGGTCCCTCGGGGTCGAACGGTACTCGAACGGGTGTTCGAGCGCAACGACCCCGCCGCTCCCGCTCAGCTCGACCCCGACAGCGGGAAGGTCCCGAGGGGCTCGTAGCGGGGCGCGGGGCTCCGGAGATGGCTGCGGAACAGCACGAGGCGCTCGACCGTGAAGGGCGTCGCCTCGATCGGCGTCGCCAGCAGGGCCGGATCGAGGCGGAGCGGCGGGTCCGAGCGGGCCACCGTCAGGTGCGCCGTGAAGGCCCGCTCCTCCCGCGGGACCTCCGCCGCGAGCGCTTCGTCCAGCGATCCCGCGATCGCCGCGAGCCGTCCCCGCGCGTCCTCCAGCCCCACCCACAGGACCCGGGTGCGCCCGGGCGACGGGAACGACCCTAGCGAGGTGAGCCGGGTGGGCGCGGTCGCGTGCGCCGCGGCGACCCCCGACACAGTCTCGGCCACCCACGGGACGAGCCGCGGCGGGGTCGATCCCAGGAACCTCATCGTCACGTGCCAGCTCCCGGCCGGGGCCCACCGAGCCCGCGGGAAGGCGGAGCGGATCGGCGCCACGGCGCGCTCCACGACCCGCCTCGCCCCGTCCGGGATCTCGACCGCGACGAACAGACGCGCCGGCTTCGCCTCGGGGATAGCCGCACGGTCCCGCGTCATGCGGAGCGACGCCCGCCCTCAGATCACCCGGTCGGACGTCGGCAGGGGACGGCCCTCGAGGTGCCGGCGGAGCAGATCCAGGGCCCCCTGCTCGGCCCACCTGCGCACGCGCTCGCGATCGCCGGTCGCCACGAAGGTCCGGGCGTGGTCGACGCCCTCGCCCGCCAACGCCAGCCAGACCGTCCCCGCGGGCGCGCCGCCGTGAGGCTCGGGACCGGCCGCCCCCGTGAGCGCGACCGCCAGATCGGCCGCGAAGATCCGCCGGGCGCCGGCGGCCATCTCCCGGGCGCACGCCTCGCTGACCACCCCGGGGCCCGCGATCGTCGCCGGCGTCACGCCCAGGACGTCGCGCTTCGCGTCCGCCGTGTACACGACCGCCGATCCGCGGAAGGCGTCCGAGGCGCCGGGGACCGACGTGATCCTGGCCGCGACGCTGCCGCCGGTGAGCGACTCCGCGAGCGCGAGCGAGCGGCCGCCGCCGCGGAGCAGTCGCAGCACGGCCTCCTCCAGCCGTTCATCCGCCGTGGTGAACACGAGGTCGCCCAGCCGCGCGACGACCTGGTCCATGAGGGGCGCCAACATCGCCTCGGCTAGATCGGCGTCGCTCGCCTTCGCGGTCAGGCGGATCTTGACCTCGCCCGCGTCCGCCAGGAACGCGACGCTCGGGTTCTCGGTGGCGGCGAACAGGTCGTCCAGGAGCTCGGCCACCCGCGACTCCCCGATCGCCGTGCAGCGCACCACGCGCGAGACCAGGGCGGCCCCCGAGCGCTCCGCGAGCTCGGGCAGGATCGTGCGCTCCATCATCTCGACCATCTCGGCCGGCACGCCGGCCACCGCGTAGATCCGGCCCCCTCCGGGAAGTTCCCCTGCGAGTCCCGGGGCGCTGCCCCGCTCGGGCCACAGCATCCGGAACCCCCGCGGCGCGTCGGCCTGCCGGAGGTTGTTCTCGGGCATCTCCCCGCGCCCGAAGCCCCCGAACCGCTCGCGGAGCCACGCCACGTACCCGGGGTCGCGCACGAGCGGGAGCCCCAGGAACAGCGCGATGGCCTCCCGCGTGACATCGTCCTGCGTCGGACCGAGCCCGCCGGTCACGAGGACCACGTCCGCCCGGCTCGCCGCGAGGCGAAGGCCGCCGACGATGCGCTCGATGTTGTCCCCGATCACCTGGTGGTGGGTCACGTCCACGCCCACGGCGGCGAGCCGCTCGGACATCCAACGCGCGTTGGTGTTCGCGATCTGACCGAGCAGGATCTCTGTGCCGACCGCGACGATCTCGGCGCGCACCGGGTCTCAGGCTCCCGAAGCGGAGCCGAACGTCCACCCGTCCGACCATGGAGCGCCGGGCGAGCCCGGGAACCCGTACGCGATCCCGTTCACGGTCAGCCGGAACGCGGCTCCGTCCTCGGCCTCCAGGGCGAGCGAGACCTCGGCGGTGAACGTTCGTGTCTCGCCGGCGGTGAGCTCGTACCGCGTACGCACGCCATCCGCGTCGGCCACGATCTCGACGTCGCGGATGGCCTCGACCACGGCGTCGATGCTCCGATCGGCGGGCTCCGGCGGCTCGGCGACGCTCGGCAACGACGCCGCCTCGGGCGTGGAGTGCCCCCGCGAGACCAGGCCGAACACGACCGCGACCAGCAGGGCGATCGCGGCGAGGATCACCATCAGGCGCTGGTTGTCCCGGATCCGCGTGGCCGCGATCGCACGCTCGACCCTCCCCAGCTTGGCCGGGGGCGGCGGTGGGCCGGGGTCGTCGACGTGGCGCGCGTAGATCCCGACCACCTTCTCGGGATCCAGGCCCAGGTAGGCGGCGTACGTGCGCAGGGAGCCGCGGACGTAGACGTCACCCAGCAGCGCATCGAAGTCCTCGTCCTCCAGGGCCCGCAGGTGATCCACGCTGAGCTTCGTGTCGCGGCTGGCCGCGTCGCGGGTGACCCCGCGGTGCTCCCGCGCCTTGCGGAGCGCGGAGCCCAGCCCGATCAACGTGTCGTTCGAGGAACCTCCGGCCATGGGAACGCCGCGATGATAGCGCCGCCGCCCTCGCTAGACTCCCGCCGTGCCTCCCGAGGGGTCCGCGCGCGCCGTGCGCACGATCGCCGATGCTCGCGCGGCCCGAGGGGCGGGCAGCGCGCTCGGCGAGGGCCGCCGGGTCCTGCTGCGCCACCCCGTTGCGGGAGATCGGCGGGAGTTCCTGGAGCGGAGCCGCGCCTCTCGCTCCCTGCACCGGCCCTGGGTCCATCCCCCCGAGGACGACCGGGCGTTCGCGACCTTCGTCCGCCGCGACCCCGACGGTCGATCCGAGCGGCTCCTCGTCTGCAGGCGCGAGGACGGAGCCATCGTCGGCGTCTACCACCTGTCCCAGATCTTCTACGGGCCCCTGCGCAGCGCCTACCTCGGCTACTACGCGTTCACGCCCTACGCCGGACGCGGCTACATGAGCGAGGGGCTCGGCCTGGTCCTTCGGCACGCCTTCGGGCCGCTCGGGCTGCACCGGCTCGAGGCCAACATCCAGCCCGGCAACATCGCCTCGATCGCGCTGGTCCGCGGCGCGGGCTTCCGCCGCGAGGGCTTCTCCCCCAGGTACCTGAAGATCGGCGGTCGATGGCGCGACCACGAGCGCTGGGCGATCCTCGCCGAGGAGGTTTCGCGGCCCCGCCGGCGGTGAGGCGGCCGTGAGGGGTCATCCGCCGTCGGCCCGGGGGTCGCCTTAGAGCGAAGGTAGCCGCGGCTTTTCAGCCTTTCGGCCGCTGCGGCGCGCCGACGGGGTGACATAGATTCCCCCGTGAGGGGGATGAGCGAGGACCGATGGAGCGAGACGACACGCGCGAGCATCTGACGGCGAGGTGGACCGACCTCTCGCCCTTCTCGACGGCCCCGACGCCGGTGCACGTCCCGGACCTGCTCTCGGAGGGCCCCGTGCGGTTCCTGCTCCTGTCGGGGGACCTCGACGACGGTGGATGGGGGCTGATCGGAGCGTTCTGGCTCTCGATCGACAGCGGCCGGGGCGGCTTCATCCTGTCCCCCGAGGCGTTGTGGAACGGGAGCGAGATGGTCCGCAGCTTCCGAGGGGCCGTCGCCCGGGGTTGGACCGAGGAGGAGATCTACACCTACTGGCAGAGCCTGGTGGGCGTCGCCGGCGCGTACATGGTCGACCCCCAGCAACACGCGGACAACCTGTTCCAGGTCGCCCGTCGCGTCGGCGCCGTCTGAACCGGGCCCGGGACGTCCCGGACGTCCTCAGGCGCTCCTGCGCTCCTCCCACTCGTCCCAGCTGATCAAGACGTCGCGGGCCTTCGAGCCCTGGGACGGCCCCACGATCCCCTGCTCCTCGAGGAGATCCATCAAGCGCCCCGCGCGGGCGAACCCGACCTTCAGCTTGCGCTGCAACATCGACGTCGAGCCCAGCTGGGAGCGGATCACCAGCTCGGCCGCCTGGGCGAGCAGATCGTCGTCCGCCGAGCCCGAGCCGCCGCCGGCGAGCTCCGCCTCGGTCGGCGGCAGGCCGAGGCCCTCCACGTGCTGCTCGTAGATCACCTCGCGCTGCTCGCGGATGAAGGACGTGACGTCGTGGATCTCCTGCTCCGTGACCCACGCGCCCTGCAGCCTCGCGGGCTTCGAGGCGCTCGCCGGCGCGAAGAGCATGTCGCCGTGGCCGACCAGCTTCTCGGCGCCGTTCATGTCCAAGATCACGCGCGAGTCGGCCTGGCTCGAGGTCATCAGTGCGATCCGTGAGGGGATGTTCGCCTTGATCAGCCCCGTGACGACGTCGACCGACGGTCGCTGCGTCGCCACGACAAGGTGGATGCCGACCGCTCGGGCCATCTGGGCGATCCGGCAGATCGCGTCCTCGACGTCGCGGGGGGCGACCATCATCAGGTCCGCCAGCTCGTCGATCACCACGACGATGAAGGGCAGGTGCTCGTACCTGTCCTCCTGCCCGGGAGGGATCCGGAGCGTGCCCTCGGCCAGCCCGTCCTCGTAGCCGTCGATGTCGCGGACCCCCACCGTCGCCAGGAGCTCGTAGCGGAGCTCCATCTCGCGGACGATCCACTGAAGCGCCTCGGCCGCGCGCTTCGGATGCACGATCACCGGGGAGAGCAGGTGGGGCACCTCGGCGAAGTGGCTCAGCTCGACGCGCTTCGGGTCTACGAGGACCAACCGGACGTCGTCGGGCGTGGTCCGCATCAGCAGCGACGTGATGAAGCAGTTGATGAGGCTCGACTTCCCGGCGCCGGTCGCGCCGGCGATCAGCACGTGCGGCATCGTCGCCAGGTTCACCATCTGCGCGCGCCCGTGGACGTCCTTGCCCAGCGCGACCTCCAGCGGATGTCGCGCGTCCCTGGCGGCGGGCGAGCGCAGGATGTCGCCCAGCATCACGAAGTCGCGGTGCTGGTTGGGGACCTCCACGCCGATCGCCGACTTCCCCGGGATCGGCGCGATGATCCGGACGTCGGGCGTAGCGAGCGCGTAGGCGATGTCGCTCGACAGCGAGAGCACCTTGTTCACCTTCGTGCCCGCCGCGATGTCGACCTCGTACATCGTCACGGTGGGGCCGCGATGCGAGCCGGTCACGCGGGCGTCCACCCCGAACGTCTGGAGCGTCCGCTCGAGCGCCTCCATCGTCTGCTCCTCGTGGCGGCCGTCCGCGGTGGACGCGGGCGCCTTGCGGAGCAGGTCCAGCGGGGGGAGCCGGTACGGTCCGCTCGAGGTCGCGATCGTCCGCGAGCCTCGGCGGCTCTGCCGGGCCGGGACGGGCTCGCCCGGCTCCGCCAGGTCCAGGACATGCTCGCCGGCGTCGGGCAGGATCACCACGTCCTCATCCGCACCCGGCTCGGTGAGCCCCATGCTCTCCAGGAACGCGTCGCGCCGGGTCCGCCAATCCAGCCGTGACGCCTTCGGGGCGGCCGGTTCCTGCTCCGGCTCGGGCGCCGTGCCGACCGGGTCGCGCTCCGCGCGGGACTCCCTGTACTCACGCACCCAGCCGGCGATCATCGACACGGGGGTGCCGCTGAAGATCAGGTAGCCGAGCACCGTGAGCCCCACGCACACGATCGCCGCGCCGATCTCGGAGATCAGGTTGGACAGTGGGTACACGACGATCGCACCGACGTAGCCGGCCGCCGCCTGCAGCGTGGCCACGGGAGTCATCGGGCTCGGGTTGCCGTTGCCGAGCGAGACGAGCCCCAGGAGCCCGAGCCCCAGCACGCAGAACCCGATGAACATCCTCACGCGCTCCTCGCGCGCCAGGTCCCGTAGGAGCACGACGCCCCAGTACACGCCCACGACCGGAGCCGCGTACGCGCCGATCCCGAACGCCGCCTTCAGGAGCCAGGCGATCCCGTCCCCGGCCGGCCCCGCGGCCTCGAACCACATCGACAGGACCGCGAGGAGCCCGAACACGACCAGGCCGATCCCGAGGGCGTCCCTCGCCCACGGGGACAGCACGGTCCGGACCGGGGTCTTCGGCGGCTTCTTCGGCGCCGGCTTGCGCTTGGCAGGACTCTTGCGCGACGCGGAGCGCCGCGACGGGGAAGTCTTCGTCGCCATCGAGCCTCTAAGGATGACGCCTGGGGGCCGCGAAGCAAGCAGCCGGGCCGGAACCGCCGGCGGTCAGACCTCCATGATGACGGGCAGGATCACGGGCTTGCGCTGGGTGACCTCGTAGAAGTACCGGCCGAGGACCCGGCGGACGGACTGCTGGACCGCGGACGGGTCGGTCACGTGCGCGCCGGCCGTCTCCTCGAGCGCCGCGAGCACGCGGGCGCGGCCCTCGTCCAAGATGTCGCCGGAGGTCTCGTCGTGGACGAAGCCGCGGTTCACGATGTCGGGGCCGGACACGACCGCGCCCGTCTGGGCGTCGACCGTGATCACGACGACCACGACACCGTCGCCGGCGAGCTTCCGCCGGTCGCGCAGCACCTGGCCGCCGACGTCGCCGATCCCCAGGCCGTCGACGAGCGTCATCCCGGCCTCCACCTGGCCGACCTTCGCGACGGTCTCCCCCACCTCGACCACGTCGCCGTCCTCGCAGATCAGCACGCGCTCCTCGGGGATCCCGACCTCGACCGCCAGGCGCGCGTGGTGCTGCAGGTGCCGGCGCTCGCCGTGCACCGGGATGAACCACCTCGGACGGACCAGCGAGAGCATCAGGCGGAGCTCCTCCTGGGCCGCGTGCCCGCTCGCGTGCACCGCGTCGGCCGGCACGTGGTACACGTCCGAGCCGGTCCGGTACAGGGCGTCGACCACCCGGTGGATCGCCGGCTCGTTCCCGGGGATCAGCGACGACGAGAGCACGACCGTGTCGCCGGGCCCGAGCTCGACCCACTTGTGCTCGCGCGCCGCCATCAGCGAGAGCGCCGAGTACGGCTCGCCCTGGCTCCCCGTGCACGCGACGACCACCCGGCCCGGGTCGAGCGACTCGACCTCCTCGATCGTCACGACGTCCTGGTCGGCCACGTGCAGCAACCCGAGCCGCCGAGCGGCCGCGACGGAGTTGAGCATCGACCGGCCGAGGAACGCGATCACGCGCTCGTTCGCGCGCGCGGCGTCGATCACCTGCTGGATCCGGTGGATGTGGCTGGAGAAGCACGCGACGACGACGATCCGCGGCGCCCGCTCCACGATCTCTCGGAGCACGGGCCCGACGCTCCGTTCGCTCGTCGTGTACCCGGCCTCCTCGGCGTTCGTGGAGTCGGACAGCAGGACGTGGACGCCGCGGCCGCTCGCCTCCTCGGCCAGGCCGTGCAGGTCCGTGGGGCGACCGTCCAGCGGGGTCTGGTCGATCTTGAAGTCGCCGGTGTGAAGGATCGTCCCGTACGGCGTGTCGATCGCGACCGCCATCCCGTCGGGGATCGAGTGCGTGACGCGCAGGAACCGCAGCGAGAACGGCCCGACGGAGGCGTCGCCGCCGGGCTCGACGACGCGGAGCTCGCAGCGATCCGCCACCCCGTGCTCCTCGAGCTTGCCCTTCAGCAGCTCCAGCGTGAAGGGGCTGCCGAGGATCGGGACGCCGGAGAGCTCCCGCAGCAGGTACGGCAGCGCGCCGATGTGGTCCTCGTGGCCGTGCGTGAGGACGACGCCCTCCACGCGGTCGAGGTTGCGTCGGACGTGGTCGAAGTCCGGCAGGACCAGATCGATCCCCGGCATGTCCGCGGACGGGAACGAGAGGCCGACGTCGACGATCAGGATCCGGCCCGCGAGCTCGACGCAGGCCATGTTGCGTCCGACCTCGCCGACCCCCCCGAGGAAGACGACGCGGATCGGGTCAGAGGAGACCGGCGTCCTCCAGTGCTCGGCGGACCCGCTCGCGCTCCTCGGGGGTCGCGGGCACGAGCGGCAGCCGCGGCTCCCCCGCCGGGCGTCCGACCATCTCCAGGGCGGCCTTCAGCGGGATCGGGTTGCTCGTGACGAACAGGGCGTTGTACAGCGGGGACAGCGACTCGTGGATCTTGCGCGCCGCCGCGATGTCGCCCGTGTCGATCAGCTCGATCATCTGGCGGATCTGGGGCCCGACCAGGTGTCCGGCGACCGAGACCACGCCGACGGCGCCCAGGCAGACGTACCCGAACGTGGCCCAGTCGTCGCCGGAGTAGACCTCGAAGTCGGGCACCTCGGCGATCAGCCGGGAGATGCCCTGGAAGTCACCGGTGGAGTCCTTCACCGCGACGATGTTCGGCGACTCCGCGAGACGCACCAGCGTGTCGTGCTCGATCCGCGTCGCGGTCCGCCCGGGGATGTTGTAGGCGATGATCGGTAGCTCCGTCGCTTCGGCCACGCGCTCGAAGTGCGCGATCAGGCCGCGCTGCGGCGGCTTGTTGTAGTACGGCGTCACGACCAGCAGCCCGTCGGCACCGGCGTCCTCCGCGGCCTGGGTGAGCTCGAGGGTCTCGGCGGTGGAGTACGTGCCGGTCCCGCAGATCACCCTCCCCCTGCCGCGGACGGCGTCCGCGACCGCCCGGAAGAGCTCCGCCTTCTCCTTGTGGGTGAGGGTGGGCGACTCGCCCGTCGAGCCCGACACGACGATCGCGTCCGAGCCGTGCTCGATCAGGTGAGACGCGAGCGCCTGAGCTCCATCGAGGTCGACGGCGTGATCGTCACGGAAGGGCGTCACCATCGCCGTCACGAGCGATCCGAACCTGCCGGCCATCCGTGCCTCCTTCGCCACCGCGGCGGTGGGCGTGACCCGCCTATGCTAGCGGCCGATGCCGCGCATCTACACGAAGACCGGGGACGACGGCACGGCCGGCCTGCTGTACGGCGGCCGGATCCACAAGTCGGACCCGGTCGCCGACGCCTTCGGCACGACCGACGAGGCGGTCGCGGCGCTGGGTCTGGCCCGGGCGACGTGCGGCGACGGCGTGATGGCGAACACCCTGCTGGTGCTGCAGCGCGAGCTGTTCGTGGTGGGTGCGGATCTGGCCACGAACCCGGACGAGCGCGCCAAGCTGCATGCGGGGGTATCGCTCGTGGACGCGGCCATGACCCAGCGCCTCGAGCAGCAGATCGACGATCTGGTCGCCGAGCGCCCGCTGCCCGAGACGTTCGTGGTGCCCGGCGCGAACCCCGCGAGCGCGGCGATCGACGTCGCGCGGAGCGTGGTCCGTCGCGCCGAACGCCGCGTGGTGGAGCTCGAGGGCACCGGCCGGGCCGTCAACCCGGAGGTGCGGCGCTACCTGAACCGCCTCTCGGACCTGCTGTTCGTGCTGGCGCGCTGGCAGGCCGGCGAGAGCGAGCCCCCGAGCCGCGCCGATTGACGCCGCGTCACCCCTGCCCCTCGGCGGGGACGGGGGCCATGCCGCCGTAGTTCTGGTCGCCGAACTCCAGGATCACCAGGCCGAGGGCCGCGACGTCGACCGGGTCGGCGAACGCCACCCGGAACGTCGCCTGGTCCCCGTCCGGGATCGCCGCCGCGTCCGCGATCGTCGCGTCGACGCGCGCGTCCGCGCCCGTGATCAGGTATAGCGACGGCGGGTCCAGCCGCTCCCCGGTCGCGTTCCTCACCTCGAGCGTGCCGGCCGCGTCCTCGTCCAGGGTCAGCTCCGCCGCGACGCCGCCGAAGTCGTACCTGAACGCGCCGGGAACGAAGTCGACCGGGCCCTGATCGACGGTGGGCGGAGCGGACACGGGCGCCGTGGGGCCGGTGGCGGAGGCACCGCCGCCATCACCGTCGCCGTCGTCGCCCGTGCACGCCGCAACGGCGAGGCATGCGACCAGCACGAGGACGGCGAGGGAACGGGTCCGGGGGTTCACGGATGCGGCATGATACGCGAACCGTGGGGCCCTCCGGTCGATGAACGACGTCTACGAGCACGCCGGAGCGGCGTTCGTGCTGGGGTTCGCGCTGGGGGCCGCGCCCGGCCCCGTCCAGCTGCTGATCCTGTCCGAGACCGCCCGTCGGGGGTTCTACGGGGGGTTGCGGGTCATGCTGGGCGCGAACGGGACGCTGCTGGCGATCATGGTCGTGCTGGCGTTCGGGTTCTCGTCGCTCGCGCCCGGCGAGGGGCTGCTGCGCGCCCTGCGGATCGTCGGCGGCGGGTTCCTGGTCTACCTCGCGATCGCCGAGCTCCGGTCCGTGCGGAACGAGGCTCGGGTCGTGCCGACCGAGGACATCGAGCCGCAGACCCGCTCGATGGGTCCCACGCTCCGAGGCATCGTGTCCGTGATCCTGAACCCGGGCGCCTGGATCTTCTTCGCGACCACCGCATCCGCCGTGATCGCCGACGCCACCGACGACGGTGGGCGCGACGCCGCGATCGTCGCCGCGCTCGCCACCGCCGTGGGGGTCTCGTGCTCGGACCTCCTGCTCACCCTCGTGGGCAGCGGCGGACGGCGGCTCGTGGGCGATCGCGGGCTGCGCTGGATCCGCGGGGGCCTGTCCGTGGGCCTGGCTGCGATCGGCCTGGCGTTCATCTGGCAGGGCATCCGCCGGTAGTCTGACTCAGACCGGTAAGGGCTTCACCCGGGCCACAGGATCGGCTCGAGGCCCATCGTGAGCCCCGGGCGCGATCCGACCGTCTTGATCGCGAGCAGCACGCCGGGCATGAACGAGCGGCGGTCCGTCGAGTCGTGCCGGATCGTGAGCGTCTCGCCGACGCCGCCCAGCAGGACCTCCTGGTGCGCGACGACGCTCGACAGCCGGACCGAATGCACCCGCACGCCGTCGACGTCCGCCCCGCGGGCTCCGGGCACGCGCTCCGGCCCGGCCTCGGTTCGCGCGCCACCGCGGGCTCCCGCGATCCGCCGCGCCGTCGCCATCGCGGTGCCGGACGGGGCGTCGGGCTTGTCCTCGTGGTGAAGCTCGATCACCTCGGCCGAGGGCAGGTGCCGCGCCGCCTGCTCCGCGAACCGCATCATCAGCACGGCGCCGATCGCGAAGTTCGGAGCGATCACGACGCCGACCCGGTCCTGTTCGCCCCACGCGGGGTCGGCCTCGAAGCCCGACGTCCCCACGACGACGTGCACGCCGTGCTCGATCCCCCACGCGACGTGCTCGGGCGCGAAGACGGCCGAGGTGAAGTCGACCGAGACCTCCACGCCGGCCTCGAGCAGCGGGTCGAGCGTGTCGGTGAACACGACGTCGGACTCGAGGTCCAGGACGTCGGCGACCCGCTCCCCCGCGTGCGGGCGCGAGACCGCGGCGACGAGCTCGAGCTCGGGATCGGCGTCGACCGCCCTGCACACCTCGCGGCCCATGCGGCCGGTTGCGCCGACGACGCCGACCCGGATCACGCGACGGCCTCCTTGAAGGCGGACGTCGGGAACGGCCCCAGCACCGTCAGGGTCATCGGCTGCGACAGTACGCGGTGCGCGACCGCGTTCGCATCCTCGAGGGTCACGCGCTCGATCCGCTTGAGGGTCTGGTCCACCGAGAGGATCTCGCCGTGCGCGATCTCCGACTTGCCCAGGCGCGACATCCGACCCCCGGGGTCCTCCAGCGACAGCACGAGCGAGCCCTTCACGTGACCCTTGGCCCGCTCGAACTCGTCGGGCTCCAGGCCGTCGGCGGCGACCTCCTCGAGCTGGCCACGCAGCAGGCCGATCACGTCGTCGGCCCGGGTCGGGGTCGTCCCCGCGTAGCACGTGAACACACCGGCCTCGGTGTACTGCGTGTGGTAGCTGTACACGGAGTACGCCAGGCCGCGCCGCTCGCGGATCTCCTGGAACAGCCGCGAGGACATCCCCCCGCCCACCGCCGCGTTCACGATCAGGAACGCGAACCGATCGGCGTCGCCTCGCGCCAGGCCGTTGGTCCCGTAGCAGATGTGCGCCTGCTCGGTCTTGCGGCGTCGGACGAGGCGGCGTCCCGACGGCACCGGAGCGTCCCCGCCCAAGCGCAGGTTCCAGACCGGAGGCTGCCCTTCACGGACCATGCGCCCCGCCTCCATCCTCGAGCGGAGCATCCGGATCAGCTCGTCGTGGTCGACGTTGCCCGCCGCGGCGACGACGAAGTTCCCCGGCACGTAGTGCCTGCGGTAGAACCGGTGCACCGAGGCGCGCGTCGCCGCCTCGATCGTGCCGACGGTTCCCAGGATCGGGCGGCCGAGCGGGTGCTCGGGCCACAGCGCCTCGGTGAACACGTCGTGCACGACGTCCTCGGGCGAGTCATCGTGCATGTGGATCTCCTCGAGGATCACCTGGCGCTCGGCGTCGAGATCCGACGAGCGCAGCAGCGAGCGCTGAAGCATGTCGGCCAGGTGGTCGACCGCCATGCCCAGGTCGCGGTCGAGCACCCGCGCGTAGTAGCACGTGTACTCCTTCGCGGTGAACGCGTTCACGTCGCCGCCGATCGCGTCGAAGGCCTGCGCGATGTCCTGAGCCGTGCGGGCCTTCGTCCCCTTGAACAGCAGGTGCTCCAGGAAGTGGCTCGAGCCGCTGATCGCGGGGGCCTCGTCGCGCGAGCCCGCCAGGACCCATACGCCGATCGACACCGAGCGGACGCTCGGCATCCGCTCCGTGACGACGCGCAGGCCCGAGGCGAACTCGGTGCGGCGGATCGGCATGCGCGGGCTACTCGCCGCGAGGCCGGTCGCCGGAGCGCTGGTCGCGGAAGCGCTTGCCGCGCGGCCGGTCGCCACGACCCCCGCCGCCGTTGCCGCGGTTCCGGTCTCGGTCGCCGCGATCGTCTCGCGGACGGCGCTCACCGCCGCCCGCATCCGCGGCGCCCTCGGGCACCTCCCACTCCGGGCCGACGGGCTTCAGGCTGATCTTGCCCTGCGGGTCGATGTCCTCGACCAGGACCGTCAGCTTGTCGCCCTCCTTGACCGCCTCCTCGACGCTCGACAGGCGCTTGCCACGGCCTAGCTTCGAGATGTGGACCAGGCCGTCGCGCCCGGGGACGAGGTTCACGAACGCTCCGAAGGTGGTCGTCTTCACGACGGTGCCCTCGTACGTCTCGCCGACCAGGACCGGCCGCGGGTTCGCGATCTCGTCGATCATGCGCGCGGCCTCGTCCGCGCCCTCGGCGCCGACGGTCGAGCCGATGAAGACCGTCCCGTCGTCCTGGATGTCGATGTCGGCGCCGGTGAGCGCGATGATCTCGTTGATCCGCTTGCCCTTCGGCCCGATCACCTCGCCGATCTTGTCGACCGGGATCTGGATCGAGATGATCCGCGGCGCCTTCGGGTTCACCTCGTCGCGCGGAGCGGGGAGCGCCTCCTCGATCACGTCGAGGATGATCAGCCGCGCGTCCCGCGCCTGCTTCAGCGCCCCCGCGAGCACCTCACCGGGCAGGCCGGTCACCTTCATGTCGAGCTGGATCGCGGTGACGAACTCCCGCGTGCCGGCCACCTTGAAGTCCATGTCGCCAAGGGCGTCCTCGGCGCCGAGGATGTCCGTGAGCGTCACGAAGGTGTCGCCCTCGGCGATCATCCCCATGGCGATGCCGGCGACCGGCGCCTTGATCGGCACGCCCGCATCCATCAGCGACAGGGTCGAGCCGCAGACGCTCGCCATCGAGGTCGAGCCGTTCGAGGACAGCACGTCGGAAACGAGGCGCAGCGCGTAGGGGAACTCGTCCTCCTTGGGAACCACCGGGACGAGTGCTCGCTCGGCGAGCGCCCCGTGGCCGATCTCACGACGCCGCGGCGATCCGACGCGGCCCGTCTCGCCCGTGGAGTAGGGCGGGAAGTTGTAGTGGTGCATGTATCGCTTCGTGTCTTCCAGGTCGAGCGTGTCGATCATCTGAGTCATCCGCAGCATCCCGAGCGTGGTCACGTTCAGGACCTGCGTGTCGCCCCGCTGGAACAGCGCCGAGCCGTGCGCCCGCTTGAGGACGCCGACCTCCGCCGAGAGCGGGCGGATTTCGGTGGCGGTGCGGCCGTCGAGCCGGATCCCCTCCTCGATCACGCGCCTGCGCATGACCTTCTTCTGCAGATCCTTCCAGGCCGGGCCGAACTCCTGCTGGCGCTCCAGGTAGGCCTCGGCCCCGAGGTGCTCGGCGAGGTGGAGCTTGGACTCCGCCTTCAGGCCGTCCAGCGCGGCCTCGCGCTCGGCCCTGTCGGGCACGATCGCACCCGACAGGCGCTCCTTCGCGAAGGCCGACAGGGCATCGAACAGGTCCTGCCCGTACAGGGGCCTCGGCTCGAACGGCTGCTCGGTGACCCCGGCCTCGGCCAGGAACTCCAGCTGGCGGCCGATCACCTCGTCGATCGCGCGCTTGGCGGCCTCGAGCCCGTCGGCGACGATCTCCTCGGTCGGCGCGGTGGCGCCGTCGGCGAGGAGCGCCCACGTCTCGTCGGGCGCCTCGCCCTCGATCATCAGGATGTCGACACCGCCCCCTTCGTTGCGCCGGCCCGCGACGACCACGTCGAACGTCGCCTCCCGGGTCTGCTGGAACGTCGGGTTCACGACCCACCCGCCGTCGATCAAGGCGACGCGGACCGCGCCGACCGGACCGTCGAACGGCAGCCCCGCGAGGCAGGTCGCGAGCGACGCACCGTTCATCGCGGGGATGTCGTACGGGTTCTCGCCGTCGAAGCCCAGGACGGTCACGACGACCTGGACCTCGTCACGGTAGCCGTCGCGGAACGTCGGGCGGAGCGGGCGGTCGATCAGCCGTGCGGTGAGGATCGCCGTCTCGGACGGACGGCCCTCGCGACGGAAGAAGCTGCCCGGGATCTTCCCCGCCGCGTACATGCGCTCCTCGACGTCGATCGTGAGCGGGAAGAAGTCGATCCCCTCGCGCGGGTTCGAGCTCACACAGGTGGCGAGGATCTGGGTCTCGCCGTAGGACACGACGGCGGCGCCGTCGGCGAGCGGGGCGAGCCTGCCCGACTCGAAGGACAGGGTCTGGCTCCCGAAGGTCCAGGACTTGCTCGTGGTGGTGGCCATCGGCCGGTTGCCTCCTTGGGCGTTGGCCGGACGCGCGCGCGCCCGGGCACGGTGGAGACGCCGGGTGTCGGCCGATTGTCAGTGGTGGGCCTCCGAGCACGCGGTTCGGGGGCTCGCTACTGATAACCGACCTCGTCGTCGACGTCTCCCGGGAACGGGGCTCAGGTCGTTCGCATCCCTCCTTCGCGGGCCGTGCCGCGCCTCCTAGCGGCGGAGCCCGAGCTTCGCGATCAGGTCGCGGTAGCGCTCGATGTCCTCACGCTTGAGGTACTCGAGGAGGCGCCGGCGCCGGCCGACCATCTTCAGCAGACCGCGGCGGGAGGCGTGATCCTGCCTGTGGGTCTTCAGGTGCTCGGTCAGCTCGGCGATGCGCCTGGTCAGCACCGCGACCTGGACCTCGGCGGAGCCCGTGTCGCCCGCGGAGCGGGCATGCTCCTCGATGAGCTGGGTCTTGGCTTCCTTGGTGAGCGTCATGATCAGCAACCCAGGCTACCAGCGGCGATGCGGCTCCGACCGGTCAGTCCGGGACGGGATGGCCGTCCGAGACGATCCGGGCCGGCAGCAGCCTTCCGCGGATCCATCCGCCCGGGCTGACCGTGACCTCGGCGACCGCGGTCGTGGACCCCTCGTACGAGAACACCGGCCAGACGAAGTTGCCGAGCCCCCAGAAGATCGGGCGGCCGTGGTAGCGGCTCATCGGCTGGAGCCGGTGGGAGTGGTGCCCGAAGATCGCGTCGGCGCCGGCGTCGATCATCCGGTGCCCCTCGCGGACCTGGTAGTCCCGAGGCTCGGTATCGAGCTCGACCCCCCAGTGGATGGTCACGATGACCAGGTCGGCGATCCTGTCGGCGTTGCGGATCGCACGCAGCTTCAGCCTGAGGCTGTGACCGGTCGCCGTCCCGGGCTCGTCGGGCCCCGCCGTCTGGTAGAGCGGGTCCAGCACCTCGCCGAACCCCACCACCGCGACCGTCCACCCGTTCAGGTCGAACACCGCGGGGCGCTCGGCCGCCAGCTCGTCGCGGCCGGCTCCAACGGGCTCGATACCCGCCTCACGGAGGTTGCGGATCGAGTCGAGCAGCCCGCGCGGACCCTGGTCGTACGCGTGGTTGTTCCCGAGGTTGGCGACCTCGACGCCCGCGTGCCGGGCGGCGGGGAGCGCGGCCGGGTCGCAGCGGAAGTTGAACTCCTTCGGGATCGGGGCGACGATGTCCGTCGACGGACACTCGTGGTTGATCACGGTGAGGTCGTCCCGACGGAACAGCCCGTCCAGCCCCGACCACGCCCAGCGATAGCCCTGCGACCGGAACACGGGCAGGTAGGAGGGGTCGAGGCTGACGTCACCAGTGCCGTGGATCAGGAGCGAGCCCTTCGGCGCGGGCGAGGGGGTCGGTGACGGCGGAGGGGGCGCGCCGGTGACGCCCGAGGGCCCCGTCCCGGTCGTCGGCCCCGACGCGCGCGCGACGTCCCCCGACGCGCTCCCGGTTCCCGATCCGTCGCCCCCCGTCATCGCGGATGCGGTGAGCATGCCCGCCGCTCCGACGAGCGCGATCAGGACCAGGAGCACCCAGAAGGGGAAGGGCGCCTTGCGGGCGTGGCGGCCGGTCATGGGAAGTCCCTTCGGATGGGCTGGGTGTCGGGAACGATCGCCCGCGTCCGCCGGACGTCGTCGGCGATCGCGGAGACCAGGTCGTCGACCGCATCGTACTTGACCTCGTCCCGCAGCCGGCCCCAGAACTCGATCGCGATCGGGCGTCCCCGCAGATCTCTCCCCTCGAAGTCCAGCAGGAACGCCTCGACGTGCAGCGGCTCCACCCCGAACGTCGGGTTCGTGCCCACGTCGATCGCCGCCCGGTGCCGGGATCCGCCCAGCTCGGCCACGCCCGCGTAGATCCCCTGCCCGGGCAGCAGCAGGCGCGGCCACGTGCGCAGGTTGGCGGTCGGGAATCCAAGCCCCCCGCCCCCGCCCGTGACCCGAGACCACCTCGCCGTCGAGCGCGAACCGGCGCCCCAGCGCGACCTGCGGCCACGCGAGGTCGCCCGCGCCGAGCGCCTCACGCACCGACGACGACGAAACCGTCCTGCCGTCGATCTCGAGCAGGCCGACGCCCTCGGCGGTCAGGCCGTACGGCTCGCCGATCACCGGCAGGGTCTGCACCGTTCCGAGGGCACGATGGCCGAACGTGAAGTTTGCTCCCATCACCGCGTGCACGGCGTGGACCCCTTCCACGAGCGTGTCCCGCACGAAGTCCTCGGCCAAGATCCGAGAGAACGCCGCCGTGAACGGGATCACGATCAGCACCTCGATCCCGGTGCCGGCGATCAGCGCGCCCTTGCGCTCGACCGTGGTCAGCAGGCGGGGTTCCTTGCCGGGCGTGAGCACCTCGCGGGGGTGACGGTCGAACGTGATCGCCACCGGGCTGGCGCCGCGCTCTCGCGCGGCCTCGACCGTCCGCGCGAGCACCGCGCGGTGCCCCAGGTGGACCCCGTCGAAGAAGCCGACCGTGACGACCGACGGACCATCATCCAGCGGCAGCGCGTCACCCGGCACGATCCGCATGCGGCGCAGAGTACCGAACGTCCCGCGACGCACCCGTCCCGTCGATGCCCGGCCGGGGGACCCGCCGGAGTACCGTGAGGACCGCATGACCGGGTCATGGTGGATGCGATCGGTGGCGCTCTCGGTGGCCATCGTGGTCGCGAGCGCGTGCGGAGGGCCGGGGGCCGGCCGACCCGTCACGGCGCTCGGCGACGACGCGGTGTCGATCGGGTCGTTCGACTTCCCCGAGAGCACGCTGCTCGCCGAGCTGTACGCCCAGACGCTCGAGGGGCACGGGATCGCCGTCGAGCGTCGGTTCGCGCTCGGGCCGCGCGAGCTCGTGCTGCCGGCGATGGAGCGCGGGCTGCTCGAGCTGGTCCCCGAGTACGTCGGAAGCGCCCTCGCGTTCCTCGGCGGCACGCCGACGCCGCAGACCGCCCCGACGCTCCTGCTCCTGCGCGGTCAGCTGGCCTCGCGCGGCCTGGCCGCCCTCGACCCGGCGCCCGCGCAGGACCAGAACGGGTTCGTCGTTACCGCCTCCACGGCAGAGCGCCTGGGCCTGCGGTCCCTGTCGGATCTGTCGAGGGTGGCCGGCGATCTCACGATGGGGGGGCCGCCCGAGTGTCCGACACGTCGCCTGTGCCTCCGCGGGCTCCAGGACATGTACGCGATCGGCTTCGGAGCGTTCATCCCCCTCGACGCCGGAGGGCCGCTCACGCTCGAGGCCCTGCTCTCCGGCGCGATCGACGTCGGTCTGATGTTCACGACCGACGGCACGATCGAGCGACGCGGGCTCGTGCTGCTGACGGACGATCGCCACCTGCAGCCCGCCGAGAACGTCGTGCCCGTCACCCGGACGGACGTCCTGACGCGGTTCGGACCCGGGTTCGCCGAGGCGCTCGACGCCGTCGGGGCGGCGCTTGACACCCAGACGCTGCGCGGGCTGAACGCCGCGGTCCAGTCCGGCGGATCCCCCGCCGACATCGCCCGCACGTGGCTCGACGCCCACGGTCTGCGTACCGGCTAGCATCGCCGCACTGATGGACGCGATCGGGCGGCAGCAGGGCGGCACCGCGGACCCGGTCGCGACGACGCGCCAGGCGGCGCCGCGCCGAGGTCGGCGCCGGAGGCCGAGCGGAGAGGCCCCGCCGCTGCCCCGTGAGCTCGGCGGGTCCGGGAAGTTCCTGCTGCTGGTGATCGCGTACTTCGCCAGCGTGCTGCTGGGCGTGCTGCTCTTCTCGCCCTTCGAGCGGTTGTTCGAGAGCTGGGACGCGCAGCAGATGCGATGGCTGGCGTCGATCCGGACCGACTGGCTGACCGACTGGGCCCTGGGGATCGGGCTGCTGGCATCGCGTTGGGCGATCCGGATCCTCCGGTGGGGGTCGATCGCGGGGCTCGTGGCCCTCCGGCGCTGGCGACAGCTGCTGGTCTTCGTGGGCGCGATCGTGGTCGTCGAGCTGGCCACGTACCAGACCAGCCTGTTCATCGCGCGGCCCCGGCCGCTCGGCATCGAGATCCTCGGCCCGTGGAGCGGGTTCGCGATGCCTGCACGCCCTCTCGCGGGGCTGGCCGTCACGCTCGTGGGGATCAGCTACTCGTTCATCCCGGCCGGCCGCATGCGGTACGGCTCCAAGTGGGTGATCGCGGTCCTGCTGGCGGTGCTGTCGCTGACGCACGTGTACCTCGCGGTCGATCAGCCGACGAGCGCGGCCTTCGGCGCGATCTTCGGTTTCGCGGTCGGGCTGGTGGCGTTCCGATGGTTCGCGCCCAACGACGTCTACCCCGTGTCGTACACCAGGAGGAAGGCGGCGCACCTCGACGTGGGAGGACGTCGCGGGGAGGCGATCGTCCATGCGATCGAGGACCAGCTCGGGTTCCGGATCACGGAGGTCACCCCCGTCGGACTGGCCGGCTCCGGTGGATCGACCCCGCTGCGGTTGCGGGTGGAGGCTACCTCGGCCGACCCGCAGCGTTACCTCTTCGCGAAGCTCTACGCGAAGAGCCACGTCCGCGCCGACCGGTGGTACAAGCTCGGCCGCACGATCTTGTACGGACAGCTCGAGGACGAGACGCCCTTCCAGTCCGTGCGTCGCTTCGTCGAGTACGAGGACTACACGCTCCGTCTCATGGCCGATGACGGCCTGCCGGTGCCCCGGCCCTTCGGGATCGTGGAGATCACGCCCGAGCGGGAGTACATGATCGTGATGGAGTTCTTCGAGGGCGCCGTGGAGCTCGGCGAGGCGGAGGTCTCCGAACACGTGATCGACGAGGGCCTGCAGCTGATCCGGCGGATGTGGGACGTGGGGCTCGCCCACCGGGACGTGAAGCCCGCGAACCTCATGGTCCAAGACGGCGAGCTCCGGCTCATCGACGTGTTCTTCGTGCAGGTCCGGCCCTCGCCGTGGCGGCAGGCCGTCGACCTGGCGAACATGATGCTGGTGCTCGCGCTGCGCGCGGACGCGCAGCGCGTCTACGATCGCGCGCTCCGCTGGTTCACCCCGGATGAGATCGCGGAGGCGTTCGCGGCGGCGCGCGGCATCGCGAGCCCGACCCAGCTCCGGTCGATGTTGAAGCGGGACGGACGCGATCTGGTCGAGGAGTTCCGCGCGCTCGCGCCCCCGCGCGACCCGATCAGGATCCAGCGGTGGAGCCTGCGCCGGATCGGCCTCACGCTGGTCGTCGCGCTGGTGGTGCTGCTGGCCGTGTCGTTCTTGGCATCGAACTGGGAGGCCTTCGCGTGAGACGGCGGCTCCCCTGGTGCTGCTGTGCGTCGTGGCGCTGGCGCCCGCCTGCTCGAGCAGCGCGTCGATGCTCCCTCCGTGCAACCGGCCCGACGACCGGACGCTCATCCTGATCGCGCAGGCCGTTCCGACCGCGACCAGGTTGCCTTGCATCACGGCGATCCCGGCGGGCTGGACGTTCGGCGGGGCGCTCGTCGAGTCCGACCTCGCTCGGATGTGGCTGGATTCGGACCTGGGCGGGATACATGCCGTGCAGATCGATCTGGTGGCGCGTTGCGACACGTCGGATGCCGTCGAGGTGCCCCCCGGTCCCGACGAGGGCGGCACGCGGGTGTTCCAGCTCCCCGTGACCCTCCCGCCCGGCTTCGTCGGCTCGCGCTTCGTCACGTTCCCGGGCGGCTGCGTCAGGACCGAGTACCGCTTCGCAGCCGACGCTCCCGCATCGCTGACGGTCGAGGCCGATGCGGCCGTCGGCCTGATCGCCCGCTCGGCCGTCGCGGTGGAGGTCGAGGACGCGTTCGGCCTCCCGCTCTGCGGGGCCGGCGTCGTCTGCGCCGGCGACGGCCCGTGAGCCCCCGCTCGTCGCGCCCGCCCGAGCCCCGCGCGCTCGCCGATCACCGGCGAGCGCTCTGGTACGCGGTCGGTCTGCTGGGCTCGCTCGTCTTCGTGCTCTTCGCGGTGGGACGCCACCCCACCGACGCCGCCCCGATGACCACGATCCCGTTCGTCGGCGAGCTCGACCAGGCGATGCACCGCTGGATGGACGACGTCCGCGTCACGCCGCTCACGTGGCTGTTCCGGTTCCTGAACGTGCTCGGCGCCGGGATCGTCACGATCCCTATCCGGATCGTCGCGTCGGCGATCCTGGCCGTGCGGCGCCGCTGGCGCGCGCTGGCCGCGTTCCTGTTGACCTGGGTCGCGTCCGAGCTGATCCTGGGTTGGCTGAAGCCTTGGTTCCATCGAGGACGTCCCGACGGGGCCCTGGTCGAGACGGTCGGCTTCTCGTTCCCCTCCGGCCATGCGGTCGCGGGCTCGGCGCTCGCCGTCGCGCTGGTGCTGGCGTTCATGCCGGCGGGCCACGAACGACGGGTGTGGGAGTGGATCGCCGCCGGGTTCGCGTTCATGATGGCGCTGTCGCGCGTTTACCTCGCCGCGCACTGGTTCTCGGACGTCGTCGCCGGAGTGCTGCTGGGCTCGGGCGTCGCGATCGGCTCGGCCGCCCTGGTCACCGAGATCCGCGACCTGGTCCGAGGGCCCGACGGCGAGCCGTCGGGCGGGCGGGTCACGCCGGGGCCAGGATGACCCGCGGCCGGCCCTTCGTGCCCTCGTCCTCGTAGATCCCGATCAGGGCCCCGTCCGGCCCGTGCACCGCGTACGGCCCCGCGATCGCGGCGGGGCCCAGGATCCGTCCGTGCCGGGCGGCCGCCGCCTCGTGCTCGTCCAGCTCCAGCCGTGGGAGGTGCCCGACGGCCCGCTCGAGCGGCAGGGGCAGCCCCGGCGCCTCCGGGGGCGTCGCCTCGTCCACGGTGAAGGGCCCGATCGCCGTGCGGCGCAGCGCGATCAGGTGCGCCCCGCAGCCCAGGCGGTCGCCGACGTCGGCGGCCAGCACGCGCACGTAGGTCCCGCTCGAGCAGACCACCACGAAGTCGACGTCCCGGCCGTCGAACGCCTCCAGCCCGAACCGATCGACCCGGATGGGCCTGGCCTCCGCCTCGATCGGGACCCCGCGACGAGCCGCGTCGACGAGCTTGGTCCCCCCGACCTTGACGGCCGAGTACGCGGGCGGGCGCTGCAGGGACCCGCCCTCAAGCGCCGCCATCGCCGACCGGATCTCCTCCGTGCCCGCGTCGACCTCGACGGGGACACCCACCGGCTCGCCATCGGCGTCGAGCGTCGTCGTCCTCGCCCCCAGCCTCATCGTGCCCTCGTAGGTCTTGGAGAGGGACGCCAGGAACCGCAGCAGGCGCGTGGCGCGACCGACCCCGACCAGCAACAGGCCGGTCGCCATCGGATCGAGGGTGCCCGCGTGGCCGACCCTGCGTGTCCCGAGCGCCCGCCGGACCCGGTCGACGGCGTCGTGGGAGGTGATGCCGCCGGGCTTGTCGATCAGCAGCAGCCCGTCGATCGCGGGGGTGCTCAATGCTCGGCCGGCGCGCGCGACCCCGGGGGGGTTCCGCGGAGGGCCCCGACCAGCCGCGCGATCGTCTCGGCCGGGCCGTGCTCGGACGTGTAACCGGCGGCGAGCCGATGCCCGCCGCCTCCGAACCGCGCCGCGACGCTGGCCAGGTCGTGGGCCCCGCGGGGGCGGACGCTGACCTTGAACCGTCCGTCCAGCGCTTCTTCACGACGGCCGCCACGTCGACGTCGCGGGCCGTCGGATCGCGTCGATCAGGTCGTCCGCGTCGCTCGGATGCACGCCGGCCGCGTCCAGGTCCGCCCGCATCAGGTGCGTCCAGACGAGGTCGCCGTCCATCTCGGTGGCGAGCCGCTCCATCGCGGTCGCCAGCATGCGCAGGTACGCGGCCGGATGATCTTCGTAGAGCGCCTGGGCGAGCGCCGCGTGGTCGAACAGGTGCTCGCGGAGGGCCGCCGATCCGCAACGTCTCCGGCGTCGTCGCCTCGTACTGGAACCGCCCCGTGTCGGTCACGAGGCCCGCGTAGAAGCAGGCCGCGGTCGCGTCGGGCATGGGTCCGCCGATCGCATCGATCGGCCGGAACACCACCTCGCACGTTGACGAGGCCGCCGGATCGACCAGCGGGATCAGTTCCCAGCCCGTCGTTCGAGCGGTGGTGGTCGATCCAGATCAGCTCCGCGGCCTTGGAGGCTGGCCCGCCCAGCCCGCCCAGCCGGTCGAACGACGCGCAGTCGCAGGTGACCATCACGGCCGGCGCCGACGGGAACCTATGCAGGTCGACGAGCTCCTCAGAGCCGGGCAGGAAGCTCGCCCAGCGAGGGGGCTCGAGGGGCTCGTTGGGGTAGGAGCAGACCGTCTCGGTCCCGCGCGAGCGCAGGAACGCGGCCAGCCCGAGCATCGAGCCCAACGCATCCGCGTCCGGATTCACGTGGCAAGCGAGCGCGACCGCGGGCGCGTGCATCAGTACGGACGCCGCCCGCCGGAGCGTGTCATCGATGGTCATCGGAACGCTCCCCGTGGATCCCGGCGATCAACCGGTCGATCCGCTCCGCCGTCTCCGGCGACCGATCCTCCTCGAACTCGAGGTCCGGCAGGAACTTCAGCCGGACCTGCTCGCCGACCACCGCACGCAGGTGCGGCTTGGCGGATCGGAGCCCGGCGGCCGTCGCACCCCGGGCGCGCTCGTCCCCGTAGGCCGTGTAGTACACCCACGCGTGACGGAGATCGGCCGAGACCCTGACGCCCGTCACGGTCACGAACCCGATCCGAGGATCCTTGAGCTTCGGGATCTCCTCGGCGAGGACCTCGCGGACCTCCTCGCCCACCCGGTCGGTTCGCGGTCCCCTCGGCATGCGATCAGACTATCCACCCATCCTCCGCGCGTCGTCCGATCGTCGATCGTCCGGTCATCGATCGTCCGGCCCGAAGAACGACACCTGCCGGTCGATCACCTCGACCTCTACGAAGCGGTCGACGAACCGCTCGATCTCGGCGACCACCTTCCGGACGTGGAACGGCTCGCCGGCCACGGTCGCGACCGCGAGCTCGCAACGCTGCCAGAGGTCGTGATCGCCCACCTCGGCCACCGAGACGTTGAACGTCGAGCGCAGCCCGTTCGTCAGCGCCTTGACGACGTGGCGCTTCTGCTTGAGGGACCGGCATCCCGGGATGCGCAGGTCGAACCGTTCCAGCGCGACCAGCATGGTCCTAGATCGAGCGGGCCACCTCGCGGACCTCGAAGGCCTCGATCACGTCGCCTTCCTTGACGTCCTGGAAGTTCTCGATCCCGATCCCGCACTCGTAGCCCTGGGCCACCTCGCGCACATCGTCCTTGAAGCGCCGCAGGGACCCGACCCTCCCCTCGTAGACCACGATCCCGTCTCGGACCAGGCGCGCTCGAGCGTCGCGGATGATCGATCCCTGCGTGACGTAGCAGCCGGCCACCACGCCCAGGCGAGGGACCCGGAAGATCGCGCGGACCTCGGCCTGCCCCAGCTCGACCTCGTGCTCCTCCGGCTTGAGCATCCCGGAGAGCGCCGCCTTGATGTCATCGATCGCGTCGTAGATCACGCGGTACAGGCGGATGTCGACCCCCTCGCGGTCGGACAGCTCGCGCGCCTTGACGTCGGGACGGACGTTGAACCCGATCACGATCGCGTTGGACGTGAGGGCGAGCGAGACGTCGTCCCCCGTGATCGCCCCCGCCGCCGCACGCACGATGTTGACCCGGACCTCGTCCTGCGGCAGCTTCAGCAGAGCGTCGGTGAGCGCGCCCAGCGAACCCTGCACGTCGGTCTTCACGATCAGGTTCAGCTCGGGGATCCCGGCGCGCTCCTGCTGCCGCAGCAGATCCGAGAGCGTCGGAGGGCGGGAGGTCACCTGCTCGGCCGCACGGGTTCGGGCCTCGCGGTCCGAGGCGATGTGGCGGGCCTCCCGTTCGTCGGCTACCTCACGGAAGTCGTCGCCCGAGGCCGGCACCGCGTTCCATCCGAGCACGACCACGGGCTTGGACAGCCCGGCCTCGGCGACGGGGTCGCCGTTCTCGTCCTGCATCGCGCGGACCTTCGCGTAGGCGGTGCCGGCGACGAGCGCGTCGCCGACCCCCAGGTTCCCGCGCTGCACCAGCACGGTCGCGACGGGCCCGCGGCCCCTGTCCAGGTGCGCCTCGATGACCGCGCCCCGCGACCGGCCGGTCGGCACCCCCTTCAGCTCCTCGAGATCGGCGACCAGCAGGATCGTCTCGAGCAGGGTGTCCAGGTTCGTCTTCTCCCGGGCCGAGACGTCGACGAACTCGTACGTGCCGCCCCACTCCGAGGGGACGATCCCCTTCTCGACCATCTGCTGGCGGACGCGCGCTGGATCGGCGTCCTCGCGATCGATCTTGTTGACCGCCACGACGATCGGCACGCCGGCCGCCTTCGCGTGGTCCAGCGCCTCGACCGTCTGCGGCATGACGCCGTCGTCCGCCGCGACGACCAAGACGACGACGTCGGTGATCTTCGCCCCCCGCGCTCGCATCGCGGTGAACGCCTCGTGGCCCGGCGTGTCGATGAACGTGATCTCGCGATCGCCGGCGTGGACCTGGTACGCCCCGATGTGCTGGGTGATGCCGCCGAACTCACCGGCGACCACGTCCGTCTCGCGGATCGAGTCCAGGAGCTTCGTCTTGCCGTGGTCGACGTGTCCCATCACGGTGACCACCGGCGGCCGCGGCACCAGGGCGGAGGGGTCGTCGGCCTCGAGCTCCTCAGCTTCCTCCTCTTCCTCGATCCCGACGATCTCGGCCGCGTAGCCCAGGTCGTCGGCGATCAGGGCGATCGCATCGTCCGACAGCGACGTCGTCGCCGTCGCCATCTCTCCGGCCATGAACAGGATCTTGACGATGTCCGCCGGGGGCCGGTCGAGCTTCTCGGCGATCGACTGAGGCGTCGATCCCCGCACGAACTGCATCCTCGGCAACGTGGGCTTGTGCGCCGCGGCGGCGGCGGGGGGCGCCGGGACGGGAGGGGCCGGGGCGGGCTCGGGGGCCGGCTCCTCCGCGGCCACGCCAGCCGCCGGCTCCGGCTTCGGCTCCTCCGCGGGCTTCGCCGGCTTCGGCTTGGGTCTGCGGGGGGCAGGCGGCGGCTCCAGGACCTCGCGGCGCTTCGGCGCGGCGCCCGTCGCCTTGCCACCCGAGGCCCTCAGGCGCGGGATCAGGTCCTCGGGGACGCTGGACGAGGCCGACCGCCCGGTCGTGCCCATCTGTTCGAGCGCCCCCAGCAGCTCCTTGCTGGTGACCCCCAGCTCCTTCGCGAGCTCGTGAACCCTCATGCCCGTCCGATGTCCGCCTCGATCACGTCCCGTAGCCTACCCAGTTCATCGTGCACCCCAGCCGTTCGCAGCGCCCGCGCGAGCGCGCCCCGCGTCAACGCCCGCTCGACGCAGGACGTGTCGCGGTGCACGTAGGCGCCCCGCCCCGGCGCCGAGCCGGCCGGATCCGGCACGATCTCGCGCCCGCGCGCGACCAGGCGCAGCAGGGACGCCTTCGGCGCGCGGCCCCTGCAGCCCACGCAGGTGCGCTCGGGCGCGCCGCCGGGCGTCACGGGTCACTCCGAGGGCGCCTCGGCCACCTCGGGGAGGCTCGCGGGCGGCTCCGCCGCGACGTCGCCGGCCGGCTCGGGGACGTCTCCCGTCGGCGCCTCGGGCGCCGCCTCTGCCGCCGGCTCGGTCGGCGCCTCGGCCGGCGGGGCCTCCACCGGCGGTGCCTCGGGCGCCGGTGCGCGCTGCTCGTCCCCGAACTGCGTCTCGCTCTTGATGTCGATCCGCCAGCCCGTGAGCCGCGCCGCCAGGCGGGCGTTCTGCCCTTCCTTCCCGATCGCGAGCGAGAGCTGGTAGTCAGGCACGATCACGAGCGCGGTCGAGGTGTCCGGATCGATCCTCACCTCCTTGACCTTCGCCGGCTGCAGCGCGTTCGCCACGAACGTCGACGCGTCCGCGCCCCACGGCACGACGTCGATCTTCTCGCCGCGGAGCTCGTTGACGACCATCCGCACGCGAGAGCCCTTCGGCCCCACGCACGCGCCGACGGGATCCACACCCGGCTCGTTCGACACGACGGCGATCTTCGAGCGATGCCCCGGCTCGCGAGCGACCGCCCTGATCTCGACGATCCCCTCCTCGATCTCGGGGACCTCCATCGCGAACAGCGCCTTCAGCAGCCCCGGGTGCGAGCGAGAGACGACGATCACTGGGGCCCTTCGTGCCGCGGCGGACCTCCGTGATGTAGGCCTTCAGTCGCTCGCCGTGGCGGTAGGGCTCGGAGGGGACCTGCTCTGCCTGCGGGAGCAGGGCCTCGACCTTGCCCAGGTCCAGGAGCGTGTAGCGCCGTTCCTGCTGCTGCACGATCCCGGTGACGACGTCGCCCTCGCGGCCGGCGAACTCCTCGTAGGTCATCTCCCGTTCCGCATCGCGCAGCTTCTGGAAGATCACCTGCTTGGCGGTCTGCGCGCCGATCCTACCCTTGAACTCGTCGGTGACCTCGACCTCCTCTTCGCCCACGACCTTCATCTCGAGCAGCGGCGGGGCGGGCTCCTCACCCTCGGCCGTCTCGGGCGTCTCGACCTCGACCTCGACCTCCTCGAGCTGCTGCATCCACATCCGAAGGTCGCCCGTCTCGGGGTCGATCTGGGCTCGGAAGCCCACGAACTCGTCGTCGGCGGTCGGGTTCTCCTGCTTCCACCACGACTTGTACGCGGAGGCCATCGCCTCCTCCAGGCCGGCGAGGATCGTCTCGAAGGCGATCCCCTTCTCGCGCTCCAGCTCGCGGAGCGCCGCGATCATCTCGGCGTTCATCTGCCGCTCCCCTTCAGTTCCGCCTCCCAGTCGACGACCGTGCGAGCGGACGCGACCTCGGCGTAGGGGACGCGCTGCTCCCCTCCCGATGCGGCGACCACGATCGCCTCGTCGTCGGCCGAGAGCAGCTCGCCCTCGTGGATCGTCGTCCCGGCGGCCCCGCGGACACGCAGGCGCACCGTGCGCCCGACCACCCGGGCGAACTCGCTCGGACGCCTGAGCGCTCGCTCCAGCCCCGGCGACGACACCTCGAGCGCGTACGGGCCCGGCTCGAAGCCCTCCAGGTCCAGCCGGCGTGAGATGCGCTCCGAGAGCTCGGCGAGCGAGTCGAGGTCGACCCCGCCGTCGCGATCCACCACGACGTGCAGGACCCTCCGACCCGCCTCGCGACCGAACCGGACCTCCACGAGGTCCAGACCCGCGCCCTCGATCACCGGGCGTACCAGCGTCTCCGCCTCCACGGCCCGGTCACCCCTTCCGAACGAAAAGGTGGGCGCGAGCCCACCTCCGGCCATCCTCGGCTGCCTAGACAGGCGAGAGTATAGCCGTTCCCCGGCCAAGCGCGAGCTCCTGACCTGGGGTCAGAGGGCGCGCCGCTGTCCGTCCGGGGTGGCCCACTGATCGCGAGCCTGGATCCGCCGGCCGATCCTAGGATCGTCCCAGCCGTCGTGCGCCGCGATCCCCAGCCTGGCCGCCGCCTCCCGGGCGGTCTCCTCCGAGGCGTACACGTCGCGGACCCACAGACCCGACGCGTCGATCAGGAGCAGGTCCCACGTGTCCAGCCCCACGTGCTGGACGACGGCCTCGACCTGGGGTCGGAGCTTCACGAACTCCCGCAGCGACGGGTCGATCCGCAGGCGCGACATCGACGGCAGCCTACGACGGCTCGAGGGGCGTTCGCGAGCCCCCGGCGCGTCTACGGAGCGGCGTCCAGCGCCTCCTGCGCGGCCTGCGCCGCCTCGAACAGCCCGGCCCGAGACCGCTCGCCCGTGGCCCTGGTCTTGAGGTCGACGGTGCCCGTCGCCACCCCGCGCTTGCCCACGACGACCTGGACCGGGTACCCGATCAGGTCGGCGTCGGCGAACTTGACACCCGCCGTCGCGTCGCGGTCGTCGATCACGACATCAACCCCACGGTTCCGGAGCTCGGCGTAGACACGCTCGGCCTCGGCGACCGAGGCATCGTCGTCGCGCGTGGCCACGATCACCACCACCTCGAACGGTGCCAGGCGCCTAAGCCAGATCATCCCGGCCTCGTCGTGCCGCTGCTCGATCGCGGCGGCGATGATCCTGGTGATCCCGATCCCGTAGCACCCCATCAGGTACGGCTTCTCGGAGCCGTCCTCATCGACGAACCTCGCCCCGAGCGGCTCCGAGTACTTCGTGCCCAGCTGGTAGATGTGGCTCAGCACGATCGAACGGCCGGTGCGGAGGGTGCCCCCGTCGATCGGGCACGGGTCGCCGTCGCGGAACCCGACCAGGTCCTCCCAACGATCCACCCGGAAATCGCGATCGAAGTTCGCGCCCGTCACGTGCCGGTCCTTCGTGTTCGAGCCCGTCACCCAGTCCCGTCCGCCGCGGACGAGATGATCGGCGAAGACCGTGACGTCCGGACCGAGCCCCTGCGGCCCGACGTAGCCCTTCACGAACCCACGCTCCACGAAGTCCCCCTCTTCGAGCGCCCGTACCTTCTCGGGGAACACGAGCTTCTCGAGCTTGGTGACGTTCACCTCACGATCGCCCGGGACCAGGACGGCCGCTGTCGCGCCGCCGACGTCGAAGAGGATGCACTTGAGCGTCCGGGACGGCTCGACCCCCAGGAAGGCCGCAAGAGCCTCGATCGTCGGCGTATCCGGGGTGTCGATCTCGGTCAGGGGCTCGGTCCCGGGCCCGGCGGGCTCCGGCGCCGCCGGTCTCGCGGCCTCGGTGTCGGACAGGTAGTCGCCGTGCTCGCACTCGACGAACAGATCCTCCCCGACGTCGGAGCGGGCCATGAACTCGTGGTTCACCCCGCCCCCGATCTGCCCGGGGTCGGCCTCCACGATCGCGACGTCCAGCCCGCACCGGGCGAAGATCCGTTCGTAGGCCTCGTACATGGTGCGGTACGAGGCCCGCATGCCCTCCTCATCCCGGTCGAACGAGTACGCGTCCTTCATGAGGAACTCCCGCACGCGAAGCAGCCCGTAGCGGGGGCGGAACTCGTCACGGTACTTCCACTCGATCTGGTACAGGTTGATGGGGAGGTCCCGATACGAGGGCAGGTCGCCGGCCACGAGCGGGGTCACGACCTCCTCCTGGGTGGGCCCGAGCACCAGGTCGCGATCGTGTCGGTCGGCGAGCTTGAAGAGGGTGTCCCCGTAGAGCTCGTACCGGCCGGTCGCCCTCCAGGGCTCGGCCGGCAACACGATCGGCATCCGCACCTCGATCGCGCCGGCCCCGTCCATCTCCTCGCGGACGATCGCCTCGATCTTGCGGATCGTACGGAGCCCCAGCGGAAGGAACGTGTAGACGCCCGCCATGACCTGGCGGATGAACCCGCCGCGGAGCAGGAGCCGGTGGCTCGCGATCTCCGCTTCGGCGGGATCTTCCCTCAGCGTCGGGACGAAGAGCCGTGACAGGCGCATGAGGTCCCACAGGATAGCGGGCCGCCGTGGAGCCCCCGGCGGATGCTCCGTCGTCGTTGACAGCCCGGTGGTGCGCGCGGGACCATCGGGGCCGCATGCGGACGGACGGGAGGATCTGGGTCTGGCCCGAGGGCTCGCCGAGCCCCGGGATGCCGCCGGCCTGACACCCATCGTCTGCGCCACCGCCGCCCCGGGCTCGCCCGGGGCGTTCGTCTGTCGGGATCGACGTCGGAAGGAGCAGGTCGTGGAGCCGCAGCTACAGGTCCATCCGGATCGCGGAGCGTTCGACGAGCTCGCCAGCGCATGGCCGGTCGCCCCGGTGTGGGCGGACCTGATCGCGGACGTCTCCACACCGGTCGGCCTGTTCCCCGCCCTCGCAGGCGACGGGCCGGGGATACTCCTCGAGTCCGTCGAGCGCTCCGAGCGCTGGGGACGCTACTCCTTCGTGGCGGGAGATCCGGCCGGGATCGTCGTGGTGGACGAGGACGGCGCCCGCCTGAGCGACGTCGTGCGCCCCCTGCCGGTCGACGAGCCCCCGCCGGGGACCGATCCTCGGACCGCCCTGACGGCGATCGCTCGATCCCTCCGGGGACCACGGCCGCCCGACCTGCCCCCGCTCACCGGCGGGCTGATGGGCTACCTCGCCTACGAGGCGGCGGCTCTGCTCGACGACCATCCGGCGCCCGAGGCGGGGACGGCGCCGTGCCCGCCGATCGGCCTCCTGCTGGTCGATCGCGCGGTCGTCTTCGACCACTGGCGCCAGCGACTCGTCCTGGTGGCGCACGCGAGCGCCGGCGGATACGACGCGGCCGTGACCGCGCTGCACGACCTGGCGACCCGGATCGCGAGCGCGGAGGTCCCGTCGCTGGCGCCGGCCGTGGATGCGGTCGCGCCCCCCGACGAGGGCGAGGCCAACATGCCGGACGAGGGCTACCGCTGGACGGTCGAGGCCTTCAAGGAGCACATCCGGGCCGGCGACATCTTCCAGGGCGTGCCATCGCGACGGGTCGCGTTCCCGGCTCCGCAGGGCGGGTTCCCGATCTACCGCCGCCTGCGCGTCACGAACCCCGCTCCCTACATGTTCTTCGTGCGGATGCTGGGGATGGAGCTCGCCGGCTCCTCGCCCGAGCCGCTCGTGCGCGTCGAGGGCCGGCGGGTCTGGACCCGACCCATCGCGGGTACCCGTCCACGAGGCCGGACCGAGGTCCGCGACCGGCTCCTCGAGCACGAGCTGCTGGCCGACCCGAAGGAGCAGGCCGAGCACGCGATGCTGGTCGACCTGGCCCGCAACGACCTCGGGCGCGTCTGCGTCGCGGGGTCCGTACGCCCGACGGAGCTGATGGAGGTCGAGCGGTTCTCGAGGGTGATGCACATCGTCTCGACGATCGAGGGCGAGCTGCGCGAGGATCTGCACCCGCTCGATGCGCTCGCCGCCACCTTCCCGGCCGGGACGGTGACCGGCGCCCCGAAGCACCGCGCGATGCAGCTGATCGCCGACCACGAGCCGACCGCCCGCGGTCCGTACGCGGGGGCGGTCGGCTACCTGACGTTCGCCGGCGACCTGGACTTCTGCATCACGATCCGCACGGCCGTCGTGGTGGACGGCGACGTGAGCGTGCAGACCGGCGCCGGCGTGGTGGCCGACTCCGATCCCCAGGCCGAGCTCGACGAGACCAAGAGCAAGGCGGCGGCGCTGCTCCCGGCCGTCGCGGCTCCGACCGCTGGGGACGCTACGCTCGGGGGATCCACGGAGGTGGGCCCGTGATCCTGGTCGTCGACCACTACGACTCGTTCGTGTACAACCTCGTGCAGCTCGTCGAGAGCCTGGGGCGCTCGACCGAGGTCGTGCGCAGCGACGCCGAGCCCGCGGAGACCCTCGTCGGACGCTCCCCCGAAGCCGTGCTCCTGTCTCCGGGACCCGGGAGGCCCGAGGACGCCGGCTGCTTCACGGAGCTGTTGCGGATCCTTCCCGCGCAGACGCCGGTCCTGGGGGTGTGCCTCGGCCACCAGGCGCTGGGCATCGCCTCCGGAGGCGCGGTCGTCCGCGGAACGCCGGTCCACGGCAAGGCCTCGCTCGTCCGCCACGACGGCCGGGGCATCCTGGAGGGCCTTAGCGACCCGTTCGAGGCAGGGCGGTACCACTCGCTCGTGGTCCAGCGCGACCGCTTGCCCGACGACCTGGAGCTCACCGCGTGGACCGAGGACGGCCTGGTGATGGCGACCCAGCATCGGACGCTCCCGCGGTTCGGCGTGCAGTTCCATCCCGAGTCGATCCTCACGCCGGAGGGCCCGCGGATCGTGGAGAACTTCCTGGCGCTGACGCGCTGACGCGCTGAGGCGGCTACGGCGCTGAGGCGTTACGGCGCGGGACAGCCCGGGCCGTAGGCGAACCCGGCGGAGTCGGGCCGGACGCGGCATGCGGCGGCGTTCACCGCGACGAAGGCCCCCGCCGGGATCGCCTTCAGCTCGTCCAGCAGGTCGTTCGTCCAGTGGCCGCTCACCTCGCCCTGGAAGTACCAATCGCTGCCGTTGTCCGCGACGATCATCCCGTAGCGCTTCATCGCCTCGAGGATCACGCGCGCATCCCGGCTGAACCCGCTCACGTCGAACCCGCGCTTCAACCGGAACCGGGCGCCCATCGGCGGGCACGAGGGGTCGTCCTGCCCGGCCTGGTGCCTGGCGGGCCACACGTACCGGCGCGACGTGCACGAGGCGGTGAACCGCAGCGCGTGGGCGATGCGTCCGTCGCGGACCTCGTCCCACCGCACCAGGCCGGGGAAGATCGGCAGCCCGGCCGCGTCGGCCGACGTCCATCCCGTCGGCCGCAGGTCGTTCGCCGCCGGGCCCGTGAGCGGGAAGATCGCGCCGCTCCCGGCGGTCGGGTCGCCCCCGTTCCACTCGGCGGCGTACAGCTCGAAGAGCACGCATGCGTCCCTATCGATCATCAGCGCGTGCCGGTCGGAGCCGCCCTCGATCCGGGTGTCGGGACCGAAGGGATAGGGCCCCGGATCGCTCTCGTCGCCGTACCAGAAGTCGATGCGGACGACGTCGTGGTTCGCGCCGACGACGTCGAAGGGCATCCCGTACGACGTCGGGCCGAAGTCCGGGTGCAGGCGCGTGGAGCCGGCATGCATCGCGCGTTTCCACGTGGCGCTCTTGCGGTGCACCGGGAGGCGCGATACGTCCATGTTCCAGACGTTGTCCGGCGGGAAGACGACGCACTCGGTCCCCGGCACCGGGGAGCGGGCGGCGGTGCGCGCGGGGGGAGCGGGGCGCTGGTTCGGGCCGGCAGCGGCCGCCGTTCCGGCGACGAGCATCCCGAGGGCGGCCGACGACGCCAGGAACGACCGCAGCCTCATGCCTGGCATCATCGGCATCCGGCCGGCCGCCGGTTGAGCGTCAGGCGGGGACGTCCTCCGCCGGGACGTCCCCGGCCCCTGCCCCAGCGGCCGCCTTCTCGGCGGCCATCCGCCTGGCCTCCTCGACCAGCCTCGGCACGAACGAGGACTCGGGGATCTTGTCCACGACCTCGCCCTTCACGATCAGGAACCCCTGGCCCTTGCCGGCGGCGATCCCCAGGTCGGCCTCGCGCGCCTCGCCCGGGCCGTTCACCACGCAGCCCATCACTGCGACCCGGACCGGCTGCGTTATCCCCTCGCGCTCGAGCGCCTCGTTCACCTGCTTCGTGAGCCCGAGGACGTCCACCTCGGCGCGGCCGCACGAGGGGCACGCGACGAGATCGAGCCCGCGCCGCCTCAGACCCAGCGACTCGAGGATCTTCGTGCCGACCTTGACCTCCTCGACGGGGTCGTCCGTCAGCGAGACGCGGATCGTGTCGCCGATCCCCTCGGCCAGGAGCGCGCCGATCCCCACCGCGCTCTTGACGCCGCCCATCGGCATCGGCCCCGCCTCCGTGACCCCCAGGTGCAGCGGGTAGTCGCATGCGGCGGCCAGGCGCCGGTACGCCTCGATCATCACGGTGGGGTTCGAGTGCTTCACCGAGATCTTGACGTCGGTGAAGTCCTCGTCCTCGAGGATCCGCGCCTCGTTCAACGCGGACTCCACCAGGGCATCCGGGGTGGGCGCGCCGTGCTTGGCGAGCAGTTCCTTCTCGAGCGAGCCGGCGTTCACCCCGATCCGGATCGGAACGCCGCGCGCCTTGGCCTCGCGGGCGATCAGCCGCACCTTGTCCTGGTACCGGATGTTGCCCGGGTTGATCCTGAGCCCCTGGATCCCCGCCTCGAGCGCGGCGATCGCGTACTTCCACTGGAAGTGGATGTCGGCCACGACGGGCACCGTCGACTTCGCGGCGATGGCGCCGAGCGCCTCGGCGTCCTCCCAGTGGGGGACCGCGACCCGGACGATGTCGACGCCGGCCGCCACCAGGGAAGCGATCTGCTGCAGGGTGGCGTTGACGTCCGACGTCCTCGTCGTGGTCATCGACTGGACCGAGATCGGGGCGTCGCCGCCGATCGGCACGTTCCCCACCCTGATCCGCCGCGAGGGTCGCCGGGTGCTCAGCATCTCCCCGACAGCCTATCGGGGGGGCAGGTTCCACCCCGTCCGGGTCGGCATCCCCCCACGCCCCCGGGAGCGGCATCCCCTCTCGCCCCGGCGCTGGCCTCACCCTTCGCCCTCTTGTGCCTTCGCCCCGGCGACGGGCAGGTCGAACCTGAACACGCTGCCGGCCCCGGGCGCGCTCTCGGCGGTGATGTGTCCGCCGTGCGCCTCCACGACCGAGCGGGCGATCGCCAGCCCGATGCCCGTGCCCCCCTCCTCGCGCGATCGCGCCGGATCGGCACGGTAGAACCGCTCGAAGAGGCGCGGCAGGTGCTCCGGCGAGATCCCCACGCCCGTGTCCGCGACGCGCACCTCCACCCAGCCGTCATGACGATCGGCCGTCACGGTCACGGACCCTCCACCCGGCGTGAACCTGACGGCGTTGTCCAGCAGGTTGAACAGGACCTGATGGATGCGCTCGCGGTCGGCCTCGATCGCGGGGAGGCCGACCGGCACGTCGCTCGAGACCTCGACGCCTCGGTCGGAGCGCGCCACCTCGATCTCCGACAGCACCTGGGCGACCAGGGGCGCCAGCTCGATCTCCTCCCGCCGGAGCGGGAGCTCCCCGGACTCCAGCCGCGAGAGCTCCAGCAGCTGGTCGATCAGGCGGGACAGGCGTTCGGTCTGGGTGAGCATCACCTGCAGCGTCGCCGGGTCGGGCGCCTCGACGCCGTCGAGGACGTTCTCCAGGTGCGCACGGATCGCCGCGATCGGCGTCTTGAGCTCGTGCGAGACGTTCGCGACCAGGTCTCGCCGGCTGCGCTCCAGGTTCTCGAGCTCGCCGCTCATCCGGTTGAACGCCGTCGCGAGCTGGCCCACCTCGTCCCGGCTGTGCGTGTGGACCCGCTGGCTGTAGTCGCCGACCTCCATCCGCTGCGCGGCGCGCGCCATGTCGCGCAGCGGCTGCGTCATCCCGCGGGCCAGGTACCGCGCGACGACGAGCGCGATCCCCGACGCGAGCGCCCCGGCGACGAGCAGCTGCGGCAGGAACTCGAACAGGAACCGGGTCGAGGAGGCGACGAACCCGGGCTCGCGCCGGACGGCGTAGAAGGTGCCGCCGGCAACGTCGCGCAGGGGCACGGCGGCGTACTCGACCCCGTTCCCCGCGCCCACGTGCACCCCGCCCTCGAACGCCGGCGGCATCGGCAGCTCCGCCCCGATCCACGTGACCTCGTCGCCGACGATCGCCAGGAACGACGTCCTGCCGTCGGTCACGGGGTCCCGCTCCGCGCTGTGCGACTGCGCGAGCCGCAGGAGCTCGACGAGGTCGGCGTCTCGGAACGAGTTGCGCAGGGCGAACGCGAGGATGAAGTACACCAGGATGACGGTCATCCCGACGGCGAACACGATCGTCGAGCCGAGCTTCGCCCGGATGGTGGGGAGCCTCTCGAACGGCCGCGTGTTCACGCCTGGTCCATGAACGCGTACCCCACGCCATGGACCGTGCGGATGAACCGGGGATCGTTCCCGTCCTCGCCGAGCTTCCGCCGGATCCGCGCGACGTGGGAATCGACCACGCGACCCCCCGCGTAGTCCCGGTATCCCCAGACGCGGTCCATCAGCTGGTCGCGCGACAGCACGATGCCGGGATCGCGGGCCAGAGCGACGAGGAGCTCGAACTCGAGCGGGGTGAGCGCGACCTCTGAGCCGTCCACGGAGACGCGCCGGCGAGCGGGATCTATCCGGATCCCGGGCCGGTCGATCGGGCCCTCGTCGTGGACGGCCCGCATGCGCTCGATCCGGCGCAGGATCGCCTTGACGCGCACCACGAGCTCGCGGAGGCTGAACGGCTTCGTGAGGTAGTCGTCTGCCCCGACCGCGAAGCCGGCGACCTTGTCCGCCTCCTCGGTCCGCGCCGTGAGCATCAGCACCGGGGTCCATGCGGTCCGCTGGATGACCTTGCAGACCTCCAGGCCGTCCATCCCGGGCAGCATCAGATCCAGGACGACCAGGTCCGGGCGGTGCTCGGCGTGGAGCTGGATCGCCTGCGGTCCGTCGCCCGCGACGATCACGCGGTACCCCTCCGCCTCCAGGCGCGCACGTACGGCCTCGGCGATCGCATCCTCGTCGTCCACGACGAGCACGGTCTGGTCGGGCATCGCGTCATGGTATCCGGGGAAGGCGCGCGGGTCGGACATGCCATGTGGCGAGATCGTGGAGGGCGGACCGCCCGCCGGGACCGCGGATCGGCGCTACGGGGCGATCGTGATCGGCTTGGTGATGTCCAGGATGATCGTCGCCAGGACGAACACCACGAAGAACGCCATCACGGCGGCCGATACCGGGATCAGCTTGCGCATGTCGATCGTCCGTCCACGGGCCTTCTCGATCGCGAGGACCGCCAGGTGACCGCCGTCGAACGGCGGCAGCGGGAGCAGGTTGATCAGCCCGATGAACACCGTGACGAACGCCAGGAAGTACAGGACCGCGCCCCAGTCGCCCGCCGACCCGGTCTGCCCCACCGCCTGTCCGATCCCGACCACGCTCGTGGGATCGGACGGCGACCGCTGCTCGTCGGTGAACAGCAGCGAGAACACACGGCCGATCCCCTCCGGCCCGAAGATCCGGGTGATCTGATGCACCGAGGTCTCGATCGCGCGCCCGACCTCCTTCACCCCGCCGACGACCGCACCCACCACCCCCGGCTTGTCGTAGCCGAGCCTGATCCCGATCCTGCCGATCGTCTCGCCTCCGACGACGTCCTCCTGCGGCGTCATCGTGATCCGGAGCTCCCTCCCGTCGCGTTCGACCGTGAAGACGACCGGCTCCCCGACGTGATCGCTCGAGTACGCCAGCAGCCGATCGGGGGTGGGATCGGCCACATCGCCGACGCCGACGATCCTGTCGCCCGGCCGCAGCCCGGCCGCGGCCGCGGGCGAGGGCCGTCCGTTCTCGAGGGTCGTGTCCACCACCCCGACGACCGGCACGGGGCTGCGCGGGTCGCCGAAGAAGAACAGCCACATCGCGAACAGCACCGCGGCCACGACGAAGTGCGAGCCCGGGCCCGACAGGATCACGACCGCCCGCTGCCAGATCGGCTTCGCGCCGTAGCTCCTCGGCAGGTCCTCGGGCGCCACCGGCTCGTAGGGGTTCATGCCAGCGATCTTCACGTAGCCGCCGAGCGGCAACGCCTTGACCCCGTACTCGATCTCGCCGCGCCGGAACGACCAGAGGCGGGGACCGAACCCGACGAAGTACTCGAGCACCTGGAACCCCATCTTGCGCGCCGCCAGGTAGTGCCCCGCCTCGTGGATGAGGATGATGAACAGCAGGCCCGAGAAGAAGGCGACGATCGCGAGCGTGCCGGACATGGGGTCAGCTCGCCTCGGCGAGCTCCGCGGCGCGCTGGCGCGCCCACGCGTCGGCGCGCTCGATCTGGACGATGGACAGCAGGCCAGAAGGCTCGTGTTCGTCGACGGTCGTCTGCACGATCTCGACGATCCTCGTGAGCGGGATCTTCCCCTCCAGGAACGCCATCACCGCGACCTCGTTGGCGGCGTTCATCACGGCGGGGAAGGTCAGACCCAGCCCACCGACTCGGTAGGCCAGATCGACCGCCGGGAAGGCCTCGCGGTCGACCGGCTCGAACGTGAGCGGTCGCTCGGTGAGCGGGGCCGTGGCGACGCCCGAGGGCAGCCGCTCCGGCCAGGCGAGCGCGAGCTGGATGGGGAGACGCATGTCCGCTACAGCCATCTCGGCACGCATGCTGCCGTCCCTGAACTCCGCGATCGCGTGGACCAGGCCCTCGGGATGGATCAGGACGTGGATCTGCGAGTAGTCCAGGTCGAACAGGTAATGCGCCTCGATCACCTCGAGGCCCTTGTTCATCAGGGTCGCCGAGTCGATCGTGATCTTCGGGCCCATCGCCCAGACCGGGTGCTGCAGGGCCTCCTTCACCGACGCCTTCGCGAGCTCCGAGTGCGTCCAGCCGCGGAACGGCCCGCCGGACCCGGTGATCACCACGCGCTTGAGGTCCTCCCGGCGTTCGCCGCGCAGCGCCATCGCGAGGGCCGCGTGCTCGGAGTCGACCGGGAGCAGCCGCTCCGGCTCCCCCTTGATCAGGTCGAGCACGAGCTCGCCGCCGACCACCAGGCTCTCCTTGTTCGCCAGGGCGAGCGTCTTGCCGCTCTGCAGCGTCGCGAGCGTGGGTCCGAGCCCGGCCGATCCCACCAGCGCGTTGACGACGAGGTCGGCGTCGGAGTCACGCGCGATCTGCTCCGTGGCGTCGGGTCCGACGACCAGCTCCACGCCGCGGACCTGACCCAGACGCTGCCGAACCTCGTCGGCGGCCGACCGGTCCGCGATCGCCACGGTCGGCGGGAGGAACTCGCGGATCTGACCCGCGAGGAGCTCCTGGTTCGCGCCCGCCGCCGAGAGCGCGGCGACGCGGAAGCGATCGGGGTTCCGGCGCACGACGTCCAGGACCTGCGTGCCGATCGAGCCAGTGGACCCCAGGAGGGCGAGCGACCTCATGGCGTCAAGGGTACCCCGGGCCACGATGAACCCGGCGAGCCGCCGGTCAGGCGAAGACCAACCGGAAGAACAGGAAGGCGGCCGGCGCCACGAACAACAGCGAGTCGATCCGGTCGAGCGCGCCACCGTGCCCCGGCAGCACGCTCCCCATGTCCTTGATCCCCAGATCGCGCTTGATCAACGACTCCGCGAGGTCCCCGAACGTCGCCGCGGCCGCCACCACGATCGCGAAGAAGAAGGACTCGATCTTCAGGCCCTCGAACGGGTCGATGAACGAGGGGACCAGCGCCACCGCGACGATGACCGTGACGAACGTCGCGCCGATCGTTCCCTCGATCGACTTCTTGGGGCTGGTGTTCGGCGCCAGCGGCCGCTGGAAGAACGAGCCGCCCCAGACCGAGCCCACGAGGAACGCGGCCGTGTCGTAGATGAACGTGAGCCCGATCACCGCCACGACGAGCGCCTTGCCGTCGGCTCCCCCCGCGACGAGCGTCACGATCAGGTAGGACGCGAGCAACGGGATGTAGGCGACGTTCATCACCGTCAGGCCGATGTTCTGCAGCGCCCCCTTCCGGTGCGTCGGCGGGACGGCCATGAACCACAGGAACGTCGCGATCACGCCGAGCGCGAACATCGCCAGGGCGCCGGCCTCTCCGTGCTCGTAGGCACCGGCGACGACTAGCGCCCCGGTCACCAGGCCGATGGCGGTGGCCGGCTGGTGGTGCGCCTTGACCATCGCGCCGAACAGCTCACCCTGGGCAACGAGGACGATGATCCCGGCGACGATCGCGAAGGCCCCCTTCCCGATCAGCAGGGACCCGAGGGCTATGCCGGCGAGCACGATCCCGGTCAGGAACGCCGCGGGGACGTCCCGCTCCCCCCCGGTGCCGCGGCGGTCGAGATCGGCTCCGACCTCGACCGATGTCGGCTCCTGCCAGCTGGGTCCGCCCAGACCCTCGGCGCCGACCATGACGGTGCGTCCGCTCTCTGGTTCCTCCAGGTCCGACAGGATGTCCTGCTCGACGCCGGCGATCTCGGACCCCTCGTCCGACCACTCGCCGTCCCCACCGCCGACCTCTCCCGTTCCCTCGTCGGTCTCGACCGAGCCCGCGAAGTGGGCGGCGGCGGCCTCGAGGTCCTCCTCGGTGGGCGCCTCCGCGAAGACGACCACGCCGTCGTCCTCGAGGTCGGACGCGGATCCCCGTTCGACCTCCTCGGCCCCCGCGACCACGACCGGCCCCGCGAGCTCGCCGAACAGGTCGCCCTGGTCCTCGTGAACCTCCGCGGCCGGGGCGACCTCCTGCTCCCCCACCGTGGCCTCCACCTCGGTCACCTCGATCTCGGGGGATCCGCCGAGGATCTCGTCGATCGGCTCGAGGACACCGGTGTCGTACCAGGACTCATCGAGATCGGCCTCGTCCTCGCCGGCGATGGTGTCCGCCTCCACCGGCTCGGGCGCCTCCACCGGTTCGGCCCCCCCCGCGTCGCCGGGGTCCGGCGCGGCCGGGATCGGCTCCGGTTCCGGCTCGGCGTGGACCGAGACGTGCTCCTCCTGGGGCGCGCCCGCGGGCGGGGCGGGCTCGTCGGCATCCCAGTCCACGTCGCGGATCGGGGCGAAGAACTTGTCGAGGTCCTCGAACAGGTCGTCGCCGGTCTTGTTGTCGTCGGCCACGTCAGACCTCCATGAGCTCCTGCTCCTTGTGGCGTTGGATCTCGTCAACCTCCGCCACGTGCTGGTCGGTCAGCCTCTGGAGCTCCTTCTCGGCACGCTTCAGGTCATCTTCCGAGATGACGTGCTCATGCTCAAGCTTCTCCATCTCTTCCTTCGAATGCCGTCGCACGTTGCGAACGGCGACGCGCGCCTCCTCGGCGCGATGATGGACGGACCTCACGAGGTCCTTGCGCCGCTCCTCGGTGAGCGGCGGGAACGCCAGGCGGATCACGTTGCCGTCGTTCGAGGGCGTGATCCCGAGATCGCTCGTCTGGATCGCCTTCTCGATCGCGCCGATGGCGCCCTTGTCGAACGGGGTGATCATCAGCAGGCGCGGCTCGGGCACCGAGATCGACGTGAGCTGGTTCAGGGGCACCGTCGTGCCGTAGTAGTCGACGCTCACGCGGTTCAGCAGGGCGGGCGCGGCGCGGCCGGTCCGGATCGCGGCCAGGTCCTCCTTGAGGTGCGCGACGGCCTTGGCCATCTTCTCCGTCGCGTCTTTGAGGCTCGACTCGATCGTCATGATCCCCCCGAGGCGCCCTAATGCACCAGCGTGCCGATCGGCTCCCCCGACACGGCCCGGCGGATGTTGCCTTCCTCACGGTAGTCGAACACGACGATGGGCAGTTCGTTCTCCATGCACAGGGAGATCGCCGTGGCGTCCATCACCGCGTATCCCTCCTTCAGCACATCCACGTAGGCGATCTGATCGAACCGGCTGGCCGAGGGGTCCTCGAGGGGGTCGGCCGTGTAGACGCCGTCGACCTTCGTGCCCTTGAGCAGCGCCTCGGCGCCGATCTCCAGCGCCCGCTGGGCGGCGCAGGTGTCGGTCGAGAAGAACGGGACGCCCAGCCCCGCGGCGAAGATCACGACCCGTCCCTTCTCGAGGTGCCGCCGGGCGCGCAGCGGGATGAACGGCTCGGCGATCTGGGTCATCTGGATCGCCGTCTGGACCCGCGTGGGCACATGGATCTTCTCGAGCGCATCCTGGAGCGCGAGCGCGTTCATCACGGTCGCGAGCATGCCCATGTAGTCGGCCCGGTTGCGGTCGATCCCGGGGGCCTGGCGCCCTCGCCATATGTTGCCCCCGCCGACCACGACGGCGGTCTGCACGCCCAGATCGACCAGGTCCGCGAGCTGGCGCGCCAACAGCGCGGACGCATGGGTGTCGATCCCGTAGTCGCGGTCCGAAGGGGAGAACGCGTCGCCGGAGAGCTTCAGCAGGACCCGCCCGTACGTGGGTCGTGCCGCCTCATCCGTCATCCGCCTCAGCCCTCGTCCTCGCCCAGCTTGTAGCGGACGAAGCGCCGGACCGCAACCTTCTCCCCCACCTTGGCCGAGACCTCGTCCAGGAGCTGCTGGATCGACTTCGCGTCGTCCTTGACGTAGGGCTGGTCGAGCAGCGCGACGTCCGCGTAGAAGGACTCCAGCTTGTTCTCGACGATCATCGGGATCTTGTCCTCGGGCTTGCCCTGCTCGCGCATCTGCGCCTCGTACACGCGGCGCTCCGCGTCGATCACATCGGTCGGTACCTGATCCCGGCTCAGGTAGCGGGGCGCCGAGGGGCTCGCGATGTGCAGCGCGATGTCCTTCACCAGCTGCTTGAACTCCTCGGTGTTCGCCACGAAGTCCGTCTCGCTGTTGACCTCGACGAGCACTCCGACCGTGTTGTTGAAGTGGATGTAGGCGTCGATCCGGCCCTGGTCGGCCGCCCGCGAGGCGCGCTTCGCCACCTGCGCGAGCCCCTTCTCGCGGAGCAGCTCCACGGCGCGGTCGAAGTCGCCGTCGCCGTCGACGAGCGCCTGCTTGCAGGCCATCATGCCGGCGCCGGTCGCCTCACGCAGGCGCTTGACGTCCGCCGCGGTGACCTCGGCCATCGTCACCCCTCCTCGGCGGGCGCCGCGGCCGGCGGCGCGGTCTCGAGCTCGAAGTCCGGTTCGACCTCGGCCGGCGTCGCGGGGGCGTCGGGCTCGAACACGGTGCTCGCCGCGATCTCGGCGGCCACCTCGTGCGTCTCGACATCCTCGGTCACCTCGGAGGCGACGGCGGCGGCCACGGGCTCGGCCGGCTGCGCCGCCTGGGCCAGCATGTCGTCCTTCGCCAGGCCCCGCCCCTCGGCCAGCGCGTCGGCGATCACGCGGGTCACCAGGGTGACGGCCCGGATCGCGTCGTCGTTGCCCGGGATCGGGTAGTCGACCTCGTCGGGGTCGCAGTTCGTGTCGATGATCGCGATCACCGGGATGCCCAACTTGCGGGCCTCCGTGACGGCGATGTGCTCCTTCTTCGTGTCGACGATGAAGACCGCGTCGGGCACGCGCTGCAGATCCTGGATCCCCCCGAGGTTGCGCTCGAGCTTCTCTCGCTCGTGGCGCAGGCGGATCGCCTCCTTCTTCGGGAGGAAGTCCATCGCGCCGCTGCGCTCCATCTCGCGTAGCTCGCGCAGCCGGCCGAGGCGCTTGGCGATCGTGGCGAAGTTCGTGAGCATGCCGCCCAGCCAGCGGTTGTTCACGAACGGCATGCCCACGCGGCCCGCCTGCTCGGCGACGACCTCCTGGGCCTGTTTCTTCGTTCCGACGAACTCGACGATGCCGCCCCTGCGGGCGAGGTCGCGCGCGAACGCGTACGCACCCTCGAGGCCCTCCAGGGACTTCTCGAGGTCGATGATGTAGATCCCGGAACGCTCCCCGAAGAGGTACCGGGCCATCTTCGGGTTCCACCGACGGGTCTGGTGGCCGAAGTGAACGCCCGCCTCGAGGAGCTCCCGCCTGGTCACGACAGGCACGGGCGCTTCTCCTTCGCTCGGTTGTCTCCTCCGCGGAGATCCTCCCGCCGCCGGCCCGTTCCGGGACCCCGGCGATGCGGTCCCCCCGCGTGCGTGCTCGGCGCCAAGCGGCGCCGGCCCGGCGAGTCTACCAGCGACCCTTCGGGCCACCGGACGGTCCGCCTCGGGCCCCGTCCTACCGGCGGCCCGCGCGCTCCCGCGGAGTCGGCTCCGGCACCTCGTCGGCCACGGACAGGTAGCGGAACGCGAACGCCGCGAGCATCGCCGCATGGAGCAGGTTCACGACCAGGACCAGCGCCCAGGCCCCGGCCGAGGGGTTGACGCCGATGGCGTTGCCCGGCTTGCCGGGGGCCACGATGATCGCGATCGAGGGGATCACGTACAGGGCGGCCATCCCCAGGTTGCCGACGCCCGGCATCCGGGCGGCCCGCATGGATCGTGTCAGGCACTCCGGCAGGCTCCGGCGCTCGGCGACGGCGATCACCGGCGCGAACACGAACAGGTACACGCCCAGCACGAGCCCGCCCACCTGGATCAGGATCCCGAAGCCCGGGCCCAGGAGCGGGGCGAAGAAGCTCGACAGCGTGAGGAACGCGACGCCCAGCACGCTGGTCGCGATGGAGGTGGGGAGCGCGCGCAGCCCCTCCCGGAGGGCGGCGGCGGTGAGCCGGCCCGTGTCGAGCGCCTCGACTACCCCGGCGGTGAGCAGCGCGATCACGACGCCGCGGAACAGGACGAACGCCGTGATGCCGACGATGCCGCCGGAGAGCCCGAAGATGCTGGTGGCGAGCGTCGCGTCGAAGCTGGTGCCCAGGGGCGGCAGGGCGAGCGCGCTCACGAGCGAGGCGAACGGGCCCTGGTAGCCGAGCGCGACCAGCACCATCCAGAGCACGAGGAGCACGAGGAAGATCCCGATCACGAACGCGGGGATCCCGACGATCGTCGCGCAGCCGCGGGCGACCGACGTGCGGATCTTCGGCATCGCGCTGTCGGTCGTGGCCCGGGGCGCCAGGATCTGGTCCAGGAACCCGCGACGGCGTTGCGGCTCCGCCGGCGGCGGCGCGGGTCGGGCGTCGCGGAACCCTCCGCTCGGAGGCTTCTTCCGCCGCTTCGTCATGCGTCCTCACCGCCCTCGGAGGACGCGCCGACCGCGTCGGGATCCGGGTCGTCCTCCAAGAAGGCGGGGCCCATGCGTCCCCGGAGCCAGCGTCCCACCAGGACCAGAGCCAGGGCCAGGGGGACGGCGGCGGCCAGGTAGTTCAAGAGCAGGGCCGAGGGATCCGGCTCCGTGGGGCTGACGATCGAGACGAGCCGCCCGTCGGGATCGTGCTCGAACGCCACCATGCCCGCGTGCCGGCCGCCGGTCACGCCGACGAGCAGATCCCCGGCCGGCGTCGGGTTGCGCAGCACCGCTCCTGGCTGCCCGCGCCGCCAGACGAGCCGTCCGTCGTCGAGCCCGATCGCCGCCAGGTCGCCTCCGACGGTCGCGACCAGGACGTGATCGCCCACCACGATCGCCGAGCTGCGCACGACGAGCTCGTTGAGCGCGAAGTCCCAGATCCGCGCGCCGGTGGCGCGGTCGATCCTGTACACCTGCCCCGCCGCGTCCACGACGACGACCGAATCCCCGGCAACGACCGGTATCCCCACGAACGCCAGCCCGTTCACGCGCGCACCCCATCGTTCCGAGCCGTCCTCCAGATCGAAGGCCCGGACGGTCTGATCCGAGAACCCCGCGAAGAGCACGCCGTCGGCGACGGACGGGGCCGAGCCGAAGACGGCCGAGCCCGCCACCTCGTGGCGCCACTCCACATCGCCCGTGGCGGAATCGAGGGCGACCAGCCTGGCCCGGGTCGTGCGGTTGCCCTCGACGGTCGCCACGACCTTCCCGTCCGCCACGGCGAGCGGGGCGGTCACCGGGCCGCCGGCGGCCTCGCTCCACGTCACCTCGCCGGTCGCGACGTCCACCGCGTACACGGTCCCGGTCCGGCCGGCCACGAACGCGGTGCCGTCGTGCACCGTCACACCCGTCCGGCTGACGGCGTCCAGCGCGACCGGTGCCTCCCACGCCGGGTCCCGCGTGTCCGCGTCGATCGCAACCAGGAACGAGGGGGGCGGCTCCCGGTCGTCTCCCGACGGCGAGGGCGAGTCGCTCGGCGTGGGGCTCGGCGTCGGCGGCCCCGTACCGAACCCCTCCGTGTACAGGATCAGCGTCCGGCCCCGCGCGTCGGCGGCCGCCGGGGCGATCGAGGGCCCGAATCGACGATCGACGCTCCAGGACACGGACCCGTCGGCGAGCGACACGCCCACCACCGCCCGCGGACCGACGGCCACGACGTGATCCCCGACCACGATCGGGGCGGACAGGCCGTACTGGCCCCCCGGGCCCGAGGTCGGCTGCTCGGCTCGCCACGCCGGCGCGTACGCCGGCGTGGGTCCCTCCGCGACCGCGCCCGTGTGCGCGGCGGAACCCTGCGTCTGGGACCAGCCGATGGCCGTCTGCGCGACGGCGGCGGGTGCGGCGGCGAGGATCGCCGCCGCACCGATGAGCGGGGCCCACCGGATTGCCCGGGGCGCGGCGCGCCCGGCACGGAGCGTCCCGGATGGTCGGAGGCGGCCAAGGCCGCGTCATCCTAGCGGCCACGTCGAGGGGGTTGGCGAGCGAGGCTCACTCATGGATGGGAGGGGTCGAGGACGGCAGGGAGGGTCGGCGGGATCAGGCTGGTAGGGGCCGACCGCGGTGCGGCGACGGACGGGTGGCGTGGACGAGCGGCCCGGGACCGCCGATCGCGATCGGCACCGCGGTCCCCGGGCCGGGCCCCAGCACCACGTACCGCGATCCCGGGGCGGGGGGCGACCCCTCGACCGGGTCGCCGATCGGGGCGAGCCACAACATCCCCACCAGGCTGAGCGGGCCCAGGTAGTCCAGCGGGTCGACGTACGCGCCGCCCAGGCGCACCCCGAAGTGCAGGTGCGCAGTCGTGGCCCCCGGGTGCCCGGACCCGGTGAGCCCGATGGGCTGGCCCGCGACGACGATGTCGTCGCGGGCCACGAGCAGCGCGGACAGGTACGAGCTGGTCGAGACGAGCCCGGCCCCGTGGTCGACGGAGACGAAGAGCTGGCCGGCTACGCGGCCGGCGAACGTCACCACCCCCGGCGCCGGGGCCACGGCAACCGTCCCCGGCGACGTCGCGACATCGATCCCTCGATGGCCGGCGCCGTACGGCGAGGCGGGCGGGTCGTACGGCCGCACGATCGGGCCGCGTACCGGCCACGCCCAGGTCCCCGCGGCGACCGCGGGACCGGCGGCGGCGATGGGTCCCGCGCACAGACCCACGAGCAGCGCCATCGCGATCGTCCATCGCATGATGCGAACGCTAGGACGCGACGCGCCCGATGGCAGTGACGCGGCTCACGCCGCGGGGAGATACCCCCGGTTCAGTCGACCTCGCTGAGCTGTCCGCGCAGCCCGGCGACGGCCTTGGTGTGGATCTGGCACACCCGGGACTCCGTGACGCCCAGGATGTCGCCGATCTCCGCGAGGGTGAGCCCCTCGAAGTAGTACAGCGTGACCACGATCTTCTCGCGCTCGGACAAGGAGTTGATCGCGGCCGCCAACAGGCCCCGTGTTTCCTGGCTCTCGACGCCATGGGTCGGGTCGAGGCCCCGGTCGGCCAGCGTGTCGATCAGCGAGACCTGATCGCCGCGGTCGCTCCCCACCGACACGAGCTCGTCCAGCGCCAGCACCGAGACGAACGAGATCTGGCTGACCACCTCGTGCAGCTCGGCGCGCGAGATGCCCAGGCGCTCGGCGAGCTCGGTCTCCGTCGGAGCGCGCTTGAGCATCGACTCCAGGTCCGCGTGGGCCTTCTCGATCTCGCGGGCCTTGAACCGGACCGAGCGGGGCACCCAGTCCATCGCGCGGAGCTCGTCGATGATCGCGCCCTTGATCCGCGGGATCGCGTACGTCTCGAACTTGTTGCCGCGGCCGGGCTCGAACTTCTGCAGCGCGTCGATCAGGCCGAACATCCCGTAGCTCACCAGGTCCGCCTGCTCGACGCTCGCCGGCAGGCCGGTCGCGACGCGCGACGCCACGTACTTCACGAGCGGCGCGTAGTGGAGGATCAGCCGCTCGCGCGCCTCCTCGGATCCGCTGCCCTTGAACCCGTCCCACAGGCGCCCGAGCTCGTCGTCGACCGCGGGCGGGATCGTGACGGTCGAGGTCGGGGCCTTCGCCTTAGGGGCGGGTTTGCGGGCCGGCGCCTTCGTCGCTCTCGGCATCCTCAGGCCCTCGGGTGGCTCCGCTCGTACGCCGCGAACGAACGCCCGCGGGACACGTGCGTGTACCGCTGCGTGGTGGCCACGCTGGCGTGGCCCAGGAGTTCCTGTACCGCTCGGATGTCGGCGCCTCCCTCCAGGAGATGGGTCGCGAACGAGTGCCGCAAGGTGTGCGGTGTGACCCGACGGCCGGGCAGCAAACGCTCCGCGTATTGTTCCACCATCGCCCTGATGTCGCGCCCTGATAAGGGCTTCCCCTTGCGATTGAAGAAGAACGTTCGATGGTCGTCCCCCGCCATCATCGGCCGGCCGGCGGACAGATAGGCGCAGACCGCGTCCACGGCGAAGTCCGAGAGCGGGAGGTCACGCTCCTTGTCGCCCTTGCCGAGCACGTTCACGCGGCCGCGATCGAGGTCCACGCGGTCGAGCGTCAGCCCGGCGACCTCGCTCACGCGCAGGCCCGACCCGTACAAGAGCTCCAGGACCGCCCGGTCCCTCAGGCGGACGGCCCGCTCGACCGGATCCCCGTCGGTCGGCGCCGCCTCGGCGCCGGGCGCATGTCTTCCCGGGTCGCCGGGCGCCTCGGCCAGCGCCGCCGCCTCGGCCGGCCGCAGCACCGTCGGGAGCCGGTTGACCACCTTCGGCGAGCCGAGGACGGCGGCGGGATCACCCGGCAGGCGGTCCGTGGCCACGCCCCACCGGTAGAAGGTCCGGATCGCGCCCACCCGCCGCGCGATCGAGGCACGCGCGTAGCCGAGGGTGTGCTGCTGAGCGAGGAACCGGCGCAGGAGCGGGTAGCTCGCCGACGCCAGCGATCCCCCGCCGCGCTCGAGGAACACCGCCAGCTGGGTGACGTCGCGCCGGTACGCGACCACGGTGTGATCCGAGAGCCGGCGCTCGTGCGCCAGGTGGGCGGCGAACGCGTCGATCAGACGCGCGTCCGTCGGGGCAAGCTCCGGGGTGGCCACGGGATCCTCTCGCTCGGTGGGGCCGAGGGGTCCCTTCGTACCAGCGCGGATGGGCGGGTGCAAGCGTGCGCGGCGGTCCTGGCGCCCGGGCTCAGCTCCCGATCGTCCGTTCGTAGCGGCCACCGACGCTACGGACGAGCCCGCGGAGCTCGAGGCCGATCAGCAGCGCGACCGCGTCGGGGATCGAACGCCCCAGCTGGCGAGCCACGATGTCCGGGAGGGCGCCATCGCCGAGCGCGTCCCAGGCCCGTCGTTCGTCGGGGCTCAGACCGGGCGGCGGCCGCGAGGAGACCCGGTCGGCCGCCGGGACGCGGATGCCCAGGTCCTCCAGCAGGTCGTCGGCCCCGCGGATCATCGTGGCGCCGTCGCGGATCATCGCGAGCGGCACCTCGGCGAGCGGGCTCGTCACCGGTCCGGGGATCGCGAACACGTCTCGCCCGAGGTCGAGTGCGTGATCGACCGAGATCCGCGACCCGCTGTCGGCCGCCCCCTCCACCACCACGAGCGCGCGGGCGAGCCCCGCGATGATCCGGTTCCGCGCGGGGAACCGGTGCGGCTCGGCCGGCGTCCCCGGCGCGTACTCGCTGACCAGGGTGTGCTGGGCGGCGATCGTCTCGATCAGCCTGCGGCTGCTCCGCGGGTAGGGCTCGTCGATGCCCGAGCCCAGCACCGCGATCGTCGGGCCCCCGGCCTCGAGCGCTCCCTGGTGCGCGGCGGCGTCGATCCCGTAGGCCGCGCCGCTCACGACCGGCAGCCCCGCCGCGGCGATCCGCCGCCCGAGGCCGCGTGCGACGTCGCGCCCGAGCGCGGAGCACTTGCGCGAGCCGACGACCGCCACCCCGGGATGGCCGATCGCCCTGCCCCGCAGGAACACCCAGCCGGGGGCGTCCCGCTGCAGGTCCCGCAGCGACGCCGGGTAGGCGGGGTCGTGGAACCCGACGAGCCGGGCGCCGCATGCGGTGAGCGCCGCGTCGACGTCCGCGGGCCGGATCGTGCCGGCGTGCTCGCGGTCGCGTTCGCTGCCGGCAGAACCCCGTCGGATCGCCGCCAGGCACGCCCGGGGACCGCCCTCCCGCCAGGCCCGTTCGCGGAGCGCCCGGGGCGTGATCCCCCGCAGGCTCGCGAGCACGAGGAGGGCGTCCCGCTCCTCGGGGTCGCCGCCGAACCCCTCGGGCCAGCCCGGCGGCAGGAGCGCAGGATCCGAGGCGACGCTCCCGACGGGCTCATCCCGCACGGGCCAGCCCCGACCCCTCGGCGAACCCCTCGCGATAGCTGAGCGCCTCGGCGAGGTGCGGCGCGTCCACGCGCGACGAGCCCGCCGTGTCCGCGACCGTGCGCGCGACCTTCAGCGCCCGGTCGAACCCGCGCCCCGTGAGCGCGAGCGACGCGACCGCCCGGCCCAGCAGCGCCTCGGCCTGGGCGGTCAGTCTCGCCTCGCGGCGCGCGCGCGGACCGGGGAGGTGCGCGTTGCAGGCCACGCCCGTCCCCGCGTACCGCGCGAGCTGGCGCTCGCGCGCCGCGCGGACCCGGTCGCGCACGACCTCGGA
>JAXLTF010000019.1:0-65282 GCA_046330185.1 Actinomycetota bacterium
GGCCGCGCGATCGACGTGAACCCGGTCGAGAACCCGTACGTGACCCAGACGCACGTCTCGCCGCCGGCCGGGGAGGCGTACGTGGACCGCTCCCAGCACCTACCGGGCATGGTCCACGTCCGCGATCCCGTCTGGTGGGCCTTCCACGCGATCGGCTGGGCGTGGGGCGGCACGTGGACGGCCGTGAAGGACTACCAGCACTTCAGCGCGAACGGGCGGTAGGCGACCAGGTAGTCTAGATCAGACTAGAGCACCGGAAGCGCAGCCCCGCGGATCAGCAGACCGCGTTCAGGTAGACGTACGGGTCCACCGCGCTGCCGTCGCCCGGGTGCCACTCGAAGTGGTCGTGAGGGCCGCCCGCGTTGCCGGTCGAGCCGACGTACCCGACCACGTCGCCGGCCTTCACCTTGCCGAGCTTGCCGTACGCGGACAGGTGGGCGTTGTACGTGAACCCGAGCGCGCCGTAGACCTTCACGGCCAGGCCGCCCAGCCGGTTCGGGCTGGCGACGGCGACCCCGTCGAACGTGGCGACGATCGCCTGGCCGCTCGAGGCCATCATGTCGATGCCCTGGTGGACGTGGGCGGGCGTGCCCGGGCGCTTCTGCACGAAGTAGCCGAACCCGTCGTCGTAGGTGACCCCGCCGCGCACCGGGCAGTAGCGGAAGATGCCGTAGGTGTCGATCCAGCCCGCGAGCTGCTGACGCTGGTACCGCAGCCTCTCCGTCCGGCGCTCGACGAACCTCAGGAAGCCCTTCAGCTCCTGGCGCGCCTTGATCCGCTGGTTCCGCAGGTAGTGCCCGCGGGCGTCGCTGCGCGTGCGCCCGGCCTCGAGGTCGGCCACGGCGGCGGCCTTCCTCGCCTTCTGGATGCGCGACGTGATGGCCTTGATCTCCTGGTTCCGACTGACGCGCCCGTCGTGGCGTCGCTCGTGGAGCTGCGTGATCTTGTGGACTACCAGCTTGCGCTGCGCCTTGGCGCGTTCCAGCGACGAGTCGGCGTTGGCGGCGAGCACGATCGTGCCCCCGATCAGGGTTCCCGTGACGACCAGGGCGACGCCTCGCTGGATCAGCTTCGACCGCTCCACCATCAGCTCCTCGGATGTCCGACCGTGTGGTCCGTGCGGGTGCGGTATCGGCAGGAACGGGGGGGAGTCTTGAATCACCCGTTCGGAATGGTCCGCCGCGGGTTCAGGTCCTCACCCCCGGTGCCGAAGCTGAACCTGAGCGCCCAGTGGCGCCGACCGGCCACCATGAACAGGAACCGTCGAACCCGCGAACGAGTCCGCCTGATCTTCTGGGCGTGTCTCACCCTCGTCTGCTTCCTGCTCGTCTTCGTCGCGCGTCAGCAGCAGGCCGCGTCGCTCGACCGCAAGCTCGACGCGGCGGAGACGCGCGCGAAGCGCACGACGAACCTCGCGATCCGGTCCCAACTCTCCCGTCAGCTGGTGGACCAGCCGATCCAGGACGCCGCGTACCAGGACCTGTTGACGGTGCTGCAGCGGAAGGTCCTGGTGGATGAGCGCGTGGCGCGTGTCCTCATCTGGGGACCGGACGGCGGGCTGGTCTTCTCAACCGAGGGGACCGTGGCGCCGGACACCGACGCAACGGCGCCCGAGGGCCCGTTCGAGACGGCATCGACCGGTCGGGCGGTATCGGTCGTGCAGACCGCCCAGATGCCCGGCCGGGGCGAGCACGATCGCGGACCTACAGATCTGTTCGGGACGTACGTGCCCCTGACCACCGACAGCGGCCAGTTCTTCGGCGCGGTCCAGGTGGACCAGTACTACGGGGATCTGGTGCAGGGATCCTCGCGGCCGTGGCGCCCGCTGCAGATCGCCTTCTTCATCGTGGCCGCGATCTGCGCCGTGATGGTGCTCCTGTCCTTCTGGTGGTCCTCGAAGCCGACGACCGACGCCGAGGTCGCGCTCAGGCTCGACCGCGCCACCCTCAAGGGCGCCAAGGCCGCCGGACGCGAGAACGCGAAGGTCACGAAGCGCGACACGAAGGCGATCGACGAGGCGACGACCGAGGTTCAGCGTCTGCGCGGGAAGCTCGACGAGTCCGACAAGGCCCGCGATGCGGCCAAGGAGCAGGCGAAGCAGCTGCAGGAGCGGATGCGCGCCGCCGACCAGCAGGTGCAGGCCGCCCAGAGCGAGCTCTCGGGCGCGCAGCGCGCGGCGCAGGATGCGCAGGAGGCGCTGCGGGTGGCGGGCGAGACCGAGCGCCAGCTCCGCGCCGAGATCGAGATGCTCCGCATGGAGGCGCAGAAGGTGCCGGAGCCTCCGGCCGGCCCCTCCCAGGAGGTGTTCGAGGCGGTCCAGGCCGACCTGGAGCGGGCGCGCGAGGAGGTCCGGGAGGCGCAGCAGGCGGCGACGCGCGCTCAGGCCGAGGCGGAGGAGCTCCGCGCGGGCGCCGACCAGGCTCGACTGGACGCGGAGCAGGCGGCGGCGTCGTCGGAGCGGGCGCGCCAGCAGGCCGACGACGCGCTGGGGCGGCTCGACGCGGTCAGGGCGGAGGCCGACGAGGCGAGGGCCGCCAGCGCGTTCACCAGCGGGCAGCTCGCCGACGCGCAGCGGAGGCTCGACGAGACGCCGGCCGCCACGGTGCAGGAGGTCATGCCCGCCGAGGCGCAGGCGCGGATCGAGGACCTCGAGGAGCAGGTGCGGGGGCTCGAGCAGGAGCGCGCGATGCTGCGCGCCGGCAGGCCCGAGACGGTGTACGAGGTGAGGAACCGCGAGCTGCTAGACGAGCTGAAGCAGGCGCACGAGCAGCTGAGGGGCGCCGAGCAGGCGGCCCTGGACGCGAAGGCGCAGGCGGCAGGACTGGCCCCGAACCAGCTCGTCAAGCTCGAGGAACGCCTCACCGAGGCGGAGCGGCGGGCCGAGGATGCCGAGCGGCGCGTCCGGGAGCTGGAGCCCGCCGGAGCCGCGTCGAACGGGAACGGGAACGGCGCCGCGCCCACCGAGGAGCCCAAGCCCGAGATCGACGGCAGCGAGCTGCGCAGCAAGCTGGTCCGCGCCGCCGATCGCAAGCGCCTGGGCGCCGATCAGCAGCAGCGGCGCTGACGCCGCCCCCGCGGCCCGGCCGACCTAGGCGAGCGCCAGACGATAGATCCCGCGGGGATCGCTGAAGTAGATCCGGCCGTCGGGCGCGGCCTCCATCGAGTAGATCGCGCTCCCCGGGGCGCCCAGGACGTTGACGGGGCCGCCCGCGACGTCGGTCCGCTGGCCGTTGAGGCTCACGCGGCGGAGCTGTCCATCGTTCACGCAGCCGAAGAAGAGGTCGCCCTCGACGCTCGATCCCAGGCCGCATCCGTCACAGAACGCGGCCCCGGTGATGCCGATCGGATCCGCGAAGTAGGCCGCCGGCATGAGGCGAGGCTGGGGGCCGCTGTTGTTGGTGTCGCCCGGCGCCGGCTGGCTGCCGCAGCCCTCGTCGGGTCCCCACCCGAAGTTCCCTCCCGGGCGGATCCGGTTGATCTCGTCGTTGCAGCCCGGGCCGTTCTCGGACTCCCAGAGGTATCCGGTCTGCGGGTCCCAGGTGAAGCCGAACGCGTTGCGGATCCCGAAGGCGTGGATCCGGCTGCCCGCGATTGGGTTGTCGCCGGGCACCGAGCCGTCGGGGCGCATCCGCAGGATCTTGCCGCGGAGGTTGCCGGACAGGTCCTGGCTGTTGGAGCTGTCGTGGCCGTCGCCGACGATGGCGTAGAGCATCCCGTCTGGTCCGAACGCGATGCGGCCGCCGTTGTGGTACGGGCTCGAGCTCGCGGGCGTCGAGATCAGGACCTTCATCCCGCCGGCGTGGTTGCCCTCCTTGCGGATCCGCACGAGCTGGTTCCGGAGCTGTCCCCCCACGCGCCGCGTCACGTAGACGTACAGGTACGGCGCGCGCGGCCAGTTCGGATGTAGGGCGACGCCGAGCGCCCCCCGCTCGCCGTCGCCGTTCACGCCGCCCACCGTGGCGAACCGATGGTCGGCGCCGGTGGACGGGTTCAGGAAGTGGATCTCTCCGGATCCGCGCTCCAGGTACACGATCCTGCCGTTCGGCATGAACGTGAAGCCGGCCGGGTCGTCCAGCCCCGTCGCGACGGAGCGAACGACGATCCCGCCACGAGCGTCGGCGGGTGCGCGACCGATGAGCGCCGGCAGGGTCGAGACGGCCAGGGTGGCCGCCAGGATCGTGGCGGCGGTCAGGAAGATGGGGTGCGGCCGTCGGGTCATCGTGCTGCTCCTCCCTGGTGACTCGTTCGGTTCGCGGCGGACCCTCCGCCGCCCCCGCTTAGCATGAGCGTCGTGACGCTCCCGCCCTCCCTCTTCGGCGTGCCGCAGCTCCGGTCTGAAGACCCCCGGTTCCTGCGCGGCGAGGGCCGCTATCTCGAGAACGTGGAGATCCCGGGCGCGCTGCGGGCCACCTTCGTCCGCTCCATCATGGCGCACGCCCGGATCGGCGGCGTGGACGTCGCGGCCGCTCGGGCGATGCCGGGCGTCGTGGCGGCCTACACCGCAGACGATCTGGAGATCGCCCCGTTGCCGCCCAGCGGCAACGTCGAGGGCGAGGACGGGAGATCGCTGGACGAGATCTTCGGTCGCCGCGTCCTCGCCCGGGACCGGGTCCGGTTCGTGGGGGAGCCGGTCGCCGTCGTGATCGCCGAGACGCTCGCGGCCGGGCAGGACGCCGCCGAGGCCGTGCTCGTCGACTACGACCCACTCGACGTGGTCGTGGATCCCGAAGCGGCCGCGCTCGGCGGAGCCCCGCTCCTGTTCGAGGACCATGGCTCGAACGTCGTGCACACGCTCGAGACGCACTGGGAAGAGGATGTCCTGGCGGGCGCGGACGTGATCGCGCGCGGCCGTATCGTGAACCAGCGCCTCGCGCCCTGCCCGCTGGAGCCGAACGCGATCGCCGTCGTGCCCGAGGCGGACGGTGACTACACGGTGTGGGTCTCGACGCAGGTCCCGTTCGACGTCCGCAACGAGCTCGCCGACGTGCTGGGCGTCGACAAGCGGTCGGTCCGCACGATCGCGCCCGACGTGGGCGGCGGGTTCGGCGCGAAGCTCCAGCTCTACCCCGAGTACGCGGTCGTCGCGGCCGCGGCGCGGGAGCTGGGCCGTCCCGTCCGGTGGGTCGAGACGCGGACCGAGAGCATGCTAGGCCTGACGCACGGGCGCGCGCAGGTGCAGCGGGTCGAGATCGGCGCGAGGCGCGACGGGACGCTCGTCGGGATGCGGGTGGAGCTGCTCGCGGATCTGGGGGCGTACCCGATCGCGGCGTTCCTGCCCGACACGACGCAGGAGATGCTCGCCGGCGTGTACACGTTCCCCGCGATCGCATGCCGCGTCGCGGCGGTCGTCACGAACACGACGCCCGTCGGGCCCTACCGCGGCGCCGGCCGCCCCGAGGCGACCGCGCTGGTCGAGCGCGCGATCGACATGCTCGCCGCCGAGCTGGGCGCCGACCCGGCCGAGCTCCGGCGCAGGAACCTCATCCCGCCCGACGCCTTCCCGTACACGAGCGCATCGAGCACCCGGTACGACACGGGGGACTACGGCCGGTCGCTGGACGAGGCGCTGCGTCTCGCCGGCTACGGCGAGCTCCGCGCCGAGCAGCGGCTGCGGCGCGCGCGCGGCGATCCGGTCGCGCTGGGGATCGGCCTCGCCACCTACGTCGAGATCACGTCGTTCGCCAGCAAGGAGTTCGGCTCGGTCGAGGTGCTGACCGACGGTTCCGTCACGGTGCTGACGGGAGCCTCCCCGCAGGGACAGGGTCACGAGACCGCGTTCGCGCAGCTCGCGTCCGCGATCCTGGGGGTCCCGTTCGAGCAGGTGCGGGTGGTGCACTCGGACACGGGCGTGGTCCCGCGAGGCGCGGGCACGTGGGGCTCGCGGTCGCTGCAGGCGGCGGGATCCGCGGTGGCCGAGGAGAGCGTCAAGGTCGTGGAGCGCGCCCGGCGGATCGCGTCGCACGCGCTGGAGGTGGACGAGGCGGACCTTGAGCTCGCCGACGGCGCGTTCCGGGTGGCGGGAGCGCCGTCGCGCGCGATCGGCTGGGGCGAGCTCGCGAGGCTCGCGGCGGATCCCGCCCGGCTGCCGGAGGACCTGGAGCCCGGGCTCGGCTCCTCGGGCGTCTTCCGCGAGATCGACTCGACGTTCCCGTTCGGGGCTCACGTCGCGGTCGTGGAGGTCGATACGCGGACCGGCGACGTGCGGTTGGCACGCCACGTCGCGGTCGACGACTGCGGCCGGATCCTGAACCCGGTCCTGGTCGATGGTCAGGTGCACGGCGGGCTCGGACAGGGCATCGCGCAGGCGCTCTACGAGGAGGTCGTCTACGACGAGCTCGGCGACCCGCTGACGGCCACGTTCGCCGGCTACGCGTTCCCGTCGGCCGCCGACCTGCCGAGCTACGAGGTCGGGCACACCGAGACGCCCACCACGCACAACCCGTTGGGGGCCAAGGGCATCGGCGAGTCGGCCACGATCGGCTCGACCCCCGCGGTGCAGAACGCGGCCGTCGACGCGCTGTCCCACCTGGGGGTCCGCCACCTCGACATGCCGCTGTCGCCGGAGCGGGTCTGGCGCGCGATCCGAGACGCGGCGGGTTAGCCCGCGGGCAGCAGCGTCACCGGGATCTCCACCACGTTGATCATCGATCCGTCCTTCGCGCTCGACTCGTAGACCTGGACCACGCCGGGCTGCTCCCGATCGACCGAGAACGGCACCACGGTGTCGAAGTCCCCACGGCATCCGGTCCCGCACGTCGCCGTCGTGAACGTGTCCGCGAGCACGGTCCCCTCGGCGTCGAGGATCCGGATGCTGACGCTCGCCTCGAACACGTCCGCGCTGCCGAGGACGCGGATCGGGCTCGAGATCGCCGTGTCTGACCGAGGGAGGGCGACCGCTATCGGAGGGAGGGCGGTGCCGGCCGGGAGCGCAGACCCCGGTTCGCCTTCGAAGGGAACACCCTTCACGCCATCGCATCGGGGACCGTCCGGCGGCGGACCGACCGGGTCGAGGTGTCGCGGTTCCACCCGCACATCCGATGGATCGACCTGCACGCTGCCGTCGACGACGCGAACGGGCAACCGCGCCAGCGAGTCCTGCGTGACGCCGAGGGTGTTCGCGCCTTCGAGGTTGTATCCGCGGTCGAGACCGTCGATCCCGAAGAAGACGGTCCCCGCGGGGTTGTCCGCCGCCGCCGGGTCGCAGAACAACACGCGAACGGCGTTATCGATCTGGCCGTGAACCACCGGGAACGCGACGAGTGCGTACGGTTCGGCCCCCTCGGGGGCGACCAGGAACGCCTGCAGTTCGGGCAGGTAGGTGACGTGGTTGGCTCGCAGGTCGGAGAGCGAGCCGACGGGCAGCCACGAGCCTCCGTCGCCCGGTCCGGTGCTCCTTCCCGTCCCGCCGGTCTCAGACCCACCCCCAAGGGGTCGGAGGACCGCGAGGGGGACGACCAGCGCGAGCGCGACGACCGCGGCCGCGATCCCGACCGCGGCGCGGCGGACGTTCGGGCGGCGGTGGAACGGGACGACGGCCGGCTCGGACGCGATCTGCGCCGGGAGGTCGCCGAGCTCTCGGAGCCGGCGGTCCACCGTCTCATCCGGAGCGGGATCTGCCGCCCTCAATCGTTGGAGGAGATCGTCGGTCACGCTCGATCCTCCTCCCGGACGGGCTCCGCGCCCTCGGCCAGCCGGGCGGCGAGCCTCCCCGAGCCCGATGCAGGCGCACCGAGAAGGTCGCCGCCGAGCACCCCAGGACCGCGGCCGCCTCGGCCGGCCGCAGGTCGTCCCAGGCGACGAGCCCGAGCACCTCGCGGTCGCCGACGCCCAGACGGTTGAACGCGGCGACCAGTGCCGCCGCGCCCACGATGCCGTCGGCGTGGTCGGGGACCACGGCGCGCGGCCCGGCCGGGAGCTCGCGGGACCGGTTCGCGGCCGCGCGCCGGCGGTTCGCCAGGAGCTTCCGCGCCGTTGCCAGGAGCCACGGCAGGGCACCGTCCCCGTCGGGTACCTGCTCCAGCCTTCGCCAGGCCACCGTGAACGTCTCGGCCATCACGTCCTTCGCCTCCTCTGGGTCGGTGCGGCGCAGGACGTAGCCGAGCACGCGCGGCGCGAGCTCCCGATAGAGCCCCTCGAACCGGATGCGGCGATCCTGGATCGTCCCGAGCCTCCTCTCACCCAGGAAGTGTCGCGAGGAGCGGCCTCATTACCGTAGTCTGCCCCTCCGTGAGCGAGCCCACCCCGGTCTGGGAGCAGCGCTTCCGCGCCCCCGTCGTCTCGATGCCCGAGTGGTCGCCGCTCGCGCCCGACCGGATCGCGTACCAGAGCACCGAGAGCGGCGTGTGGCAGGTCCACACCTGGGACCGGGCGACCGGCGAGCGCCGCCGCGTGACCGACCACCCGGTCGGCGTGATCGAGGGTATGCCCTCCGCGGACGGCGAGCGGGTCCTGTGGTGGCAGGACGAGACCGGCGACGAGTCGGGGCGGTGGTTCGCGGCCCCGTTCGACGGGGGCGACGGCGCGCCGCTGCTCGAGGACGTGCCGGTCGGATGGAACGAGGGCTTCGCGCAGGCGCCGGACGCGGTCGCGGCCTCGATCAGCGACGCCTCTGGGTTCGCGGTCTACGTCGCGCTGGCCGGCGAACCGGCGAAGGAGATCGCGCGCTCGGCCGACTGGATCCGCGTCGCCGGCGACGAGGGATACAACCGCGGCGGGCTGTCCGCCGACGGCGCCCTCCTGTGCCTGCAGGGCGGCGACATGATGCATCCCTGGCTCCGGGCCGTGGACCCGCGGACGGGAGCGACGATCGCCGAGCTCAAGGACGACGGCAAGGCGCTGCACGCGGCCGCATGGTCCCCGGTCGCGGGCGACGGACGACTGGTCGTGATCCACGAGCGGCGCGGCGAGGAGGCGCCGGCGATCTGGGAGCCGGCCACGGGCGCGTGGACGGATCTGCAGACCGGCCTCGAGGGCGAGGTCGCCGTGTACGACTGGTGGCCCGACGGATCGGGGCTGCTGCTGGCGCACCTGGCCGATGGACGGCATCGCCTGTACCGCTTCCGGATCGCGACGGGCTCGCTGGAACCGATCGATCACCCGCAGGGCCAGGTCTCGGCCGCGTCGGTGCGGCCGGACGGCTCGGTCTGGCTACGCTGGTGCGAGGGCGCGCACGACCACCGGATCCTGAACGACGCTGGGAACGTCGTGCTGCGGACGGACGGCGATGAGGCGCCTCCCGGCCGACCGTACGTGTCGTTCCGCTACGACAACCCTCACGGCCAGAGCGTCCACGGGTTCTACGCCACGCCCGAAGGCGACGGGCCGTTCCCGATCCTGATCCGCCCCCATGGGGGGCCGTCGTGGCTCGACGAGGACCGGTGGAACCCCGAGGTCCAGTCCTACCTCGACGCGGGGTTCGCCGTGGCGATGATCAACTACCGCGGCTCCACCGGGTACGGAGCTGCCTGGCGCGACGCCCTGATCGGCGACATCGGCGGGCCGGAGCTCGAGGACCTGAACGCCGGGCTCGCGTGGCTGGTCGAGCACGCGATCGCCGACCCGTCGCGCGCGGTGATCGGCGGCTGGTCCTGGGGCGGCTACCTGACGCTGATGGAGCTCGGCAAGCACCCGGACCTGTGGATGTGCGGGATCGCCGGGATCCCGGTGGGCGACTACGAGCTCTCCTACGACGACATGTCGCCCGACCTGCAGGCATATGACCGGGCGCTGCTCGGGGGGACGCCGGCCGAGGTCCCCGAGCTGATGCGCGACCGCAACCCGATCCACTTCGCCGACGCCGTACGGGTGCCGGTCCTGTTCGTGATCGGCGAGAACGACAGCCGCTGCCCGTACCGCCAGGCGATGGCCTACGTGGAGAGGCTCGCGGCTCGGAACCACCCGCACGAGGTCTATCTGTTCGGGACGGGCCACGGATCGTTCGACGTCGAGGAGGAGATCCGCCAGCAGCGGACGATCCTCGACTTCCTGGCCCGCAACGTTCCCGGCATCACGGCGCCCTGATCCCCGGTCCGGGCGCGGGGGGCGGGGTGCTCCTCAGTGCCAGCCGCGGATCCGCCCCGCCTCGGCGACGCGCTCGATCGCGATCTCGTAAGCGGCCGTGCGGTGGCTCGTCGCGTTGCGGTGCGCGCGGTCCAGGACCGCGTCCGTCGCCTCCACCATCAGCTCGTTCAGGCGGTCGTTGACCCGGTCCTCGTCCCACCGTTCCCGCTGGATGTTCTGCGCCCACTCCAGGTAGGAGGCGGTGACGCCGCCGGCGCTCCCGAGGATGTCGGGGATGACCGTGACGCCGCGTGAGGCGAGGGCGGCATCGGCCGCCGGTGTGACCGGATGGTTGGCGACCTCCAGGACCAGGTTCGCGCGGACCCGGTCGGCGACGTCGGCGTCGATCGATCTCTCCAGCGCGGCCGGAACCAGCACGTCGCAGTCGAGCGTGAACAGCTCGTCCCCATCCAGCGGATCGGCGTGCTTGAAGTCGACGACGCTGCCCTCCTCGCGCTTGCGCGCCAGTACTTCGTCCGGGGGCAATCCCTCGGGGTTGTGGATCGCGCCCTTCGTGTCCGAGACGGCGACGACGGGGTAGCCGAGCTGGTGCGCGAGGATCGCGAACCAGCTCCCGGCGTTGCCGTAGCCCTCGACCGCGATGCGAACCTTCTCGCGGGTCCAGCCACGATGCTGCGCCAGGCGGTCGAGGCAGGCGAGGGCGCCGCGGCCGGTGGCCGCGTCCCGTCCGTGCGACCCGCCCATCTCGATGGGCTTGCCGGTGATCACGGCCGGTGAGTCCCCGTGGATCTTCGAGTACTCGTCGTACATCCATGCCATCTCGCGCGGGCCCGTGTTCACGTCCGGCGCGGGCACGTCGCGATGGGGACCTACGATCATGTCGATCGCGGCCATGAACGACCGGCACAGGCGCTGGAGCTCGTCGTCCGACAGCGCTTTCGGATCGATCCGGACGCCACCCTTCGCCCCGCCGAACGGCAGATCCAGCAGCGCGGTCTTCCACGTCATCAGGGCGGAGAAGCAGCGGAACTCGTCCAATGAGGCGTCCGGATGGAACCGGAGCCCGCCTTTGAAGGGTCCGCGGGCCGCGTTGTACTGCACGCGCCAGCCCGGGAACGTCTGCACCGATCCGTCGTCCATCCTCACCCGAAGCTGGACGGCGACCTCGCGTCTCGGGGTGGACAGGACGCGCCGGGCGTCGTCGTCGAGGCCGATCCGATCGGCGGCCTGGTCGAAGAATCCGAGGACGGCCTCGAACAGCTGCATCGTGCCCCTCCCTGCTCGCCTCCCCCCGGTCATCGTGGCCATCCGAGGCCCGGCTGTCCAGGGGCCATCGGACGGGTCCCGCGATCCTGCGGTGCTACGGTCAGGTCGTGTCACCGTGGATCGCCATCCCCGTCGCGCTGCTCATCGCCTTCGTGATCTGGCGGGTCGGGATGGGGATGCTCCGCTCGCTCACCGGCGACCCGAAGTTCCGCGAGAAGCCGGAGGTCGAGGACGTCGAGGAGCTCGAGGTCTTCCTGGTCTGCGGGGAGTGCGGGACCGAGTTCCGGGTCACCCGGTTGGGCGAGCTCCAGATCCCGCGCCACTGCGGCGAGCCGATGCAGGTCCAGCGCAGGCCGGTCCCCTGAGCGGCTCTCCACCGGTTATCCACAGCCTCCGCACCGGGTTTGCACCGGGTTGTCCACATAGGACGGACGCGCGGCGCCGGGGCTCCGATCCGCAGGCGTTCTCCACCGTGTGGACAACCGCTGTGGACGGATCACATTGATGTGATCTCACGGAACGGCCTGCCGCCGTGCGGGTCTGCCCTAACGGATCGCCGTGGTGCCCAGGAACCCGACCGCGATCAGCGCCAGCCCGACCATCAGGGCGACGGGGTTCGTCTGGCCCCCGGTGAACGGCAGGATGCCCATGTAGTTCAGGACGATGACGATGACGCCCAGCGCCATCACCGACAGGACCACCGGCGCGTACCAGCGGGGGCTGGACTTCGCCTTCGCCTTCGGCTTGTCGGGCTCGACCTGGTAGCGACCCTTGGTCCTCGCCTTCTGTCGGCCCCTGGACTTCGGCATGTCAGGGATGGTACCCGGGCACCAACCGAAGCGCCGCCACGGCGGCCGCTTCGACCGCGGGCCGCGTGAACGGGAGCGGGTGGAGCTCGCCGGCCAGCCACAGCTCCGCCTGGTCGCTCCAGTGGGGCGACGCCGGGTTGCCCGAGACGCCGGTCGGCAGCACCCCCATCGAGCGATCGAGGTCGTCCAGGTCGTAGACCGCGCGCCAGGACGGGATCACGGCGACGGCGTACCCGTCGCGTCCGTCGAAGCCGCCCTGGGCGACCGTCTGCTCGTCGCCCCCGAACGGCGCGTCGACCGCCGTGAACAGCGGCTCGAGGCCGGGCAGCGCGGCGAGCGGGTGGGCCAGCCGGACGCGGTGCAGCGCTCCCCAGGTCCAGCCGGACGGGTCCGGTCCCAGGGCGTCGGCCAGCTCGACCAGCGCGTCGTCGAGCGCGGCGAGCAGCAGCCGGTCGCGCGCCGCGTGCGGAGCCTCGCCCTCCTCCTCGCCGAACCATCCCGCCGGCGGGTCGCGCAGCAGCGCCGGCAGGACCTCGCACTGGAAGACCTCGCGCCACGCGTGGTACGCCCGGAACAGATCATCGCCCAGCCTGGGCTCGAGGATCCGGCGGGCCAGGTGCCGGCACCAGGCGTTGAACACGGCGGCGGCGGCCGATGTCGCCGCCATGTCGCCGTCCCATTCGGCGAGGAGCGCCAGAGCCGCCCGCTGTCCGTCGGTCGATGGGTCCAGCTCCAGGAACGGCAGCGTGGTGCGCGTCGGCAGGGACACCGTGTCCGCCTGGATCCGCGCGAACGACGCCACGTCGTGTCGCTCGGTCGCCAGCAGGAGCTCGGTGATCCGACGCGCCCGGTACGGCGTGTGGAAGTCGTCGCCGATCCGATGCGGGTAGCCGGCGTCGTGGATCCGGTTGTTCGCCGTGGCGACGAACCCGCGCTCGGGGTCCTCGCACCACGGCAGCTCGTCGAACGGGACGAGGCCCTCCCACTCGTTCGCTCCGGTCCAGCCGGGGACGGGGGCCGTGTGGCCGCCGGCGCGCCGGACCGGGTACGCGCCGGTGCACTGGTACCCGATCGTCCCATCGACGTCGGCGTAGACCATGTTCTGTCCCGGGCATTCGAGCCCGGCGGCCGCGCGCCGGAACGACGCGAAGTCGGTCGCGGCCGCGGCGTCCAGGGCGAGCGAGGGCGGGAACGCCCGCTCGTGGCCCGTCCACCTCAGCGCGTACACGGGTCCGGGCGGCAGCGGCTTCGTGACCGCGGGCAGCTCGCCCTCGACGTAGCTGTCCAGGATCGGCCCGTGGCGGGTCTCGCGAACGTCCACGACGACCGGCTCGGCGTCGCCACGAACGGAGATCTCCTCACGGCGGATCGTCAGCGGCTCCCAGGCGCCATCGAACTCGGCGGCCGTGCCGTCCTGGTTCAGCCGCTCGACGTACAGGTCCTGCACATCGCCGGTCACGTTCGTCACGCCCCACGCGTGGTGCGCCGTCGCCCCCAGCAGGACCCCGGGGGAGAACGTCAGCGCGACGCCGCGCGCCTCGTAGCCGGGCGCGTGCAGGTGCAGCTCGATCCACGGGCTCGGCTGCAGCGCCAGCAGGTGCGGATCGTTCGCCAGCATGGGTTTGCCGCTCGCGGTCCGCTCGCCGGATACCACCCAGTCGTTGGAGCCCTGGCCCTTCGCGCGGGGCGCGGCGTCCAGCAGCCGCCCGTGCATCGCCCCTGCGGCGAGGACCGGCCCGTCCTCGGGCAGGGGCGGCAGGAGCGTCCGCACGCCCTCGACGCCGAGCCGCTCGTCGATCCAGGCGCGGAGCAGCTCCGTGTCCCAGTTCCCCGAGAGGGTCCAGGCCAGGTACACGAACGCCGCCGCCCAGGCGGCCTCGTCGCGGGGCAGATCGGGTTCCAGGTCGAGCAAGGTGTACTCGATCGGCTCGGCCGGCATCGCCTCGACCCACGCGAACACCCCGGCGCGGAACCGCTCGTGCATCGCGCGCGAGCGCTCGTCCCAGGTCGCCGCGATCCGAGCGCCGGCCGTGTGGAACCCGATCGTGCGCGCGAACCGGTCGTCGTCGAGCGTCCGGTCGGCGAACACTTCCGAGAGTCGGCCGTTCGCGGTGCGCAGGATCAGGTCGAGCTGGAACAGGCGCTCGCCCGCGGTCAGGAACCCCTGCGCGAACCACAGGTCGTCCTGGCTCCCGGCCGTGAGGTACGGCACGCCCCACCGGTCGCGCAGGACCTCGACCGGCGCGCTCAGGCCCGGAGCCTCGAGCTCGCCCTCCTCGGGGAACAGGGAGGCGGCAGCCATCGCGCGGAGCTGCTCGGCGAAGTCGCTCATCGGCGGGCAGCCTAGCGGCGTGCCGGGTGTTCCCAGGCGGAAGGACACGGGTATCGTTCGTGAGATGGTCGACGACCGCGACTACGTCGAAGCGAACGCTCGTGAGCTCGAGCGGATGCGGTCGCTCGTCCGGGGGATGGGCGACGAAGAGCTCGACACGCCTGCGCACGCGGTGTGGACGTTCGCGGACGTGCTCGCCCACATCGCCTTCTGGGACGCGCGGGTCCTGGCGCTCGCGGCGAAGCTCGAGCGCGGCGAACCGTTCACGGACTCGGACACCGAGGCCGAGGACGTCGACTGGATCAACGACGCGGCGCGACGGATGTACCACGCCGTCCCGCCGCGCGCGCTGGCCGAGCTGTCGCTCGAGATCGCGGCCGAGACGGACGCGAAGGTCGCGAGCCTCCCGCCCGACCGGCTCTGGCCGCGCGACCCGGACAGCCCGCTCTACGCCGTGCGCGCGAACCACCGCGGCGAGCACCTCGACGAGATCGAGGCGGCGCTCGCCGAGCTCCGCTCGGGTTAGCCCTCGAGGGCGCCGACGTTGCCGAGCCAGCTCTCGTACAGGCGCGCGTACACGCCGCCGCGCTCGACCAGCTCCCCGTGGGTGCCCTCCTCGACCATCAGGCCGGCATCGAACACGAACACGTGGTCGGCGCGCTCGGCCGTCGACAGCCGGTGCGCGATCGTGACCACGGTGCGGCCGGCCGACAGCCGGCGCAGCGCCTCGGTGATCCGCTGCTCGGTGCCCGGGTCGACCGCGCTCGTCGCCTCGTCCAGGATCAGGAGGCCGGGCTCGGCGATCTGGGCTCGCGCCAGGGCGACGAGCTGGCGCTCGCCGACCGACATGGCCTCCCCGCGCTCGCCGGCGGTCGTCTCGAGCCCGTCCGGAAGCGACGCCACCCACGGGCCCAGGCCGAGCTCCTCGAACGCGGTCTCGACGTCGCGATCGGTGGCCCCTTGCCGCCCGTTGCGGACGTTCTCGCGGATCGTCGCGTCGAACAGGAAGCCGTCCTGCGGCACCATCCGGATCGCGGTCCGGCGCGAGCCGGGCGCCACCTCCCGCAGGTCGACGCCGTTCACCGTGATGCGGCCCTCGACCGGGTCGGCCAGGCGCGAGAGCAGCTTGGCGAACGTCGTCTTGCCGCATCCGGTCTCGCCCACGATCGCGACGTGGCCGCCGGGGCGGACGTGCAGCGAGATGCCGTGCAGCACGTGATCGCTGTCCGGGTACGCGTACCGGACGCCCTCGGCCCGCACGTCCAGGGCTCCGTGCTCCAGGACGACGCCAGGCTCCGGCTCGACGATCTCTACCGGCAGGTCAAGCACCGTGAGGATCTTGCGCCAGCCGGCGATCGCGGTCTGCGTCTCGGAGTAGATCTCGGGCAGGTCCGCGAAGGGGTGGAGGAACAGGTCGGCCAGGAACAGGAACGCGGTCACGCGACCGACCGTCAGGCCCCAGGACTCCCCGTAGAACGCGCCCAGCACGACGACGACGGCGATCCCCAGGGCCGCGAACACCACCGCCACGGGGAAGAGCGTCGCCGCGCGGCGGTGCGCCGTCATCTGCGCGCGGTAGCGGTTCCCGATCGCGTTCCTGACGCGTCCGTGCATGGAGTCGTCCAGCCCGTAGGCGCGCACCACGCTCGCTCCCATCACGGACTCGGAGACCTCGGACAGCATCTCGCCGACCCGGGTGCGCACCAGGTTGTACGCGCTGGTGAAGCCCGCCTGGAGCTTGCCGACGATCAGCAGCAGCGGGATGACCAGCAGGAACAATGGGATCGTGAGCTGCCACGAGTAGACGAGCATGAGCAGCAGGGCGCCGACGATCTGGGCCGCCGACAGGATCCAGGCGATCCCACCCCACTCGGTGAATTCGGCGAGCGAATCGACGTCGGCGGTCACGCGCGAGACGAAGATCCCACGCTTCTCCTTCGTCTGCTCGGCGACCGACAGCTCGTGGATGTGGTGGAACGTCCGGATGCGCAGGTTCTTGAGCGCCTGCTCGGACGCGGTGACCAGGCGGCGGCCCGCCGCGCGCCCCGCCACGTAGGACCCGGTCACCAGGACCAGGGCGATCGCGCAGATCGAGTACACGTACCCAGGCCGGAACCCGCCGTCGAAGCCGTGGTCGAAGATCTTCTGGATCAGGATCGGGACGACGAGCGTTGCCACGATCACCGCGAACGACAGGATCAGCGTGAAGCCCAGCCCCGTCCGCAGCTCGGGGCTCTCACGCAGGCCGCGGCGGAGCACGGCCCAGGTCCTCTGGAGCTCGGGGGGGACCGGCAGGTCGTCGTCGCGTGTCGCCGTCGCCTCCACTACGCCTCCCCCCGCTCGTAGGCCCGCACGATCTGCGCGTATCGGGGCTCGGTCGCCAGCAGCTCGGAGTGGCCGCCCGTCGCGACGATCCGGCCGCCGTCGAGCACCAGGACTCGGTCCGCCAGGGTGATCGTGGACAGGCGGTACGCCACGACGACCAGGGTGGCGTCGTGTGCGTCGCGCAGGCCGTTCAGGATCTCGGCTTCGATCGTCGGGTCTACGGCGCTGGTCGCGTCGTCGAGGATCAGGACCCGCGGCCGCCGCACCAGCGCTCGCGCCAGGGCGATGCGCTGTCGCTGTCCTCCGGACAGGGTGACGCCGCGCTCGCCCACGAGCGTGTCGTATCCCTTCGGCAGGCGTTCGATGAAGCCGTCGGCTCGGGCAAGGCGCGCCGCGGCCGCGATCTCTCCGTCGCTCGCGCCCGAGTCCAGAGCGATGTTCGCCCGCAGGCTCGTCGCGAACAGGAAGCTCTCCTGGAACACCAGGGAGGCGGCCGCGCGGAGCTCGAGCGGGTCGACGTGTCGGACGTTCACGCCGCCGACCAGCACCTCGCCTTCGTCGGGGTCGTCCAGTCGCACCAGGAGCTGAGCCAGGACGCTCTTGCCCGAGCCGGTCGGCCCGACGATCGCCACCGACTCGTTCGGCCGGACCCGCAGGTCGACGCCGGAGAGGATGGGCAGCCCGTCCAGGCGGTATCCGAGCGTCTCGACCTCGATGCCCAGCGGGCCGTCGGGCAGGTGGACCGGTCTCGCCGGCGGCGCCACCGTCGCGGTTCGTCCAGCACCTTGTCGACCCGGTCCTTGCCCACGAGCGCACGCGGCAGCTCGGCCAGGATCCACCCGATGAACCGCATCGGCCACGCCAGCAGGTTGAACAGCGCGACGAACTGCACGAGCGTTCCAAGGGTCACGTCGCCGCGGGAGACCCGCCAGGATCCGACCCCCAGCAGCAGGATGATGCCTGCCACGGCAGCGCCTCCAGCGCGGGCTCGAACCCCGCCCGGATGTTGCCGGCCGCGACGCGCTCCTTCCTCAGATCCTCGGCCCTTCCCGCCAGCCGCTCCGTCTCCGCGTCCTCGCGCCCCAGCGTCTTCACGATCAGCGCGCCGTCGATGGATTCGTGCACGACCGATGACACATCCCCGATCCGTTCCTGGGCCCGCTCGACCGGCGCCTGCACCCGGCGGGCGAAGGAGCGGTTCATGAGGGCGAGCGTCGGGATCACCAGGAGGCCGATCGCGGCCAGGTACGGGTCCGTCAGGCTCAGCGAGACCATCGCGAACAGCACCAGGAAGATCACGCCGGTCGCGAAGGGGACGGGGTAGATGACCTCGACCGCCGCGTTCACGTCGGCCTCCATGTGCGCCAGCAGTTCGCCGGTCGGCGTGGCCTTGTGGTACGCGACGGACAACGCCGAGTAGCGCTCGGCCACCCGGAGGCGGAGCGTCCGCATCATCCGTTCCCCGGTCATGCCGCTGTAGTAGCGGCGCAGGCCGATCCCGAACGCGCGGACGGCGGCGACCCCGAGGATGGCCGCCGCTCCCAGCCAGATCGATCGCGACGCGACGCCGCCCTCGAACGCGGGAACCAGGACCTGGTTCGTCACGCGGCCCAGGACCGCCGTCGAGGCGAGCCCCCCGATCGCGTAGAGCAGCGCGCCGAACAACGAGATCAGGAACGGGCCCGGATGCGTGCGCACGTAGGACGCGACCAGCCGCATCCCGCGCAGGAACATCCCGCGCTGGCGGGCGGCCTGGAGCGTCTCGGGCGTAGCGGTCATGGCAGGCTCCGGTTCGGGACGCGAGGCCCGGGACGAGCCCGACGGGCGAGCCGGATCGGGCTCGGTCGAAGGCGGAACGTGGTCGAACGGCGACGGCCGGTGAGGCGCACGATCTGGGCTCCTGACGTCGGGGGCGACGCGCGTAACGGCCGTCGTGGACGGCGGCGTGACACGAGCCAGGATCGAGTCACCTCATCGCCCGGCGATGCTACCCCACACGGTGTCGCCACGCGAGGTTGAGCGCCCGGACGGCGGCTGGAATGCCGGGGTGGCCAGCTGCCCTGGTTCGGCACCTGGCGCGGCGTCGAAGACCGCGGAGCACGTACCCGGACGTCTCGACCTCCTCGCCTCGGCCGACGCGGCGGCGGAGTTCCCCGATCGGCCGGCGATCGCGTTCCTGGGCAAGCACATCAGCTACCGCGCGCTGCTCGAGCAGGTCGAGCGGTTCTCGGGGGTCCTGGCCGGGCTGGGCGTGCGCAAGGGCGACCGCGTCGGCTTGCTGCTGCCGAACTCGCCCCAGTACGTGATCGCCTGGTACGCGGCGGTCCGGCTCGGCGCCATCGCGGTGGGCAACAACCCGCTCTACACGCAGCGGGAGCTGTCGCACCAGGTCAAGGACTTCGAGCCGGCCGTGATGGTCGTGCTGGATCAGCTGTACCCGAGCTGGGCGGCGATCGCGCCCGACGTGGGCGTCGAGCACGTGATCGTCACGAAGATCACGGACCACATGAGGTTCCCGCTGAACGTCCTGGCCCCGCTCAGGTTCAAGCGCGAAGCGAAGCACGAGGGCAAGCCGTGGCCGCCGGTGCCGCCGGGCGCCCCGGTCCGGTGGTGGAAGGACGCGATGGCGAAGGTCGGCGCCGTCCCGCCGGTCGCTCAGGTCGACGCGGCGAACGACGCCGCCGCGTTCATCTACACGGGCGGGACCACCGGGCTCGGCAAGGGCGCGATGCTCTCGCACCGGAACCTGGTCGCGAACGTCCTGCAGACCGCGCCGTGCATCACGGAGTTCGAACGCGGCAGGGACGGCGTGATGTGCGTGCTGCCGTTCTTCCACTCGTTCGGGACGGTGGCGATGGACTTCGGGATCTCGCAGGGCGGCACGCTCGTGCTGCTCCCGCGGTTCGATCTGCCGATGGTCCTGAAGCAGCTCGCGAAGGAGCGACCGTCGTTCTTCCCGGGGGTGCCGCGCCTGTTCGTCGCGCTGAACGAGGCGCCGGAGACGCAGAAGTACGACCTGAAGTCGGTCAAGGCGTGCATCTCGGGCGCGGCCCCCCTGCCGAAGGCCGTGGCCGACCGGTTCCGCGAGATCACCGGCGGCGCGAAGCTGGTGGAGGGCTATGGCCTGACCGAATGCTCGCCGGTCACGCATGTGAACCCGTTCGACGCGCCGCACCCCGGCACGATCGGGATCCCGGTGCTGGACACCGACTGCAAGATCGTGGACCTGGCGGACCCCGACCGGATCGTCGAGCCCGGCGAGCGCGGCGAGCTGTGCGTCCAGGGTCCCCAGATCATGCTCGGTTACTGGCGCCGTCCGGAGGCGACCGCCGAGATGATCGCAACGGCTGGGCTGCACACGGGCGACATCGCGATGGCATGGACAGAGGACGGGTTCTTCCGGATCGTCGACCGCCTGAAGGACATGATCATCGTGTCGGGGTTCAACGTGTACCCGACCGAGGTCGAGGAGATGCTGGCCACTCCGAAGATCCGCGAAGGAGTCTCCGTCGTCGGGTTGCCCGACGACCGCACCGGCGAGCGCGTGAAGGCGTTCGTCGTGCTGAAGCCGGGCGAGACCGCGACCGCCGAGGAGCTCGACGCCTGGTGCCGCGACCCGGCGCAGGGCCTGACCGGCTACCGCGTGCCCAGGGACTGGGAGTTCCGCGACTCGCTGCCCGAGACGCTGATCGGCAAGGTCCTTCGCCGCGTGCTGCAGGACGAGGAGACCCACAGGGCGGGAGCGGCGTCCGGTGAGGCCCCGGAGCCCTCGCCCGAGCCTTCGGCGTGAAGCCGATCTACTGGCCGATCGACGACCGGGCGTCCATCCGGACGTTCACCCCGGACGACGCCGAGGAGGTCTTCGCGCTCGTCGAGGCGAACCGCGAGCGGCTCGAGGCCTGGATGCCGTGGGCCGAGTCGACCCGCGCACCGGCCGACACGCGCGATTTCATCGAACGGTCGCTCGCATCCGATCATCTGGAGGCGAACGGCATCTGGGTGCAGGGACGGGCGGTCGGGGCGATCGGGCTCACGATCAACCACCTCGTGAACGCGGGCGAGCTCGGCTACTGGATCGACGCCGGACACGAGGGGCGCGGCCTGGTCACGGAGGCCTCGCGGCTGTTCCTGGACCACGCGTTCGGCGAGCTGAAGCTGCACCGGGTGGCGCTGCGGGCCGGCGTCGAGAACCGTCGCTCCCGCGCGGTGGCGGAGCGTCTGGGCTTCCGCGAGGAGGGCGTGATCCGCGACGGCGACCGCGTGGCCGGCGGGCGCTACGTCGACATGGTGCTGTACGGCCTGCTGGAGGACGAGTGGCGCTGAGCGTCGGCCGTCGTCTGGACGCCGCGATCTTCGACCTGTTCGGGACGCTCGTGCCGGAGTTCTCGAGCGAGGAGTTCTTCGAACATGTCCGCGCGATGGGCCGGGAGCTCGAGGTCGATGAGGACCCGTTCCAAGCAGCCTGGGAGGCGACCGCCCACGGGAGGCAGACCGGCGTGTACCCGACGATCGAGGCGAACATCCGGTCGTTCTGCGACGAGCGCGGCTGGCCGGTCGACGACGCCGGGATGGCGCGGGCGCTGGCGATCCGCGCCGACCTGTACCGGCGACGGTTCCATCCGCGAACAGGGGCCGTGCAGACGCTGTCGTCGCTCCGGGAGCGAGGCGTCCCCATCGCGCTCGTCAGCATGTGCCCGCCGGACATCCCGGAGCTGTGGCGCGTGTCTGAGCTCGCGCCGCTCGTCGACGTGACCGTGTTCTCGAACGAGGTGGGGCTGCGCAAGCCGGACCCGGCGATCTACCGCGTCGCGACGGACGGGCTCGGCGTCGATCCGGTTGCCTGCCTGTACTGCGGCGACGGTGCCTACGGCGAGCTCACCGGCGCCGAGGCGCTAGGGATGACCTCCGTCCTGATCCGCGAGCCCGGCGTCGACCGCGCGTCGCAGCTCACGCCGGAGCGTGACGGCTGGGAGGAACGCGTGATCGACGACCTGCGTGAGCTGCTGGACCTGTTCCCATCCGCCGCGACCTGAGGAGGAGCGAGATGAGCGGTACCGGAACCACCGGGGATCCGTGGGTCCTGAAGACCCCGCCCGGGACCTCGGAGTACACGATGCACCGCGACGATGAGGCCGACCCGCCCGAGCTCGTGTGCCAGGTCGGGGCGACGAAGCTCCGCTACCTGGCGCGCTGCCTCGACGACGTGCCGGCGATGCTGCGCGAGCACGGCGACTGGATGGACCTCGGGAGCGCCGACGAGAACAAGCCGGCCAAGGACGGCACCCTCGAGGCCTGGGCCCGGTCCGAGGGGAACCCGGTGGGCGGGTGGTACGGGCTGCGCAAGGGCTACCGCGGGCGGTTCGCGATGTACATCCCACCGCTCCTGGAGGAGCTAGGCCTCGTCGAGCTCGAGCACGAGCCGCGCAACAACCGCGTCCGCGCGGTCTGAACGGTCCGTGGCGTCCGGTCAACCGGCCGCGGCGTCGACATCGGGAACCTGCTGCCGCTCTCGGTACCGACGTTGGTGGAGCAGGTAGGCGAAGGGCCCGATCGCGAGCGGCATCCAGTACGAGACCAGGCGGTACGCGAGCGTGGCCAGCACCGCCTCGGCGCCCGGGACGCCCGCCAGCGTGAGCGTCGCGGTCAGGCCGGCCTCGACGAACCCCAGGCCGCCCGGCGTGATCGGGATCATCCCCAGCACCATCGAGGCCACGTACGCGAGCAGGACGAGCGACGGCCGCGGCCGGGTTCCGACCGCGGCGAGCGCGGCCAGCAGCGCCAGGTAGTCGAAGATCCAGTTGCCGACCGCCGTCAGCAGCGCGAGCCACCAGCGGGACCCGAGCGTCTCGCGCGCCCGGTTCCGCTCGACGATCAGCCGGTCGGGCAGCCCTGTCTCGTGGCGTTTGTGGAAGCGGTTCGATAGCGACTGGATGGATCGAGCGGCGGAGCGGACCGGCCGATCGGTGCTGATCAGCACGGCCCCGAGGGTCGCGGCCAGCGCGAACAGCGCAGCGCCGAGCCAGGCCGCCTGGGTCAGCCCTCTCGGCGCCGGTGCCCCGAAGATGATCGCCGGCAGCGCGAGGACCGGGAGCGCGAACAACGTCGCCGAGCTGATAAGCGACGTCGCGGTGAGTGCCGTGCCGATCGTGCCGCTGGGGATCCCGGTCTGGACCAGCAGCCGGTACTGAAGCGCCGCTCCAGCGGCCGCGCCGCCGGGCACGATGCGACTGAACGCGTTGCCCGCCATCTGCGACGTCGCGACCCCGAACCATCGCCCGGTGCGGAGCGCGAGCCGCTGCAGCCCCCACGCACACCCGAAGCTCGCGACCTCGAGCGCCAGCATCACCGGGAACCAGATCGGGTTGATCGTCAGGAGCTCGGGCCACGACGAGAAGACCTGGAGCAGGCTCGGCCACAAGACGTAGAGCGCGATCCCCGTGACCCCGAGGAAGATCAGCCGGCCCCAGATCGCCTTCTTCGTCGGCGGGGCGATCGGCCGAACGGGTTCGGAGACCTGAGCGGCAGGCGGATCGTCGAGGGGTGGTCGCTCAGCAGGAGCACCTGTGTCCTGTCGGTCTGCGTCCATCGACGAAGGGTAGTGCGCGGTCACGGCGCGCGGCCGCGTGCCGGGGCCTCGGGGGGAGAGGGGTAGCACCCCGAGGCCTCCGGCCGCGGATCATCCGGACGGCCTCGCATCGGCCGGGCGGTGACCGCCCGATGCGTCGGTCGTCGCACCGAGCATGCGGGCGCGGCGGTGCTCATGCAACCCCGCTGCGTCCGCGGGCCGCGCGAGGGTCGCATCGTCCGGATCGGGTGCGGCGTCCGTCGGGCGCAGGTGTACCGCCCGGAGGACCACCGCGGCGCCGCACAGAACGACGCCAGGCGCGCGCGGTCGTCGTGTTCAGGGGACGCAGCGGCGGGAGCGGAGCGCGTCGCCGGTCAGGACCCCGCGTGCCACCAGCATCGCCTTGACCGCCCACGCCGGCGTCGACGTCGAGCCCATCGCCGCACGGATCGCCTCGACGCTCGTGCGCCTCGGCATCCGCTCGTGGACGAGCCGCGCGACCAGGTCGGGGAACGCCGACGCCAGCGCCGACACCGCGCCGATCGCGCGCGCTCCATCCGCCAGCACCAGCGGCTCCGACCCGATGAACACGTCCAGGCCGTCGAGGCCCAGGTACGGCTCGACCGCTTCGATCGGGCGGTCGGAGACCTTCATCCCGTGCAGGTTCGGCGCGTGCTCGCGCAGGCGCTTCACGACCGACACCGGCACGGCGTACCCGGTCCGCGCCTGGAACTCGTAGACGTAGAACGGAACCGGGGAGCAGGCGTCCGCGGCCGAGCGGAAGTGCCGGAACAGTTCCTCCTCGTCGAGCGCGAAGTACGGGGGCCCGATCACCGCCACGGCGTCCGCGCCGCGCTCGCGCGCGTGCGCCGAGATCGCGACCGTGTCCGCCGTCGTCTGCGCGCCCGCGTGGACCGCGATCTGGAACCCGGCCGGACGCCCGTCCAGGGCCAGCTCCGTCAGACGGCAGCGCTCGTCGGCGGAGAGCAGGATGCCCTCGCCGGTCGTCCCGCCCAGCAGCGCGCCGTCGAGGCCGCCCTCGGCCAGGAACGCGAGGAGCTTCGGGACCGCCTCCTCGTCGATCACGTGGCCACCCTCGGTGAGCGGCGTGACGGCGGCGGCGATCGCTCCGTGCAGGGACATCGGTTGCGAGTGTATCCGCGAGGTCCTTCCCGACCTCCGGCCCCTCTCCGACCGGAGCCTCCGTATACGATGCTCGACATGGCCATGACGCCGCGCGAACGGGTGCTGACGGCGCTCAACCACGAGGAGCCCGACCGCGTGCCGATCGTGATCGGCGTCAGCAACGCGACCGGCATCAAGATGACCCCCTACCGGGAGCTCAAGGCCTTGCTCGGCATCGAGGCCGAGGATGCGTACCTCTATCGATGGCCCGAGCTCGGCACGGCGGCCGTCGACGAGGAGACGATGATCCGACTCGGGTCCGACGTCCGCGGGGTGCTCGACGTGGAGCCGGCGGAGGTGCTCGAGCGGAACGCGGAGCGCCCCGCGCACGCCGACTACATCAACTCCTGGGGATCGGGCGCCACGGAGATCGCGCCCGGCGAGTGGTTCCCGATGGTGTGCCCGATGGCGTCTGCGACGGAGGTCCGGGAGATCGAGGACTACCCGTGGCCGGACATGGACGATCCGAGCCGGGTCGCGCACGTCGCCGGCGAGTCCGCCCGTCTGGCCGCGGAGGGCCGCTACGCGATCGTGGCCACGCCCTGGCTCCTGTTCCCCCTCGAGCGGGCGTTCGCGATGCAGGGGATGGACAAGTTCCTGATGAACCTCGCGCTCCGTCCCGAGTTCGCCGAGGCCCTGCTGTGGAAGATCGAGGGGTTGTGCGAGACGCTGATGGGCCACTTCCTGGACGCGCTGGGCGACAACGTCGACATCGTCAAGATCGGCGACGACCTGGGGACCCAGGAGAGCCTGCTGATGTCGCCGGCGACGTACCGGCAGATCCTCAAGCCGGTCCACGCCGACCTCATCCGGTTCATCCGCGAGCGCACCCGGGCCAAGGTCTTCTTCCACACCGACGGCGACGTGTTCCCGCTGATCGACGACCTCGTCGAGATCGGCGTCGACATCCTGAACCCGATCCAGACCTCGGCGGGCAAGATGTCCGACCTGGCGGCGCTGAAGGAGCGATGGGGCGGCCGCCTCACCTTCTGCGGCGCGATCGACACGCACCGGGTCCTGCCGTCGGGAACGCCCGACGAGGTACGCGCCGAGGTGAGGCGGGTGATCGACGTCCTCGGTCCCGGAGGCGGCTACATGGTGAGCTCGGTCCACACGGTGATGAACGACGTTCCGGCTCGCAACATCCTGGCGATGACCGACGAGGTTCAGGCCTACGGCCGGTACCCGCTGCCCGGCGAGCCGGCCGCGTGACCGACCGGGAGGAGCTCCTGGATGAGCTCTACGAGGCGGTCCTGTCCGGCGACGCCGACCGGGCGATCGCGACGACGGAGCGCTCCCTGGGGGAGTCGCTCGATCCCAAGACGTTGATGTTCGACGCGATGATCCCGGCCCTGGAGGAGGTCGGCCGGCGCTTCGAGGCCGGAGAGGTCTTCCTGCCGGAGATGCTGATCGCCGCGAACGCCATGCAGAGCGCGATGACGATCATCAGGCCGCTGATCGTGGCCGCCGGCGTCGAGACGATCGGGAGGTTCGTCATCGGGACGGTCGCGGGCGATATCCACGACGTCGGCAAGAAGCTCGTCATCGTGATGCTCGAGGGCGCCGGGTTCGAGGTGATCGACCTCGGGATCAACGTCCCCGCCCAGGGTTTCGTCGACGCGATCCGGGAGCATCGCCCGGACGTGGTGGGCCTGAGCGCGTTCCTCACGACCACCACGCACGAGTTCCCCCGGACCATCGGCCTCATCCAGGACGCGGGCCTGCGCGACCAGGTGAAGATCCTGATCGGAGGGGCGCCCGTGGATCAGGCGATGGTGGAGGCCGTGGGGGCCGACGGCTTCGCGCCCGACGCGAGCTCCGCGGTACGGACGGCGAAGGCCGTGATGGGGATCGTATAGCCCGCGGGATCCCCCCTTCGGGTCGCCCCGCTTCGCTACGCCGACTTGAACTGCGCGACTCGGTCGAGCCCTCGAGCGCAGCGTCGAGGCCTCGCCGCCCGAGATCACCTGCGCGACTCGGTCGAAGTACCCGGTCCCGACCTCGGCGGTTGCCGGGTCGCCGTGTAGCCGTCGTCCTCCAGGTCGAACTCGCGTTCCTGCAGCCGGACGTACGCGGGCATGCCCTCCGCGGCGTAGCCCAGCGCCAGCTCGAACATCGAGGCGTTCAGCGCATGGAACCCCGCCAGGGTGATGAACTGGAAGCGGTAGCCCATCGCCGCCAGCTCCTTCTGGAACCGGGCGATGTCGGAGTCGTCCAGGTGCCGGCGCCAGTTGAACGACGGCGAGCAGTTGTAGGCAACTGGTCGGGGTAGCGCCCCTTGATCGCCTCGGCGAACGTCCGCGCCTCGTCCAGGTCGGGCGTCGAGGTCTCGCACCAGAGCAGGTCGTGGCGTACGCGAGCCCGCGCGCGACCGCGGCCTCCATCCCGTTCCGCACTCGGTGGTACCCCTCGGGCGTCCGGCCGCCAGTGGTGAACGCGTGGTCCTGGTCGATGTCCGACGTCAGGAGCGTGGCCGCCAGGGCGTCGGTCCGCGCGATCACCAGCGTGGGGACGCCGGCGACGTCGGCGGCCAGCCCGCCGCGACGAGCGTCCGGATGAACGCCGACGTCGGCGCAACCCGCCCGCGCACTTCTTCTCCGACGCCAGCTGGTCCTCGAAGTGCGCGCCGGCGGCGCCAGCGCCGATCATCGCCCTCATCAGCTCGAAGGCGTTCGGGACCGCCGAACCCGGCCTCCGCGTCGGCGATGATAGGCGGGAGGAAGCTGGTCCGCGCCCTCCGCCCGCGATCTGGTCGGCGCGCAAGAGCGCGTTGTTCCATTCGGCGGACGACCTGGGGGACGGAGTTCGCGGGGGCGAGCGACGCTGGTCGGGGTACGTCTGGCCGGCGGCGTTCGCGTCGGCGGCGACCTGCCACCGGACAGGTAGATCGCGCAGGCCGGCCTTCATCATCTCGACGGCCTGCCCGCCGGTCATCGCCCCGAGCGCCGCGACGTGCTCCTCCCGATGCAGCAGCGACCACAGGCGGTCGGCGCCGCGGCGGGCGAGCGTGTGCTCGATGGGAACGAGCCGCGAAGCCGAAGGACGTCCTCGGCCGGGTACGGGCGTTCAACGCCGCGCCAACGCGGCTCGCTCGCCCAGCGCTGTTCCAGGGCTCGCGCCGCCGCACGGATCTCGATCTGCGTCTGTTGCCGCTGCTCCGTCGCTCCGACCTCCGATGCTCGATGTGTCGATCGATGTTCGATCCCGAGATGCGAACGACCCCCCACGGGCTCGCGGAGGGTCGGAAGGAGCGCCGCCTGGGCTCGCCTCGCGAGCCGGCCGGCGCCCTGGGTACCGGACCGTGCGCGCCCGAGGCGCGCTCTGCGATCCGGCGAGTTTGGTGCGGCCGTTCAATCATCGACGGGGAACTGGCAGCGCAGGTGGAGCCTGTCGATGGGCCGAAGGTCCCGGTCCAGCGGACCGACGGACCGATGTCGTTCAGCGCGGAAGCGGGTTCGGGCCGGTGGCCGTGGTGACCCGGCCGCTGCGGCACCCGGTCGTCGACGTGCCTGAAGCCCTCGAAGGGCCGCTTCCGCGTCCTCGACCACGTCGAAGAACGACCGCCGAAGTAGAACTTCACGTGGAGGAAGTCCTCGAACAGGACGTAGTTGAGGTGGAGCTCTGGAACTGCTGTCCCGTCAGCGCGTCCCGATGCTCCCGCGAGAAGTCGTCGAAGTCCTCGCCGACGACGACGCCGAGGTGCTCGAGGCCCATCCGGTAGACGCTGGTGCACGGGTGGGATGAGCTCGATGTTCGAGACCAGGGCGTTCAACGCCGCGCCAACGCGGCTCGCTCGCCCAGCGCTGTTCCAGGGCTCGCGCCGCCGCACGGATCTCGATCTGCGTCTGTTGCCGCTGCTCCGTCATCTCCGACCTCCGATGCTCGATGTGTCGATCGATGTTCGATCCCGAGATGCGAACGACCCCCCACGGGCTCGCGGAGGGTCGGAAGGGCGCCGCCTGGGCTCGCCTCGCGAGCCGGCCGGCGCCCTAGGTACCGGATACGTGCGCGCCCGAGGCGCCGCTCTGCGATCCGGCGAGTTTGAACGACCGTTCAATCATCGACGGGAGCGTAGCAGCGCGGGTGGAGCCTGTCGATGGGCCGAAGGTCCCGGGTCAGCGCGTCAGCAGGCGGGCGGCCACGAACCGCCGGTGGCCGTCGAGGGCGCCGTCGCCGACCAGCACGAGCTTGCCGTTGGGCTGCAGGGTTGCGTCCCGGGCGGTGTCGGATCGGCCGCCGACGTCTACCGTGGCCATCCCGTCGGTCCCGAACGCGAGATCCCGGCCGCCGCCGGGCTTGAGGCGCAGGACCGCGAGGTCGTCCTCGGTCGCGCGGCGGTGCACCCGGCCCGCTACGAGCAGCCTTCCGTTCGCCTGGGTCAGGACCGCGAACGCGGCGCCGGCGCCCGTCGAGGACCCGGTCACCAAGAGGCCGTCGCCCGAGAAGCCGGGGTCGAGGCGGCCCTTCGGCCCGAGCCCGACGATCGCCCATCCGCCGCGCGGATCTCCCGCCGTCGAACCCACGACCACCATCCGTCCATCGGGTCGGACGACCAAGGCGTGCCCGACGTCCGGGCCGGGTCCGACGTCGAGCAGCGTGAACCCCGAGTCGCGGCGGCCGAACGCGTCGTCGAGCGTCCCATCGACCCGTACCCGAGCGACCGAGAACCGGGGCACGAGGCTCCGCTCGGCGGAACCGGCCGCGACGATCGCGCCGCCCGGCAGGACGACGACGTCGTCGAACCGCTCGCCGCTCGGCGACAGGTCGAGCGTCACGCGCCCGTCGCCGCCGAACGACCGGTCCAGGCGCCCGTCGGTCCGGTACCGGGCGAGCGCCGACCGGCCGGTGCTGCCGTTCGACGTTGAGCCGGCGATCACGATCCGGTCGTCCGCCATCAACCCGACGGCGTTCGCGCTCTGGAACCGCCGTCCGAACGACGTGAGCACGACCCCGTCGCCGCCGAAGGCGGGGTCGAGGCGGCCGTTCGGTCGCAGCCGCACCACGGCGACGCGGTCCTCGGCGCCTGAGCGCTCCCCGACGACGACGATCGCGCCGTCCGAGGCGATCGCCACGTCGAACGCGTAGTCGCCGCCGCCGAGGTCCAGGATCAACCGCCCGTCCCCGTCGAACGATGGGTCGAGTCGTCCCGCCGCCGTGAACCTCGCGAGCGCGAGGTCCGGGTCGTCACGGAGCGTGTAGCCGGCCACCAGGATCCGGTCGTGATGGTCGATCGCGACCGCGGTCGCGATCGCTCCGTTCGGGAACGCGGTGACGACGCCGTCGCCGCCGAGATAGGCGTCGAGATCGCCGGGAGCCGCCCGAGCAGGCGTGGTGAGCGCGGCCAGCAGCGCGACGACGAGGATGGGAAAGAGGATCCGACGCATGGGAAGGGTTCCGAGCCTACCCAGCATCGCGTCCGATGCAAGGTTCGGCGTTCGGCTTGCGGCACACCGGACGCTGCCGCAGACTCCCCCCGTGCCGAGTCGCTCCGAGACCCGACGCCTTGCCGCGGTCCTGTTCACGGACATCGTGGGCTCGACCCAGGTGGCCGCCGAGCTTGGCGACGCTCGCTGGCGGGCCCTGCTCGACCGCCACCTCGCGATCGTCCGACGTGAGCTGAAGCGGTTCGGCGGCCGGCTGAACGACACGGCCGGAGACGGCGTCTTCGCCACGTTCGAGCGCCCAACCGAGGCGATCCGCTGCGCGGTCGCGCTGACCGAGGCGGTCCGCGAGCTGGGGATCGAGATCCGCGCCGGCGTCCACTTCGGCGAGACCGAGCGGATCGGCGACAAGCTCGGCGGGATCGCGGTGCACACCGGAGCGCGCGTGATGTCCGCCGGCGGACCGGGCGAGGTGCTCGTCACGGCGGCTACCCGCGATCTGGTCCAGGGCTCCGGGTTCACGTTCGACGATCGTGGCCTCCACGAGCTGAAGGGGATCGAGGGCGAGCAACGCCTGTTCGCGGTGGTTGCCGTCGACGATCGCCCGCTCGACGGACCGCTGGCTCCGGAGCTCGCAGCGGAACGGCTCGCCGCCGTCAGGGAGACCGAGCGGTCGCGCCGCCGACCGCTCCTGATCGGGGCGATCGTGGCCTCCGTCGTGGGCGTCTCGCTCGTCTTGGCGTCGCTCGCCGCGAGCAAGCCCGACGCCGGGCAGGGGTCGAGCCCCTCGCCGACGGGTGAGACCGGCGGGACCTTCCTGGTTCGGATCGACCCCGCGGACCTCCGGGTGGACGCCGTGGGGAGGATCGACATGCCGGGGTGGGTCTTCTTCTACCTGCCGCCGACCGCTGGGGGCGGCCTCGTCCACGTGGATCATCGGCTCCAAGCGGGCGCGGGCAGTCTCTGGCTACTGTTCCTCCGCGGCCTGGTCGAGGTCGACCCAACGACGGCGGAGGTGGTCGGCGAGCTTCCCTGGCGCTTCTCGACGATGCTCCAGGCGAGCACGCAGCAGGTCATCCGCCAGCGTGACTGGCGGGTGTGGGCGCTGGTGGGGTTCCGATTGAACGAGATAGATCCTGCGGGCGTGACCCTCGCCCAGGATCGGATCCTTCACCCGTCGGCGGGTCTCTCCGCGACCGACCTCGCGGCCGGTGGACGAGGACTTTGGGTGGGGAGCGGAGCCACGCTGATCGAGGTGGACCCCGAGACGCTCCGCGGACGGGCCCGCGACGTGCCGTTCTCGATCGATCAGCTGGAGTACGGGGCGGGCTCCCTGTATGCGCTCGACATCGTGGCGGGTGAGCTGCTGCGCATCGACCCCGGGACAGCCGACGCTCTGGCCCGGACGAAGGTGAGCGTGGGCGCCCCCGTGCTCAGGGCCGACGACGAAGGCGTGTGGCTCCTGGACGCATCGGCCGGGACGGTCGCGTCGTTCGATCCGGAAGATCTCCGTCCACTCGACACGTTCGCGGCCGGGGACGAGCCGGTCGACATGGCACTCGGGGCCGACGCGGCCTGGGTGGCGGACGAGGCGGGCGCGGTCTGGCGGATCGATCGGCTCACGGGCGAGGTCACCCGCATCGCGGTCGGAGGTCCGGTGGTGGCCGTCGTGGCGGACGAGGTGTCGGGATCGGTCTGGGCGGTGACCGATACCGGCACCGGCGCGTGAGCCCTACGGCACGATCTTCGCGATCGGGAGCTCGAGGATGTCGGAGGCGCCGGCCGCTTTGAGCTGGGGGATAAGCGTGTTGACGGTCCGCTTCTCGACGACCGTCTCTATCGCGTAGCCGCCCTCGGACAAGGGCGACACGGTCGGCGCCTTCATCGAGGGCACGACGGCCAGGACGGCCGGCAGCGCCTCCTCGCTCACGTTCAGCTTGATCAGCACGCGCCCCTCGGCGCGGAGCGCGCCCAGCAGCAGCGTCGTGAGGTCGTCCATCGCCGCGCGCTTCGCCGGGTCCTCGGCCGCCCGGCGGTTCGCGACCAGCACCGGCTCGGACGTCATGAGCGTCTCGATGATCTTCATGCCGTGGGCGCGGAGCGTGATGCCCGTCTCGGTGACGTCGACGATCGCGTCGACGATCTCGGGGACCTTCGCCTCGGTCGCGCCGAACGACCACACGACGTGGACCGCGATCCCGAGGTCGTCGAAGTATCGCTGCGTCAGGCGCTCGAACTCGGTGGAGATCCTCGTGCCGGGCGGGATCTCCTTCGCGGAGTTCGCCGGGTGGTCGGCTGGGACCGCGAGCACGATCTTCGTTCCGTGGCCGGTGCCGCTCTTCGCGTAGGTGAGCGACGTGAGCTCCACGACATCGGCGCCGGTCTCCGCGATCCAGTCCTGGCCGGTGATCCCCAGGTCGAACAGCCCGTCCTGGACGTACGTCGGGATCTCCTGAGGGCGCAGCAACGACACGCGCTCGATCCGTTCGTCGTCGATCCGGCCGTGGTAGTCGCGCGACGAGCCGCGCCGCACCGTCAGGTCGGCGGCCTCGAGGAGGCGGAGCGTCTGCTCCTCCAGCGAGCCCTTCGGGATCACGAGCTTCAGCATCAGGCCTCCGTGCGGCGGGTGCTCACGAACCGACGTCCAGCGTACGGAAGAAGCAGCTGCGCTCGCCCGTGTGACAGGCGGCGCCCTCTTGGTGCACGCGCGCGAGCACGACATCGGCGTCGCAGTCCACGCGGAGCTCCTCCCAGTGCTGCACGTGACCGCTCGTGTCACCCTTGCGCCAGAGCTCCCGGCGGGATCGGCTCCAGTAGACCATCCGGCCCTCGGCCACGGTGCGTTCCAGAGACTCGCGGTTCGCCCAGGCGAGCATCAGCACCTCGCCGGTCTCGGCGTCCTGCGCGATCACCGGCATGAGGCCTCGATCGTCGAACGTGAGCCCATCGATCGGCACCGGCACACGATCGGGGCGGGAGGTCTCCGCCGCGGCCATCTAGCGACGCACCTCCACGCCGGCGGCCGCCAGGCGGTCCTTGACGTCGGCGATCGTGAACGTGCCGAAGTGGAGCGTGGACGCGGCGAGCACCGCGTCGGCACACCCTTCGGTGAGCGCCGCCGTGAAATGGTCCAGGTCGCCGGCGCCGCCGCTCGCGACCACGGGCACGTCGACCGCCTCGCCGACAGCGCGCAGGGAACCAGGTCGTAGCCCTCGCCCGTGCCGTCCCGGTCCATCGACGTGAGCAGCACCTCGCCGGCCCGCGCTCGGCCGTCGCCTCGGCCGCCCACGCGACCGCGTCGCGGTCGGTGGGCGTCCGACCCGCGTCCACGTACACGTCCCAGCCGCCCCGCGATCGACGCTTCGCGTCGATCGCGATCACCATGCACTGCGTCCCGAAGCGCTCCGCGCATCGGGACAGCAAGGCAGGGTCGCGGACCGCCGCGGAGTTCAGCGACACCTTGTCGGCGCCGGCGCGCAGCAGCGTCCTCACGTCGTCCTGCTCGCGCACGCCGCCGCCGACCGTGAGCGGGATGAAGACCTGCTCGGCGGTCCGCGAGATCACGTCGAGCGTCGCCGGGCGACCCTCGATCGTCGCCGTGATGTCCAGGAACACGATCTCGTCAGCGCCTGCGCGGTCGTAGCGTGCCGCGAGCTCGACCGGATCGCCGGCGTCTCGCAGGTCCTGGAACCGCGTGCCCTTCACGACCCGTCCCGCGTCGACGTCCAGGCACGGGATCACGCGCTTCGCGAGCGTCATCCGCGGATCACCTGCGACAGCTTGAGCGTCCGCTCGTACAGCGACTTGCCCACGACGACTGCCTCGCAACCCAGGTCGCGCAGCGCCCAGACGTCGTCCGCGTCGCGTACTCCTCCGCTCGCGATCACGGGCGTGTCCGTGAGCGCCAGGACGTCCTCGTAGAGCTTCAGGTCGGGCCCCTTGAGCGTGCCGTCGCGCGCGATCGACGTGACCAGGTAGCGAGGAGAGCCCACGTCGTCCAGGGCGGCGACCGCGTCGGGGAGCGCCGGCCCCTCCTCGGTCCAGCCGCGGACCATCACGTGGCCGCCCCGCACGTCGATCGCGACGACGATGCCCTCGGCGTACTCCTCGATCGCGCGCCGGACGAACGCGGGGTCGGCCGCCGCGGCGGTGCCTAGGATCGCTCGCGCGGCGCCCACCTGCAGCAGCGCCCCGATGTCGTCCATCGTCCGCACGCCGCCCCCCACCTGCACCGGCACCTGGACGGCCCGGCAGATCGCCTCGATCACGCCGCGGTTGTCGCCCTCGCCCAGCGCGGCGTCCAGGTCGACGACGTGTAGCCTCCGGGCACCCTCGCCCTGGAACCGCTCGGCGACCTCCACGGGGTCCCCGGAATAGGTGGTCTGCTCGGCCGGGTCGCCCTGGACCAGTCGCACCGCACGGCCCCCGCGCAGATCGATCGCGGCGATCACGATCACGACGACGTCACGTCCTTCACGAACGCCGCGTAGATCGCCAGGCCGGCGTCGGCCGACTTCTCGGGGTGGAACTGCGTGGCGAACACGTTGTCGCGCGCGACGACGGCCGCGAACGGCCGGCCGTGCTCGGTCGAGCCCACGGTGCACGCGTCGACGTCGGGCGCGTACGAGTGGACGAAGTAGAACCGGGTGCCGTCCGCCACCGCGCCGACGTAGGGGTGTGCGGCGACCCACCCCACGGTGTTCCAGCCCATGTGGGGGACCTTCACGTCGCCGGTCAGCCGGCGCGATCGTCCCGGGAGCAGTCCGAGGCCCGGCTCGGCGGCTTCCTCGCTGCCCTCGAACAGCACCTGCATCCCCACGCAGACGCCGAAGACCGGCTTGCCGGCCGCGGCGGCGCCACGGATCGCCTCGGCCCCGCCGCCGGCCTCTAGGGCGCGCAGGCAGGCCCCGATGTGGCCGACGCCGGGGATCACCAGGGCCGCCGACCGGTTCACGGCGCCGGGGTCGGCCGTCACCGTAACGTCGCCACCCACGCGCACCAGGGCACGCGAGACGGAATGGAGGTTCCCCATGCCGTAGTCCAGGACGGCGATCGTCGGGACGGTCACGTCAGAGCGTGCCCTTCGTGCTGGGGGGCGCTCCGCGTCCGGTCGCCGAGCACGCGTCGCCCAGGGCCTTCGCGAGCGCCTTGAACTCCGCCTCCACGACGTGGTGCGGTGAGCGGCCGGAGCGCAGCCGGACGTGGAGCGTCAGGTTCGCCTGCGTGGCGAACGCGCGGACGAAGTCCTCGACCAAGCCGGTGTCGAACGTGCCGATCGTCTCGGCCGGGATGTCGACCTCGTGCACGACGAACGGACGCCCCGACAGGTCGAGCGCGACCTCGACCGCGGCCTCGTCCAGCGGGACGACGATCGACGCGAAGCGCCGGACCCCGGCCTTGTCGCCGAGCGCCTCGGAGAGCGCCTGCCCGATCGCCAGGCCGACGTCCTCGACCGTGTGGTGCCCGTCGACCTCCAGGTCGCCCTTCGCGTTCACCGTCAGGTCGAATCCGGCGTGGGTGCCCAGCTGCTGCAGCATGTGATCGAAGAACGGCAGGCCCGTGTCGGCGGTCGCCGACCCGGACCCGTCCAGGCGCAGCTCGACCGAGACGTCCGTCTCCTTCGTCGTGCGCCGCACGCTCGCTTCCCGTGGTGCGCTCACCCGGACAGCACCTCCTCGAGGCTCTTCAGGAACAGGTCGACCTCGTGCTCGGTCCCCGCGGTGACGCGCAACGCGTTCGGGACCACTGAGGACAGGTCGCGGACCAGGACGCCGCGCTCCAGGAGCTCGCCCCACACTCCGGCGGCGGGCCGGCCGGGATCGAAGAGCACGAAGTTCGCGTCCGATGGGTGTACGGAGACGTCCGCCATCGCGCCGAGCTCGCGCACGATGCGGTCGCGCTGATCGCGGACCCGCCCGAGGATGCTTCCGGCGGCGGGAGCGTGCTCCAGCGCGACGATCCCCGCCGCCTGGCTGAGGGCCGAGAGGTGGTACGGCAGCCGCACCCGCTCGAGGTCCCCGATCACGGCGGGCTCGGCCAGCGCGTAGCCCACACGCGCGCCCGCCAGCGCGAACGCCTTGCTGAGGGTGCGCACGACCACGACGTTTGGGTGCGCCGCGATCAGCGGCAGCGACGTCGCTCCGCCGAACTCGATGTAGGCCTCGTCGACGACCACGAGGGCGTCGGTCTCGGCCGCGAGGGCCGCGACGACCTCCGTCGGGTGTGAGTTCCCCGTGGGGTTGTTCGGCGAGCACACGAACACGACGTCCGGTCGAGCGTCCACGGCGGCGGCCACGTCGCGGGACGTGAGACGCCAGGGCGGGTCCAGACGGAACGCGACGACCTCGGTGCGCGTGAGCCAAGCGAGTCGCGAGTGCAACAGGTACGTGGGCTCGAACACGACCGCGCGACGATCCGGACCACCGTACGCGAGCAGCAGCTGCGTGATGATCTCGTTCGACCCGTTCGCGGCCCAGGTCCGCTCGACCGCAAGCCCGACCGAGGCGCCCAGCGCCGTGCGGAGCTCGGTCATCTGACCGTCCGGGTATCTGTTGAGCGAGATGGCGCGCACGCGCTCCGTGAGCGCCTCGACGAACGCCTCGGGAAGGGGGTAGGGACACTCGTTCGTGTTCAGCCTGGCGACGGCGTCGAGCTGCGGCGAGTGGTACGGCCCGACGCCGCGCAGGCCCGGGCGGGGCGTGGCCGGTCCGCTCACGACCGGCTCCCGCGCACGTCCATCGCCCGCGCGTGACCGATCAGGCCCTCCGCGTTGGCGATCGTCGAGGTCTCGAGCGCCATCCGGGCGCTCGCCTCGGCGGACATCTGGACCACGGAGCGCACCGTCACGAAGTCCGCCGCGCGCAGGCCGCTCGAGAAGCGGGCCGTGCCGGCGGTCGGCAGCACGTGGTTGGACGCCACGCCGTAGTCGCCGAACGGGACCGCGCTCCATGCGCCCAGGAAGATCGCGCCGGCGTTGCGGACCTTGGCCAGGAACGCGTGGGGATCGGGGAGCAACACGAGGAGGTGCTCGGCCGCCAGATCGTCCACGACCTGGGCGGCCTGGTCCTCGTCGCGCACCACGATCGCCCGCGCGTGCTCGAGCGCGGCCTCGACGATCTGGCGACGCCCCGCGTCTCGGAGCTCGAGGTCGAGCGCCTCGCTCACGCGTTCGACCAGGCCCGGATCGGTCGTGACGAGATGCGTGACGGCCTCGGGGTCGTGCTCGGCTTGGGCCACCAGGTCCACCGCGCAGAGCTCGGGATCCGCGCCGGGACCAGCGACCACGGTGACCTCGCTGGGCCCCGCCAGACCGTCGATGCCCACGATGCCCGCGACCTGCCGCTTCGCCTCGGTGACGTAGGCGTTGCCCGGCCCGACGATCCGGTCGACGGCCGGAACGGACTCGGTGCCGAACGCCAGCGCGCCGATCGCCTGTGCCCCTCCCGACTTGATCACCCTGGTGGCGCCGGCGGCGGCCGCCGCGTAGACCACCGCGTCCGGCAGGGATCCGTCGGGCTGGGGCGGGGTCGTCAGCACGATCTCCTCGACCCCCGCCACGACCGCCGGGGTGACCGTCATGCACACCGAGGACGGGTAGACCGCGCGTCCGCCCGGCACGTAGCAGCCGACGGCGCGGAGCGGACGGACGATCTCGCCGAACCCGACGCCGTCGCGCTCGTCCCACCACGTGGGCGGGAGCTGGCGGGCGTGCAGGTCACGCAGGCGTTCGATCAGCCGGTCCAAGGCCTCGCGGAGCACGGCCGGCGTGCGCGCGCGAGCGGCCTCGATCTCGGCGTCGGTGAGGTCGAGGCCCCCGGTGAGGTCGGCGCCGTCGAAGCGCTGCGCGAGCTCGACCATGACCGCGTCGCCCTCGACGAACACGCGCTGCAGGATCTCCCGCACGGTCTCGGCGACGGTGGGATCGGTATCGAGCTTCGAGGGTTGGAGCCGCTCCCCGCGCTCACGCAGGTCGAGGAGCCGCAGCATCAGCGGTCCCCGTCGGCCTCGCGATGATGCGCGTCGACGGTCGTCCGAGCGTGCGCGAGCCCGCGGTCGCGGAAGAACAGGACCCAGCCCGAGACCCCCACCACCAGGGCGGCGACGACGAGCGTACCGAGCGCGATGAGGAACGGGGTCTCGTGGTCCATGGGAGTCCGGACAGCGTACCGGAACCTCGCCTCCGTCCCACGGACACGCGGTGCGCGCCTGCTCGCTCAAGTCGACCCCCGAACGACCGACACCTCCTCTGACGGGAAGCGACGTCGGCTGACCCTCGGAAGGGGTGGTAGGTACATGAGCCGGCGCCTCCACGTGGGGCGCGAGGACGAAGCGGGGTTCACCATCATCGAGCTCATGATCGTGGTGCTCATCATCGGCATCCTCATCGCGATCGCGCTCCCGGTGTTCCTCGGATCCAGGACCCGCGCCCAAGACCGCGCTGCCCAGTCGAACGTCCGGACGGGCTACGTCGCAGCGAACACGTTCTACGCCTCGACGAACACCTACACGGGGTTCGACCTCACCGAGGCCCAGAACGCGGAGCCTTCGATCTCGTGGGTCGCGTCGGGCACGCCCCCCACGGCGCAGGAGGTGACCCTCGAGACGGCCACGGGGTCGACGCTCCTGCTCGTTACCCTGTCGAAGAGCGGGACGTTCTTCTGCATCAGCCAGCTTCCCGGGAGCCCACTCAGCGAGCGCGGTCACGGGTCGACCTACGCGAGCGTCGACACCACCGCCGAGTGCGACAACGGCTGGTAGCCGTCAGGACGGCCCGAGGGCCCGGCGCTTCGCGTCGGTTCGGCGCTCGGCCTCCAGGCGCTCCAGGTCGACCTCCGCGTAGCTCAGGTAGGTGAAGGCCGAGCCGAGCGCGGGATGGACGGCCTCGATCGCGCGGTGCATCGCCTGCGCGACGCGGCGGTACGTCGGGTGCCCCTGTGCCTGCGAGCGCAGCTCGGTCAGGTGCATCGCCTCGCGCGCGGACATCTGCATCACGAACCGGATCCGGTACGCCATCGACACGGCGTACGGGGCCACCTCGTCGAGCCCGGCGTCGAGCAGGCGCCGTTCCATCGAGGCGCTGGCCTCGATCACGCGGTCCCAATCCGTGCGGAGCCCGGCCTCCTCGACCTCGGCGGGACGGTCCGAGCCCAGGCGCGTCGTCAGCCGCTGCCACTCGATCGTCAGCGGCCGGTGTCGCTGGAGATCGCGGAACGCGCCGTAGTCGCAGCAGACGTCGAACCGGTACGAGGTGCGCTCCCAGGCTCGGCCGGGCTTGTGCCGGCGGTTGCCGCGCTCGCCGACGCTCGCGGTGAGGATCTCGGCGCGCTGCTCGGGTGACATCCCGCGCGCGAGCGCCAGGAGCTGGTCGTCCGGCAGCCCGCTCGCGGCGTAGAGCACCGCGGCGACGACCTTCGTCTCGCCGTCCGGGTCGAAGTCCGTGAGCGTGACCTCGTCCCGCGGCTCCGGCTCGATGCCCACGAGCGTCTTCGCGGTCAGCTCCTCGACGCGCTCCAGCGTCGCGCGCCAGTAGTCGGTCCACGCGACGCCCCTGTCCGGAACGTCCACGCGTGTGAGGAACGCGGGGATCACCTTGCGGAGCTGGGCCAGCATCAGCGCTCCGTAGGAGCGCATCTCCTCGAGCGGGTGCGCGGCGAGCCGCATCAACAGCTGCTCGTAGGACTGTCCCGTCGCGTAGATCCCCAGGTTCGAACGCGTCGCGGTCGGCAGCAGCATGCGCAGCGTGTCGCACGTCTTGGCGGTGATCGTGGATCGGTACACGAGGTCCGGGTCGCCGGGGTCCTTGGGGAAGCGTTCGGAGAACCACGCGTACAGCGGCTCGAACATCCGGCCGTACGCCTCGAACGCCGTGTCCAGGAACGCGCGGTACTCGGCCTCGAGCGGCGAACCCGAGAGCTCGGTCGGGATGGTCGCTCGCCACCGCCCGCCCGGCTTGTCGTCGTAGCGCATGTACCGGGTCGACTGCTCCAGGTACGCGGCCAGGCGTCCCCATTCGAGCGCCTTGCTCAGCAGCTGCGACGCCTGCTCGCAGGCGAGGTGCACGCCGCCCAGCTGGGCGACCGAGTCGTCGCCGTACTCCACGAACACGCTCTCGTACAGGCGCTCCGCCCGGGCCTCGCCTGCCTTCGTCAGCTCGCCGGCGGGACCGACGTCCTCGGCGAACTCGTCCAGGAACAGCCGGCGGAGCGACTTGTTGGTGCGCGAGTACCGGGCGAAGAGCGCGCCCTTGACCACCTCGGGCAGGTTCGTGAGCGCGAAGACCGGGCCGTCGAGGTCCGTGAAGTGGCGCGCCAAGATCGCGCGCTCCTCGTCGGTGAACGGCTCGGCGACGTACGCGAGGCTCACGTCGGCCCGGTCGCCCCCGTCGGTCCGGTCGGGGCGGTCGGCCCGCTCGGCTCCTCGTTGCGCGTCAGCGTCACGCTGCTGCCCGGATCGACCGTCGTCCCCGCGGGGGGGCTCATGGTGGCGACGCGGTTCGGGTTCGGACACGCCGGGTTCGGCGTCGTCGTGCCGCCGTCGACCACGTTGAGGTTCAGGGCCTGCAGCTGTGCCTTCGCGGCTCCGTACGACAGGCATGTCACGTCGCGCAGCACCACCTTGTCGGTGCCCGACGAGACCACGACGTTGATCTCCGAGCCCTCGGGCACCTCGGTCTGCGCCTCGGGCGACTGGGAGATGATCTGCCCGACCGGGACCGTGTCGCTCGCCGCCTCCGTCGTGGTTCCGAGCTCGAGCTCCACGGCGCGCAGCGCCGCCTGTGCGTCCGCGAGCGTCATCTCGGTTACGTCCGGCACGACGACGGTCGGGACCTCCTTGGCCACCACCAGGTCGACCGCATCCCCCTCGTTCAGGGTCTCCCCGCTCGTCGGGTCCTGGCTGAGGACCTCGTCGACGCGGGCCGTGTCCGAGGCGCGGCGGGTCACGGTGCCCACTTCCAGCCCCGCGTCCTGGATGCGGTCGGTCGCCTTTTCGAGCAGCAGCCCCACGACGTTCGGAACCGCGACCGGGGACGTCCCGCCCTCGTCGGACAGCAGCGTCGTGGCGAGCAGGTAGCCGCCGCCGGCCAGGATCGCGACGATGAGGACGCCGATCAGCACGCCCAGCCAGATCTTCCGGCCCCCGCCCTCGGGATCGGCCGTGGGCGGCAGGACGGCCGTCTGCTGCCGGCTGATCACCTGGGTGGCCTCGCCTCCCGCCGGCAGGAGCGGGGTCGCCTCGACCTCCTGGCCCGCGCGGACGCGCCTGAGGTCGTCCTCGAACTCCGCCGCGCCCTGGTAGCGGTTCGCCGGGTTCTTCGCCAGTGCGCGCATCACGACGGCGTCCAGGCGCGGCGGGACGTCTGGGTTGTGCGTCGACGGCGGCTCGGGGGTCTCGTTCACCTGCTTGTACGCCACCGAGACGGGCGAGTCCCCCACGAACGGCGGGCGCTTCGCGAGCATCTCGTACAGGACCGCGCCCAGCGAGTAGATGTCCGTGCGCCCGTCGACGCCGTGTCCCTGGGCCTGCTCCGGGGAGATGTAGGCGGCGGTGCCCAGGACGGCGGAGGTCTGGGGCGCGGTCTCCGGGCCGGCGACGATCCGCGCGATCCCGAAGTCCATCACCTTCACCTCGCCGGACCGGGTCACCATGATGTTCGCCGGCTTGATGTCGCGGTGGATCACGCCCCGAGCGTGCGCGTAGGAGAGCGCGTCGCAGATCTTCTCCGCCACCTCGACGGCCTGCATCGGGGTCAACGACCCGCCGCCGCTGAGGAAGTCCGCGAGGGTGCGCCCCTCGATGAACTCCATCACGATGTACTGCGTCTCGCCGTCGGCGCCGCTGTCGTAGACGCCGACGATGTTGGGCTGGTTCAGCCGCGCGGCCGCCTGCGCCTCGCGGCGGAAGCGTTCGACGAAGCTCGCGTCGCGCGCGAACTGGGGGAGCAGGACCTTGACGGCCACGGTCCGGTTCAGCGTGGTGTCGAACCCGCGGTGGACCTCGGCCATCCCGCCGGACCCGATCCGTGCTTCCAGGCGGTAGCGCCCGCCCAGCACCGTCTCGCTCACGCGCTCCCTCTCTCCCGTCACCCGCCCAGGTACGCCTCGACCACCTGCCTGGCGATCGGCGCGGCCACCTGGCCGCCGGTGGCCTCGCTGCCCAGGTCGCCACCGTCTAAGACGATCACCGCCACCGCGATGCGGGGGATGTCGTCCGGTCCGGCCGGAGCGAAGCATACGAACCAGGCATGGGGTGGGACGTCGGGCCCTCCGTGCTGGGCCGTGCCGGTCTTGCCCGCCACCGTGATCCCGGGGATCCGGGCGGCGGTCCCGGTGCCGGCCTCCACCACGCTCACCATCATCGTCCGCAGCTCGGCGGCGGTGTCGGACGTGATCGGGCGGCCGTACTCCTCGGGTTCGGTCGCGCGGATCACGCGGCCCTGAGGATCGCGGACCTCCCGCACCAGCTGCGGCTGCATCAGGCGGCCGTCGTTCGCGATCGCGGCTCCCACGAGCGCCATCTGCAGCGGGTTGGCCAGGTCGTTGTCCTGCCCGATCGCCGAGATCGCCAGGAGCGGGTCGTTCTGCTCGAAGTAGGCGGGGATCGGGAAGCGTCCGGTCTCGAACGGCACCACGAACGGGATCGTCGGCTCGAGGCAGTCGCTCCGTTCCGGCGGGTCGGTCGGGCAGAAGCCGAACGCCTGAGCCTGCGCCTGCAGGGCCTCCGGACCGAGGGCCAGTCCGATCTGACCGAACGTGACGTTGCACGAGACCTGGAACGCCTGGGCGAGCGTGATCTGCTTCGCGCCCCCGAGGCACCAGGAGCCCCCGAAGTTCTGGAGGGTCCCCTCCGTGAGCGGCAGGTCCAGCTCCCGGGGGTTCGGCCACACGCTCTCGGGCCCGTACCCGTTCTCGAGCGCCGCGGCCGTCGTGACCATCTTGAACGTGGAGCCCGGCGGGTAGAGCTCCTGGCTGGCGCGCGGCACGAGCGGCTTGCCCGGGTCGGCGTTGTACGCCTCCCACGCCGTGCGGATCTCGTCGCGCGTGCCACGTGACAGCGCGTTCGGGTCGTACCTCGGGTTCGAGCAGATCGCGAGCACGCCGCCGGTGGCCGGTTCGATCGCGACCACGCCTCCGGGCAGGGAGCCGAGCGCGTCGCACGCGACCTGCTGGAGCCGGGCGTCGATCGTCGTCACGACCGGCCCCCCCTGCTTCGGCCGGCCGAGGATCAGGTCGGCGAACGTCGAGGCCGCGAGCTCGGGCGCGTCGCCCGACAGGTAGGCGTTCATCGCGCGCTCGATCTGCGTCCTGCCGTAGACGCGCGAGTAGAAGCCGGTGATCTCGGCGAACAGCGGCCCGTCCGGGTAGCGCCGGACGAAATGCCGCGCCGCGTTGTTGCCGACGGGGTCGGAACGGGCGAGCACGGTCGCGCCGTCGCTCGCGAAGATCGAGCCGCGTTCGATCTTGGACTCCGCGATGATCTGGCGCGTGGCGTTCGCGGGGTCGTCCGCGATCCGGTCGGCCGCGAACACCTGCACGTAGCTCACCTGGGCGAACAGCAAGGCGAACAGGCCGACCAGGGCGATCCCAAGTCGGCGGATCTGCCGGTTCATGCGGGCGTGCCCCCGGCCGGGTCCGGGGACCGGCGCCGCCGGGCGGGCTGCCACGGGCCCGCGGATACCCGGATCAACAGCCCCAGGATCACGAAGTTCGCGACCAGGCTCGAGCCGCCGTAGGACACGAACGGGAGCGTCACGCCCGTGAGCGGGATCAGGCGCAGGACCCCGCCGACGATCACGAACGTCTGCAGCGCGACGCTCGCGGTGAGCCCGGTCGCGAGCAGCTTGCCGAAGCTGTCGGTGCGCTCGATCGCGACGCGCAGCCCACGCCCGATCACGATCATGTACGCCAGCAGGAGCGCCGCGGTGCCCAGCAGCCCGAGCTCCTCGCCGATCGCCGCGAAGATGAAGTCGGTCTCGGCGTAGGGGATCAGGGTGGGCGAGCCCTGTCCGAGCCCGGTCCCGACGAGCCCGCCCGACGCGAGGGCGAACCAACCCTGCGCCAGCTGGCCGTAGCCGAGCTCGAACACCTTGTCGGGGTCGAGCGCGTGCAGCCAGTAGTCGACGCGGAGCTGCACGTGCGAGAAGACGGCGTAGCCCATCGCCGCGCCGACGGCGAACAGCACCAGCCCGATCGCCAGGTAGCCGGGACGCCCGCTCGCGACCCAGATCATCACGACGAAGATCCCGAAGTACAACAGGGAGGCGCCGAGGTCCCTCTCCAGGAACAGGACGACCAGGGACGCCGCCCACGCGAGCAGCAGGGGGCCGAGGTCCTTCACGCGGGGCAGGCCGAACCGACCGACGCCCTCCGCCAGGAGCTCCCGCTTGGCCGCCAGGTACGAAGCCAGGAAGACGACGATCAGGACCTTGGCGAACTCGGAGGGCTGGAACGACAGCGGGCCGATCTGCACCCACAGGCGCGCCCCGTTGATCGTCCGCCCGATGCCGGGCACGATCGGGAGCAGGAGCAGGATCAGGCCCGCCAGGCCGATCGTGTACGTGTAGGCGTCCAGGACCCGGTCGTCGCGGATCAGCACGAGCGTCAGGACGAACGCGACCAGCCCGACGAGCAACCAGGTGACCTGCTCGACGGCGAGGTCCGGCTGCAGACGCCAGATCACCGCGAACCCGAGCCCCGCGAGCACGCCGGCGGCCGGCAGGAGCGCGGGGTCGGCGCGCCGCGCCGTCAGGCGGACGGTGCCCCAGGCGACCAGGTAGCCGGCGACGATGATCGACCCGTACAGGGCGATGCTGGGCGGGACGCGTCCGCGCCGGCCGAGCCCGACCATCGCGTAGGCGAGCAGCGTGATCGTCACCGCGAGGACCAGCAGGAACAGGCCGGAGGCCGCGCGCGGCGCCCGCGCGGCCCTGGCGCCCGACCTGCTCACGGGCCGTCCCCGGACGCGGCCGCCGCTCGCGCGGCGTCCACGTCCTGCCGTATCTGCTCGACGATCTGCTGCGCCTCCTCGCGGTCGTTCGCCGTGATGCCCTCGGCCAGCCTCGCGTACACGGGCAACGCGCTGGCTTCGGCGGCCGGGATGTCCGTCTCGACCTGCAGGCGGGAGAACCTCAGACCGGCCAGCTCGGCCGGGATCCCTCGGAAGATCGCCACGTTGCCGTTCGACTCGCCGACGTACCACTGCCGATCGAGATAGGAGCGTCCGAGCGCGATCAGGGCGAGCAGCGCGACCGCGGCGACGGCGATCCCGACGACCCACCGGCGCGCGCCGCCCGGCACGCCCCTGCGCCGCGGCGGGCGGGCCGTGGCTCCGCCGGAGGCACCCCCCGGGCCCGTCGCGGGGCCGGTACCTCCCACGTCATCGCCGTGGGCATCCACGACGATCACCGTGATGTTGTCGATCCCGCCGGCTCGGTTCGCCGCGCGCACCAGACGGGTCGCCGCATCCTGCGGCGAGGGGTTCGCCTCGAGGATCGCCCGGATCTGTTCGGTGGTGACCATGTTGGTCAGGCCGTCGCTGCACAGCAGCAGGCGCTCGCCGTCGAGCAGCGGCACGTCCTGCCGATCCACCTGGACGTCCGGCTCGGTGCCCAGGGCCCTGGTGACCACGTTGCGGTGCGGGTGGACCTCCGCCTCCTCGGGCGATATCTCGCCGGCCTTCACCATGCGGTTGACGAGCGTGTGGTCCTCGGTGAGCTGCCGCAGGGCTCCGGCGCGCAACAGGTAGGCGCGGCTGTCACCGACGTGCGCGACGTGCGCCGCGTCGTCGTCGACCGTCAACGCGGTGAGGGTCGTCCCCATGCCGCTCACCGCCCGGTCGGTCATCGAGCGCTCGAACACCGCGCGGTTCGCCTCGCGGACCTGGTCGGTCAGGGCGCCCTCGCCCGCGTTCGCGAGCGCCTCGACAGTCTCGAGCGCCAGCCCCGACGCCACCTCCCCGCCCCGGTGCCCGCCCATCCCGTCCGCCACCGCGTACAGGGGCGGTGCCACCAGGAACGAGTCCTCGTTCCGCTCGCGGACCTGACCGATGTCGGAGATGACGCCGACGTCGAACCTCATCGGCGGAGCTCCATCACGGTGGTGCCGACCCGGATCTTGTCGCCGGGTTGGATCTGGGCCGGCGCCGCCAGCTTCTGGTCGTTCACGAACGTGCCGTTCGTGGACCCCAGGTCCTCCACGTACCAGGCCCCGTTGCGGCCGAACAGGCGGGCGTGCTGGTTGGAGGCGTAGGTGTCGTCCAGGCGGAGCTCGCAATCGGCCCCGCGCCCGATCGTCATGCTCGCCGCGAGCTTCGCGGTGCTCGGCCGGCCGCCGCCGGGCGGATGGATCAGCAGGGTCTGTGGCACGGGCCGCTGCTCGGTCGCGGTCCCCTGTGACTTCCCCCGCCGGCGCGCGCCGGCCTCCACGGTGAGCCCCCGGATCACCCAGCGCATCGACCGCCATACGAACAGGAAGAGCAGCGCGAACAGGCCGTACTTCAGGGCCGACAGGGCGAACGGCGTCACACGCCGCCTCGGCGGAACTCGATCGTCGTCGCGCCGATCGTGATCCGGTCGCCGTCGGCCAGCTCGCGGGACTGGACCGTCTGCCCGTTCAGGCGCGTCCCGTTCGTCGAGCCCAGGTCCGTCAACGAGTAGGCGCCTTCATGGAGCCGGATCTGCGCGTGACGGCGGGATGCGCCCCGGTCGGCCAGCACCACGTCGCACTCCGCGAGCCGTCCGATGGTGGTCGAGTCCTTCGTCAAGATCACGGTCCGGGCCTCGGGACCCTCGTGCACGATCAGCTGGGCCGCATCGGCGCCGGCGGGCTCGATCCGCTCCTCCCCCTCGACCAGGGACGCCTCGCAGCGGAACGAACCCTTCTTCAGCCGGGGATCGACGGACAGCTCGATCTCGGGCGGCCCGAGCAGGCCCCAGCCCCGTTCGGCGGCCGTTGCCCTTACCACCTCTTCCAGCTCGGAGACCAACGCCGTCTCGGCCTGGGTGAAGCGGCCGGAGTCGACCGGCGAGAGCGAGAACACGAAACGGTTGGGAGCCCAGATCTCCGACGGGCCGACGGTTCGCTCCGAATCCATCTCCCGCTGGATCCGCTTCGCCAGCTCGACCGGTTGCAGGCCGCTGCGGAACGTGGTCGCGAACAGGCCCTCGACCAGGCCACCGAGTCGTCGTTCGAAGTCGCGGAGGATCGGCACGGCGTCGTGTGCGCGCAGCCGAGGGGCCGGCGCTCCCGGCGCCTATCCTATCCCTCGGCTCGTGGCGGTCCCGTGACGCTCCGCAGCTCCGGGAGCACCGTCGCCTGCTCGAGCGCCTGCGCGTTCGGATCCATCGTGACCGACGTCCCGTCCATCGTGACCGTGGTGCCCTGGATGGGGATGCCGTCCAGCGAGACGACCTCCACCAGCTGCTGAGCCTCGCTCGACGCATCCGGGACCGCGTTCGACGCGGGTGTCGTCGTGAACCCGTACCGCTCGTCCGGATCCACGTTGCGGTAACGGCGGCCCCGGATCCGGGAGGACATCACGTGGGCGGATCTGGTGACCGTCCCCCCGGACCTGAGACCGTGCCCTTCGCGACGCCTTGGCATGCAGGGGGTTGTATCGCCGACGGCCCCCGTCCGCCATCGGCGCAGCGGCCGGTTCCTCGCGTTCCCCCGGCAGCGCTACAGCGGGGCCGCTAGCCGTTCCCCGGGGACCGCGCGAACGCTCCGCCGTCCGCTACGTACGCAAGGGGCCTTCGACCCATGCGTACCGGGGGACGGGTGGGTCGTTGCGGCGGCTCCGCGCGCGCGGGTTGCGGGTTTCCCGCAGAGGCTGACCCGGGATGACTAGCGGCCTCAGGGAAGGACCGATTCACGGTGCGCGGGTATGTAGTCGTGTCCCCGGACGGTCGACGACTCAACCGTGAACACGCACGAGCGACCCGCGCGGATCCTGGTGATCGACGACGATCCGGACGTCCGCACCCTCTGCCGGCTGAACCTCGGCTGGGCGGGACACGAGGTCCTGGAGGCGGAGGGTGGGCGACAGGCGCTGGAGATGGTCGCCGCCGACGCCCCCGACGCCCTGGTGCTGGACATCATGATGCCGGTCGTCGACGGTCTCGAGGTCCTGCGACGCGTCCGCAACGACCCCGCGACGCGCGAGCTTCCCGTCGTGGTGATCAGCGCGCGCGTGGGGATCGAGGACCAGATGCGCGGTCTGGAGACCGGCGCCGACGCATACGTGACCAAGCCCTTCAACCCCGAGACGCTCACCTCGATGGTCGAGTGCGCCCTGGAGGCGGATGCCGGCGTCCGGAAAGTATGGCGCGAGACCCGGGTGCGCGAGCTCGCGCAGGCCTGACGCGTCGCGACGGGGAGGCTCGTCTAAGCCCCGGCAGGGACGCTTGCTAGGATGAACGCCCCCACGGGCGAGTGGCGGAATTGGCAGACGCGCAGGATTCAGGATCCTGTGTCCTTTACCGGACGTGGGGGTTCAACTCCCCCCTCGCCCACCCGCTCCGCCGCGTTCATCCCGAGCCCGGCGTGACCCCCAGGCCTCGAACCCCACCGCGATCATGGCGGTGGCGATCGATAGGGCCACGCCGACCGAGACCCTGATCGCCCCGAGGACGAGCCGGCGCGCGGTCAGGCGCTCGGGGTGATCCTCGATCGCGACGTCCACCAGGTACCAGATCAGCGCCGCGATCAGGACGAGGGCGAGGATGACCATGCGCGCGCTCGGCGAGTCCCCGGCCGCCTGGATGAGCGCCCTCATCGCCGGGTAGCCCAGCAGGAACGTCACGAGCCCGATCCCGAACGCAAGGGCCGCGATCGCGGGCTCGACGCCGTCGACGAGCCGGTGGCGCCTTGCCGAGCGGATCGCCAGCGCGATCGACGCCGGGAGGGTCGTGTAGAGCGAGACCAGTCCCAGCGAGGCCAGGATCAACGCCCAGGTCGCCTCGCGCTCGACGAACGGCTTCAGCCTGCGTGCCACGCGCCAACGGTACTCGCGCCCCCCGACGGGCGGAACGCCCGGGGGCGCCGCGGGGGCAAGGAACCGAAAAGGCCGGGGCGCCGCGGTTCAGGTCAGGCAGAGGAACGGCGTGTCGACCACGACGGCGCCGCTCCGTGGGCTGACCCGCAAACCGTCCGTCGCCTGGACCCGGTAGGCGTAGGAGAGGGACACGCCGAGGTCCGCGTCGCGGTAGCGGACGACCCCGCCGCCGCCGGCACCGACCGGGCCCGACCCCGGGCCCGATCCGAGGTTCGCTCCGGCACCGACGGACGGGACCGTGTCCAGCAGCCGGAACGCCCCGCCCTCGCTGCGGTAGACCCGGTACGCGGTGGCGCCGTCGGCCGGCGCCCAGGAGAGCTCGGCTCCGGCCGAGAGCCATCCGTCGCAGCCAGTCACGACCGTGAGGCCCGTGGGCGCGGCGAGCGGCTCGGGGCCGGTCACGGACGGCCGGACCGGGATCCCGAGTCCCCAGATCGCAGGGACGACGACCCAGGCCGCCGCCAGCGCCATGACGCTCAGCGCCGCGGCGAGCAGGAGGCGGGGGGCGCGGCGCGGGCGCCGCGACCCCAGCCGTTCGGTCCGGATCACGGGGAGCGGCGCGGTGGCGCTGCGCGCCACCGCGCCGGTTGGCTGCGCGTGTCGCGTGTGGAGCGAGGCCGTGGACGGCAAGGTCGCTGCGAGCGCGCGCAGGTCATCCGCCAGGCGCTCGGCGCGGGGGTACCGTTCGCCGGGGTCGAACGCGCGGCAGCGATCGAGCACGGCGGCGAACCGCTCACCCGCGGCGGCGACGACCCGGGGACGCTCGGCGGCCCACCCTCCGCCCTGGGTGGGCGCGTCGCCCGTGAGGAGCTCGGTCAGGACCACCCCCAGCGAGTAGAGGTCCGCGCGCTGGTCCGTCGCCCCGCCGCGCGCCTGCTCTGGGGCGACGTACGCCGGGGTGCCGTGGACGCTCGTCGAGGCGCCGCCGCCGGCCGAACCCTGGGCCGCGCGAGCGATCCCCAGGTCGAGCAGCTCGCCTCGCCGTCCGCGGTGAGCATCAGGTTCTCGGGCGACACGTCGCGATGCACGACGCCGCGGTCGTGCGCGTGCGCCAGCGCTTCGGCGATCGCCGCGCCCATCCGCGCGACGGAGGCGGGCGGCAGCGGCGCCAGGCGAGCCAGCTCCGTGAACGTCGCGCCCGGGACGAACTCCATCACGATGAAGACGCGATCGCCCTGCTCGCCGACGTCGAAGACCCCGACGATCCCGGGGTGCGCCAGGCGCGCGGCCGTCCGGGCCTCGCGCCGGAACCGCCCGACGAGGCGACGGTCGGCGGCGAGCTCCGGGCGCAGGATCTTGACGGCGACGGTGCGGTCGAGCTGGAGGTCCACGGCCTCGAACACCTCGCCCATGCCGCCGCTGCCGAGCGGGGCCCGGATCTCGTAGCGACGGGCGAGGACCGTGCCGACGGGTGAGCCGACGGCCGTCCGCAGTGACGGTTCCATGAGGCCGCGATGCTATCGCGGGCGCTCGGGGTAGAGAACCCAGGGGCGCTCGGGCCGGTGCGGAGCCGCGGCCCGGGAGCCTGGACCGGTCGTCGTCGGCGCCGCGGGCGACATCCGGCGGTTCCGCATCTGCTTGAACGTGATCGCGAGTCCGATGACGATCACGACGACACCTGTGAGCCAGAACAGCACCGCCCAGACCCGAAGGTCGGCGGCCCAGCGATCGGCCAGGTACAGCTTGTCGAGGTGTTCGGGACCGAGGACGCGCGCCCAGTCGCCGAGCGCCTGGTCGCCTCGCCCAACCCGCCGAAGCCCATCAGGGTGAGCTCCCCGCGGGGCGTCGAAGACGTAGACGGCGGTGTCGGCGATCGCGGCCGCACACCATGCCAGGCACATCCCCAAGGCGACCCAGTTCCGACGAACCGCGAAGAACAGGGCGCCCGCGAGCAACGGCACGAGCACCTGCGTGCCGTTGCCCATCACGAGCATCACGAGCTCGCTGTGCGTGAGCTGCCACCAGAGCGCATGACCGAGCTCGTGCGTCGCCACGTCGGCGAACGCGAGAGGATCGGGACACGCTGGCCGCGGGCGAGCGCGAACCATCCCAGGGCCGCGCACCAGACGAGAGCCCCGCGCTCCTCCAAACGTCGAGCCTGCGCTGGTCATCGGGATCGAGGCTGCGCGATCGCCCATGTCTCATCCATCGACCGGTCGTCTCGGCGACTCGACCCGGATCCGCGCGAACATGGGTCGCATCGGCCGTCGTATACTCTGGGCTCGCACGAACCCGCAGGTAGATGGCCTGTTTCCGGCCTCGAGGGCGCCGCCGACAGATGGTCTTCTCCGATCGAACGCTGACGCTCCTGGTGCTGATCGCCCTCGGCCTGGGGGCGCTCGCCCTGCTGTTCTCGGGGGCGTCCGCGTCCGGCAGGAGGCGGGGTCGGGAGCCCGGCGGCCCGATCAAGCTCGACGACGCGCTCCGTGGCATCCTCGACGGCCAGGCCGCCCAGATCGAGCGCCTCGAGCGCGCGGTCCGCGCGCTGCACGGGACGGACAAGCGGCAGGAGGTCATGATCGAGGGGAGCGTGCGGCGGGTCGCCGTCGTCCGGTACGACGCGTTCGAGGACGTGGGCGGGCGTCTGTCCTTCTCGTGCGCGCTCTTGGACGATCACGGGACCGGGGCCGTCCTCACCTCGATCAACGGCCGGCAGGAGACGCGGGTCTACGCGAAGCCGGTCTCCGAGGGACGCAGCGGCTACAACCTGAGCACGGAGGAGGAGGAGGCGATCCGGCGGGCGCTCGCGGAGCCGGAGGAGGCGATCGCGGGATGATCCGGCGCAAGGACGACGGCGGCGGCGAGGCCGAAGCGGACGCGACGGCCTCAGGAGCGATGGAGGGTCAGATGGCGGACAACGGTGAGGTCACGATCGTCGGCGCCGGCGCGCGACTGGACGGCAACGTGGTGTCGGCCGGGTCGCTGCGGATCGACGGGCAGGTCAAGGGCCAGATCAACGCCGACGGCGACGTGACCCTGTCGCCGCAGAGCCAGGTCGAGGCCGACATCCGCGCTCAGAACGTGACCGTCGCCGGCCGCTTCAAGGGCAACATCATCGTCAAGGGGAAGGCGCACCTGGCCCGCGGGGGCCGGATCGACGGGAACATCACGTCGAAGACGCTCGTCGTCGAGGAGGGCGGGCTCTTCCACGGACAGAGCGTCATGGATGCCGGCGGCGCCGCGACCGCGGCGGGGCAAGGTCCTGCGACCGAGAAGGCACAGCCGCAGGGCCCGGAGCGGACCGAGCAGGTGAAGGTCCCGTAGTGCTCGACATCAGGGCGGTCCGCGACGACCCGGAGCGGTTCCGCCGCGCCCTGGCGCGGCGGAACCTGGGGGACAGCGTCGACGAGCTGCTCGCCGCCGACGAGCGTCGGCGGCGGCTCACCTCGCGCGTCGAGGAGCTCCGCGCCGAGCAGAACCGGGCGTCCAAGGCGATCGGGCGAGCGCAGGGCGACGAGAAGCGGGCGCTGATCGACGAGGTCGCGAAGGTCTCGGCCGAGCTGAAGGGGGTGGAGCCCGAGCTGGCGGAGGCGGACCGGACGCTCGACGATCTCCTGGCGCGCGTGCCGAACGCGCCGGACGACTCGGCCCCGGACGGGTTCACGGACGAGGACGCGGTCGAGCTCCGGCGCCACCTCGAACCCCCGGCGTTCGACTTCGAGCCGCGCGATCACGTCGAGCTGGGCGAGCTGCTGGGGATGCTCGACACCGAGCGCGGCGCGCGGGCGAGCGGCTCGCGGTTCGTGTACCTGCTGGGCGACCTCGTCTTCGTTCAGCTGGCGCTGATGCGGCACGCGATCGACGTCCTGGTGGCGAAAGGGTTCGTGCCGGTGATCCCGCCGGTCCTGGTCCGCGAGGAGGTCATGTTCGGCTCGGCGTTCCTGCCGACGGACGAGGTGAACATCTACCGGACCGACGAGGACCAGCTCTACCTGACGGGCACCTCCGAGGTGGCGCTCGCGGCGCTGCACATGGACGAGATCCTCGAGGAGTCCGAGCTCCCGCTGCACTACGCCGGGTACTCGACCTGCTTCCGCCGCGAGGCCGGGAGCTACGGCAAGGACCTCGGCGGCATGTTCCGGGTCCACCAGTTCGACAAGGTCGAGATGTTCTCGTTCAGCCGGCCCGAGGAGAGCTGGGACGAGCTGGAGCTGCTGGTCTCGATCGAGGAGGAGATCCTCGGGAACCTCGAGCTCCCGTACCGGGTCGTGAACATCGCGGCCGGCGACCTGGGCGGCGCCGCCGCGAAGAAGTACGACATCGAGGCGTGGTTGCCGGGACAGGGCCGGTACCGGGAGCTGACGTCGTGCTCGAACTACACCGACTACGGCGCGCGCCGCGCCAAGACACGGATGCGTCGCGGCGACGGCTCGGTCGAGATCCTGCACACGCTGAACGGCACGGCGACCGCGATCGGGCGCACGATGATCGCGATCCTCGAGAACCACCAGCGCGCCGACGGCTCGGTGGAGCTGCCGGCGAAGCTCCACCCCTACCTGCCCGAGCGCGCGCGCATCCTGACGCCGGAGCGGTAGCCGCGCCGCGCTAGGCTCCCCCCGGGAGGATGGCCGAGCGGACGAAGGCGACGGTCTTGAAAACCGTTAGGGGCGTGAGTCCCTCGTGGGTTCGAATCCCACTCCTCCCGCGGACCGAGCGAGGGAGGGAGGAGGCATGAGCGGGTTCCCGATGGGGCGGCGACGGTTCCTGGCGGCGGCCGCCGGCGCCGCGACCCTGGCCTCCGTGCCGCTTCGCGCGCGCGCGGGCGGGACGAAGCCGTCCGGCCCCGCGTCCACGCAGCCGGAGTTCCTGGGCGAGGTCCCGTCGCCGGCGGACGTGCTGGGGTTCGCGCTGGGGGTGGACCGTGAGGTGACGAGCGCCGAGGCGGACCGGTACCTGCGGGCGGTGGGGCTGGCCTCCCCCAGGGTTCACGTGGATCAGCTCGGAACGTCCGTCCGGGGACGCCCGATCCGGTTCGCGATCGTCGGCCGGCCCGAGCACGTGACCCAGGAGGGGCTCGCGGCGATCCGTGCGGCGGCGGCGACCATACGCGACCCGGCCACCCCATCGGAGGAGGTCGGCGCCCTCGCCGAGACCACGCCGTTGATCCTGTGGGTGATCGCGAACGTCCACGGCTCCGAGGAGTCGGGCGCGGACACCTCGCTGCAGCTCCTGTACGAGCTCGCGGACCGGGCGGACGAGGTGGTCACGACGATCCTGGACCGGGCCGTCGTCGTGCTGGTCCCGGTGCAGAACCCGGACGGACGAGAGGCGGACGAGCGCCGCAACGCCTACGGGTTCGACCTGAACCGGGATCTGTTCGCGCGGACGCAGCCCGAGACGGACGGCCGCGTGGAGCTGATGCGCGCCTATCCGCCCGCCCTGCTGCTCGACGAGCACGAGTTCGGCTACTACCGCTCGTTCTTCCCACCGAACAACGACCCCGTCTACGCGGAGGTCACGCGCCAGGTCCTCGGGTGGATCAACGACGTGTACGGCGAGGCGATGTCGGCGCGGTTCGTCGCCGACGGCGAGGACTTCTTCCACGGCGGCGTCTACGACTTCTTCGCGGCCGAGTTCAACGACACGGTGGCGGCGAACGGGTTCCAGGCGGCCGGGATGACGCTGGAGGTCTACAACGGCGCGCCCTTGGACCGCAGGTTCGCGCGGCACTCCGCCCTGGCCTGGACGTGCCTGTGGGCGGCGGCCCGGCGCGGGCCTCGCGTGTGGCGCGAGCAGCACCGGGCGTTCGTCGAGGCCGTCGAGCAGGGGCGTCGCGGCCGGCTCGAACCGAACGAGCGCACCTTCCATCCGGAGCTGAGGTCGCGCACGACCGTCCCCCGCGAGCCGGTCCGGCACTACTTCCTGCTGGACGAGCCGGCGAAGCGCTGGGAGCTGCAGCGCCTGGTCCGGCGGCTGCAGCGGATGGACGTGCGGGTGCACCGGCTGGTCGCGCCGCTCGACGTGCCGGACTTCACGCCGTACCACGAGCGCGAGCGCGGCCGCCGCCTGCCGGCGGGGACGATCTGGATCCCGATGGCACAGCCGCAGAAGCACTGGATCCAGATGCTGCTCCACGAGCATCCGTACCCGCCGACGAACTACACGTTCGGCCTGGCCGGCTGGAGCAACCCGCTGTGCATGAACCTCTCCGGCGGCCGGTCGAGCCGTGCTGCATCCCGTCGCCGCGCCGATGGCCGGAGTTCCGAGCCGCCGACGCCGGCGCTCCCCGAGGCGGTGCCGTCGATCGGCCTGTACCAGATGTCGTTCGGCAGCTACGCGGACGAGTCGTGCGGCTCGACCCGCTGGACGTTCGAGCGCCTGTGGGGCCTGACGTTCCATGAGGTCCGCAACGAGGACCTGGCGGCCGGGAGCCTCGACGGGATCGACGTGCTGGTGGCGCCCGGGGCGACTTCGACGGCGCTCCGCAAGCTCGGCGACGCGGGAGGGCGGACGCTGGTCGACTGGGTAGAACGCCGGCGGGCGCTACGTCGGCCACCGAGGGGGCGGCGCGAAGCTCGCCGCGGTGCTCGGCATCACGACCGCCGTGCTGCGCGACACCCGCGCGTACGTTCCCGGCACCCTGCTGCGCGTCGCCGTCGACTTCGTCGCCGCTCGCCGAGGGCGTCGGGCGATGGGTCTGGGTGCTGTTCGACTCGGACGACGCCGTGGTAGCTCCGGGGCTCGGCTCGACTTCTTGACGTTCCCGACCGCGCGCGCGGGCGGGATCGCGAGCGCCGGGATCGCGATCGACCTCGATGCGTTGGAGGGGACCGCGGCCGCGGTCGATGAGCTCGTGGGCGCGGGACGGGTCGTCCTGTTCCCGAGCGACCCGACGTTCCAGGGCGAGGTCGAGGGCTTCGCTGTGCTGCGCAACGCCGTCCTCGGCCCCGATCCCGACGGGCTCTCCGCGGGCACGAGACGCGGCGGAGTCCGCGCGCCGGCCGCGGGCTCGGCCGAGCGCCGCGACGCGGAACGAACCGCGCGCGAGTCGCCGGGCCGCCCGGAGGGGCCGGGCGCGTTCCGACTGGTGGTGCGCGCGTCCGACGCCCCGGGGGCCGCCGCGATCCTGCGGCGCGTCGGCTTCGACTACCGGGAGCATCGCGGCGGCCCCCGGACCCGGTTCGTGCTCGCCAACCCACGCCAGCTCGCGTTCGAGGAGCACCCGGCCGGGATCGAGCTGCTGGTCGAGCTGCGGCGTGCCGGGATCGAGATCGAGGGTTTCAGCGCGCGCTGAGCTCAACCCTGGGTCGGCGATGCCACCTGGCGGATGGCCTGCGCGAGGGCGCCGGCCTCATCGTCGATCCCTCTGCGCCTCGCGATCGGGAAGACGGTCCGGATGCGTCCCTGCGGATCGATCACGAACACGACCGAGGTGTGCTCGTCGTCGCCGTTCACGATCGCCGAACGGATCCCGTAGTCGCTCCACACCGTTCGCAGGCGCGCGGCCGGCGCGGTCAGGAACAGCCAGCGGTTGGTCATCCGGTGCTGCCGCGACCATCGGAGCCCGGATGCGACCGAGGTGAACCGCGGGTTCGCGTTGATCGCGATCAACTGGACCGAAGGGTTCCCCCCGACGGCTTCCTCGGCCCCGCGCATCAGCGCGGCGGTCAGCGGACAGATCGTGGTGCAGTGGTTGTCGATGAAGCTCAGCAGGACGACCTTCCCACGGAACGAGGAGAGGCGAACCGAGCGACCGAACTGATCGGTCAGGTCGAAGTCGGCCGCCGGCCGTCCATCCGCGGGTATCCCGGGCAGGGGCGACTCCGACGGCACCGACGATCCGGCGGACGGGACCTGGGCGCTGGCGCCCGAGCAGGCGGCCAGGACCGACACCGCGAACAGCAACGCCGCCGCCAGCGCGACGCGCGGACAACGGCGACGAGGCCGGCTCATGCCGTCGCTCCGGCGGGCTGGCTCCGCAGGATCGCCTGGAGCGCCACATCGAACGCACCCGGGTCGATCTTGCCGATCACCAGGTAGCGGATGCGCCCCGTCGGATCGATGATGTAGGTGGACGGGAGCCCGTGGATCCCGAAGGCCTCGCCGATGTCCCCGTCCGCGTCGATCACGCTCGGGTACCGCATGTCGAACGAGCGGACCGCCGCGAGCGCCGAGGACCGCCCGTCCTCGTAGTCCACGCCCACGAACCGCACCCCCCGGCCTCGGTACGTTCGCCATGCGGACGCGAGCGTGGGGGCTTCCTGTTTGCACGCGTGGCACCAGGATGCCCAGAAGTTGACGACGACCACCGACCCCGCCTGCTGCGCCAGGCTCAGCGAACCGGCGGTGGTGAGCAGCCGCCCGCTGAACGCCGGAGCCGGGAGGTCCTGCGCGACCGGCACGCCGGGGGCCGACGGTCCCGCCTGACCGCGGGCGCTCGAGCTCGTCGGTCCGCCGAGGGCGGCCGTGGCGACCAAGAGGAGCACGACCACGGCCGAGCCGGCCAACAGGATGCGACGGACGCGCCTGGGGATACGCGTGGGCACGTCAGCTCCTCCCGTCGCGGAGGTGACGGCGTCGCTCGGGATCGGTCCGTGAACGCCTGCCCGGTCGCGTACGAGGTCCGCCCGCCGGGCCTCGAGGTCGTCGCGCCGCATCCAGTCGAGCATCACCCACGCCAGGGCGGCGACGCCCGCGATCATCGAGCTCCCCCACATCAGCGTGCCGGCCAGCCGCTGGTCGGCCAGCGCCGACGCGACGGACCCGTCGGTGGCGATGTAGTGCGCGTACAGGACCCGATCGCCGTAGCCGATGATCAGCCCCAGCAGCGACATCACGGGCATCGCGACGAAGACGTACAGGAGCCGGGCGGGCGGGCCGAGCGTTCGAGAGCCCGGATCCTTCGCCACCACCGGCCACCAGAACAGCATCGCGGTGGCCAGGTACAGGAGGTGCTCGGCCGCATGCACCGTCCCGTCGCGTATCGACAGCGCGTACAGACCCGACAGGTGCGAGAACCACAGGAACGCGCCGAACGCGGCGAAGCCCACCAACGGCGAGCCGACGAGCCGTGCGGGCCCGCTCCGCGTGATCGCGGCCAGGGTCGAGCGGGCGGCTGAGGACGTCGCCGCGTAGGCCAGCCGTACGGGCCGACCGAGCAGCAGGAGCGGCGGCGCGATGAGCGTGAGGAGCAGGTGCTGCACCATGTGGCCCCAGAACCGATCGTCCGCGAGCGCGTCGAGCGGCGACGCCAGGGCGACGATGAGCACCGCGAGCCCGGCTAGGAAGCTCGCGGTCCACGGGACCGGCCATCCGGCCGACGGGCGTCGCCGTCCGACGCGACGGACGCCGGCGAGGTAGAGGCAGGCGACCGATGCGACCGGGAGGACGACGAGCGGGACGCCGCTCCATCGCGCGCCCCACTCCGACACCAGCCTGATCATCCGATCGACCTCCGCCTACATGACGGGTTCGCGGCGAGCGACGCGTGGGGTTCGGCACATGACGGGACCGTCATCCCCGGCGGGATCCCGGCGGGCTCCCCAGCCGAACCACAGGTGACGCTCGATCACGAGGGGAGGACGGATGGCCCATGGATCCTGAACCGCAACGCATCGGGCTGCGATCGATCCGACATCACGGGTGGCGGGTCTTCGCGATCATCGCCTCGTTGGCGCTCATCGGCACCGCGTGCTCCAAGAGCGCGTCGGCCGAGCCGCAGACGCCGCTGACGAAGGTGAGCGTGCAGAACTTCCGTTACCACGGGATGCCGGCGACGTTGTCGGCCGGACTGCACCAGTTCCTGTTCCAGAACGATGAGTCGTTCCCGATCACGCACGAGATGATCCCGGTCGCGTTGCCCTCGGGCAAGACGGCGCAGGACATCACCGCGGACGCGAAGGCCAACGGACCGGCGTCCGAGGACAACTGGCTGCACATCGGCGGCGACTTCGGAGACGTCGCGACCGGCGCCGGCGTCGTCGAGACGCTGTACCTGCCGCCGGGCAACTACGCGATCGCCTGCTGGCAGACGGGAACGGCGCAGGGCGGCGACAACGGCCCGCCTCACGTCGCGATCGGCATGGTCTTCGGGAGGGCACGGCCGCCCTCGACTCCGTGCTCGCATCCATCGACGCCCGACCGGGACGACGTGGACTCCCGACGACGTCCGCCGCGACGCCGAGGTGGTCGCCGCTGCCCGACCCGGCGGCGGGGATCTGGTCTGGACGGGGTCGGCGTGACCGTCGACGGTCGCGGCGGCCCGCTGCTGGCGCCCGTGTCCGCCGTCCTGCCGTCACACGGGCTCGTCGTCGTCACCGGTGCCAGCGGGAGCGGCAAGTCGGTCCTGCTCCGGCTGCTCGCCGCCTTCGACCAACCGTCGGCAGGTCGGATCCTCGTCGGCGGCGCCGACCTGGCCACCGTCGACCCGGTCGCCTGGCGCCGGCAGCTGTCGTGGTGCCCCAGGACCCGTGGCTGACCGGCCGCAGTGTGCGGACGAGATCCGGCTCGGCGACCCCGGGCTCGACGACGACCGGATCGCTGACGTGCTCGCCGACGCCGGGGTTCGGCGGTTGGTCGAGGAACTGGGCCCCACCTGGAGCCGAGGCGTCGGCGACGGCGGCCGTGCCCTGTCGTCGGGGCAGCGGCGGCGCGTCGGCCTCGCCCACGCCGTGGGCCGGAGTGCCCCGCTCCTCCTGCTCGACGAGCCGACGGCATCCATCGACGAGAACGAGGCCGCATCGGTGCGACGAGCGCTCCGGACCCTTGCAACGGATCGGCTGGTCATCGCCGTCACCCACGACACCCGGCTGGCCGCACTGGCCGACCAGCGAATCGACGTCGGTTCCGCTGCCGTCAGCGGCGGTCCGATCGCACGACGAGCGGGTCGATCGCGGGGATCGGGGTCGGCCAGGTCCTGTCGAGACCGAGGCGGTGTCGGTGGCCGGCGATCCCGGCAGTACGGACGGCCCGCTGGCGACGCCGCGCCGCCGGCCTGATCACGTCGCTGCTCGCCGAACGGCCGATCCCGACGGCAGCCGCCCTCGCCATCGGGGCCGCTGCGGTCGTGGCATCGATCGGGCTGCTGGGCACCTCAGGTCTGCTGCTGGCCAGAGCCGCATTGCATCCGTCGATCGCCACGCTCGGGGTCGGCATCGTCGGCGTGCGCTTCTTCGGCATCACCCGGGGGATCGCCCGCTACGGCGAACGGCTGGTGTCCCACGACGTGGCCACCTCCGCCGGGCTCCGGCTCCGAGAGCGCCTGCTGGGGCGACTGGCGGACGGCGCCGACACTCGGCGGGGCGCATCGACGTTCGCCGTTCTCGGCCGCGGGGTCGACACGGTGGTCGACGTGACCGTGCGCGGCGTGCTCGGTCCCGGGGGCGCAGCGGTCGCTGCTGTCCTCGTCGTGGGCGCCCTCGCGGTCGTCGACCCGTGGACGGCCGCCATCGTTGCGGCCTGCGTCCTCGTGGGTGCCGGGTTCGTCGCAGCATCCACCTCATCGGCCATCCGGGCCTCGAGCATCGAACGGTCCGGGACCGGCGACCTCCTCGCCGACCGGGTGCTGCACGTGGTCCGCGGCGCACTGGATCTGGCGGCGTTCGATGCGTTGGAGTCCGCCGTGGACGAGGCGCCAGGCCGCGGGCCGCGATGGCGGCCGTCGAGACCCGGCTGGCGACGTCAGTCGGTGGCTGCCGCAGCGCCACTGGCGGCCGGCGGACTGACCGTTGCGGGCGCCGTGATCGGCGCAGTCACCGCGGCGTCGGCGCACCGCATCGGGCTCCCGACGGTGGCCGTGCCGCCTCTGATGGCCCTCGGCCTCGGCCAGGTGTTCGTCTCGGTGGCTGCGGCGGCGGCCGGTCGCGCCGCTCTGGCACCGGCCGCTGGACCGATCGACCGACTCGACGCCGCGACCGGCGACCCGCATCTCACCGACCCCGGCCACGCCACTGCCGGCGCCCTGGGCGAGGTGCTCGAGTTCGACGACGTGTCGGCCTCCTACGGCAGCCACGTCGCCGTGCAGCACCTGAGCCTCCGCGTCGAGGGCGGAGAACGGGTCGCGCTGGTCGGGCCGAGCGGATCCGGCAAGTCGACTGCAGCCGCGATCGCCCAGCGGCTGGTGGCAGTCGACAGTGGTTCGGTGCTGGTCGACCATCGGCCGATCGAGCGCTACGCCGGGCGGGACGTGCGGCAGGTGATCGGGGTGGTGAGCGCGGATCAGGCACTGCTCGCCGGCACGCTCGGCGGCAACGTGCGACTGGCGCGCCCCGACGCCGACGACGAGGAGACAGCGGCCGCGTTGACCGCTGCGGGCCTCGAGCTTCCGCCGCAGACCGTGCTGGGCGAAGGCGGAAACGAACTCTCGGGCGGCGAACGTCAGCGGGTGGCGCTCGCCGCGCTGGCTCTGAACCGGCGCATCGTGATCCTCGACAGGCCCACCGCAGGTCTCGACCCCGCCGCGGGCCGCGCCCTGCTCGACCTCCTGTGGGCGACCGCGGACCAGGCCGTGCTCGTGATCACCCACGATCTGTCGGTGCTCGACCGATTCCAGCGGGTGGTCGACCTCACCGCCGACGCCGAAACTCGGGCAGGCGCGTCGTCGTGGCGTGAGCGCCCCACCTCGACGCCGACCGACGGTCAGCTGATGGGCGGCATCGTCGTCATGTCGTGCGTGCCCGCCAACATGTCGTCGTACATCGTGCGGACCCAGGCCGTGACCGCGGGCAGGGCCGTGTCGAGCATCGAGCCGGCGTCGAACGGTGGCTCCGGCACGTACTCCATGTCCAGCTGGGTGGCCTGGGCGTACTCGACGCCGACGAGGCGGCTCGACAACAGCAGGGCCATGTCGATGCCTGGCCGGAGACGCCGGCCGCGGTGATGACCTTGCCGTCGACCACGGCCCGCTCTCGGGTCGGGAGGGCACCGTGGTCCGGCAAAGCTCGTCGACGCAGTACCAGTGGGTGGTGGCCCGGACTCCATCGAAGCGCGCCCCGCGGCCGAGCATGAGCGCCCCGGTGCACACCGACGTCGTCCACGTCGTCGTCGGGTGCACCTGCGGATCCAGTCGATGAGGCGGTGCCCACTCCGGGCCATGGTGATGGCGAGGGATGCCACCGGGCACGACCAGCACGTCGTGCGGTCGATCTCGTCGATCGGCGCGCCGCGTCGACGGCGAACTTGATGCGGCTGTGGTCCTCGAGCAGACCCGGATGCTCGGCCACGAACACGAACTCGTGGCCCGGCAGGTGCGCCAGTGCGTGGTACGGCCCGGCCGCGTCGAGATGGGTGACGTCGGGGAACAGGAGCATGGCGATTCTCATGTACTTCCTCCGGGAAGTGGTGCGGTGGCGACGTGAATGCGCCCCGTGATGGGGTGAGGTCCGATGTGGGCGTCGACGCCGAACACGGTGCGGATGAGCTGCAGCGGACCTCCGCCGTCGGCCCCGACGCCACGGCGCGCCCGTGCTGCAGCGCGCGGTGATGTCGTCGCAGGTCGTGGCGGCGTGATCCAGATCGTGCAGCGCGGCGATCACCGTCAGCCCGAGTGACCCGATCGAAGCGCGAGCAACTCGAGGCTGAAGCGCACGTCGAGATGGTTCGTCGGCTCGTCCAGCACGAGGATGGACGCCTGCTGCTCGAGGGCCCAGGCCACGAGGACCCGCTGCCGCTCGCCCTACGGACAGGCTGGTGATCGATCGCTGCTCGGCCCAGTCCATGCGGACCGAGGTCAACGACTCGCTGACCAGGTCTCGATCGATCTGGGACTCACGCTCGAACGTCCGCTTGTGGGGTGCCCTGCCCATGGCGACGACGTCGCCGACCGTGAAGTCGAGTTCGAGCGGGCTGTCCTGCGCCACCACGGCGCGACGACGGGCCGCCTGCCGCGCGCCCAGATCTCGCCACAGATCGTCCCCGTCGAGGCGGATGACGCCGGCGACCGGCCGCAGCGAGCGGTAGATGCTTCGCAGCAACGTGCTCTTGCCCGACCCGTTCGGTCCGATGAGCCCGTGCACCGTCCCCGACACGACGACGAGGTCGACGTCGGACACGATCGTCGTGCGATCGATCGCAACGGTGACCTCTTTCCACCTCGACCCTCACGAGTCGCCTCCGCGACGTCGCAGGAGCGTCAGGAAGAACGGAGCACCTACGGCTGCGGTGAAGATGCCGACCGGCACCTCGTTGGGCCGGTCGGCCACACGTCAGCAGATCGACGAGCACCATGAAGATGGCGCCGCTGAGCACGCTGGCCGGGAGCAGGCGCCGATGGTCGGGACCGATGGCCAACCTCACCGCGTGCGGGATGATCAGGCCCACGAACCCGATGCCACCGGCCACGCTCACCACCGTGGCCGTGAGCAGTGACGACACGACCAGCAGCTCGGCCCGGAATCGGGGGCGGACACGCCCAGGGCGTTGGCATTGTCGTCGCCCGCCGTCATGACGTTCATGGCCCGGGCGCGACCGAGCAACCAGATCACCCCGACGACCATGGCGATGGTGGGCAGGCGGAGGTTCGCCCACTCGGCCGCAGCCAGCGAGCCGAGGAGCCAGAACATGATGCCGCGCAGCTCGAGCGGGTTCGTACGCAGCTGCACGAAGCTGGTGACGGCCGTCATCAGATAGCTGACGGCAACGCCGGCCAGCACCAGACGCCCGGCTCCGAGCCGACCGGACCGCTGCGCCAGGGCGAACACCAAGGCCAAGGTGACCATTGCTCCCACGAAGGCTGCGCCGCTGACGCCGAGTCCACCCAGCGCGCCGGCGCCGTAGGCCATCACCACCACCGCGCCCACCGACGCACCCGAGGACACACCGAGAAGGTAGGGGTCGGCGAGCGGGTTCCGGGCCAGGGTCTGCAACGTCGCCCCGGCGACCGACAGGCCGGCCCCGACCACGGCTGCCAACAGCACCCGAGGAGTCCGGAACTGCCAGACGATCTGATCGTCCAGCGGACTCGGTGGCGTCGACGACAGCCCGAGGTGGTGGGCGATCACGTGCCACACCGTCCCGAACGGGACGGTCACCGTCCCGACCGAGATGCCGAGGAAGACCGAGCCGACCAGCACGACGACGGATCCGACCAGGAGCGCGCCGAAACCCCATCGGCCGACACGTCGACCGATGGGACGCGTCGGCAGCTCAGCGTGCGTCGGCAATCGCCTTCGCCAGCTTCTCGATGGCGATGGCGTTGTTGGGTCCGAGGTACACCCCGTCGGCGACGCCGACGTAGGCCTTGTTCTTCGATGCCGACCACTGGGGGTACTGGGCGAACAGCGCCTCGGCCATCTCCTTGGCGTCGTCGGTCGGTTGGAAGAGGCCGACGGCGAGCACGTCGACGTCCGCGGCGGCGAGGTCCTCGGCGTTGATCGTCGACATCTCCATGAACTGACGGCCCTTGAAGGAGTTCTCGCCTCCGGCCGCCGCGATGATGCTGTCGTACAGCGATCCACCGAACACCGCCGGCAGCCCGCTGCTGTTCATCATCGACATACCCGGGAAGGCGAGCAACACCTTCGGAGCGTCGCCCGTCGCCTCGACCTTGGCCTCGGCGATCCGCTTCTCCGAGTCGGCGATGAACTCGGCGGCGCGGTCCTCCACCCCGAAGATCGTGCCGAGGTCGCGCACGAGGTCGTAGGAGCTCTCGTAGGACTGGGCCGCGTAGGCGGCCTTGTCGGCGTCGGACGCCGCGTCGTCGCCGTAGGCGCAGTTGGAGGGCGTGACGTACGACGCGATGCCGAGGTCATCCAGCTCGTCGCGGGTGAGGGTGCCTGCGGTCTTCGAGAACCCACCTGCCCAGGTGCTGACCACCAGGTCGGGCCGAAGGTTGACGATCTGTTCCTTGGGCACCTCGTAGGTGCTCTGGTCGAGAGTGATTCCACCGGTCGGCAGTTCGGCAACCTTGGCCACCATGTCGGGGTCGTCGGAGACCCCGTACGACTGGGCGTTGGCGACGATGCTCGACTCGAGCCCCAGCGTGATGAACGTCTCGACCTCACCCACGGACGTTCCGTTCAGGATGAGGACGCGCTTCGGTGCTGCGTCGAACGTGAGCTCGCGGCCGCAGTTCGTGACCGTGACCGGGTAGGAGGCGGCCGCCGACGCTGCTGCGGTCGTCGTGGCCTCGTCGCCCGACGTGGACGCCGTGTCGTCGGAGCTGCAGCCGCTGAGCGCGAGCACCCCTGCCAGCAGCGCCGCTGCTCCCTGTCGAACGTTGAACCGCATCGCTACTCCACCTGTCGAGCCGACGACGCCATTCGCCGCCGGACCCTCCTCAGTCGGAGCAGAGCCCCCGCGAGTTCCCGGAACCGCGGGAGCGATCGGGAACTGGCGGGGTGGCTGCGGAAGACAAGGTGGACATGGCTCCCATCACCATCGCCCTCGTCGGCGCCTCGACGTCGCTCGCTCTGGGT
>JAXLTF010000002.1:0-2082 GCA_046330185.1 Actinomycetota bacterium
GATGAAGTAGTGGCCCTTGGCGAGCCTGTTCTCGAGCTCGACGCTGACCTTCAGCCGCTCGCCGGGCTCGAGCACCGTCGGCGGGCCATCCTCGGGCTCGCCCGGTGAGTAGTTGAAGCCGAAGAGGTGGACGCCCCGGATGTCATAGAGGTGATACCCGACGACGAGGTTCGAGAGCCGCTCGCGCGCCTCGACGATCGTCTTCAGGCGGATCGGATCGCGACCGGCGACGTTCTCCTGCCGTTCGCCGTCCCGATCCTCGAGCCAGGCGTCGACCACCTTGGCGTGCACGTCGGGTGATCCCGGCCGGAGACCGTCGGGCAGCGCCCCACCGTCCTTCTCGAAGTTGAGCTGGAGGTATCGACGCCCCACCTCCTCGGGATCCCCCATGAGGATGGTCTGCCCGTCGTGGAGGAGCATCGCGCGGTCGCAGTAGCTCTGGACGGCCGTCATGTCGTGGGTGACCAGCACGATCGTCTTGCCCGCGTTCCGCATCCCGTAGAACGTGTCGGTGCACTTCTGCTGGAAGCTCGCATCGCCGACGGCGAGCACCTCGTCGACGAGCAACACGTCGGCGTCCGCCTGGACCATGACGGCGAACGCGAGCCGGACGCTCATCCCCGAGGAGTAGTTCTTCAGTTTCAGGTCCTCGAACTCGCGCAGCTCGGCGAAGTCCAAGACCGCGTCGATGCGACGTCGCGCCTCGCGCCGGCCGAGCCCCATCATCACCCCGTTGAGGATGATGTTGTCACGGGCTGCGAGGTCGGGATCGAAGCCGACCCCGAGCTCGATGAAGGGCGCCAGGCGGCCGGCGATGCGGATCGTTCCCGCATCGGCAGCGTAGATGCTTGCCAGGATCTTCAGCAAGGTGCTCTTGCCGGAGCCGTTGCGGCCGACGATCCCGAAGAACTCGCCCTTGTGGACGTCGAGCGAGATCCCGCGCAGGGTCTTCAGGTCGCGGTACTCGCTGCGCCCGAACGGATGGGCGGCCCGCTCCTTGAACGTCGTGATCCGGTTCTTGGGGATCCGGAACGTCTTGTGGACATCGTGCATCTCGATGGCCACCGGGGAATCGGCCGTGAAGCGGCGCTCGGCGGCATCCGGCAGCGGCACGGATTCGGTCTCCTCTGTCGTCTGCTGACGGCGCATCGAGGTTGCGGGACGCGCATTCTCGCCTCCGTGAGCGCGATTCTAGACCCTCGTGGACGTTCGGACGGCCGCTTGCGATCGCCCCTGGATCCATCTCTTCAGGCGCCACTGGGCGAACGACGGGATGTCGAACTCGGGGACCGCGACGTCCTGCCTCGCCCCCGTCGGCGAGCGCCTGCCGACCTCCCTGAGCCTGACCAGCCACAGCCAGGCGATGCCCTTCAGCAGATGCCACTCGGTGCCGAGCGTCTCGTTTCGTCCCCAGAGCTCGCGTACCGGCCTGACGGCGAGCTCGAGCGCCCCGAGCGGCGAGCGGTCGGCGATCGTCAGGCGTCGCAGTGCGCGCGCATCGCGGCCGCTCATGCGGTCGGAGCAGCGCTCGAGGAGAACCTCGGCCTGGAGCGCCACGTGGATGTAGCTGCGGAAGTAGATCGACTTCCAGCGCAGCAGCGTCCGCCGCGGGTGGCGCAGGGACCGGAGAAGGCCCGGCTTCCGGTACTCGTCGGACTCCTCGACCGACACCCGCCCGACGATCGCCGTCTCGTGCTGCACGTAGTCGTAGAGGGGACGGTCGATGAACCGCACGCTCCCGGCGGCCAGCGCGACGGCCGAGATCCAGTGATCGTGAAACTGCCAGCCGGGGCTGCGGGGAAACGGCAGGATCCGGTCGAGCAGGTCCCTGCGCATCAGCGAGGAGGCGCCGACGATCGTGTTCGCCGCGGTGATCGAGTAGAGGCTGTCCTCGTTCCTGCTGCGCCCGACCCAGAGGGTGTCGCGGATCACGCTGCCGTCTTTGAGCGTCAGGCGCTGGTCGCTGTAGACGAGCTGGTTGCCGTTCATCGCCGCCGCGAGCACGTCGAGCTTCTCCGGGTACCAGCGGTCGTCCTGATCGCAGAGGGCGATGAGCTCGCACCGCTCGGAGGCCATCGACAG
>JAXLTF010000020.1:0-57213 GCA_046330185.1 Actinomycetota bacterium
GCGTCGGCAGCACGTGGGCGTTCGGGCCGCCGAGGTAGCGGTACAGCGGCATCCCGTTCGAGTCGGCCGCGGCGCGCGCGGTGGCGAGCGAGACGCCGAGGATCGCGTTCGCGCCCAGGGCCGACTTGTCGGCCGTCCCGTCCATGTCCAGCAACGCCCGGTCGACGCCGCGCTGGTCGTACGCGTCGAGCCCCGTCACGGCCTCCGCGATCGGCCCGTTCACGTGCTCGACGGCGCGGCGGACGCCCCTGCCCCCGAACCGCGGGTCGTCCTCATCGCGGAGCTCGTGCGCCTCGTGCTCACCGGTGGACGCGCCCGAGGGCACGCCGGCCCGGCCGAACGCGCCGTCGTCGAGCCACACGTCGACCTCGACGGTGGGGTGGCCGCGCGAGTCGAGGATCTCGCGCGCGTGGACGGAGGCGATGGCGGACATCGGGGCTCGATGGTATCCGAGCGTCCCGCGACGCCTGGGATTTCGCTACGCGGTCGCGCCGCGCGCGGACGTGCCCTCGAGGCCGTACTCGAGCGAGTTCCCCAGCGGGCGGAACCCGAGCCTCGCGTAGAGGTGCTGGGGCCAATCGTCGGCGTCCGCGTACAGGAAGATCAGATCGGCTCCATCGGCGCGAGCATCGCGCACCGCCGCCGAGACGACGGCTCTGGCGAGCCCGCGCCCCCGGAACTCCTCCAGGGTGTTGACATCCTCGACCTGCGCGATCGAGCCGAGCCCGTACAGCTCGCAGAACGCCGCGACCTCGCCGTCGACCCGCGCGACGTAGAACCTGCACCCGAGCTCACGCTCCAGCTTGCCGTGGTAGTCGGTGAGCTGGCGGACGACCTCCTGGGTGCCGTACGGCTCGCGAGCGTTCACGGTCTCGATCACGCCGCGCGCATCCGCGAACCCGACGACCTCGACGCCCGAGGTGTCGACCACCTCTCCCGGCTCGGGGCCCATCGCCATCGTCAGGATCCGGGAGATCCCGTAGCCCCGTTCGGCGAACCCCATCGACCAGGCGGCCCCGTAGTCCTCGCGCGCCACTATGACCTTTCGGTGCGGACGGCCGGCGCCGCCGAGGATCCGGTCCGCCTCCGCGACCAGGTCGGCCGTGGTCGCGTCGGGCGCCGGGTCCTCGATCCACAGGTGGTTCGCGTCGTGACGCATCGGGAACGCCTCGTCCAGATAGGCGGTGCCCCACCGGAAGTCCTCCCGGCGCGTGCACAGGAGCTCCTGCAGATCGCGCCAGTACCTGACCGTGCGCTCGAAGTCGTCATCGGTGACGGTAGTCTGGTCCGGACTAGTCATCGGCACCCCGAGCGTCGCGGAACAACGCGCGCAGATCGTCCTCCGACATCGCCTCCAGATCCAGCCCGCGAACACGCGCCAGCTCGCGCGTGCGGTCGTACCGGGCGGCGAACCCCCGGATCGTGCGGCGGAGCGCGCTCTCGGGATCGACGCCCAGCCGCCGCGCGACCGCCACCGTCGCGAACAGGACGTCCCCGACCTCCTCCTCCGCGTTCGCCGGACCATCCGACGCGGCGAGCTCGTCGACCTCCTCGCGGAGCGCGTCGAGCGCCGCGTCCGTCGTGCGCCACGCCACGCCCCAGCCGGCGGCCCGGCGCTGGACCTTCGCCGCGCGCGCGAGCGCCGGGAGCGTGTCGGGGATGTCGTCCTCGACGCCGCGCTCCCCCTTCTCACGAGCCTTCAGCCGCTCCCAGTTGACGAGGACCTCGTCGGCGCCGCTCACCTCGAGGTCCCCGAACACGTGCGGGTGCCGGCGCACGAGCTTGTCGACCAGCCCCTGCGCGACGTCGTCGATGTCCCAAGCGCCCTGGTCGGCCGCGATCTGGGCGTGGAAGGTGACCTGCAGGAGCAGGTCGCCCAGCTCCTCGCGGATCGCGTCCAGGTCGCCGCCGTCGATCGCGTCCAGCAGCTCGTGCGTCTCCTCCAGCAGGTGCCGGGCGAGCGAGGCGTGGGTCTGCTCGGCGTCCCAGGGACATCCTCCGGGCCCCCGCAGGCGGGCCTGCACACGGATCAGGTCCAGCAGCCGCTCGCCGCGCTGGCTGGAGGGCACGGGCCCGTCGTGGACGGCCGGCCGGGACGCGGGCTCGGCGTCGGTGGGAGACGGAGCGGCCATCGGCCCCGGCGCTACGAGGTCGGTGTGGCCGTCGGGCTCTCGCCGCCGGTCGCCGTGCTGGACACGTGGACCACCGAGACGGTGTCCTCGTCCCAGCGACCGTACCGAGGGCTCACGTCGACCGATCCGTTCGCCTGGTCGCGCAGCCACGTATCGAACGCGACGCCGGCGTTGTCCGCCAGCAGCTGGTCCCTCGCCTCGGCGAAGGGCGTGATCTCCTTGTCCACCATCCGTATCACGTGCCACCCGAACTGCGTCTTCACGGGCTGGCTGACCTGGCCCGGCTCGAGGGCCACGGCGGCCTCGGCGAACTCGGTCACGTACGTGCTCGCCACCGCCGATCCGAGGCTCCCCGAGTTCTGCTTGGCGCTCGGGTCGATCGAGACCTCCTTCGCGAGGTCCAGGAAGTCCTGCTCGGTCGCGCCCGGCGCGGTCACCTGGCCGTACACGTCCTCCGCCTCGGCCCGGGTCTTCACGAGGATGTGATCGACCTGGATCGTGGTGAACGACAGGATCTGGTCGCGGTACAGCTGGCGCAGCTGCTCGTCGGTCAGCTCCTGCCGCGCGACCTCTCCCTGGACCGCCCGGAACAGGAGCACGCGCTCGGCCAGCACCAGGAGGTCGTCGCGCGTCAGGCCGTTGTCCTCGAGCGCCTGGTCGACCTTCGCCTTCCCCAGGCCGTCGTCGAGCTGCCGGATGATCTGGGTGATGTCGCCGTCGTCGACGGCCACCTCGTTCGACCTCGCGAACCCCTCGACGAATGCGCTCTGGATCAGGTTCGAGAGCGTGAAGCGCGCACACGCCGACTCCTGCGACTCGCCCTCCTCGGGGGTCCCGCACGTAGCCTGGTTCAGCCCGGCGAGGAACGTGTAACGGTCCATCTCCAGCGCCAAGGTGTCCACCGAGATGTCGCCGTCCCCGACGGTGGCCGCGGTCTCGCCGGCCGACGGCGTCACGCCGCCCGACGCGCAGGAGGCGGCCGACAGCGCCAGGGTAACGAGCACGGGCACGACGAGGAAGGTCCGCTTGCGGGGGATCACGGCCGTTCAGTCTACCGGCTCACCGGTTCGCGCTCGCCCGTGGCCTCGACCAGCCGCGCCTCGATCCAGCGCACGAGGTCCGCGCCGAACACCCGCCCGGGCATCAGGTTGAGGGTCCGCCGCTCCGGGTGGAACGTCGCCCCGGGCACGCGCTCGCTCAGGTCCAGCAGCAGCGCGTCGGCGATCGAGACGGGGCGGATCCGGATCTGGTCGCGGTACGTCGAGATCTCCTCGGCGCCCATCCGCGCCGCGGTGATCCGCAGCGAGGCGATCGCGAACAGCGTCTCCACCTCCGCCGGGAGCGCGCCGTACCGATCCTGGGTCTCGGCGCGGACCTCCCCCAGCCGGTCGGGATCGCCGGCGGTCGAGATCCGCCGGTAGAGATCCAGCCGCAGCGCCTCCTGCGCCACCCATCCGGGCGGCACGAAGGCCTTCACGGGCAGGTCGATGCGGAGCTCCGGGTCCTCCCGGACCGGCTCGCCCTTCAGCTCCGCCACCGACTCCTGCAGGATCCGGCAGTACGTGTCGAACCCGACGGCGGCGATGTGGCCGTGCTGCTCGGCGCCGAGCAGGTTGCCTGCGCCGCGGATCTCCAGGTCGCGCATCGCGATCTGGAAGCCGCTGCCGAGCGCCTGGTGCTTCGCGATCGTCGCCAGGCGCTCGTGCGCCTCCTCGGTCATCTCGCGCTGGGGCGGGAAGAAGAGGTACGCGAACGCGCGCTCGGCGCTGCGGCCGACGCGCCCGCGCAGCTGGTAGAGCTGCGCCAGGCCGAGCATGTCGGCCCGGTCGACGACCAGGGTGTTCGCGTTCGGCACGTCCAGGCCCGACTCGATGATCGTCGTGCTGACCAGGACGTCGGCATCGCGGTCCCAGAACCGGAGCATCCGGCGCTCGAGCAGGTCCTCGTCCATCTGGCCGTGGGCCACGACGATCCGCGCCTCCGGCAGCTCGCGCTGGAGCCACGCCGCCTGCCGGTCGATCGTCGCGACGCGGTTGTGCACCCAGAACACCTGGCCCTCGCGCAGGAGCTCGCGGCGGACGGCGCCCAGCGCCAGGCCCTCGTCGTACGAGCCGACGTACGTCAGCACCGGCTGGCGGTCCTCGGGCGGGGTGTCCACCGTGGACAGGTCGCGGATCCCGGTGAGCGCCATCTCCAGGGTGCGCGGGATCGGGGTCGCCGTCATGGTCAGCACGTCCACGTGCGCGCGCAGCGTCTTCAGCCGCTCCTTGTGCGACACGCCGAACCTCTGTTCCTCGTCCACGACGAGCAGCCCGAGATCCTTGAACGTCACGTCGCTCGAGATCAGCCGGTGCGTCCCTACGACCACGTCGATCTTCCCCGACGCGACATCGGAGATCACCCGCCGCTGCTCGGCCGGGGAGACGAACCGGGACAGCATCGCGACCTTCACCGGGAACGGCGCGAACCGCTCGGAGAACGTGATGAGGTGCTGCTCGGCGAGCAGCGTCGTCGGCACCAGCACGGCCACCTGCTTGCCGTCCATCACCGCCTTGAACGCGGCACGAACGGCGATCTCGGTCTTGCCGAACCCGACGTCGCCGCAGATCAGCCGGTCCATCGGCTTCGGGAGCAGCATGTCCTGCTTCACCTCGTCGATCGCGGTCAGCTGATCGCCGGTCTCCTCGTGCGGGAACGCGTCCTCGAGCTCGTGCTGCCACGGCGTGTCCGGGCCGAACGCGTGGCCGGGCACGGACATCCGCACCGAGTACAGGCGGACGAGCTCGCCGGCCATGTCGCGGACGGCCCGCTTGACCCTCGTCGTCGCCCGCGCCCAGTCCGAGCCGCCCAGCCGGTGCAGGCGCGGGGCGTCGCCGCCCAGGTACCGCGCGACCATCCCCACCTGGTCCGACGGCACGAACAGCTTGTCGCCCTGCGCGTACTCGAGGATCAGGTAGTCCCGCTCCGAGCCCGCCAGCGCGCGGTGCGTGATGCCGGCGTAGCGGCCGACGCCGTGTATCCGGTGCACCGCGAAGTCGCCCGGCTCGAGCTCCTCGGCGATCGCGTCGGTCCTTCGGCGCGTGAAGCGCGGCGCCCTGCGCGTGTGCCGGCGCGACCCGAACAGGTCCTCCTCGGTCGCGATCGCGAGCCTCCCCGGCGGGAACACGAACCCGTCGGCGAGGGGGGCCTCGACCGTCTCGACGCCCTCGGGTCCGAGGACCTCGGTGGCGCGCTCGAGCGAGCCGGGCCCGCGCCCGGTCACGATCAGCCGGTAGCCGCGCGCCCGCAGCCGTCGAACCGCTTCGCGAGCTCGGCCGCGTTGCCCTGGGCGCTGCCCCAGGGCTCGATCCCCAGGTCGATCCTCGGTGAACTCGGACAGGTGCAGGCGCACGTGCCCGCCGAGCGCGGCGTCGAGGGCTCGATAACCGGCGGGCCCGGCCACGCCGTGGCCGCGGCGAGCGCCTCGGCCTCCTGGTGGGCGGCGCGCGCGCGGTCCTGCGTGCGCGCGGCCTGGGTCAGCACGACCCAGGCGCCGGCCGGCAGCAGCTCGGCCGCGGTCGGCATCGCGTCGAACAGGAACGGCGCGAGCGTCTCGGCCGCCTCCACGACGAGGCCGTCACCGACCCGCTGCAGCGGGTCGGTGAGCCGGTCGCCCACCGTGTTCGCGCGCGCGCTCGCGCGCGCGCGAACCTCCTGTCCGGGATGATCAGCTCCCGCACGGGCGTGACGAGCAGGCGGGGCAGCTTCCTCGGTGGACAGCTGCGTCGAGACCGAGAACGCGCGGAGCGGCCCGATCGTCGCCCCAGTACTCCAGGGCGCCGGCCGCCGCTCGGGCCGGGAACACGTCCACGACGCCGCCGCGGACCGCGAACTCGCCGCGGTGCTCGACGACGTCGGCCCTCGCAGCCGAGCTCGACGAGCGCGGCGGCCAGCTCGTCGGGGGGGAGCTCCCGGCCGGGCACCAGGTCGAGCGGCGGGACCGCGCCGAGGGTCGGGACCAGGCGCTGGATCGCCGCCAGCACCGGCGCCACCAGGACGAAGGCGCCGGGAGCCGCGCGGAACCGGTGCAGGGCGTCGTGGCGCCGCGCCGCGACCTCGGGCGACGGGCCGATGCCCTCGTACGGGAGCGCCTCCCACGAGGGCAGGAGCGCCGCGCCGTCCGGGCCGAGCAGCGCCTCGAGATCGGCGGCGAGCGCCTCGGCCTCGTGCGGCCCGGGTGCGACCGCGAGCACCGGGACGTCGAGCGTCCTGGCGAGGGCGGCGACGACCACGTCCTCCCCCGTCGCCGCACGGGCGAGGACCGGGCGGGCGCGCTCCAGCAGGAGCCGCTCGAACGGCTCGGACGACGCGAACGCGTCCAGCGCCGCATCCAGGCTCATCGATCACCTCCAGAACCGATCCGGACAGCACGAACAGGCCTCGCCGCGTCGCGACGGGGCCTCCGCGGCGAGTGTACGGCCCGCGGACCGTTCGCCGTCGTGAGGGCCGGACCGGCTACGAGCGGGGACCCGTGCGGTTGAAGCGGTCCTGGGCGGCGTCGAGGCCATCCAGGATCAGCGCTCGGACGGCGTCCGCGCCGTCGTCCACGAGGATCTCGACGTCGGCCTCGTCACGCTTCGCGAACGGCTGCAGAACGAAGTCGGCGGGGTCCTGCCGGCCCGGCGGACGACCCACCCCCAACCGCACGCGCAGGAAGTCCGGGGTGCGCAGCGCCTGCTGCAGCGACCGCAGACCGTTGTGCCCGGCGGTCCCGCCCCCGAGCTTCAACCGCATCGCGCCGAACGGCAGGTCGATCTCGTCGTGCACGGCGATCAAGTGGTCCGGCGCCACGTCGTGCTTCTTCGCGATCGAGGCGTACGTCGGGCCGGCCTCGTTCATGTAGCGGTGCGACTTCGCGAGCCACACGCGCGCGCGGTCCACGCGGACCTCCGCGACGTCGACCGGGACGAACCGCGCCTTGCGGAACCGAGCATCGGCCGCCCTCGCGAGCTCGTCGGCCACGCGGGCGCCCAGGTTGTGACGGGTCCTGGCGTACGGCTCGCCGGGGTTGCCGAGCCCGGCGACGAGCCAGTCCATCGGCTCAGCCCTCGCCGCCGCCCTCCTCGGCGGCCGGCGCGGCCTCGCCCTCGGCGGCCGGCGCGGGTGCACCCTCGGCCACCTCGCCCTCGGGCGCCTCGACGCCCTCCTCGCCCGGCAGACCCAGGTCGGCCTCGACGCGGAGCGCGGCCGGAGTGATCACCGAGAGCACCGCGTCGTCGGGGTTCGTGAGGATCGTGACGCCCGCGGGCGGAACGACGTCGCGGACGTGGATCATGTCGCCGATCGACAGGTGCGTGATGTCGACCTCGATGTGGTCGGGCACGTCCTGCGGCAGGCTCTCGACGTGGAGGTCGCGCAGGTGATGCTCCACCACGCCGCCCTCCTTCACGCCGACCGCCTCTCCGACCTCTTGCACCGGGACGTCGACCGTGATCGTCTGCGTGCGGCTCACCGCCAGGAAGTCCACGTGGATCAGCGTGTTGCGGATGTGGTTGCGCTGGATCTGGCGCGGGATCACCAGGTGCTCCTTGCCGTCGACCACCAGGTCCAGCAGGACGTTGGCGCCGGCGCCCGAGTGAAGGACGCGGGTCATCTCGTGCGCGTCGACCGACAGCGGCGTCGACTCGGTGCCCTGGCCGTACAGGACGGCGGGCACGCGCCCGGCGGCACGGAGCTTGCGGGCGACGCCCTTGCCGGCGTCGGTGCGGGGTTCGGCGTTCAGCTTCGTTCCCACGGTCGTCCTCTGGTGATCGGCTCGGTCTCGGAGCGGGCGCTCCGGCCGCCCATGGTACCAACGACCTGCGACGACGGGACCTCGGACGCCCCGGCCGTCAGACCTGGTTGTCGCCGCGGAAGATCTCGCTGACGGAGCTGTCCTCGAAGACCGCGCGCAGCGCCATCGCGATCAGCGGGGCGATCGACAGGACCTTCAGCTTCGTGAACCGACGCTCCTCGGGGATCGGCACGGTGTTCGTGACGACGACCTGCTCGATCGGCGCCTCCTCGAGGTACTGGCGCGCCTTGCCCGAGAAGATCGCGTGGGTCGCGGCCGCGTAGATCGGACCGGCTCCCTGCGCCTGCAGCGCCGTCGCGCCCTTCGCGACCGTCCCCGCGGTGTCGATCATGTCGTCGACCAGGACGCACGGGCGCCCCTCGACCTCGCCGACCACCGCCATCTCCTCGATCTTATGGGCCTCGGTCTTGGACCGGCGCTTGTACAGGAACGCCAGGTCGGCGTGCAGGTACTTGCGCAGGACCTCGGCGGTCTTGATCCTGCCGGCGTCGGGCGCGACGACGACGAGGTCGTCGCCGAAGCCCCAGGTCGCGCTCGAGGTGGTCCGAGAGGATCGGCAGCGCGGTCAGGTGGTCGAACGGCGCGTCGAAGTAGCCCTGGATCTGGCCCGAGTGCAGGTCCACCGAGACGATCCGATCGGTCCCGGCGGCCATCAGCAGGTCGGCGACCAGCTTCGCGCTGATCGGCTCGCGCGAGAGCGCCTTGTGGTCCTGGCGCGAGTAGCCGTAGTACGGGACCACGGCGGTGATGCGCTTGGCCGACGCGCGCTTCATCGCGTCGATGATGATCAGCTGCTCCATCAGCGCCTCGTTCACGGGCTCGTAGTGCGTCTGCACGACGAACACGTCGGCCCCGCGGACGCTCTCCTCGGCGCGGAAGTAGATCTCGCTCGAGGCGAACCGCCGGATCTCGGACACGCTCACCGGGATCCCCAGGTTGTCCGCGATCTCGTGGCCGAGCGCCGGATGGATCGTCCCGGTGAACAGCATCATCCGCTTCTTGGTGATGAACTCCACCGCGCTCCCCCTAGCCGTTCCTCCGACGCCGGTGCTCGGCGTCCTTGCGCCTGCGGTAGTCCTCCACGGTTCGCTGCTCGGTGCGCTCGATCGCCAGGGCGCCCGCCGGGACGTCCCGGGTGATCACCGAGCCGGCCCCGGTGCTGGCGCCCTTGCCGATCCGCAGCGGCGCCACCAGCATCGTATCCGAGCCTATCCGGGCGCCGTCCTCGACGACGGTCGTGTGCTTGCGGTACCCGTCGTAGTTCACGAAGACGGCCCCCGCCCCGACGTTCACGCCCCGCCCCAGCTCCGCGTCCCCGATGTAGGCGAGGTGCTTCGCCACCGAGCCCTTCCCGACCCGGGCGCGGTTGACCTCGACGAAGTCGCCGACCACCGACCTGTCCTCCAGGACCGCGCCCGGACGCAGCCGCGTGAACGGCCCGACCGTGACGTCGCGTCCGATCGTCGCGCCCTCGGCCACCGAGAACGTCACCTCGCTCCGGTCGCCGACGCGGGTGCCGACGAGGCGGGCGTTCGGCCCGATCGTCGCGCCGCGCCGACCCGCGTGTCGCCTTCAAGGAACGTCATCGGCAGCAGGGTCGTGTCGCGCCCGACCGTCACCTCGACGTCGACGTAGGTGGTTCCGGGGTCGACGATCGTCACGCCGGCATCCATCAGCCGCCCGTTGATCCGCGCGCATGATCCGCTCGCACCGCGCGATCGTCTCGCGGGGATTCACCCCCGCCCAGCCGCCGAAGTCGGCGAGCCCCGCGGATGCCCGCTCGCCCCGGTCCATCAGGATCAGGATCACGCCGTTCCAGCACTGCTCGCGCTGACGGTTGGCGCGACCCACGGCCAGCGCAGCGCGCGGAACAGGTCCTCGCGGCGGAACGCGTACACACCACCCCGATCTCGCGGATCGAGGCGACGGCCGGCAGGCATCCGCCTCCTCGACGAGCTCGACGAGACGCGAGCCTCGCGGACGACGCGGGCGTAACCGCCGGGCTCTTCGACGAGGGTCGTCAGGAACGAGGCGGCGGCCCTCGTCCGGTGCTGCAGCGCCAGGACCTGGCGGACGTGCCGGCCCTCGACCAGCGGGTCGTCGCCGGCGAGCACCAGCACCTCCGCCGCCCGGCCGACGGCGCGCTCGGCCGCCGCGTCGCGTGGCCGGTCCCCATCTGCTCGCCCTGCTCGACGAACACCGGCTTCGGCCGGATGCCCCAGCCCTCCACGGCGGCGCGCACCTGGTCGCCCCCGTGGCCGATCACGATCGCGATCCGGTCGGGATCTGCGGCCGTCGCCGCCCGAAGCACGTGCCACAGGGCGGGGCGGCCGACGATCGGGTGCAGGACCTTGGGTGTGGCGGAGCCCAGCCGCTTGCCCTTGCCGGCGGCGAGGATCACGGCGGCGACGCTCGCCCGCCTCTTCTTCGTCTGGGCCAAGGAACGCGTCCCGGGTCGAGGGGACACCATGTTCCGAGATGACGCGGGCGCTGGCAAACGCCCGCGAGGAGTGGTCGTCAGCTCTCGAGCACGTCGGCGACGAGGGGCTTGGCCAGGAACCGCCGCCGGTGCTCGTCGGGAACCGCGGCGAGCACGTCGCGCAGGATCGCGGCCGAGGTCGCGCGGCGGCGGCTGCCCTCGTCCGCGCGGCCGAGCTCCTCCAGCGCCCGCCACGCGATCCGCTCCAGCCGCCATGACGCGGCTCGCAGGCCCATCGTGATCGCGAGAGGGACGGCCCCCTCGGCCAGACGGAGCGCCTCCTCCGGCCGCTCGCGCAGGAGCGCCGAGAGGGCGCGCGCGTACCGCTCCGACACGGTCCACGTCGTAACGGCGCCCCCCTGCACGGCCGCGATCCGGCCGGCCGCTTCCTCGAGCCACCCGACGTCGCCCGCCGACTCGCCCGCCAGGACGGCGGCGTGCGCTGCCCAGCCCATGTGGAACCAGTCGGTGCCGGCATCGGCGTACGCCGCTGCGAGCATCCGCCCCGCCTCGGTGGGGTCATCCCGCTCCAGCGCGGACGCGGCGAGGTAGGCGAGGATCGGCGGCCGGAAGAAGGTGCCGCCGAGCTCGTCCGAGATCGCGCTCGCCGCCTCGGCCGACGCGCGGCACGCGGGGTCCCCGAGCTCCTGCTGGACGGACGCACGGGCGGTGAGCGACACGAGCTGGGCCCTGGGGATGCCGAGCTCCCGGGCGACCGCCACGGCCTCCTCGGCCGCCTCGAGCGCGGCGCCCAGCGACCCCTCCTCGAGCCGGAGCCGCACGATCGTGACGAGGGCGAAGGTGAGGTCGCGCCGGCTCCCGATCTCTCGCGCGTCCGCGATCGAGGCCTGCACGCTCGCGAGGGCTCGCGCGGGATCGCCCAGCAGCCACTCCAGCCAGGCGACCATGTACAGGTTATGCAGGGTCATCTGCCGCTGGCCCAGCTCGCGCAGCAGCGCGTCGGCCGCGCGGCCGTGCTCCAGGCCGGCGTCGTACGGCCCCGCGAAGCAGAACGTCTCGCACAGGCCGTGATGGGCGAACGACCGTCGCTCCCTGTCGGCGCTCGCGGTCGCGACCTCGAGGCCCTGCCGGTGCAGGACCAGCGCCTCCTGGAACTCGCCGCGCCCGAAACGGATCGTCCCCGCCGTGTACAGGAGCTCCGCCTCCAGGTCGGCGGCGCCGACGGAACGCGCCCGCTCCAACGCCTCGGGCAGCAGCGCCTGACCGTCGTCGTAGCGGTCGAGGATCCAATACAGGTGCGCCGTCCGCGCGAGCCCGTCGGCCTCCAGCCGCGCGTCACCGGAGGTCCGCGCCGCCGCCAGCGCGCGGCCGTAATCCTCGAGCGCCGCGTCGAGCCGGCCGATCAGCTCCTCGGCCTGGCCACGCGCCAGGGCGATCGCGCCCTCCAGCGCGACCGCGTCGGCGCCGTCGACCGACTCGAGCGCGCGGTCGTACCAGCGGATCGCCTCCTCGGCGGCGAACACCCGGCGATGACGGTCCCCCGCGAGCTTCGCGTAGCGCGCCGTCCGGGCAAGGTCGCCCGCGAGGCCGAAGTGATGGGCGAGGATCTCGGCGAACTCCTCGTCCCGGCCGCCCGTGACCTCCTCGACCCATCCGCCGACGACCGCGTGCGCGTCCGCGCGGCGGGTCTTGGGGATGCCGGCGTACGCGACGTCGCGCGTGAGGATGTGGTGGAAGATCAGCTCGCGCTCGCCGGCGATCGTCGACCCCTCGCGGTCCCAGATGAAGCCCTTGTCCACCAATCCCTCGATGGCGGACGGATCGGCGCCGAGGCGGGCGAGCGCGCCTTCCCAGAAGATGCGCCCGACGACCGCGGCGTCCTGGATCGCGCGCTTCTCGGACGGCGTGAGCAGGTCGATGCGCGAGGCGATCACGCCCTGCACGGTGTCGGGGAGCGATGACGGGAGCCCGCGCACGATCGCCCAGCGCCCGTCGCGGCGCGCGAGCGTGCCGTCCTCGGTCATCATCCGCAGGAGCTCGCCCGCATAGAACGGGTTCCCCTCGGATCGGTGCAGGATCGGCCCGACGACCTCGGCGGGCGCGTCGCCGCCCAGCAGGTGCTCGATCAGGGCGGTGCCCTCGCTCGCGGAAAGCGGCGACAGCGTGATCGCCGTCGCGTTCGCGAGCCCGCCGCCCCAGTCCGGATGGCGCCCGTGGAGCTCGGGGCGCGCCGTGCACAGGACCAGCGCGGCGCCGCTCGCCCGGGACAGCACCGCCTCGATCAGGTCGAGCAGCCGCGGGTCCGCCCAATGGATGTCCTCGATCAGGGCGACGACCGGGGCATCGGCGGTGAGCGACTCCATGTACCGCTGCCAGGCGCGCGCGATCACGCGCTCGGCCGCCGTCGGCTCGACGCCGGCGAGGGGATCGCTCTCGACCATCACCCCGATCGACGACAGCAGGACGGCGGCGACGCCCATCGCGTCCTCGCCGTCGCCCAACCGGGGCTCCAGCACCGCGCGCGCCTTGCCCTCGATCGTGGAGGCCGGGTCACTGTCGGAGATGCCGGCGTCGGCCTTCAGGATCTCGGCGAGGGGCCAGTAGGTAAGGCCGTCCCCGTACGGCAGGCAGCGGCCCCGCACGACCCGGGCGCCGTCGGCCTCCAAGGCCGAGGCGATCTCGTGCGAGAGCCGGCTCTTGCCGATCCCGGGCGGCCCGACGATCGTCGCAAGGCTCGGACGGCCCTCGCGCACGGCGCGGTCGAAGAGCAGGCGGAGCAGGTCGAGCTCGGCGCGGCGGCCGACCATCGGCGCGGCGAGCTCCGCCGGCCGCGACCGGCGTGCCTGGAGCTCCTCGTCGACCTCGTACGCGCCGAGGGGTCGATCCACGCCCTTCACCTCGACCTCGCCGAGCGCGACGAACGAGAACGCCCGCCGCGTGTCCCGCCAGGTGCGCTCCCCGACGACGACGCGCCCGGGAGGCGCGAGCGCCTGGAAGCGCGCTGCGATGTTGACGGCCTCGCCGGTGACGAGCCCCTCGTCGTTGCCGCCGCCGTGCGCGAACACCTCGCCGGTGTTGATCCCGATCCGCATCGCCAGGTCGCCGCCCGCGCGCTCGCCGAGGTCCACGTTCAGCTCGCCCAGGCGTCGCTGCATCGCTAGCGCGGCGCGGACCGCGCGCTCGGGGTCGTCCTCGTGCGCGAACGGGACGCCGAAGAACGCGACGACCGCGTCGCCGATGAACTTCTCGACGGTGCCGCCGAAGCGCTCGATCTCCTCGGTCATGGCTGAGAAGAACGGCTCGAGCACCCGGCGGAGATCCTCGGGGTCCAGGCGCGTCGCCAGCTCGGTGGACGCGGCCAGGTCGGCGAAGAGGGACGTGACGACCTTGCGCTCCTGGAGGGGCTCGACGGCGGGGATCGCCGCCGCCGCGGCCGCATCCGTCGTCGTCGCTCCGGGCTCGAGGGCCGACCCGCACGAGCCGCAGAACCTGTTCCCCGGCGGGTTCGCCGCGCCGCACACCGCGCAGGCCACGTCGAGCGTGGTGCCGCACGACCCGCAGAACCGGAAGCCGTCCGGGTTCTCGGCGCCGCACGACGGACAGATCGACTCGGCCACGGGGTCAGCCCTTCCTGCGAGGACGTCGCGTTCCGGGGGGAGGAGTCGAACCTCCATCGAGGGCTCCAAAGGCCCGCGTCTTGCCGTTAGACGACCCCGGACCGGCCTCGCGCGCCCCGAGGGCGCCGACGACCGAGGGGATTATCCCGCGGGCGGCGGGGGTCCGGACACCACGAACGAGCCGGGAACGGCCCCGGCCAGTCGGTCGGCGTGGCCAAGATGCCGGGCGAGCGCGACCACCGTGGGCCCGCTCCCACTCATCACGGCGCCGAGCGCCCCGGCCTCGAGGAAGGCGTCGCGCACCTCCGAGATCTCGGGGTGTCGCGCGGCGACCGGCGCCTCCAGGTCGTTGTAGAGCGCGTGGCCGAGCAGCTCGACGTTGCCGCTCTCGGCCGCGGCGATCAACGCGCCGGGGTCGGGGCCGGTCGCCGCGCCGTCCTCGTCCCACCATCGGTACGCGTCGGGCGACCGCGTGGGGAAGTCGAACGGGTGGACCGCCCAGTGCGTGGTCAGGACGTGGACCGGCGCCAAGCGCTCGCCGCGACCCCGCATCAACACCGGCTCGTCGGCGAGCATCGCCGGCACGTCCGAGCCGATGCGCTCCCCGATCACCAGCAGCGCGTCGCGGTCGAGCCGGCACCCCCAGAGCTCGTCGAGCGCCAGCAGCACGGCCGCCGCGTCGGCGCTCCCCCCGCCCAGGCCCGCCGCGACCGGGATCCGCTTCACGATCTCGATCGCCGCCCCGCGACCGGGCGCGTCGCAGATCTCGGCCAGGGCGAGCGCCGCGACGAGGCCGAGGTTCATCCCGCCGGCGCGGACGGCGTCGGCGAGCGCCTCTCGATCGCTCCGGACATCCACCGTCAGGCGGCCGGCCGGAGCGGCGGTGACCGTGTCGGCCAGGTCGAGCGGGAGCACCAGGCTCTCGAGGTCGTGGTACCCGTCGTCGCGCGCCCCCAGCACGCGGAGGAAGACGTTCAGCTTCGCGTGGGCGGTGCGGACGACCGGGCCCGTCACGCGTCCGGGCCGCCCCTCACGCGATCGCCCGGGCGATGGCCGCGAACGAGTCCAACGACAGCCGTTCCGCTCGGGCCGACGGGTCGACGCCGGCAGTGTCGAGCGCCGCGTCCGCCGTCGCCCGGGCGAGCCCCAGCCGTGCGAGCGCGGTGCGGACCGTCTTCCGCCGCTCGGCGAAGGCCGCGTCGACGACCCGCCACAGCGCCGGCTCGTCGACATCGACCGCCGGCCTCGCGCGCCGGTCCAACCCGACGACGGCGGATCCGACCCTCGGGCGCGGCCAGAAGACGCTCGGTGGAACGGAACGAACGATCGAGCCGGTGCACCGGAACGCGACGCGCAGGCTCGCCGGACCGTAGTGGCCGTCGCCCGGGACCGCGACGAAGCGCCGGGCAACCTCGCGCTGCACCATCACGACGAGCCTCACCACCGACGGGACCTCCTGGACGAGCCGCAGGACGACCGGGACCGCGATGTTGTACGGCAGGTTGGCCGCGACCGTCCACGGTTCCTCGTCCCCGAGCAGCCGGGGCCAGTCGGCGTGGAGCGCGTCCTCTGCCACGACGCGGACCGACGGCGCGTCCGCGACGACCTCCTTCAGCGCCGGCAGGAGCGCCCGGTCGAACTCGACGGCGAGCACCGAGGCGCCGGTCTCCGCCAGCGCGACCGTCAGCGAGCCGAGGCCCGCCCCGATCTCGAGCACCCGGTCGGCGGGACCCACGCCCGCGTCGGCGGCGATCGCGCGCGCCAGGTTCGGGTCGATCAGGAAGTGCTGAGCGAGGGCCCTCGACGGGACGATCCCGTGCCGGTCCGCCAGCGCGCGGAGGGCGGACGGGCCGAGGGCGGCGGCGGACCCGGCCTCAGAAGGTGATGCGGACGTTGAGGACGCCGCGCGAGAGCGGCGCGAGGGCCGCGAAGGCCGCGGGCGAGAGGTCGACGATCCGTCCCGGTGAGAAGGGGCCACGGTCGTTGATGATGACGGTTACCGCGTTGCCCGTCGCGAGATCGGTGACCGTCACCTCCGTCCCGAACGGCAGCCACGGGCTCGCGGCGGTGAGCCCGCCCCACGGCGTGGCGTACCAGGTCGCCTGTCCGTGCGTCCCGTTCCATCGGAGCGAGCCGCCCGCCGGCGACTCGGGCCCGGCGAGCACGACCCGGTCGACCGCGGGACGGACGACCCGATCCGCGACGACGGCGCGCGACTCGACGAGACCGTTGACCCAGACCGTCCGGACCGTCGCGGTCGCGAGACCGGGTGTGCCGCGTCGCAGGATCCGGACCTCACCGATCGGGACGGTGGTCGTCCACCTGACCTCGCGACCGGGCTCGAGCGTCTCGCGCACCTCGCGGGTCGCCACGGCCACTCGATCGAACGTCACGGACGAGCCGTCGTGAAGGGGGGCGCTGGGTGGTGGCTGGACGCGATCGTCAGCGTCGGCGTTGATCCCCATGGCCGAGAGGAGCTCCCCGACGGTAGACGCGTTCGAGACGACGTCGTGGACCTTCCCCGCCACGACGACGCTCGCGGTCACCACCGGGGACGAGCCGACCGGCGTCGCGGAGACCGTCGCCTCTGCGAGCACCGCCGCGATCCGCGCGGCGGGTCCGCTGCTCGCCCCGTCCACCACCCAGGCCCCCACACCGGAGGAGCCGTATCCCGTGGATCCCGTCACCCCGACGGCCGGCAGCTCGGAACCCTGCGCGAGCGCCTCGGTCGGAGAGACCACCACGGTCATGCCGTCCGCCAGCAGGGTCGCCGGCGGCGGCAGCACGACGAGCCCCGGGGAGAGCGCGATGCCCTCGGTCTGCAGGAGCTCGCCGACGTTGTCCACGGTCGTGCTGATCGGTTCCGGCGCCCGCCCCCGCACGACGAGGGTCACGAGCGTGAAGGTCGCGGTGTACGACAGGCCCGCCACCGCGAGGCACGCGACGCCGAGACTCGTCGCCCGCACCGCGCGACGGATCATCAACCGTCGCACCCGCGTGGGTCGTACCGCCAACCTTCCTCCACTCGATCGAGGAAGGCTTCAGGGGGAAGCGGCGAAGCCGGACCGAAGCCCTCATGCCCACGGAGTCGTGACCCTAGCAAACCCTCAAGTTTCGATGCAACCTTGAGACCGAACACCCGTTCGGTGGATAACCGAGGCCGTTCTGTGCATCCACGGTGCGTTTCAGAGCATTCCCGGGAACGCCGCGCGCGCGTTCGCGGCGGTGATCCGCGTGAGCGTGTCCACGTCGTCGCCGCGAACGCGCGCGATCTCGGCGAGCGTGAGCATCACGTTGGCCGGTTCGTTGTCCGTTCCGCGGAGCTTCTGTGGCGCGAGGAACGGGCTGTCGGTCTCGACGAGGATCCTGTCGGCGCCGAGCACGCTCGCCGCCTCGCGGAAGCCGTCGTTCTTCGGGTACGTGACGTTGCCCGCGAAGCTCACCCAGTACCCGCGCCGCTCGCACTCGCGCGCGATCTCCGCGTCGCCCGAGAAGCAGTGGATCACGACGCGCTCCGCGGATCCCTCATCCAGGAGTCGAAGGACCTCCGGCCAGGCATCGCGGACGTGGACCACGAGCGGCTTTCCGGTCTCGTTCGACCACGCGATGTGGACGCGGAACACGCGCTCCTGGTCCTCGAGGGACGAGCGCAACCTGAAGAGGTCGATCCCGCACTCCCCCACGCCGAGGACCCGGGGATCGTGCAGCAGCTCCTCGATCTGGCGCCCCGCCTCCCGATCGAAGTCCGAGGCGTCGTGCGGGTGCATCCCGGCCGTGGCGAACACCCCCTCGATCGCGTCGGCGATCTGCAGCGACCGGCGGCTCGTCTCGGGGTCGATCCCGACGCAGATCACCCGCTCCACGCCCGCCGCCCGCGCCGCCTCGACCGTCGCTCGAGGTTCGCGGTCCGACAGGAACAGGTGGCAGTGCGTGTCCACGGCCCCCGACTGCACCGCTGGTACAGGGTTCTGGTCGCTCATCGGCCGCGAGGATAGCGGGCTCTCAATCTGCGGTCGATGCGGTGAGCTTCACGTGAAACACGAACCCGGGAACCCTCACCCCCGACCGCAGGCAGCGACAGGAACGATCACGAACGATCGACGCGCGGCGAACCCACGACGCGCGGCCTCAGTCGGCGTCCAGACGGGGGAACAACGCCCCGCCCTTCGTGGTGAGCGTCCCCGGGGCGAGCCCGCCCCAAGCCAGGGCCGCCGGGACCCTCTGCGCGTGCAACGGCTCCGCGATCCCGAGCTGCTCCCACAGGCGTTCGGCAGCGCCCGGCATGACGGGTGAGATCAAGATCGCCAGGACGCGGAGCGTCTCGGCGGCGGCGTACAGGATGCTCCCGAGCTCATCGCGGCGCGCGGGGTCCTTCGCGATCGCCCAGGGCGCCTGCTCGACGAGGTACCGGTTCGCGCGGCCGACCACGTCCCAGACCGCGATCAGCGCGGGCTGCAGCTGGAGCTCGAGCACGTGCCCGTCCAGCCGCCGGCCGGCATCCTCGATCACCGCCGGCAGGTCGGCCTCGGCGCCGACCACGGTCGCCTCGGGCACCGCGCCGTCGAACGACGACGCGAGCATGGCCAGCACCCGGCTCGCCAGGTTCCCCAGGCCGTTCGCTAGGTCGGCGTTGTGACGGTCGACCATCGCCTCCCAGCTGAAGTTGCCGTCCTCGCCGAACCGCGTCTCGCGCATGAAGCAGTACCGGTACGAGTCGGTTCCGAACCGGTCGATCAGCTGGAACGGGTGGATCCCCGTGAGGTTCGTCTTCGACATCTTCTTGCCGCCGACCGTCAGGAACCCGTGCGCGAAGACCTGGGTCGGGGGCTCGACGCCGCCGGCCATCAGCATCGCGGGCCAGTAGACGGCGTGGAACCGCAGGATGTCCTTGCCGATCAGGTGGATGTTCGCCGGCCATGTCCGCTCGAACCGCTCGGGGTCGTCGGCGTAGCCGGCGGCGGTGATGTAGTTCGTGAGCGCGTCGAACCAGACGTAGCAGACGTGCTTCGGGTCCCAAGGCAGCGGGATCCCCCAGTCGAAGGTCGTGCGGCTGATCGAGAAGTCCTGCAGGCCGCCGCGGATCAGCGAGAGCACCTCGTTGCGGCGCGACTCCGGCTGGACGGCGAGGGGGTTCGCCTCGTAGTGCTCGAGGAGCCGGTCAGCGTACGCCGAGAGCCTGAAGAAGTAGTTCTCCTCGGTCATGTGCTCGACCGGCCGCTCGTGGACCGGGCAGAGCTCTCCGGGCAGGAGATCCTCGGGCGTGTAGTAGGCCTCGCACGAGACGCAGTACAGACCCTCGTAGGTCGCGAGGTAGATGTCGTCGCGGCCGTTGTCGTGGACGGCCCGCAGCAGCCTCGCGACCGCGCGCTCGTGCCGCGGCTGGGTCGTGCGCAGGTAGTCGTCGTAGGCGATGTCGAGGCGCGCCCAGACCTCCTTCCACTTCGGCTCCATGTCGTCGACCCAGGTCTGAGGGGCCAGGCCCGCGGCCTCGGCGGCCCGCTGCAGCTTCAGGCCGTGCTCGTCGGTGCCGGTCAGGTGGAAGACCTCCTCACCCCGCAGGCGGTGGTACCGCGCGATCAGATCCGCGGCGACGCTGGTGTACGCGTGCCCGATGTGGGGCACGTCGTTCGGGTAGTAGATCGGCGTCGTGATGAAGAAGACGTCCCGGCCCATGGCCGGGCCATGGTACCGGCCGCCGTCGGAAGGACCGGTCGCGGGGGCCAGCTCCGAGGGGAAGCTAGTCTTGCTCAGACTAGTGGCTTCACCGCCGGGGCCGGGCCTCTCGCTCGCGTCAGGTCGCTGACGCGGCTGGGACCCTCTGAGCCCGGACACCGGTCAGGAGGCTGACGGCCGGGCGTAGCCTCCTGACACCGGATCGGCGATGAGCGCCCTGCGAGCGGCCAACGACCTGACAGCCGGTCGACGGTCGGGGATCGGCTCGCGTCAAGAGGCTGACGACGAACGCGCTGGTCGAACCCGTCAAGCGCTTGACGAGGAAGGCCATCGGGGTCTCGGCCCGATGTCAACGCGTTGACGCGCTACTTCTTGCCGAAGAGCGTCCCGAACACCGTCCGGAGCGTCCTGCGGCCGTCGGCCGTCGTGAACAGGTCCTTGCCGAGCCCGATCGCGGTGTCCCTCACGGCGTCGCCCAAGCCCTGGTCGTCCCCGGCTGCGCGGCGGGCCTCGGCTTCGCGGGCTTCGGCCTCGCGGCCTTCGGCTCCGTCGCACGCTCCCGGGCGGGCTTCCCCGCGGGCTCGGTGGGCATCGGCCCGGGGGGCGGGGGCGGGAGCGGCACCCCGCCCGACGCCGCCTCCGCCCGCTCCGCGGCGCCGCCGATCCGCGCCGCGATCAGCTCGTGCGCGCTCTCCCGGTCCACGTCCCGGGCGTACCTCGCGGTCAGCGCGCCCGCCGCGATCAGCGAGGCCCGCGTCGCCTCGTCCACCGCGTCCATCGACGAATCCGGCGGCAGCAGGGTCGCCGCCGCCGTGGGTGTAGGCACACCCCAGGCGAGAGCACCGCCACGAGCGCCTCGCCGATGCCGAGCGACGTCAGCGTCGCCTCGACGTCGTAGTGCTCGGTGATCGGGAACGTCCGCGCGGTCCTCCGCAGGGCGTCCGCGTCGTCCGGGGTGAAGGCCCGCAGCGCGTGCTGCACGCGGTTGCCCAGTTGCGACAGGACGGAGGCCGGAACGTCGGTCGGCGACTGCGTCACGAAGAAGACGCCGACCCCCTTCGAGCGGATCAGCCGCGCCGTCAGCTCGATCTGATCCATCAGGGCCTCGGAGGCATCGTCGAACAGCAGGTGCGCCTCGTCGAAGAAGAAGCAGAGCTTCGGCTTGGGCAGGTCGCCGACCTCGGTGAGCGTCGCGTACAGCTGCGCGAGCATCCACAGCATGAACGTCGAGAACATCCGCGGCTGCGCCATCACGTCCGCGAGCTCCAGCAGGGTCACGATCCCCCGGCCCTGCGCGTCGGTCCGCAACAGGTCCGCGACGTCGAACTCCGGCTCCCCGAAGAACGCGTCCGCGCCGGCCTGCTCCAGCTCCACGAGGGAGCGCAGCAACACGCCGACCGTCGCCTTCGACATGCCGCCGTACGACTCCAGGATCGGCTTCCCCTCCTCGGACGCCAGGAACCGCAGCGTCGTCGCCAGGTCCTCCAGGTCGAGCAGTGGCAGCCGTTCGTCGTCGCAGTACTTGAAGACGAGCGTCAGCACCGACACCTGTGTCTTGTTCAGGTCGAGCACCTTGCCCAGCAGCAGCGGCCCGAACGAGTGGACCGTCGCGCGGACCCGCGCTCCCAGCTCGCCCGAGAGCGAGAGCAGCTCGACCGGGTGACCCCTCGCCTCGAAGTCCAGCCGCAGCGAGGCGCAGCGCTCCGCGACCTTCGCCGGGTCGCCCGGCTGGGAGATGCCCGTCACGTCCCCCTTCGCGTCGGCGACGAAGCAAGGCACCCCCGCGTCGGACAGCTGGCCGGCCATCAGCTGGAGCGTCCTCGTCTTGCCGGTGCCGGTGGCGCCCGCGATCAGGCCGTGTCGGTTCGCCATCGCGAGCGGCAGGCGCACCCGGACGTCGGGGAGCAGCTCTTCGCCCAGACGCGGGCTGCCCAAGACGATCGCCTCGCCGTGGAAACCGAACCCCTCGGCCATCTCCGCCGCGAAGCGCTCGTCCATCGGCGGCGAGCCTATCGGAGGGCGTCCGCTAGGCATCGTCGGAGGTGAGCGCCTCGTACAGGGCGTTGGCGGAGGCGCCGGACCGGCGGGCGACCTCCTTAGCCGCGTCGCGCGGCCGGAGTCCGAGCCCGATCAGGCGGCGCGCCTCGGCCAGGTCGTCGGCGGCGGCGCCGGCGGAGGCCGCGCCGGCCGGCGCCCCCCGGAGCACCAACACCAGCTCGCCCTTCGGATCGACGCCGCCGAGCAGCGCCAGCACCGCGGAGGCCCGACCCCGCAGGATCTCCTCGTGGAGCTTCGTCAGCTCGCGGGCCAGCGCGACCTCGCGATCGCCCAGCGTGTCGACCACGTCGGCGAGCGTCGCTCGTACGCGCTTCGGCGACTCGAACGCGACGATCGTCCGGGGCTCGGACGCCAAGGCTCGCATCCGGGCGACGCGCGCGGACCGCGTCCGCGGCCAGAACCCCTCGAAGACGAACCGGTCCGTCGGGAGGCCGGACGCCACCAGCGCCGCGATCGCCGCCGACGGTCCGGGCACGACGCGCACGTCGATCCCGGCGTCGAGGGCGGCCGCGACGAGCCGGTACCCGGGATCGGACACCGACGGCATCCCGCCGTCGGTGACGAGCGCCACGGAGGCCCCGTCGCGCAGGCGCGCCAGGAGCTCGCCGACCCGCTCCCGCTCGTTCCCATCGAAGTTCGAGACGATCGCCCGCTTCGGCAACCCGAGGCTCGCGAGCAGCCGCCCCGTCCGGCGCGTGTCCTCGGCGGCGATCACGTCGGCGCGCGCGAGCGTCTCGCGCGCCCGCTCCGACAGGTCGGCGAGGTTCCCGATGGGCGTCCCGACGAGGAACAGCGTCCCGGCCACGGGCCGATGGTGGCAGGAAGGCGCGGCCGTGGCGACCGCGTGCGAGGAACGCGGTTCGTCCGCCGGCTCCGTGATCGCCGGCGCCTCGCCGAGGCGCCGGTACCCTTTGCCGGATGTCGACGGCAGCCGAACGCCTGAACCGGCCGGTCGTCGCGATCGTGGCCGTCGGCGTGCTCGCCGCCCTGATCCGGCTGTGGGGGCTGTCGCACCCGCAGGAGATGATCTTCGACGAGAACTACTACGCCGAGGCCGCCTGCATCCTGATCGGCGGGTCGGACCGCGAGTGCCAGCTGACCGAAGACGCGGAGCTGCAGTTCCGCGACCAGCAGTGGGACGTCGGCTCATGGGTCCATCCGCAGCTCGGCAAGTGGATGATCGCGGTGGGCGAGAAGGTCTTCGGCGTGAACGCGTTCGGCTGGCGCGTCTCGTCCGCCGTCGCGGGAACGGCCGTCGCGGTGATCGCGGCCGTGATCGCACAGATCCTGTTCGGCAGCGCGATCTGGACGTTCGTGACGGGCGGGCTGGTCGCGATCGAGAGCCTTAACGTCGTGATGTCGCGCGTGGCGCTGCTGGACGTGTTCGTCGAGCTCTGGGTCGCGCTGGGGATCCTGTTCCTGCTGCTCGACCGGCGATGGATCGAACGGCGGACGCCGCCCGAGCACGGGGGCGTCCCCTCCCCGCTATGGCGGCCGTGGCGCTACGCGGCCGGCTTCGCGATGGGGGCCGCGTTCAGCTCGAAATGGTCGGGCGTGCTGGGACTGGTCGCGGCGGTGATCCTCACGTACGCGTGGGAGACGACACGGCGCCGGCGCGAGGGCGAGGTGCCGGTCGGGCGCGCGTTCGGCAGGGCGTTCGCCCAGGAGACCCTCGGCGTGCTGCTGGGGTTCGCCTTGCTGCCCGCCCTGGTCTACCTGCTGACGTGGGTGCCGTGGTTCCACCACTTCGGCTGGAGCCTGAGCGACTGGTGGGAGCACCAGACCGCGATGCTCTCGTACCACCGCTCGCTCACCGAGCTCGCGCTGGACGCCGCGACGGGCACGTACACGCCCACGCACCCGTACTACTCGCACGCGTGGCAGTGGCTCCCGATGATCCGGCCGGTGAACTTCTACTCGCCCTCGGGCGACGGCACGATCCGCCAGATCATCGCGATCGGGAACCCGGCGGTGTTCTGGGGCACGATCTGGACGATCCCGTACGCGCTGTTCGCTTGGCGACGGAAGCTCGACTGGCGGGCGGGGGCGATCGCCGTCCCGTTCCTGGCGCAGTACCTCCCGTGGTTCTTCGTGAGCCGGCCCCAGTTCTTCTTCTACATCCTTCCCGCCACCCCGTTCATGGTGCTCGCCGCGACGTACTCGATGCGCGATCTGTGGGGCGCGACGATCGTCCTGCGCGATCCCGAGACCGGCGCCCGTGTGGAGTCACGCCGGCATCCCTACCGGCCGTTCGTCTACGGCTACCTGGCCGTCGCCGTCGCCCTGTTCCTATGGTTCTGGCCGGTGCTGACCGGCCAGGAGCTCACGACGACGCTGTGGCGGACCCGGATCTGGTTCCAGCGGTGGGGGTGAGATGAGCGTGCGGCGGCACGAGATGATCCCCATGGCCGACGGCGCCCGCCTGGCGGCGACGCTCTACCTGCCCGACGGCGTCGGGCCGTGGCCGGCGCTGCTCGAGGCGCTCCCCTACCGCAAGGACGACGTGACCGCGTCGTACCGGCCCGAGTACGTCCGCCTGGCCGAGGCCGGCTACGCGATGTGCCGGGTGGATGTGCGCGGCACGGGCTCGAGCGAGGGCGTCGCCCTGGACGAGTACCCCGCGGTCGAGCGGACCGACCTGGCGACCGTGATCGGCTGGCTCGCCGCCCAGGACTGGTCGACCGGCGCGGTGGGATGTACGGCACGTCGTACTCCGGCTTCAACGCGATCCAGCTCGCGATCGAGGGTCCGCCGGCGCTCAGGGCCGCGATCCCGATCTTCGCGACCGACGACCGGTTCGGCGACGACGTGCATTACTTCGGCGGCGCGCTCAAGCAGCTGGACCTGGTCGACTACCCCACGTACATGATCGCGATGAACGCGTTGCCCCCGGTCCCGTCGATCTTCGGACAGGGTTGGCGCGAGGAGTGGGAGCGGCGCGTCGCGGCGAACGAGCCCTGGATCCTGACGTGGCTCGAGCACCAAAGGTGGGACGACTATTGGCGGTTCGGCTCGCTGCGGCCCGACTACGGGCGGATCCGGATCCCCACGATGATCATCGCGGGCTGGGCCGACGGCTACCGCAACAACACGTTCCGGACGTTCGAGGCGCTCACGTGCCCGAAGCGCCTGCTGATCGGCCCCTGGTCGCACGCGTCGACGGACACGTGCCTGCCCGGGCCGAATCACGATCTGATCCCCGAGCACCTGCGGTGGTGGGATCGCTGGCTGAAGGACGAGGACAACGGCGTCGACCGCGAGCCGCCGATCCTGGTGTACGCGCAGCGCTCGACGCTCCCCGGCCCCGACCGGCGCGAGGTGCGCGGCGCTTGGCGCTACGAGCCGACGTGGCCGCCGGAGCGGCTCCGGCCGACGGCGTGGCCGCTCGCCGACGCGGCGGCCGCCGGCGGCCGCCGGGACGGGGACGTCGACAGGCTCGACGTCCGCGGCGACGTCGGCTGGACCGCGTGGATCTCGTGCGCCGGAGCCATGCCCTGGGGACAGCCGGACGACCAGCGCCCGGACGAGCTGCACTCGCTCGCCTACACCTGGCCCGCGCTCGAGGACGAGCTCGAGATCCTGGGCCACGCGCGCCTGCGGGTGCGCGTCGCGTCGACCGCGCCGGTCGCGTATCTGTCGGCGAAGCTCTGCGACGTCTTCCCCGACGGGACGTCGTCGCTGGTGACGCGGGGGCTGCTGAACCTGACCCACCGGGACTCGCGGGAGCGCCCCGAGCCGCTCGAGCCGGGCGCCGCGTACGAGATCGAGCTGGAGCTCGAGGCGATGTCGTGGACGTTCGAGGCCGGTCACCGCGTCCGTCTGGACCTGGCGGGCACGGACTGGCCGAACGCCTGGTCGCCGCCCGAGCCCCTGTCGCTCTCGGTCGAACGGGCCGCCGCGACGCTGGAGCTGCCGGTGCTCGACGGACCGCCGCCGCTACACGACCCCCCGGTCCTGCCGCCCCCGAACCGGGAGCACACGAACACCTCCCCGAAGGAACGGCCGAAGGACGACCCATCGAGCGGGTGGGTGAAGTGGGCGGTCGCCCACGAGCAGCTCACGCACACGACGCGGGCCGAGGCGGGGAGCGCCGGCGACTACCCGGCGCGCGAGGACGTCACGGCGTTCGCGGAGCGCTACGACGGGGTGGTCCGGGTCTCGCTCGACGATCCCGGGAGGGCGAACACGCGGTCCGAGGGTTGGTTCGAGCTCCGGTTCCCCGAGGCGACATGCACGAGCCACGCCGAGATGACGATCGAGAGCGACCGCGACGCCTACCGCGTCGGGATCGACCTGGTGGTGTCGGAAGACGGCGTCGAGCGCTGGCGTCGTCGCTGGGACCGCACGATCCCGAGGGACCTGCAGTAGCGGGAGGGACCCGGACACACATAACCCCGGCGCTCCGGCCGGGGTCACGGTCTTGATGGGATATCCCGCGAACCAGTGTACCGGGCTCGCGCGACGACCGATCGGCAACAGGAGATCGCGACGTTTCGGTGAGGCGAGGCCGCTACGAGAACCCCGGCAGGTGCTCGCGGAAGAGCAGGAACCCGATCCCGGCGCCCACGTCCAGCAGGAAGTGCGCGATCACGAACGGCCAGGTCCGGCGCCACCGCACGAACAGGATCCCGAAGAGCAGCCCCATCGCGAGGTTCCCGAGGAACCCTCCCCATCCCTGGTACAGGTGGTAGGAGCCCCGCAGGAGCGCGCTGGCGCCGACGGCCGCCACGGTGCTCCACCCGATCTGCTCCAGCCGCGTGACCAGGTATCCGAGGACGATCACCTCCTCGAGCAGCGCCGCCTCGGCGGCGTTCAGGAACAGGACGGGCAGCGTCCACCAGTGGCCCGTCGGCGGCACCGGCACCACGAACCGGTTCACGCCGATGCCGACCGCCGCCAGGTACAGCCCGATCCCGCCGAGCCCCACGATCAGCCCCAGGACCAGGCCGCGCTCGACGTCCCGGCGAGGCCGGTCCCACGCGAGGCCGATGGTCGCGACCCCCTCGCCCGAGCGCCGGAGCAGGTGGGCGACCAGCGCGACCGGGGCCAGGCCGAACACGAACGAGGCGACCTGCCGGGCCAGCTGCGTGCTCTGGTTCACCGACGCCACGTACCCGCCCTTGAGCGGCCCCTGCAGGAGGTTGAGGACGGCGAACACGGCGCTCGCCAGCAGCGAGAGCGCCAGGACGATCACGATCTCCTCGGTCAGCGAACGCCGATCCGTCGGGAGGCGCTCGGTCGGAAGGGTGTCCTCGGCCACGTCCTAACGGTACGCCGTCGGGCCTATCGTGGGTTCATGCCGGGATCGATCGTGGACCCCTCGGAGCTCCAGATCGGGCGTCGCTATCGGGTGGATCGCAGGCACGCGGGGCTCCGCCGCACGTTCCGCTTCACGGGCACGCTGATCTCGATCGAGTCGGTCCCCGGCGACGGACCGGGCGATCCGGGGTCGGTACGGCTGACGTTCGAGGAGAAGCCGCGCTTCGGGTCGGCGGTTCGCCAGACGCACGACCTGGCGACCCTGGTCGCGGTCACGCCCGTCTGACGATCCACGAACCCCCGACGGCGCCCGCCGCGGAGGTGGCCTCGACGGATCCGCGGAGGGGACGGCCGGCTACTGGATCAGCGCCACGTCGAAGACGTGGCGGGTGTCGTCGTCCTTGGGCTTGCCCTGGCACGAGTACCGCGTGTCCTTCCAGCACGCGAACCGGATGCTGGCGTTGGTGAGGACGAGCGTCACGGACGCGACCTTCCCCTTGCCGAACTTCACGGTCTTCGCGCCGTCGCCGTTCGCGTTCAACTCGAACGCGACGTATGACAGCGCGCCGCTCGCCTTCTCAACGACGAGCGTGGCCTCGGGGCCTCGAGCGTAGTCGGGCCCGTCGACCGAGACCCGCAGCTTCGCGTTCGCCGCGACGCCCGATCCCGGCTTCAGGCGCACGTAGCCGGTCGTCATGTGGTCCATCGTCAGGACGTACGGTCCGAGGTTCGGCCGCGCCGAGCGGACCGTCAGCTTGCCGGCGAGAGGTGGGCTCGGGTACGCCTCGCCCTCCGCATAGGTCGCGTCCGGGTTCAGGTTCCAGGCGCCGAAGTCCGCGTACGCCCAGCGGAACTCCCACTTGCGCTGCTTCAGCGCGGCCCCGATCGCGGCGGCCGAGTACTTGTCCGGACCGCCCTGCGCGCCGTCGGCGGCCTCCCAGGCCGCACGCACGATCGAGGGATCGGGCTGGTCGGCGATGTACTCCTCGAGGAACCGGAAGAAGATCCACGAGCCGTACCACCCCAGATAGTTCTGGGTGCCGAAGTCGAGCGGCTTCTCGGGATGGCTGAGCTGGCTGTCGGCCAGGTACTGCAGGTTGTCGTTCACGTCGGTGTAGACCTCGTCCTCCATCCAGGAGGCCGTGCCCTCCATGAGCCAGGCGTCCTCGAAGGCGTCGTACGCGAACTGCACCGCGTGGAAGAACTCGTGCGCCACCGTGACCTGCAGCGACGGCAGCCCGGGCAGCGGGAACTCCCGGTAGTCGTCGTCCACCACGCAGTACGCGGACGTGTCCCAGTACTCGTAGGACGAGCCCGGCCCCAGGTTCGGGTCGTCGCTCGTGCAGTAGCCGTACAGCCCGTCGTCGCCCAGGTTGGCGATGTAGACGTCGAGCTTCCCGTCGGGCCCGTGATCGGATGACGCGCTGTCGTCCTTCGGAGCGCGGTAGCCCAGGTCGCCGACCTCCGCGTCCCAGACCTCCTCGACTACCTGGGCCGTCTGCTCCACCCAGTCGGGGATCTGGTCCCCGTCGGCATCCGCGTCGTCCGGCGCGTCCGGGGACGTCGGCACCCACGTCACGCAGGCGTGCTGCCCGCAGGTGTTCAGGGCCGGGACCGAGTAGCCGTCGTCGCTGGGATCGTCGTTGCCCTCGGTCGGCCGGCCGAGGATCGCGCGCGCGCGCTCGAGCTTCGCGCCGTGGAGCGCGCGCTGCCGGATCGCGAGGTCGCGCAGGACGAGGGTGGCGTCCAGCCGGCGCGGCGCCGTGACGTCGCCGTAGCGGGCCGCCGAGGCCTCCGGGTGGAACAGGGACCGGGCGCGGGCGAGCGCGTACTCCGCCTCGGTGAGCGCCCCGTCGTCGAGCGCGCGCCGGAGCGCGTCGTTGCGGGTCGGAACGAGGGCGGGCTGCCTCTTGGCCGACGCGAGGGCGACCGTGCCGGTGCTCGCGAACGGGTCGCGGCCCGGCGCCTCCCCCCGCGGCGACGGGGTGGCGGCCGAGGCGGGCAGCGCCACGGCGACCACCAGGACGGCGCCGAGCGCCGCGCGCGCGTGGCTTCGGGTCAGGTTCATCGATACGGTCCTCCGTCGATCGTTCGAGAGGTGTCTCGTCAACGCCCCGTCAGAACTGGAGCACCGGACACGTGAGGGTTCGGGTGATCCCCTCCAGCTCCTGCATCGGCACCACCACGGACCTCGCCAGGTGGTCCAGGTCCTCGGCCTCGACGAAGGCGATCACGTCGTAGGGACCGGTCACGCCATCGACCTGCGAGATGCCTTCCAGCGCACGGATCTTCTCGGTTACCTGACCCGCCTTCCCCACCTCGGTCTGCACCAGGATGTACGCGCTCACCATCGGCTCAGGACCTCCCACGTCTCGACGGCCTGGGCGTCATCGTAGCGGCGCCGGAGCGACCGGGGGCGGGGGCGCCGGGGGAAGCCGGCGCGCCGCCCGAGCCCGCGCGTCTGCGAGACTCCCCGAGCCGATGGCCGAGCGAGCGAAGATCACCCTGATCGGGGCGGGCAGCGTGGAGTTCACGCGCAGCCTGCTCGCCGACCTCTGCGGGTTCGCGGAGCTGCACGGGACGCTGGAGATCGCCCTGCACGACATCGACCCCGGGCGCCTCGCGACGGCGGAGCGCCTCGCTCGCCGCGCGGTCGAGACCACCGGCGCGGGGTACGTGATCGCCGCTCACCCGGATCGCGCGAAAGCGTTCGAGGGCGCGCGGTTCCTGATCAACGAGATCCAGGTCGGCGGGTACGACGCGACGGTCCGCGACTTCGAGATCCCGGCCCGGTACGGGGTCCGCCAGACGATCGCGGACACGATCGGGATCGGCGGCATCGCCCGCGGCCTGCGCACGATCCCCGTCATGGTCGCCATGGGCGACGAGATGGCCGCCCGCTGCCCCGACGCGCTCCTGCTCTCGTACACGAACCCGATGGCGATGGTGCCCTGGGGCGTGTACGCCGGCTCCGCGTTCGCGAACGTCGTCGGGGTCTGCCACTCGGTTCGCGACACGCACGCGTTCCTGGCCGACCTGGTCGGCGTGCCCGAGGCGGACATCACGTTCCGAACGGCCGGGTTCAATCACCAGTGCTTCGTCGTGCGCTTCGAACGGACCGCGACCGGCGAGGACCTCTACCCGATCGCGCGCGAGCGCGTCGAGGCCGACCCGGAGGGCCTCGGCCGGCGGGTGCGGGTCGAGCTGTTCCGCCGCCTCGGGTACTTCCCGACGGAGTCGAGCGAGCACTCCGCCGAGTACGTGCCGTGGTTCCTGCACGACGACGCGCAGATCGAGCGGTTCCGGATCCCGGTCGACGAGTACATCCGCCGCAGCGACGAGAACCTGGCCGAGTACGCCGCGATGGAGGCCGCCCTGGCCGCCGGCGACCCGATCGAGCTCGAGCCGGGCTCGGAGCTCGCGTCGGAGATCGTGCACGCGATGCTCACCGGTCGCGCCCGGGAGGTCTACGGGAACGTGCGCAACGACGGCCTGATCGACGGGCTGCCGGCCGACGCCTGCGTCGAGGTGCCGTGCCTGGTCGACGCGGGCGGCGTGCGCCCGCAGCGGGTCGGCGCGCTCCCCCCGCAGTGCCTCGCCCTGAACCGGACGTTCCTGAACGTCGTGGAGCTCACGGTCCGCGCCGCGCTCGAGGGGCGGCGCGACCTCGTGTACCAGGCGGCGCTGCTCGATCCGAACACGGCGGCCACGCTCCCGCCCGATCTGATCGTCGCGATGTGCGACGACCTGCTCGCCGCCCACGGTGACCTGATCCCGGAGGGCATCCGCCGGGGCTAGCCCTAGCCCCGGCGCGGCCGGAGCCTGTCAGTCGGCGTCTTCGGCGGCGTCCTTCGCCTCGGGCGCGCCCTCGTCGGTGCGGTGCAGGAAGCCCTTCACCTTGTCGGCGAGGTCCGCGACGGCGTCCTTGGCCTTCTCGGCCGCCGGGGCGGCCTTGTCGGCCAGATCGCCGGCTGACCTCCTTGGTCTTGTCGGCCAGGCCGCCGACGGCGTCCTTGGCCTTGTGCGCCGCGGGGCCGGCCTTCCCCGCGAGGTCCCCGGCGACCTCCTTGGTCTTGTCGGCCAGGCCGCTCGCCACGTCCTTGCCCTTGTCGACCAGCCCTCCCGATCCCTCACCCATCGCGTTCTCCTTCCGTCGTGCGGTCGCGTCGGCCGTCCGTCGACATCTTCCCCGGCATCGCGGCCGCCGTCGACCTGTCGCGGCGGCGGCGCGGGGTCAGCCGCCCGGGAGACGGGCCCGGACCCCCCGCAGGCCGCTCTCGACAAACGCCGGCTCCTGGGTGTCGAGACCGTGCGTCACCTCGTACCACGGTCCGAGGCGATCGTAGAAGGCGGCGCGCTCGCGGAAGCGCTCGTCGGGGGCGCCCCCGTAGGCGGCGAGCGCCCGCTCCCCCGCCTCGGGCGCGCGGTGCAGCAGCCATGCGAAGTCGATCGCCGGGTCGCCGACCCCCGCATCCCCCCAGTCGATCACGCCCGCCAGGTCCCCGTCCGAGGTGAGCAGGACGTGCTCGGGACCGAGGTCGCGGTGGACGACGCCCGTCGCGAACCTGAACGCGCGGTCGTCGTCCAGGAACGCCGCGAACATCCGGCGGGCGCTCTCGCCCTCGACCGGTTCCAGCAGCGGGATCACGCGACGGCCGAGGTCGGCGAGCTCGTCGCGGTAGGCGTCGCGCCAGGAAGCCGGGGTCGTCGCGCGGAGCCCCGCGAACTCCGGCGGAACCAGGTGCAGGTCGTACAGGAATCGGCCCAGCCGCTCGGGCCAGATGCCCGGGGCCGCCGGATCCGCGGCCCGCCCGTCGATCCGGCGGTACACCAGGCACGGCGGGTCGTCCGAGACGAACGACGGAGCGGGCAGCGCGCCCGAGAGCTCGCCCTGGAGCCCGTCCAGCAGCACCGCCTCGCGTCGCAGCACCGCGTCCGTCCCCGGCAGGCGCGGGAACCGCGCGATCCACGCGTCGTTCACGAGGTACGTGCTCATGTCCCAGCCGTCGCCGAACGGCTCGAACGACTCGACCTCCCCGAGCCCCGGGAACCGCGAGGCGACGAACGCCCGGTGCTCGTCGACGGCGTTCAAGGCACGGCCTCGCCCGGCGCCGGCGGCGGCTCGGCCTCCAGCCCCACGGCCGCCCCGGGCGCCGGCCCGTCGAGCGCCGGCGTCGCCAGCGCGAACCACGAGATCACCGCGCCCGCGAAAGCGAGCGACGACGCGAACGCGTAGAGCACCAGGGTCCCGGCCCGGTCGTACAGGATGCCCCCGATGCCCGCCCCGATGATCGGCGCGATGCCGAAGCCGACCATCGCGGCGACGGAGTTGGCGGACGAGTACAGCGTCTCGGGGACCAGGCGGCCGATCACGCCGATCCCCGTCGTGAACAGCAGCGCGAACGCGGCCCCCTCGAACACCGTGAGGATGCTCACGATCGTCGGCGAGTCGATAAGACCCCATGCGAGGAACCCGAAGCCGTAGATCGTGCACCCCAGCGCGAAGACCCGCCGCAGCCCCCAGCCCTCGTGCAGCCGCGACGCGTTGCGCATCACCGGGACCTCGACGAGCCCGCCGAGCGCGGTGCCCAGCCCGATGAGCAGGGGCCCTCCCCCCTCGCTCGCGATCTTCAGGGAGATGAAGTTCCAGGCGGCGTTGAAACCCGTCCAGACCAGCAGGGTCCCCGCGAGGAACCCCCAGAAGCGCGGCGCCGCGCGGAACACGGCGCCGACCGCGCCCAGCTTGCCGTGGACCTGGTCGCGCGCGGGGCGGTCGCGGTCGAACGCGAAGGTCCACGCCCAGACGGCGAGGCTCGCCGCCGCGTACAGCGGCATCGCCCATCGGAGCCCGGCGGCCTGGAGGATCGCGCCGAACACCAGGCACCCCGCCGCGTACGACAGGCTCTCCCACGCGCGCATGCGACCGTAATCCGCCATCCGCTCATCCCCCAGGTGCACCAGCGTGATCGCGTCGATGTTCGGCCCGGTCGCGACCATCGCCGCCGCCAGGAGCGAGGCGACGACCGCGATCGGCACCAACCCATCCACCTGGTTCATCGCGAGCGCCGCCAACCCCGAGCCGATCGTGCCCACCTGCAAGGCGAAGAGCCGCCCGACCCTCGTGTCGGCCTGGTGGCCCCAGATCGGGTTCGCGACGATCCGCGCGAGCGCCATCGCCGCCAGCACGAACCCGACCTCCGACGCCGTCAGGCCGCGCGACTCCAGGTAGATGGCCAGGAACGGGAAGAACGCGGCGACCACGAAGCCGAACACCACGAACAGGCCGTTCACGGCGACCTCGGGCGCTACGCGGATGCGCGGCATCCGGACAGGATGCGGGCGGACGCGGGACGGAGGCAACCCGGTGCCTGGGCACGCGGGGATCCCGGCCGGGCCTGCGATGATGCCGCCGACATGGGCGCCACCGAGGAAGAGGTCCGCAGCCAGCCGGCGACGTGGCGGCGAGCCGCCGAGATCCTGCCGGATGTCGCCGCGTCGTTGCCGGCAGCCGGCGAGCGCGTGCTGGCGATCGGCTGCGGCACGTCCTGGTTCATGGCGCAGAGCTTCGCCGCGGCGCGCGAGGCGGCCGGCCTGGGCCAGACCGACGCGAGCACGGCGTCCGAGCTTCCGGCGGCACGCGCCTACGACCGGGTGCTCGCGATCTCGCGGAGCGGGACCACCACGGAGGTCGCGCGCGCGCTCGGCGCGCTCGACGCGCCGTCGGTCGCGATCTCGGCGGTCGCCGGCACGCCGGTCCCGGCTCGGGCGGACCACGCCTTGATCCTGGACTTCGCCGACGAGCGCTCGGTCGTGCAGACGCGGTTCGCGACGGCCACGCTCGCGCTGCTCCGCGCCCACCTGGGGATCGACCCCGCCCCGGCCATCGCCGACGCGGAGACCGCGCTCCGTGCGCCGCTGCCGGTCGAGCCGCCCGGGTTCGACCACTTCGTGTTCCTGGGCCACGGCTGGACCGTCGGGGTCGCGCACGAGGCCGCGCTGAAGCTGCGGGAGGCCGCGCAGGTCCACACCGAGTCCTACCCGGCGATGGAGTACCGGCACGGGCCGGTGAGCCTGGCCGGGCCGTCGTCGCTCGTGTGGATCCTCGGCACCCCCGACCCGGCCGTCGCCGACGACGTGGCCTCGACCGGCGCGACCGTCGTGACGGCCTCGCTCGACCCGCTCGCGGAGCTGGTCAGGATCCACCGGGTCGCGCTCGCCCTGGCGGCGGCGCGCGGGCTCGACCCCGACCGGCCGCGGAACCTCACGCGATCGGTCGTGCTCCCCTGACCGGCACCGCCAACCCGGCGGCGCCACGGTCGGACGTCGGGAACGCGTGTCCCTCGCGGGCGAGCAGCTCCACCACCAGGCGGGCGCGGCGCACGCGCTCGCGGCTCATCGAGAGCGCGGTCGGATGCATGTGCGCGCCGAGCGGATACAGGGGCGGCGCGTTCCGGAGGCCGAACTTCAGGTAGATCGGGGCGGCGGCCGCGATCAGCTCGGGCACCTCGTGGAAGCGCACGAACCCGCCCAGGTCGTCGGGCGACTCCACGTACAGGTCGAGGGGGACGGTCACCGCCGCGCGGATCGCCGCCACCTCCGCCACGGGCAGGTCGCCCGCCACGTTGATCGTGTCGGCGCCGAGGTCCTGCAGCAGGCGCGCCGTCTCGGGGTTCGTGACGGGCAGCATCACCGAGGCCTTCGCCTGCATCTCGGGCGGCAGGTCGCCCGCGCGGCGCATCCGTCCGAACGCCGCAAGGACGCCGACGTCGGCGATCAGGACGCTGCGGAACCCGTGGGCGGCGGCGCGGACCGCGTCGTCGAGGGCCGAGTGGACCTGGGAGGTGCCCCAGGCCGCGGCGGCGAACGCGCCCCCGGCGGGGGCGCGCGCCGCCGCGGACGTCCCCCAGCCGGCGCCGGGCCGCGCGAACAGGCTCACCTCGACGCCCGCGTCGGCGGCGAGCGCGGCGAACCGGTCGAGCTCGTCGTCGGTCAGCATCGAGACGCCGCTGCCCTGCGAGACGCGGTGGACGGGCACGTCCAGGCGTTCGGCCTCCTCCAAGATCGCGGCCAGGGCCTCCGGCGTCTCGGTGCTGGGGATCTCGATCCGGTAGGCGGCGCCGTCGGGGAACCGCGCCTCGGAGCGGACGGGCGTCTCGGTCATGCGCCGGCCCCCGTGAACCGCGGCAGCCAGGGCGCCTGCGCCTCGAGCATCCGGTCGACCATCTCGTGGATCCGCGGCAGCGTCGCCACCGCGCCCGTCAGCGGGTCCAGCGCCACCGCGGCGTGCACCAGGTCGCGGTCGCCCGTCAGCGCCGCCTCGACCGTGAGCGCCTGGACCGCGATCTGGGTCCGGTTCAGCGCGGCGCACGCGGGCGGGAGGGAGCCGAACCGTCGCGGCCGCACGCCGTTCCCGTCGACGACGCAGGCCACCTCGACGCACGCCTCCGCCGGCAGGTTCTCGATCGCGCCGCCGTTGCGGACGTTCCCGTAGATCACGCGCGGCGTGCCGGTCACCAGGCTGTCGACGATCGGGGCGGCGAACTCGCCGCCGTGGCGGATCCCCTCGCGCTCGGCCTCCGCGATCAGGATCTCGTTGCTGTCGCGCGCGTCCGAGGAGCGGCAGATCTCCAGGTAGTCCCACTCACGGTCGAGGTACGCGCGGGTGAGCTCGGGGGTGCGCCGGAACCACGCCCAGTACTCGCTCGCGTGGTGGCTCGACTCCGTGTGGAAGTAGCCGGTTAGCATCATCAGCTCCGCCCGCACCCGCTCGTTGCTCTCGTACGGGTCGTCGGAGCGCGGCAGCATCGGCATCGTCCCGTCGACGTGGCGGGCGCGCATCACCTCGCGGATCCGGGGGATCAGGTCCTCGTCGCCGCGGCGGAACGCCGTGAACCACGCCGTGTGGTTCACGCCCGCGCAGTCGAACGTCACCTCGTCGTACGGCACCTCCAGCTCCCGCGCCAGCAGCTCCGAGGTGCCCTGCACGCTGTGGCACAGGCCGACGAGCTTCACGCCGGTCAGCTCCGTCGCCCAGCAGTTCACGGCCATCGGGTTCGCGTAGTTCAGCAGCCAGGCGTCAGGGCAGACCTCGAGCATCGCGACCGCGACCTCGCGGAGCGCCTCGACGGTGCGCAGCCCGCGGAACACGCCGCCCGGCCCGAACGTGTCGCCGACCGTCTGGTCGATGCCGTAGGCGCGCGGGATCTCGATGTCGTGGGCGTACGCCTCGACGCCCCCGACCTGGAACACGGTGATCACCGCGTCCGCGCCGGCGATCGCCTCGCGGAGCGACGTCGCGACCTCGACCGACGCGGCCAGCCCTCCGAGCGCGACGAGCCGGCGCGCGTCCACCGCCGTGCGCTCCGCGGCCGCGACGTCCAGGTCGTACACGACCAGGCGCATGCGCGCGAGCGACGGGAACGACAACAGGTCGCGCGTGAGCTCCATCGGGAACACCCAGCCGCCGGCGCCGACGATCACGACCCGCGGGTCGTCCGTCGCACGCGGTCCGCCATGGGGAGGCGGGGTCATCGGATCGCCTCCCCGCTCGCCAGGTCGAACAGGTGCACCCGCTCCGCCGCGATACCCAGGCGCAGCAGGTCGCCCGGGGACGGCTCGTCCGACGGGCCGAGGACCGCCGTCACGGCGGCGCGCCGATCCTCGAGCGCGAGCGGGATCTCGGTCTCCTCCTCGGCGCCGCTCTCGACCGTCGACCCAGCGACGGTCCCGTGCACGACGACCTGTTCGCCCAGGGGCTCGACGACCTCCACCGCCAGCTCGAACGCAGGTCCGTCCGCCGGATCGCGGTGAAGGACCTCGGGCCGGATCCCGACCGCCACGTCGCGGTCGCCGGCCGCCACGTCCAGCACCAGGTCGCCGGCCACGACCCGGCCACCCGACGCCTTGCCGCGCAACAGGTTCATGGGCGGGCTCCCGATGAAGCCGGCGACGAAGATGTTCGCCGGGCGGCGGTAGACGTCCTGCGGGCGGCCGATCTGCTGCACGCGGCCGCCCGACATCACGACGATCCGGTCGCCGAGCGTCATCGCCTCGACCTGGTCGTGGGTGACGTAGATCGTCGTGATCCCCAGGCGCTGGTGGATCCGCTTCAGCTCCGCGCGCATCTGCACGCGGAGCTTCGCGTCCAGGTTGGACAGCGGCTCGTCCAGCAGGAACACCGCGGGCTCGCGCACCAGCGACCGTCCCATCGCGACCCGCTGGCGCTGCCCGCCCGAGAGCTGCGCCGGCCGCCTGTTCAGCAGCTCGTCGAGCCCGAGGATCGCGCTCACCTCGCGGACGCGCCGCTCGATCTCGGGCCTGGGGGTGTGCCGCTGCTTCAGGCCGAAGGCCAGGTTCCGCCTCACGGTCATGTGCGGGTACAGCGCGTAGTTCTGGAAGACCATCGCGATGTCGCGATCGCGCGGCGAGACCTCGTCGACGACCCGATCGCCGATCCGGATCGAGCCGGCCGTGCAGCGTTCCAGCCCCGCGATCAGGCGCAGCGCCGTCGTCTTGCCGCAGCCGGACGGCCCGACCAGGATCAGGAACTCCCCGTCCTCGACCTCGAGCGAGAGGTCGTCGAGCGCCACGTGCCCGTTCTCGAACCGCTTCGTGACGTGGGTGAGCTCGACGTCGGCCATCGCTCAGCTCACCCCTTCAGCCCCGAGGTCGCGATCCCGCGCACGAAGTAGCGCTGCGCGAACAGGAACAGCAGCAGCACCGGCAGCACCGTCATCACGTTCGCCGCCATCAGCAGGTTCGTGCTCGTCTGGTGCGCGCCCTGGAACGTCGCCAGGCCCAGCTGCAGCGTCATGTGCTCGGGCGAGTAGATCGTGATCAGCGGCCACAGGAAGTCGTTCCACGTCCACATGAACGTGATCACGGCGAGCGTCGCGAGCGCGGGTCCGGACAGCGGCAGGACGATCTTGAACAAGACACCCAGGCGCGAGCACCCGTCGATCCGGGCGGCCTCCTCGAGCTCGATCGGCAGGGTCCGGAAGAACTGCCGGAGCATGAAGATCCCGAACGCGCCCGCGAGGTTGGGCAGGATCAGCGCGCCGAGCGAGTCGATCATGCCCAGGCTCCGCACGATCAGGAACTCGGGGATGATGATCACCTGGAAGGGCACCATCAGCGTGATCAGCAGCAGCACGAACACGACCTCCCGCCCGACGAACCGGATCCTGGCGAACGCGTAGCCGGCCAGGCTGCAGAACAGCAGGTTGCCCAGCACGACCAGGACCGTGACGATCAGCGAGTTCAGGAACCAGCGGCCGAACGGCGCCTGCGTGAGCACCTCGGAGTAGTTGCTCCACTCGAGCGAGGAGGGCACGAGCGTGGGCGGGTAGTGCCGGGTCTCGTCGAGCGTCTGCAGCGACGTCACCACCATCCACACGAGCGGCAGGACCATCGTCACCGCGACCGGGATCAGCACCAGGTGCCATGGGCTGAACAGGAAGCGATGCCCGACCGGCGGGACGTCGTGCTCGGCCACGCCGGTGCTCGCCCGGGACAGCGCGTCGAGGACCGGGGTCTGGCTCATGAGGCGTAATGCACCATCCGCTTGCCGACCAGCAGCTGGACGACCGTGAGCACCAGGATCACGACGAACAGGACGTACGCGATCGCGGCCGCGTAGCCCGCGATCCCCTGCAGGAACGCGAGCTTGTAGAGGTACAGGACCGGCACGAGCGTGGCGGTGCCGGGCCCGCCGTTGGTCGCCAGGTAGACCTCGTCGAACAGCTGCAGCGCGTTGATCGAGGACCACACGACCAGGAAGAGCGTCACCGGACCGAGCAGCGGCAGCGTGACGTTGCGGAAGATGCCCCACGTGCGCGCCCCGTCGATCTCGGCCGCCTCGACCAGCTCCGGGGGGATGCCCTGCAGCGCGGCCAGGAAGATGATCACGTCGAACCCGATCCAGCCCCAGACCGTCATCGCGACGACGGAGTAGAGCGCTCCGTCGGGGCTCTCGAAGAACCCGAACGGGCCCAGCCCGACCTTGCCGAGGAGCCAGTTCGCCAGGCCGAAGTTCGGGTCGAGGACCCACAGGAACACGATGGCGGTGGCGATCGTCGAGACGACGACCGGCACGAACACCGCCGTCCGGTACCAACGGATCCCGCGGATCCTCCGGTTCAGGGCCACCGCGACCAGGAGGCCGCCGGTGACCGAGATCGGCACGAACAGGGCGGTGTAGATCGCGGCGTGCACCATCGACTCCCGGAAGTACGGGTCCTTCGGGAGCGCCCGGTAGTTCGCGAGCCCCACCCATTCGGGCGGCGCCAGCAGGTTCGACTTCTGGAACGAGAGCACGGCCGACCACACGATCGGCACCAGCCCGAACACGACGATCAGCGCCACGGCGGGGAACGCGAACGCCCACCCGGCGGCGTGGTCGGATCGCAGCGCGCGCCGTACGACGGTGGCCACCGGCCGACCTACTGCGGCACCGCCAGGACGCCGTTCGCCTGCTCGGCAGCCTCGTCGAGGGCGGCCTGCGGCTCGGCCTCACCCAGCAGCACGCTCACGATCGCCTGCCCGAGGAAGCTCGACACCTGCGGGTACTGGACGATCTGCGGCCGTGCCTTCTTCACGTTCTCGAGGTTCGCCGCGAAGGCGCCCACGCCGGGGAACTTGGTGTCGAACTCGGCGAAGCCCGGCATGTCTTGCACCGACGCGCGCGTCGGCAGATGGCTCGTCGCGAGCGAGTCCTGCAGGATCATCTCCGGCGAGGCGAGGAACGTGAGGAACTCCCACGCCGCGTCGACGCGCTCGGGCCCGTTGTCGAAGATCACCCAGTTGTCCGGTCCGGCGATCGTCTCGTGGCTGCCGCCGGGGTCGAACGACGGCATCACCTGCACGCCGTAGTTCACGTCCGGGAAGCCCGACAGGTCCCACGGCCCGGTGATCACCATGCCGATCTTGCCGGAGTTGAACAGCGTGCTGTACTTGCCCGAGTCCGGCCGGAAGTCCAGGTACAGCGATCCGTCCTGCTGGGCCTGCTGGAGCACCGACAGCGCGCGCACCCCCGAGGCGGAGTTGAAGACGGCCTCGGTGTTGTCCTCGTTCAGGATGTCGCCGCCTGCCGCCCAGAGCATGGCGATGTACTGCCACACCGTCGTCTCGCTGCCGTCGGCGGGGAAGACCATCCCGAACGTCTTGGTGTCGGGATCCGTGACCGCCTTCGCCGCGGCCAGGGCGTCGTCCCAGGTCCAGTCCGGCGTCGGCTCGGGCACGCCGGCCTGCTCGAACAGGTCCGCGTTGTAGACGATCGCCAGGTTGTCCACCAGCGCGGGGATCCCGTAGACCTTGCCGTTCACGGTCGCCACAGCGCGCTCGCCCTCGAAGAAGTCCTCCCAGTCGAAGGCGGGATCGGCGACCCGGTCGGTCAGGTCGACCAGCTGCGGCGCGGTCGCGAGCTGCGGCATGTTCGTGCCGTACTGGTACGAGATGTCGGGCGCCTGCCCGCCCTGCAGCGCGACGGTCGCCTTCTGCAGCGCGTTGTCGCTGTTGACGTACTGCATCGTCACGTGGATCTCGCCGTCACGCTCGGCGTTGAACCGATCCACGATCGCCTGCAGCGACAGGTTCTCGAGCGCCTCGTTCTCGGGCGGCGGAGGCGTGTATCCCATCCACATCGTGAGCTCGACGGATCCGGAGCCCGTCGCGGCTCCGGTCGAGCCGGTCGCGCCCCCCGTGGCGCCCGTCGTGTCGCCGTCGTCACCGCCCGTGCACGCGGCCGCCACCAGCACGAACGCGAGCAGGGTCGCCACCGTCCACCGCTTCATCCCGTCCCTCCCATCCGGGGAGCGTGCCCCCGCGTCATCCGAACCCCAGCACCACCTTGAACCGGCTCCCGTCGCCGTCGACCAGCTCCTCGAACGCCCGCTGCCCCTCGGCGAGCGGCGTGCGCGAGATCCAGCCGCCGACGTCCACCGTCCCGGCCGCCAGCCACGCGAGCGCCTCGTCGAACTCCGCGTCCCTCCAGCCGTAAGAGCCGCGGATCGTCGCCTCCTTGTTCAGCACGCGGAAGTAGTCGAGCGAGCCGGTCGGCGCGCCGAGGCCGACCTCGACCACGGTGCCGCCGGGTCGAACGGCATCGAGCGCCGTCCGCCACGTCGCCTCGACACCGACGGCGTCGATCACGACGTCGGCCCCCCACCCGTCCGTCGCCCCGATGACCGCGTCGACCGCCCCCTCTGCGGCGAGGGGCTCGCCCCCCATCCGAGCGGCGAACCTCAGACGGTCCGGGTCCACGTCGCTGGCCCACACGCGACCGGCGTCCATCGCGCGCGAGGCCGCGACCATCAGCGAGCCGATCGGACCCGTGCCGATCACGAAGACGGAACCGCCGGAGCTCACAGCCATGGTGGCCACGTGGACCGCATTGGCGAGCGGCTCGGTCATCACCGCCACGTCGTCGGGCATCCCGTCCGGCACCGCGACGGCGGCCTCGGCCGGCACCGCGACGAGCTCGGCGAAGGCGCCGGGCCGATCGCGGCCGACGAGCCGTCCGTCACGACAGAGGTTGATCGACCTCTCGGCGCATCGCGTGCACGCGCCGCAGCCGATGATCGGCTTCAGCACGACCCGCTCCCCGATCCGCACCGCGTCCACACCCGGTCCTACGGCGTCGACGGTCCCCACGGCCTCGTGCCCCATCACGAGCGGCGGCACGCGCCGTGGGCTGGCCTCGCGGAACCCGTGGAGATCGGAGCCGCAGATCGCCGCCGAGCCGGTGCGGATCACGACCTCGCCCTCGCCCGGCTCGGGGTCCGCCAGCTCCTGCAGCTCCATCCGCCGCGGCCCCAGGTACACGAGCGCCCTCATCGCCCGTCCCGCCCGGCCAGGACGAACGGCACCCCGCGGTGCGCGACCAGGACCGACACCGCGCGGTCCTCCTCCTCGGCCGCGTTCACGACCTCGGCCGAGGAGCCGAGGTTCCCGACGAACAGGTCGTGGTGCATCGGCACGAGCGTCCGCGCGCCGATCTCGGCGGCGAGCCACGCCGCCTCGCGCTCGTTCAGGTTCCCGACGATCCCGCGCGCCTCGCGCTCGGCGTGCCGGCCGTTCACGGGCAGCAGCGCCGCGTCCAGGTCGAACGGCCGCAGGGCGGCCTCCATGCCCTCGTAGTGGATCGTGTCGCCGGCGTGGTAGATCCTGACGCCGTCCGCGTCGAGCACGTAACCCAGGAACCGGATCCGGCCGCCCGAGAGCTCCTCGCCGAACCCGTACGCGTCCTCCATCGTCACGCCGTGGCGCGCCGGCACGGCGTGAACGGTCACCGGACCCAGCTCGATCGGCGTCCCCGGCTGCACCCCGACGACGCGGTCCGCGGCGACCCCCGCCTCGGTGACCATGTCGACGATCGGCGACGGCACCACGAACACCGCGCCCGGCGAGCTGTGGGCGATCGCCGGCACGCTGCCCGCGTCGAAGTGGTCGATGTGCTCGTGGGTGCAGAGCACGACGTCCACGCCGGTCGCCGCCGACGGCGGGAGCGACGTCTCGTAGCGGCGCTTCGGGTGCGGCGACAGGAACGGGTCGACCAGCAGCGTGGCGCCGCCCACGCGGATCGCGAAGCCCGCCTGTCCCAGCCAGACGAGCGCCGCGCGGCCGCCGGACTCCGGGACCGCGCGCAGGTCGTCGAGCGGCGTCGTCATCGGATCACATCACCGCCGTCTGCCCGCCGTCGATCACCAGCGCCGCGCCGTGGATGAACGACGCGTCGTCGGAGCCCAGGAACGCGTACGCGGCCGCGACCTCCTCGGCGGTGCCCCGGCGTCCGAGCGGGATCTGCTCCCGCTCGTACCGCACGAAGTCGTCCTCCTCGCCGAGCGCGCGGTTCAGCGGCGTGTCGATGAACCCCGGGCAGAGGCAGTTCACGCGTACGCCGCGGCCGCCGAGCTCCACCGCCATCGTGCGCGTCAGCTGCAGCACGCCGCCCTTCGACGCGTTGTAGTGCGCGTACTCGGCCTCGCCGCCCAAGGCGTTCGTGGACGCCATGTTCACGATCGAGCCGCCGCGGCCGTCTGCGACCATCCGACGCGCGACCGCCTGCGCGACCAGGAACATCCCGCGCAGGTTCACCGCGATCATCCGGTCCCATGCGCCGGGCTCCAGGTCGAGGAACCACGTCTTCTCGGCGATCCCCGCGTTGTTGATCAGGACGTCGATCCGCCCGAGCGCGGCGGTCGCCGCGTCCACGAACCGCGCGACGGCATCCTCGTCCGCGACGTCGAGGGCCAGGCCGTCCGTCCCGGGCGCCTCGGCGCGGAGCTGCTCGAGCGCGGCGTCCACCTCGTCCGCATCGACGCCCCCCACGAACACGCGCGAACCCTCCTCGAGGAACCGTCGGGCCGCGGCCAGGCCGATCCCGCTCGTGCCGCCGCTGATCAGCACCCCCCGGTCGTTCAGGCCGCGCACGCCGCCTCCTCCCCCTCGCTCGGCCGTGCGCCGGCGTTCCGTCGTGCGGAACGCCGTTTCGTCGCCTGCATCATCGCGCCCCGCCGGCGCCAAGGTCAAGGGAGCCGGCGCCCGACAGCGCGTCCGCCCTCGTGGCGCGCAACAGGTCGAGGGCCAGCGCCCGCATCCGCGCGACCGGCATCCGCTCCTTCGGCGCCGCGATCGACGCGGCCGCGACCGGCGCGGCCCCGCCCAGGAACACCGGCGCGGCGACGCACCGCACGCCCGGCTCGCTCTCCTCGAGGTCCGTGGCGTAGCCGTCTCGGCGCACCTTCGCCATCTGCTCGACGAGCGCGCCCGGATCGGTGATGCTCCCGCGCGTCTTTGCCCTGAGCGGTCCCGTCCGCCCGACCCACCCCAGGAGCGCCTCCTCCGTCGGGTACGTCCAGGCGAGGAGCGCCTTGCCGACGCCCGTGCAGTGCGCGGGGTTCCGGCCGCCGATCCGCGACGTGAGCGTGACGGAGTGCGACGATTCGAGCTTGTCGACGTACACCACGTCCCCGCCGTCGAGCACGCCGAGGTGAACGGTCTCGTTGCACGCGTCGCGCATCCGCTCCAAGAGGGGGCGCCACACGACGCGGACGTCCATCCGGTCGTGGAACCGGAAGGCGATCCGCAACAGCTCCGAGCCGACCGTGTACCGGCCGTCCTCCCGCTGGCCCGCGAACCCGCGCTCGCGGAGCGCCGAGAGCGTCCGATGCAGCGAGCTCTTCGGCAGGGCCAACGCCTCGGACAGGTCGTCGAGCGAGATCCCGGCCCCGTGCTCGGAGAGCTCCGCGAGCACGCGCAGCGCCCGGTCGACGCTCTCCACCGACGGCCCGTCGCCCCGCGCCATGCCGCGGATGCTAGCTCAGCGTCCCGCAGAGCAGAACCCCGTTCCTCAGCTCAGATCGCGCTCCATCATCGTCAGGACGAGATCCGACCCCTCACGCAGCGGCTCGCGCACCCCGGTCGCCGCGAACCCCGCGCGCCCGTACAGCGCGACGGCCTCGCGGTTCGTCTCGACGACGTGGAGCCGCAGCCGCCGGTAGCCGCCGGCCTTCGCCCACGTCGTGACGGAAGCGAGCAGCGCCCCGCCGATCCCTCGTCCCCGCAGGTCCGGGTCGACCCACATGGAGAACACGCCCGCGATCGCGGGCTCCCCCCGCCACGCCGCGCCACGGACGAGCCCCGCGAGCCGATCGGTGGCGCCGTCGACGGCGAGCGCCACGAAGACCTCGGCCCCGTTCGCCGCCTCCCGGGCGTCACGTCGCCAGTGCCGGTCGGGCAGGCCCGACTCCTCGGCCAGGGTCGAAGCGAACGCGTCGGGCGTGTCCTCCAACGCCCGCAGCCGCAGGGCCTTCAGCTCGGCCCACTCGCCGGGGCGGACCCGTCGGACCTCGACGCTCAAGCCGGGCGGATCCTGGCCTCGGCCGCAAGGGCGGACGCCCGCGCCGGATCGAGCCGGCCCGCGCCCGGTAGCTCGGCGTTCGCGGTGGCCGCGCCCAGCGCCAGTGAGAGCGCCGCGGGCCAGTCGTCGCGGCGCTCGAGCGCCGCGACGAGCCCGGCGAGGAAGGCGTCGCCGCTGCCGACCGGGTACCGGCCTCGGACGTACAGCGCGCCCTCGTAGAGCGCTCCGTCGGGCGCGGCCACGACGACCCCGTCGGCCCCGCGCGTGACGAGCCCGGCGTGCCCGTGCCCTCCTGCCAGGTCGCGCAGCTTCTGCGCCGCGGCGAGCGCCTCGTCGCGGCGCGCGGTCGGAACGCCCAGCAGCTCCGCCGCCTCCACCGCGTTCACCTTCACGATCCGGGGCCGGGCGGCGAGCGCGACGCGGAGCCGGTCCCCCTCCGCGTCGAGCGCGACCGGGACGCCGGCGGCGCGCGCCTCCGAGACGATGTCGCGGTAGCCGTCGTCCGGCGCGCCGGCGGGCATCGACCCGGAGATCGTCAGCCAGTCGGCATCCGCGAACGTCCCCGCGACCGCCTCGGCCAACTCCGCCCACGCCGCCGACGGGATCTCGGCGCCGTGCTCGTAGAACTCCGTCAGTCCGCCGGTCTCTCGGTCCGCCACCGAGAGCGACGCCCGGTTCTCCCCGTGGGTCCACACGGACGTCCCGTGCACCCCCTCGGCCGCGAGCGTCTCCTCCAGCCACTTGCCCGCGTGCCCGCGGAGCAGCGCGACGACCCGCACCTCCGCCCCGAGCGCGACAGCCGCGCGCGCCACGTTCAGACCCTTGCCGCCGGCGGTCTGCACGAAGCCGGACGGCCGGTGGATGTCCCCGCGGATCAGTCGATCGACCTCGAACAGCTTGTCCACCGACGGGTTCGCGGCCAGGCAGACGATCATCCGGGGACCCCCACCCGTTCGAGCGCCTGGTCCATCGTCGCGAGCGACGCGGTGCCGCCGGCGCCGCCCACGGCCGACGCCCCGCACGCGTTGCCCACAGCCAGCGCGCGCGGGAGAGGCTCCCCGGCCAGCCAGCATGCTAGGAACCCGGCGTCGAACGCGTCCCCGGCGCCCGTGCCGTCGACCACAGTGGCCTCGAGACCGTCGACGCGCACGATGCCCGATGCGTCCGCGCCGATCGCTCCCTGTCCGTCGCGCTTGACGGCGACCACACCGGCGCCGGCCTCGCGGAACACGGCGATCGCGCGCGCGAGCTCGGAGGTGCGCGCCAGGCTGAGCGCCTCCATCTCGTTGGGGAGGAAGACGTCGACGGACGGCAGGAGCCGCGGCAGCGCCTCGTCCCATCGTCCCGACGGATCCCAGTTCGGGTCGACGGACGTCGTGGTTCCGGCGCGGCGCAGCTCTTCGAACAGACGGGGCAGGTCCGGGGCCAGGCCTCCCTGCAGGTAGTAGGAGCTGACGTGCACGTGCCGCGCTCGGGCCAGGACGCCGCGATCGATCCGGTCCAAGCGCAGGGCGCCGGTGGTGCCGGGGGCGGTGAGCATCGCTCGGTCGCTCGGCATCGACAGCACGACCGTCAGGCCCGTCGGGCGTCCGCCGTCGATCACGATCGCGGCCGTGTCGACCCCGTTCGCGGTGAGCTCCTCCACCATGTAGTGCCCGAAACGGTCGTCGCCCACGACCCCCACGAACGCGACGCCCAGGCCCAGCCGCGCGGCCGCGCACGCGAAGATCGCGCCCGAGCCCCCGATCGTCAGCACCGCCTCGTCGACCAGCCGCTCGGCCTGGCCGAACGCGGGAACCACGTCCTGGCCGCGGACGATGAGGTCGGGGTTCGCGTCCCCGAGCACGACCACGTCGTAACCGGACATCCGCCGAAGCGTACCCCGCCTAGGATTGCCGCCATGCCGACGATCACCCTCGTCCGGGGCGACATCACCCTCCAGGACGCCGACGCGATCGTGAACGCCGCCAACACCGCGCTGCGGCCGGGCGGGGGCGTGGACGGCGCGATCACCCGGGCGGCGGGGACGGCGGCGCTCGCCGATCGCGAGCGCGTGATCGGCGAGCGCGGGCGCCCGCCCCTGCCGACGGGGGAGGCCGTGGCCACCGTCGGCGGCGACCTCCGGGCGCGCTGGATCATCCACACGGCCGGCCCGGTCTACGCGGGCACCCCGGACGACGCGCGGCTCCTCGCCGCCTGCCACGCCTCGTGCCTGGCCGTGGCCGACGAGCTGGACGTCCGCACGATCGCGTTCCCCGCGATCTCGACGGGGATCTACGGCTACCCGGTGGACGAGGCGGCGCCGGTCGCGATCGGAGCCGTGCGCGCCGCCGAGACGCGCGTCCGCGACGTGCGGTTCGTGCTGTTCGACGAACGGACATACGCGGCGTTCGCCCGCGTCCTCTAGAGGGTGGAACCCGACCTCGTTGCTAGGATTCCGAACCTATGGCGAACGACGACCTCTCGACCGCCCGCGGCACGTACGACCACCTGGGCGAGGTGCAGCTGGTCGACTGCCGCGAGCCGTACGAGTGGGAGGCCGGCAGGGTCGAGGGCGCGATCCACATCCCGCTGAACGCGATCATGGCCGGCGCAGGCAGCGACCTCGATCCCGAGAGGCCCGTCGTGGTGGTCTGCCGCAGCGGCAACCGCAGCGAGCTCGCGACGATGATGTTCCAGGCCCGCGGCTACCGGGCGGTCAACCTGGAGGGCGGGATGGAGTCCTGGGCCGCGCAGGGGCTGCCCTTCTCCGCGCCCGACGGCTCGCCCGGCCGCGTCGCCTGACCGCTACCGGCAGGGGTGGTACGGCTTGGCGAACAGCGAGTAGTTGCGCGCCTTCTTGATCGAGCTGATGCCGAGCTCGGCCGCCCGGTCGCAGAACTCGGCGCGCGTGAGCCGGTACTCCACCTCGAACACCGCCTTGCCGGCCTCGACGAACGCGACCTCCCCGGGCTCGGGGTTGCCCGCGCAGTAGTTCCACTCGAAGCACTCCTCCACGACCGCGAAGTCGAAGTACGGCAGCAGCTCGGCGACCTGCGACGGGTCGTTCTTCATCGCGACCGAAAGCCCGTACCGGTGCGCCAGGTTCGCCAGACGCGTGTTGAACATGAGCTGCGATCGCGCGCTGATGTTGAAGCCCGAGTGCGGATCCTCGAACGTGTCGATGATGTCCCACTCGACGGCGTCGAACCCCGCGTCGGCGCACTTCTGCAGCCGTTCCTCGTTCACCCGCAGGATGAACGTCCGCTGCCCCTGGTCGTTGTTGATGTTCAGGAAGAACTCGTCGGGGAACACCTGGCTGAACGGGTTCCCGATGAGACATCCGTCGCACGCCTCGTCGAACTCGACGAACCGGTCGTAGTCGGGACGGTACGTCTCCGCGTCGCCCGCATCGACGTAGCAGATCGCGTGCCCGCCGGCCGCGTGGATCGCGTCGACGGCCGCGGTGTTCACGACGAAGTTGCCGTCGCCGGACACCTCCTGGTCCACGTACAGGTCGATGTCGAACACGGTCGGCGTCACGCACGGCCCGCCGGCGGCGGGGGGTTCGCAGATGTCCACGACGATCCCGCCGGTGTCGTCGGCCAGGCCGGGCTTCGCCTGGAGCTGGTACTGCCACCGTTCGTCGAGACCGGGCTGCCAGCAGCCCTCGCACGGGGTCGGTTCGGGACAACGCGGGCACGAGGTGCGGAGCGCCTCGGGGAGACGGGCGGATGCCGCGGGACGGACGACGACCTCGGCCGCCCCGCGCCTCGGTGTATGCGATGCGACCTCGGCTGGCATCGCCGGGGCGGGCGTGGCCGGCGCGGGCATCGCCGGCGCGGGCGTGGCCGGCGCGAGCATGACCACGAGCGCGGCGACCGCCGTGACCGCGGCGCACCGGCGACGAGCCGTTCGGCTCACGATCGATCCTCCGCGTCCCATCGGCTCCGCACGGTCTCGTCCCCCTCGTACTCGGTGGTCATCGCGCTATCGACGCCGAACGTGAACAGGACGAGCGGCCGGGTCCCGGGTTCGCCGACCGCGGAGAGGGCGGCGGCGACCCGTCCCGGGTCGTCGACGCGAACCGCCGATCCGCGCAGCGAGAACTCGCCGCCGATCCCGTCGTCGTTGTCCATCATCGAGTGCAGAGCGTAGCGCGGGTCGCGCCCGATCCGCCGCCTTCGGCGAGCCTCCGGTACATGCGCACGAACAGGCGCCCGTCCGCGCATCCACGGCGTGACCGGGTGTACGCGGGGTCCGCCGTCGGGGCGGACCGTCGCCAGGAACGACACCCGTCCGTCGACCCGCTCCCTACCGAACGCCGCGACCCGCGCGGCCCGCTCCTCGAACGTCCCCCACGTCACCATGCGTCGCGGCCTACCCTACGACCATGACCGACGTCGAGGGAGCCCGGCGCGCGCTCCGGGAGGCGCTCGGGGCGGACGAGGTGCTGTCGGACCCGCTCGCGCTTCGCCTGTACGGGCGCGATGCCTCGATGACCGAGGGCGGGTGCGCGCCTGTCGCGTTCCCCGCTCGACGGACGACATCGCGGCGTGCGTCCGGATCGCGGCCCAGCACGGGATGCCGGTCGTCCCGCGCGGCAGCGGGACGGGGCTCGCCGGGGCCGCGACCCCGATCGGCGACGCCCTGGTCGTCGTGACGGCGAAGCTGAACCGGATCGTGGAGGTCCGGCCCCAGGACCGGCTCGCCTGGGTCGAGCCTGGCGTCTTCAACCTGGACCTGTCGACCGCGCTGCGACCGCTAGGGTGGACCTACGCGCCGGACCCCTCGTCGCAGCAGACGTCCTCGATCGGCGGCAACGTGAACACGAACGCCGGCGGCCCCCACCGCCTGGCGTACGGCGTCACCAGCGCACGTCCTGGCGCTCGACGTCGTCCTTCCGGACGCGAGCGTCGTCCGGATCGGGAGCGAGGGGCCCGAGTCGCCGGGCTACGATCTGCGCGGCGTCGTCGTCGGGTCCGAGGGCACGCTCGGGATCGTCGCGGCGGCATGCGTGCGGATCCTTCCGGTCCTGCCCGCGGTGCGCACGATGCTGTTCGATTTCGCCTCGGTCGAGGCGTGCGCGGCGACCGTCTCCGGCATCATCGCGCGAGGCGTGGTCCCGGCGGCCGTGGAGATGATGGACCACGGGATCGTGGTCGCCGCCGAGAACTTCGCGCACGCCGGCTACCCGACCGACGCGGCCGCGATCCTGCTGGTCGAGGTCGACGGCCTGCCCTCGGCCGTGGAGGCTCAGGCGCGCGAGGTCGAGGGAGCCGCGCGGCACCACGGCGCCCGCTCGGTCCGCGTCGCCGCGGACGACGAGGAGCGCGCGCTGCTGTGGAAGGGCCGCAAGTCGGCGTTCGGCGCGGTCGCGCAGATCGCCCCGCACTACCACCTGCACGACTGCGTCGTCCCGCGCACGAAGCTCGTCGACGTGCTGATGGGCGTGTACGCGATCGCCGAGCGCTACCACCTGGTCGTGACGAACGTCTTCCACGCCGGCGACGGCAACCTGCACCCGCTGCTGTCGTTCGACCGCCGCGAGCCCGGCGCCCTGGAGCGCGTGCTGGCGGCGAGCGACGAGATCGTGCGCCTGTGCGTCGACGCCGGCGGCGCTCTCTCGGGCGAGCACGGGATCGGCCTCGAGAAGCGCGACTTCATGCCGCTGGTCTTCACCGACGACGACCTCGCCGCGCAGGACTGCGTCCGCGCGTCGTTCGACCCGGACCGCCGGATGAACCCCCGGAAGGTCCTGCCCGACGGAGCGCGGTGCGGGGACTTCGCGGTCGCGTTCGCCGGGACCGACGACGCGGCGGCGGCGGCGGCCTCGCTGCCCGACGGCTCGTGGGTGTGAGCGATGGAGCTGCTGCATCCGCACGGGAAGCGCGACGTGGCCGAGGCCCTCCGGACGGCGAGCGCCGACGGGACGCGCGTGCTGCTGGCCGGCGGGCGGACGCACCTGGCCAAGGGCGAGCCGTCCGAGGTCGACGCCGAGCTCTGGACGACGATGCTCGACGAGCTGGTCGAGTACGACCCCGCCGAGATGCTGGCGGTCGTGGAGGCCGGGATGCGTGTCGGCGACCTCGGGGCGAGGCTCGCCGAGGGCGGGCAGGAGTGGCCGGTCGACGCGCCGGACGGGGCCACGGTCGGCGGCGTGATCGCGGCGGGCGCCTCGTCGCCGCGGCGCCTCCGGGTCGGGCACGTGCGCGACACGGTCGTCGAGATGGAGCTGATCACAGGCGACGGACGGACGATCAGGAGCGGAGCGCGCACCGTGAAGAACGTCACCGGGTTCGACCTGCACCGCTTGGCGACCGGCTCGCTCGGCACGCTGGGCGCGATCGTCCAGGTCGCGCTGAAGCTCCGCCCGTTGCCGCAGCTGCGTCGCTCGTTCGTCGCCGAGGGCGACGGGGTGGGGCTCGGGCTCCGCATGCTCGAGGGCGTGCTGCTGCCAGCGGCGATCGTCGCGGAGCCGGATCGCGTCGACGTGCGGCTGGAGGGCTGGGCCGAGGAGGTCGAGGAGCAGACGGCCGCGGCGCGGGCGGTGGCCTCGCCGGTCGAGATCCGGGACGACCCGCGGCCCCTCGATCCGTTCGGCGCGGACGCGCCCGTGATCGCCGAGGCGTCGGTGGCGCCGTCGCGCCTCCCCGAGCTGGTGGAGGGCCTCGCCGGCTGGCGGGCGCTGCTCGGCGTCGGCCTCGCGTGGTTCGCGCTCCCAGACGCGGGTGACGCACTCGCCGAGGTCCGCCGTCGCGCGGCCGAGGCCGGCGGGATCGCTCCCGTGATCCGCGCATCCGGCGGGCTCGGTCCCGGCCCCGTGCCGGCGCCCGACGTTCAGCGGCGCCTCAAGGGGGCGTTCGACCCGGCCGGGATCCTCGCGCCCGGCCGCGGCTGGCCCTCGCCCTGAGGGTCCGAGGGTCCCTCGGACGTGGGGACCTTGACCTCGGCACGGCGCTCCTCCGTCCCTAGCCTCCCTCGCAACGGACCTATCGCATCGGTTGCGTGCGAAGGAGGACGAAGATGGGCTCGGACGAGGATCGGACGGGAACCAGGCGCCGACGTCCCGCAGCATGATCCCGTCGAGGAGCCGGGTCCACCTCACGACGTCGCGTCGTTCACGGCAAGGGCCCGACCGTTCGCGCAGGGCGGCGCTCGGGATGCTGGGCCGGAGCGGCCGCGGGCGTCGTCGCGGCACGGGTCGGTTTCGGTGCCTCGAGCGGCGGCGATCTGTCGAGCATCGCCGAGGAACGAGGCCTCGACGGCGCGCAGGCCGCCGCGGCGCTCAAGACCTTCGTGCCCGGTGGCGAGTTCGACGAGTACTTCATCATGGCCTCGGGCGGTCATTCCGGTCAGGTCCTCGGCATCGGGGTGCCGTCGATGCGCCTGCTGAAGGCGATCCCTGTGTTCGCGCCCGATGCCTGGCAGGGCTACGGCTACGGGACGGACCAGGGCAACGTCGTGCTGGGCGAGGGCTTCGACCCTCGAAGTCCAACCCGCTCGCCTGGGGCGACACGCACCACCCTGCCCTGTCGGAGACCGAGGGCGACTACGACGGCCGCTTCCTCTACATCAACGACCGGGCGAACGGCAGGATCGCGATGGTGGACCTGCGGGACTTCAAGACCAGCGCATCTTCGATATCCCGAACCTGCAGACGTCCCACGGGGGCTGCTTCGTCACCCCGAACTCGGAGTACGTGCACATCTCCACGATGTCGCCGACGCCCAACACCGAGAGCGGCTACGCGCCGCTGTCACGCTACAAGGAGGACTTCCGGGGGTTCTCCACCTGGCTCGCGATCGATCCGGAGACCGGACGCTTCGTGTCCGACCGGAGCTTCCAGATCGAGCTCCCCCCGTACACGCAGGACCTGGCCGACGCGGGCAAGCTCACGAGCTTCGGGTTCGGCTTCATCAACTCGTACAACACGGAGATGGCGCCGGGCGGGAACATGGATCAGCACACCGGGCAGCAGGACCCGTCGCGGTCCCTCGAGGCCACCGCCACGAAGAACGACTACGACTACCTGCACATCATCGACTGGCAGAAGGCCGAGGCCTTCTTCCAGGCTGGCAGCGGCCTGAAGACGCTGAACGGGATGAAGGTGATCCCGCTCGACGCGGCGACGGCCGAGGGGATACTGCACTTCGCGCCCGAGCCGCGGAACCCTCACGGGGTGGACGTCAACCCGACCGGGGACTACATCTGCGTCGGCGGCAAGCTGGATCCGAACGGCAACGTCTACTCGATCGATCGGATCAAGCAGGCGATCGCCGATCAGGACTACCAGGGCACCGACGACTTCGGCGTCCCCATCCTCACCCTCGAGTCGGTGCTGGAAGCCCAGGTCGAGCTCGGCGCGGGGCCGCTGCACACGCAGTTCGACGATCAGGGGAACGCCTACACGTCCCTGTTCGTCGACTCGGCCGTGGCGAAGTGGACGCTCGGGCCGAAGGCGGGTCACACGGACGACGCCTTCAAGCTCGTCCAGAAGCTCCCGGTCCACTACAACATCGGCCACCTGGTCACGGCCGAGGGCGACACCGTGAACCCCGACGGTCGATACCTCGTGGCGCTGAACAAGTGGTCGATCGACCGTTTCCCGCCGGTGGGGACGCTCCATCCGCAGAACTTCCAGCTCGTGGACCTCACGGGGGATCGGATGGAGATCCTGCTGGACGCGCCGATCGGCCGGGGTGAGCCGCACTACGTGCAGATGATCCACCGAGACAAGCTCACCCGCGTGCTCACCACCTACGAGCCGGGCACCGACCCGATGACGTTCACGACCTCGGCGTTCGCGACGGCCGCCGGAGAGGAGCGGATCGAGCGGGATGGGAACCAGCTGCACGTCTACATGACGGCGCTGCGCTCGCACTACACGCCGGACGTCGTGGAGGCGAAGGTCGGCGATACCCTGCAGCTCCACATCACGAACGTCGAGCAGACGGCGGACGCGACGCACGGGTTCGCGATCCCCCAGTACAACATCGAGGCGAGCATCGACCCCGGCGAGGTCGTGAACATCGAGGTCCCGTTGAACCGGGCCGGAACGTTCGCGATGTACTGCTCGGAGTTCTGCTCGGCCCTCCACCTCGAGATGCAGGGCTGGCTCCAGGTGGCCCCGTGAACGACCGGAAGCGACACGGAAGGAGTGGTTCGATGAAGGCAAGGTTCTGGTGGATCCTGGCTCTGGCGATGGTCGCGGCCCTCGCGCTCGCCGCGTGCGGCGGCGGAGGGGACTCGGGCGACGGCGGGGACGAGATCGAGGAGCCACCGCCGGCGAGACGGGCGGTGCGGAGACGGGCGGCGACGGGACCATGCTGAGCGTCACCGCGCCCGTGAACGCGGCGAACTCGGCTTCGCCGAGAAGACGTTGTCCGCGCCCGCCGACACCGCATTCACGATCCACTTCGTGAACGAGGACGACGGGATCCCCCACAACGTGCGCATCTTCGAGGGCACGGACACGGGCGCGACGCCCGTGTGGGCACCGGCGGACAACGCGTCGATCACCGGCCCGGACGAGGCGATGTACGAGGTCCCGGCACTCACGGCGGGCGCGTACACGTTCAACTGCCTGTCCCACCCGACCACGATGGTCGGGACCCTCACGGTGGGGTAGGCGGAGCGGTGTCGAGGATGGCGGCCGACCCGGTCCCGGCGACGCAGGCCCGCGCGTCGCGGGAGCCCGATCGACCGCGGCCCGGCGGGCGACCCCCTCGCCCAGCCGGCCGCTCCGCATCGGGTGCGCGCGGCGGCCGCCATCCTCGTCCTGCTGGCGGCGCGCCTGCCGATCTGGGAGGCGCGGCTGTCGGCTCCCAGTACCCCGCGGGCCTCACGCTCTCGGCCGGCGGGTTTCGGCGTCCGCGGCGACATCCGGGAGGTGAACGGTTTCAACCACTACGTCGGGATGGAGGCGTTCAGCGCGGCCGACGCGCCGGAGATCTCGTGGCGGATCCCCGCGATCGTGCTCGCCTCGATCGCGGTGGTCGTCGCGATCGTGCTCCCGCGCCGGCACCCGCTGGCTCGGTTGGCGCGATCGGGCCTGGCTGGTGCCGATCGGAGCGCTGGTCGACGTGCAGTGGCGGCTGCACCAGTACGGGCAGGGGGTGAGCGACGACGCCCCGATCCGCCTGGAGCCGTTCACGCCGCCCGCATCGGGCCGACCCACGTCCTGAACTTCACGACGTGGGCGTTCCCCGGAGGCGCCGTCTGGTGCCTGCTCGGCGCGGCGGTCCTCATCAGCTTCGGGCCGGGCCTGCCAGCGGGCCCGCGAGCGCTGGGAGACGCGCCCGATCTACGTGGACGACGGGACCGAGGGGCCGTGAAGCGCGCGGCTACCTGTGGCGTGGCCGCCTTCGCCCTCGCCGCCGTGGTCGTCGGGCTGTGGGCGATGGCCGACCGCGACGGGGGACCGACGAGGACCGGGGCCATGGAGCACGACCACGCGGGGATGGCGGACATGGGCGGCGGCATGTACGCGGGACCAGACGGCAGGATGGTGATGCCCGCCGACCATCTCCGGTCGATGATCGAGTCGACCCCCGCAGGCGGCGTCCTGCGGGTGCCGGCCGCCGACTACCTGGGCTCGATCGTCGTCGACCGGCCGATCACGCTCGATGGGAGGGGCACCGCCGTGATCGACGGCCTGGGGGAGGGCTCCGTCATCCATGTGACGTCGCCCGACGTGACGATCCGGGGTCTCACGGTCCGGGGGTCGGCCCGCGGCCCGGTCGGCTCGCCGTCCGCCATCCTGCTGGAGGGGGCCGATCGCACGCGCGTGGAGGACGTCCGCATCGAAGGGAGCTACCTGGGGATCACGGTCCGGCGCTCCCCCGGCGTCGTGATCGAAGGCGCGCGGATCCGAGGTCACGGCGTCGTGGTCGGCGAGCTCCACGCGGTGGAGGGAGATGACGACGACCACGGAACCGCTCACACCGCGGGAGCGCGGGATGAGGCCGTCGTGCGTGGCGACGGCATCTGGCTCTGGAACACCACCGATGTGACGGTGAGGGACTCCACGATCTCCGGGGTCCGTGACGGCATCTACCTCTCCTACGGCATCCGTCCACGCCTCGCGGGCAACACGATCGAGGAGAGCCGGTACGCGATCCACGACATGTACGCGGAGGATCTCTCGATCACGGGCAACACGCTCCGCGGGAACCTGTCGGGCATCGTGCTGATGTACGGGGGGCCGGTCGCCGTGAGCGGGAACACGATCGTCGAGTCGGGCAGCCCCGCGACCGGCTTCGGGGTCCTCGTCAAGGACGCCGGGGACGTGACGCTGGCGGACAACGTGATCGCCGACAACCGGGTCGGGCTGCACCTGGACGATGCCGGGCGGACCGCCGGCGCGCCGACGCGGGTGACCGGCAACACGATCGCGATGAACCGGCTGGGCGTCCTGCTGTACCCGTCGGCGGACAGCTCGTTCTCGGGCAACGGGTTCGTCGAGAACTCGACGCAGGTGAGCATCGGCGGAAAGGGGTCGACGCAGGTCCGATGGGCGATCGACGGCATCGGCAACCACTGGAGCGACTACCCCGGCTTCGACGCGGGGGGCGACGGCGTCGGGGACGTCCCGTACGTGGCGACCGGACGGCTCAGCGAGCTGCTGGCCGAGGTGCCCGTGCTGGAGGCGCTCGCGTCCGGTCCGGCGTTCCGGCTGCTCGCGACGGTGTCGGACCGCTGGGCCTCGGATGGCGCGCCGCCGGCGGTCGAGGACCCGGCACCGCTCCTCGCTTCGAGGGGCCCGGCGCCGGGCGCGGCCGGACCCTCGGGGCGTGCATGGCTCGCGGTCGTCGGCATGGTGATGCTGGGCGCGAGCGGATGGTCGCTCCTCAGGTCCCGCGGACGGGTGAGGGCCGGCGGCCATGGGTGACGGAGCCGCCCCGTTCCTGTCGGTCGAGGGGCTGACGAAGACCTACCGCGGCGGCTGGGGGCTGCACGACGTCACGTTCGAGCTGCCCCGCGGCGTGATCGTCGCGCTCGAAGGACCGAACGGCAGCGGGAAGTCGACGCTGCTCCGCTGCCTGGCGGGGCTGGCAAGGCACTCGGGAACGATCGGGTTCGACGGGGATCTCCTCACGGCCCGGTCGGTCACCCGACGTGCCTTCGGCTACCTGCCGCAGTCCGTGGCCTTCCCCGAGCGCGCCTCGATCGCGGAGGTGCTCCAGCTGTTCGCCGGACTCCGCGGCACGACCGTCGACGACCACCCGCTGCCCGCCGGGTTCCTGCGCGACGGCGAGACGGCGATCGGCGAGCTCTCCGGCGGCCAGCGCCACCGCGTCGGGGTGGCGGTCGCGCTCCTCGGGCGGCCCACGCTCCTGCTCCTCGACGAGCCGGTGGCCGGC
>JAXLTF010000021.1:0-55208 GCA_046330185.1 Actinomycetota bacterium
CGCGCCGGTTCGCCGACGCCGAGGACTACGTGCGCTGGACGGCCGGGTACCGCGCGCTGGTGCTCCCCGACGGGCGGGGCGGCTTCGAGCACCCCGGCGTCCCTTACGCCGAGCGGATCGCCGAGCGAGGCCCCGACCTGGACGACTGGCTCTACCACGAGCACTACATCTGGCCGAGCGCACGCCCCCGGGCGCGGCTGGGTACGCTCGAGATCCGGCCTGCGTGCCAGCAACCGGAGGCGTCGTTCGCGGCCGCGGCGCTCTCGCTCGGCCTCGTCGAGGCGAACGCGGAGCTCGACGCGTACCTCACGGAGCGGTTCCCGGGACCCGCGGGGTGGCGGCGCCTCCTCGCGTACCGGCGCGCGGCCGTCCACGCGGGCCTCGGAGCCGCCGAGCCCGCGCCCGGGTTCCTAGCGACGATCGTCGAGCTGGCCGGCGCCGCGCTCACGAGGCGCGGGCTCGGCGAGGAGCCGATGCTCGATGCGATCCGCGACCGGCTCGCACGCCGGCGAGACCCGGCGGATGAGGCCTGGGCGCTGCTGCGGAGCGGCGGTGTCCGCGCGCTCGTGGACGCCCTGACGTTCGAGCCCGGCTGAGCCGGCCGCTACCCCTGCGCGAAGCTGTTGCCGTTCCAGTACGCGGCGACGCGCCTGCGGAACCGGCCCACGAGCGCGAGATGGATCTCCTCGGGCGTGCCGCGCTCGCCGGGGTCGTACAGGACCTCGATCCCTTCGCCGCCGAACCGCAGGAACTCCCGCTCCGGTCCGGGCGACTCCGTCGAGGCCTCCAGGACGAAGACGTTCCCGGCTCCGTAGCCGTAGGCCATCGTCATCGTCCACACGAAGACCTGTCCGCCAGCCGCGCGGACGTGCTCGATCACCTCGGGCGACGCGACGATCCGCATCGTCGACCCAGCGTCGCTCCGGCGCACCGGGACGTCAAGGGCGGGATCGGGCCTCGCCCGTCGCGGCTCTGATCAGGCCGTCGAAGCGATCGCCGTCCATCACCGCGACCGCGCGACCCCAGCGCTCGACGGCCCAGCCCCAGAAGTCGAAGTCGATCGTCGAGATCGTGACCTGGATCGCCGCCCACAGGGTCCAGCCGACGTCGGCCATCATCGCGTACAGGTCCATCCGCGCGAGCTGGACGGGATCCTCGCGGCCGAAGTACGCGGCGCACAGCGCCGCCCGGAGCTCGTCGTCGTACGCGCACTCCTGGGCGGTGTCGCCGAGCTCGAAGCAGGGATCGTCGTTGCCGCTGTACTCGAAGTCGATGATCCACAGCTGTCGGCCGTCGTCCAGGTAGTTCTCGGCCAGCAGATCGTTGTGGCACGGCACGGTCGCGTTCGCGTTCACGGCGAGCGCGCGCTCGACCTCGGCGACGGTGCCCATCCTCTCGCCGAAGCCCTGGGGGATGGGCACCGCGCGGTCGTCGACCACCCCAGGTACCGCTCCGCGATCCGGAACATGTCGAAGTCCTGGAGGAAGCGCGGCCCGTCGTGGAGCCGTCGGAGCGACGACGCCGCATCCGTGCGGGCATCTCTTCGGTGAGCGCAGCCGTTCGGCCGACATCATCTCGCCGTCGATGTACTCGAGCACCATCACGGACACATCCTCGAGGTACTCGACGATCCGCGGAGAGACGCCGGTCGGCGGCGGCCCCGGCGTTGTGGCGCTCGTTCGCCCGGTCGACCGCGAGCAGCTCGGTGGAGGGCCCCGGGATCCGCACCACGTACCTCGTCCCGTCGGCCTCGATCAGGTAGTTCTCGTTCGTGAGGCCCCCCGATAGCGGCGCGACGGAGACCTCGGCGCCCTCCCACGCCCGCACCCGGCTGATCACCCGCTCGATGTCCGTCCCCACCCTGACCTCCCCTCAGCCGCGGATCCGCGCGCCGGCCGGATCGTGGAGCGCGTCCTCCGCGACCACGGCCGGGACCCGGTCCCCGAAGACGTCGACGCTGAACCCGGCGCCCGCCTGAGCGTCCGCCGGGAGGTGTAGCCGATCGTCCTGCCGATCGTGAAGCCGTACGCGACGCCTCGAAGGCGTCCGACGACCGTGTCCCCCTCCAGCACCGCCTCGCCCCCGTACGCGAGCACCGGCTCGCCGTCCCCGATCACGAGCGTGCGCAGGCGGCGACCGGACGCCCCACCGGCGTCGCGCTTCGCGACCAGCGCGTCGCGCTCGACGAAGTCGCGGCCCTCGAGCCGCAGCGACCGTCACCGAGCCCCGCCTCGAACGGGTCGTCGAGCATAGACATGTCCGTCGGGAAGTAGCGGTACCCCTTCGATCCGCAGGTTGTCGAGCGCCCGGTACCCGCAGACGGCGATCCCGTGCGGTCCCCCAGCCTCCATCAGACGATCCCATACCGGGACCGCCCACTCGGGCTCGACGAGCTCCCAGCCCAGCTCGCCGACGTACGCGATCCGCTGCGCCCACACGACCGCGCCGCCGACGTCAACCACGCGGCCGCGCAGGTACGGGAACCCGTCGTTCGACACGTCGTCGTCGGTCACCGACGCGAGCACCTCGCGGGCGCGCGGGCCCCACAGGCCGATCACCGCGTGCTCCTCGCTCGCCTCGCGCAGCGCGACATCGTCGCCGTCGGCGACGTGCGCCCGCAGCCAGCCCAGGTCGGCGTCGACGGTCGCCGATCCGGTCACGACCCGGAACCGATCCTCGGCCATACGCGTCACCGTTACGTCGGCCGCGATCCCGCCGCGCGGGGTCAGGAACTGCGTGTAGACGACGCTCCCGGCGGGCCGGTTCCGGTTGCCCGCGACCCGCTCCAGCAGGGTCACCGCGTCCCGCCCCGTCACCTCGATCTTGCCGAACGACGTCAGGTCGAACAGGCCCACGCGCTCTCGCACCGCCCGGCGCTCGCCGCCGATCCGCTCGTGTACGGCGCCGCACCCAGGCCGCCCCAGGCCTGGTCGGCGCCGGCACGCCGCCAGGGCTCCCCCGGCACGACGACTCCCGGCCGCTCCACTCCGTTCTTCGCGCCGACGATCGCCCCCGCCTCCTGGAGGCGGGTCATCAGCGGGTATTCTCGCGCCGCGGCCGGCCCCACTCGTCCTCGATCGAGCGTGGTACCGCAGGCGGTAGTAGCGGTACGTCTCGCGCGGTCTCGGCCGCCCACGACGGATCGCGGTAGACGCCGCCGAAGCGCCAGGCGCGGTACCCGAGCACGTCGAGCTCGGGCTCGCCGCCGACGACCCACTCGGCGATCGTCTTCCCGATCCCGCCGGCGCCGCCGAAGCCGTTCAGCGACAGGCCCGCCGCCATGAAGAAGCCCCGGACCCGCATCGGCCCCAGCAGCGGGTTGGCGTCGGGCGTCATCGCGTCCGGATGACAGACGAGCTCTTCACGATCTCGGCGTCCGCCACGACCCGGGAACCGCGCGGCGGCGCCCTGCATCAGCCGCTCGAAACGGCCCATGTCCGGCGGCAGCGACCGTCCCCCGTGCTCCCAGGGCGCGCCGTCGACCCACCGCGCGACCGGGTCGGGCTCGTATCCGCCGAAGACGACCCCACCGTGCTCGGCCTTGCCGTACACCAGGTGATCCGGGTCGCGGAAGCCCAGGGCATGTCGGGGGGCAGCTCGACCCGGTCACCGCCTTCAGCGCCACGTGCTGGCGATCGACGTCGAGGGGACGAACGCCCCGACCATCGCGGCGACGCGCGGGGCCCAGATCCCGGCCGCGTTCACCACGACCTCGGTCTCGATCCGGCCCCGGTCGGTGCGGACCGCGACGATCTCGCGACGGCGACCGAGCTCGATCCCCGTGACGCGCGTGCCCGTGCGATCCGCACCCCATGGCCTGGGCGGCGTCGGCGAGCGCGAAGGTGGCCGCGTGCGGGTCCAGGAAGCCGTCGCCCGGCACCCACACGGCCCTCGAGCCCGTCGGGCGAGGCCGCCGGCATCAGCTCCCTGCCGCCTCCGGCGAGAGCAGCTCGACGTCCAGCCCGATCCCTGCCGCTCGCGAGACGCCCCGACGGAGCTCCAGGAGCTGGTCGCGGCCGGACGCGAACCGGAGACTCCCGGACGGCCTCGAAGACGCCGAGCTTCCCGTAGAGCTCGATCGAGCAGCGGCGGAACCGCATCATCGTGGGCGACGGGTTGAACATCGTGACCAGGCCGGCCGCGTGGGCCGTCGAGCCGCTGGTGAGCTCGCCCTTCTCGAGCAGCACGACGTCGGTCCACCCGGCCTCGGCCAGGTGGTACGCGATGCTGCACCCCGTCACCCCGCCGGCCGACCGCGACGGCGCGCGCGCGATCCAAACCGTCCTCCACGCGATGCGATGGGGCGGGACCTCGATCCGGTCCCGCCCCATCGGCGGTTCCCGTCGTCGCCGGCCCCCTACTCCGGCGGGATCTCCCGGAACGCGTACTCCACCTTGATGCCCTTGCTCCGCTGCACCGACTTTACGATCAGGTACACGACCAGTTCGAACGCCGCCGTCCCGACGATCCAGTACGGCAGCGCGTCGTCCGAGAAGGCCGCCAGGCCGAGGTCCTTCACGAACAGGAAGGACACGACCATGAAGCCGCCGAGCAGGAACCCCAGAGCCCCACGACCGTGACGCTCGGCGTGTTCCTGACCTTGCATGTCGCGCCTGGCGACGCCTCGTACAGGGCCTTGGCCCGGTACGGCAGCAGCGCCGCCGCCAGCGCGGAGAGCACCATCACCGCCCCGTTCGCCGAACGTCACTGCCCAGGGTCCACCGGGTCCAGCTGCTCACCTTGTTGTAGCCCCGCATCACCGAGCGCTGCCAGGAAGTACGCGATGTGAGCGTTGACCGGCGTCTTCCCCAGCGAGGGCTCACCCGCGCGAACCAGTCGGGAAGCAGGCCGTCCAGGCCCTGCGCCACCATGATCCGCGTCGTCCTGATGTAGCAGTTACAGACGCATCTGGAACGCGTTGAGGATGGAACCCGACTCGATCGCCAGGACGATTTCCATCCAGCTCCTCGTCAGGCCCATCGCCATCAGGTTCGGGAACATGAAGTTCCCGCCGACCGTGGCCTCCGGCACGCCGTACCAGTAGCCGGACGACGCCACCAGGATGCCTCGCCGCCGAACATCCCCTTCTGCATCGCGAGGGCCAGCAGGATCAGCGCGCCCGCGACCGCGATCAGGGAGCCGACCATGATGAATAAGCCGTCGCGGAACACGCGCGTTCTTCGATCTCGCCGCCCTGCTCCACCGAGTACGTGGGCCCACTGCAGGCCTGTCCAGGCGACCGGCGCCACCATCAGCGTTCCGAACAGCCAGAACGGCGGGTTGAAGTTGACTTCGCGTCCGCCGCTGCCGCCGACGCGGTCGCGAAGAACCCCGACACGCCGTCGACGTCGGCCGCGAACCCGTCCAGCTTGGCGTGAGCCAGACCGGGTTGGTGAACAGGAACAGCAGCAGCACGATCCCGAACGAGACGGTGATCGCGTACCACATGATGTACTGGAACCGCACGTAGTTCTTGAACCCCGTCACCAGCAGGATCAGCGCCAGCAGCGCGTTCAGACGCCGATGATGATGATCCCGTTCGAGGACGCTGCCCAGGTCCCGAAGTCGGTGAACGCGTCGACCCCCGTGGTCACCCCCAGGCCGATGAACGTCGGCGCCAGGCCGAGCGTGGCCATCAGCCATCCGGACAGCGCGACCCACTGCAGGATCCACACCACGAAGAACGCGAACACGACCGTGAACCCGAAGCCCCCGCCGAAGACGCGGCTCTGGAACACGTAGTCGCCTCCCGAACGAGGCAGCGCGGTCGCCAGCCACACGTAGGCCAGGGCGATCGGCAGCTCGAACAGGAACGCGAACAGGATCCCGAGGACGAGGTTGGATCCCTGGAACGCCGTCGGCGCCCACAGGTACACCCAGGGGAAGATCACCCCCATCGTCAGGATGTTGTAGATGAACGCGGAGTACGGCGACATGACCCGGACCAGTCCGGACGCACGCCGCGTGAAGACCTGTGGAGCTACAGCTTCAGCCATCCCCCCTCCCTTCTGGGTCTCCGCGTCGCCGGGCCGGGCCTACCCGGACGTGAACTGGTGCCCGATCACTGCTCCCCCTCGGATCGCCACGATCAGACCTCGCAACACCCCCTCCCCGTACTCGCTCCCCGGGTTGAACGCCATCGTCCTCCCGTAGTTCGTGACCCCGCGGGACTCGTGGATGTGGCCGTGCAGCCCCACGGTGGGCTGGAACTCGCTCAGCGCGTCGGCGACGCTCTGCGAGCCCGCCCCGTAGTAGATGGCCTGGCCGTTCTGGATCACCGGCGTGGGCGGCCAGACCGACGCGTCGAGCTTCAGACACGTGTCCAGGCTCGAGTCGAGCGGCGGGCAGTGGAAGTTGAACACCGCCCGGGACGGATCCTCGACGTCGGCCATCACCTTCGCGATCACCTCGGCGATCTCGGGCTCGGTCCGCTCGCGAGGCGTCTCCCACGGCGTGGGCGTCGAGTAGCCGATCGTGACGACCACGTGCTCGTCGTCCACCGGGACCGTGCGGTTCTCGGCGTTCACGACGCGGTCCAGGTTCGGATCGTCCATCGCCGACAGGACCTCGTCGGTGTCGTCGTTGCCGCCGCAGAGGAACACACGGACGTGCGTGCCCGCCAGGCGCTCCTCGGCGAGCGCGATCCACTCCTTCAGGCGGTCCTTCGCCAGCACGTCGAACAGCTGATCGATCCGCTCCTGGTTGCCCTCGTAGGAGCGGTACTCCTCCGGGTCCATCTCCTGCCAGTAGAACCCGAGCGTCTGCAGGACCTTCTTGAACTCGGCCATCTCCTCGTCCGACGTGATGTGGTGGTCCTGGCCCTGCAGCCGTGCCCGGTAGCTCCCGCCCGCGTCGCGGACGATCGGGATCAGGAGCTTGCCCATCAGGTCGCCGCCGAAGACGAGGGCGTCCACCTCGTAGAACCTCGCCGCGTTCAGGAACTTCCGGTACGTGGGCTCGGACCCGTGGATATCGCAGGCGTAGAAGAGGCGGGTGGGCTCGCCCTTGGCCGCGCCGCGCTTCTTGAACAGCGGCATCAGTGCATCTCCATAGGCGCCAGCTCGTCGACGTCGCGGTACCACTTCTTCCGGTCGCCGACCTTGGCCCGGAGGCGCCATCCGCGGCCCTTCGGCTCGGCCTCGATCCGCTCCTCGATCACCCTGACCTGCTGGGAGACGCGGGCCTTGTCCGCCTCCGATAGCTGGGCGTAGCTGGCGGCCATCCGACGCACCTTCTCGAGGTTCATCGTGAGGGTGCGCCACCAGCCCCAGTCCTTCGCGCAGACGCGCGCGACGAACGCGGCGTCGATCCCCGCGTCGTCGTCCTCGGTCACCGGGTGCTCCAGCAGCAGCATGATCGTGTCGATCAGGTCCTTCTCGTTGATCTGCACGATCTGCATCTTCTGCATCAAGAGCTCGGCCAGCGGGATCGTGACGGGGTCGACCTCCAGCCGACCCTTCCACTCCACCGTGTGGCAGAACTCGAGGCGGTCCAGGAACACGTCGACGTGGAGCTTCGTGACCGGATGCTCGAAGATCAAGCGCGTTCCCTGCGACTCCACGTAGATGCCCGCGTCCTCGGCGAAGCCCTGGTCGGCGAAGAGGCGCTGGACGTCTCGCGCCTGCCTCCCGTATCCGGCGAAGTCGATGTCGGTGTAGACACGGCCGAGCGCGTCCTGCAGGTAGGCATGCTCCGGGCACCGGAACGCGAACGCGAGCGCGCCCAGCAACCGGATCGTCACGCCTCGCTCGGACGCGGCGGCGACGAGCCGCGCGGCCTCGGCCTCGAACTCAGCCTTCTGCACGACCCACCACCACGGGAGCGCCCCCCGCCACCGGCTCCGGCACATCGGCGATCACGACCTGCACCCCCGCCGAGGCGAGATCCGCGCGGTACTCCTCGTCCAGTCCGTCGTCCGTGACTAGGACGGCCGCCACGTCGATCGGCGCGATCGAGAAGTCCGCCACGGTTCCGACCTTCGAGCTGTCGTATACGACGATCACGGGGCCCCGGGTCTGCTCGATCATCACGCGAGCGATCTCGGCCTCCGGGGCGGCGGGGGTCGTCAGGCCCGAGCGGAGCGAGACGCCCTCGACGCCGATGAACGACCGCCCGGCGAACACACGGCGGAGCGCCTGCGTGGCGAAGTCGCCGACGCACGAGTTGGACGGGGCCCGGTACTCGCCGCCGATCAGCAGGAGCTCGACGTCGGGATCGGTCGGCGCTCGAGCGCGGCCCCGACGTGGTTGGTGACGATCCTGGCCCCCGGCGCGTCGACGTGCCGCAGCACCTCGAGCGTCGTGGTCCCGCCGTTGAGGAACACCGTCTCGCCGGCTCCGACCATTCGGGCCGCGGCCATCCCGATCAGCCGCTTCTGCCCGGGATGTGCCGAGATGGCCTCGTCGTAGGCGGGCTCGCGCGCGATCCGGCGGGCGGGGATCGCGCCGCCGTGCGTCCGCTCGAGGAGCCCCTGCCGCTCGAGCTCCTCGAGGTCGCGCCTGACCGTCACCTCGGACACGCGCAGCCGGTCGGCGAGCGTCGAGACGCGCACGGCTCCCCGCTGTTGCAGGAGCTCCTGGATCCGGTACTGCCGTTCGGCTGGAAGCGGTTGCTCCAACGGTCCCCCACAGGGCGCCTCGTGAACGAACGGGATCGAGTCTGTTGCTTTCCGATCGGGAACGCAAGCCGGAGAGGTCCCCGGGGCCGATTCGCGGCCGCCGGCGCCTCGTGGCAGACTCCGGCCGTCCGTCGATGAGGGAGGACGCGATGAAGCGGACCATGTCGATCGTGGCGACAGCCGCCGCCGCGCTGCTGATCGCCGGTCTGGTGGCCCAGGCCGGGGCCGACACCCGGAGAACGGTCACGATGACCGTGATCGAGCACGCCAACACCGACAAGGTCATCGACGTGGGGAAACCCGGTGACTCCACCGGCGATCTGCTGACGTTCCACAACAAGGTCTACGACGACGCCGACGCGGTCCAGGTCGGGACGGACCTGGGCGACTGTGTGCGCATCAACCCGAAGCGAGGCTCGTGGGAGTGCCGGTGGACCACCAACCTCGAGGGCGGCTCGATAACGGTCGAGGGTCCGTTCTACGACACGAAGGACACCACGATGGCGATCACGGGCGGCACGGGCGTCTACGTGACAGCGCGGGGCTCGATGGACCTGCACGCCCTGGACGGCGGCGAGAGGTACGAGTTCACGTTCAACATCGAGCCGTAGGCGGAACGGGACCGCGGGGCCGTCTTCGGGAGCTCAGACCGCTCGGCCGCTCAGGATGAGGTGCCTGCCGCCCGAACGCCGGAGGCCTCCGACGCCTCCAGCGCCTCGAGGAACTCGTCCAGGTCCGGCTCGACGTGGAAGCTCGGCTCGAGCCGGCCCTCGAGCGCATCGATCGTCTTGTAGCCGTTGCCGGTCACGAACGCGACCGTCTCCTCGTCGGGGCGGATCTCGCCGCGCTCCGCGAGCCGCTTCAGCACGGCGATCGTGACCCCGCCGGCGGTTTCGGTGAAGACGCCTTCGGTCTCGGCGAGCAGGCGGATGCCGTCCACGATCTCGTCCTCCGTGCACGCGTCGATCACGCCGTTCGTCTTGCGCGCGACGCCGATCGCGTAGTAGCCGTCGGCCGGGGTCCCGATCGCGAGCGACCGCGCGATCGTGTTCGCCTTCACGGGTCGCACGTCGTCGGTCCCTTCGGCGAACGCGTTCGCCACGGGAGAGCATCCGGCCGGCTGCGCACCGGAGACGCGATAGGGCTTCTCGTCCACCGCGCCGATCGCGATCAGCTCGCTGAACGCCCGGTGGATCTTCGTGTAGAGCGCCCCCGATGCGATCGGGACGACCACGTGGTCGGGCAGCCGCCATCCGAGCTGCTCGGCGGCCTCGAACCCCAGGGACTTCGAGCCCTCGGCGTAGTACGGACGCATGTTCACGTTCACGAACGCCCACGGGAGCGTGTCCGCGACCTCGGAGCACAGGCGGTTCACGTCGTCGTAGGACCCCTTCACCGCGACGACCTTCGCGCCGTACGTCTCGGTCGACAGGATCTTCGCGCGCTCGAGGCTGTCCGGGACGAACACGTACGCCGGGATCCCCGCCTTCGCCGCGTGCGCCGCGGTCGCGTTCGCCAGGTTGCCGGTCGACGCGCACGAGATGGCCTCGAACCCGAACGCTCGCGCCATCGTCGTGGCGACCGACACGACCCGGTCCTTGAAGGAGTTCGACGGGTTGACCGAGTCGTCCTTGATCCACAGGCGCTCAAGCCCCAGGCGTTCGGCGAGGTTGTCGGCGCGCCGCAGCGGGGTGAAGCCGGCGCCGAGGTCGATCCGCTCGATCTCGGGTCCGCCGGGGAGCAGCCTCTCGTACCTCCACAGCGAGGCGGGCCCCGACTCGGCCGCCTTGCGGAACAGGTCCCCGTCGACCGACTGGAGGTCGTAAGCGGGCTCGAGCGGCCCGAAGCACTCCTCGCAGATGGTGAGCGGCTCCACGGGGTACTGCTGGCCGCAGGCGCGGCACTGGAGCGCGGCCGGCGACGCGATCTTCACGCTCACCCCGTGACCGCCCCGTGGTCGGCCGAGGACACCAGCCGCGCGTACTTCGCGAGGGCGCCCGTCGTGTAGCGGGGCGCCGGCGTCGTCCAAGCGGCCCGGCGCTCCGCCAGCGTCGCCTCGTCCACGTCCAGCTCGATCCGCCTCGCGGCGGCGTCGATCACGACCGGGTCGCCGTCCCGCACGAGCGCGATCGGGCCTCCGACGAACGCCTCGGGCGCGACGTGACCGACGCTGTATCCCTTAGTGGCGCCGGAGAACCGGCCGTCGGTGATCAGCGCCACGTCCGCGCCGAGGCCCGCCCCGGCCACCGCCGCGGTGACCGCGAGCATCTCCGGCATGCCCGGCGAGCCCTTCGGTCCCTCGTACCTGATCACGATCACGTCGCCGGCCTCGATCCGCCCCTGCGTCACGGCCACGAACGCATCGTGCTCAGAGTCGAACGGCCGCGCCCTGCCGTGGAACTCCAGGCTGGCGGCCCCCGCGGTCTTCATCACGGAGCCGTCGGGCGCGAGCGAGCCGCGCAGGATCGCGATCCCGCCCTCGGGGTGGATCGGCTCCGCGAACGGGCGCACGACCGTCCCCTCGGGCGCCGGGGGGTCCAGGTCGGCGAGGTTCTCCGCGATGGTCCGGCCCGTGACCGTGAGGCAGTCGCCGTGCAGCAGCCCGGCCTCGAGCAGCTCCCTCATCACCACGGGCACCCCGCCGACCCGGTCCAGGTCCGACATCACGAACCGACCCGCGGGCCGGACGTCGACCAGGTGCGGCACGCGGCGCGAGATCCGGTCGAAGTCGTCGAGCTCGAGCGGCACGCCGGCCTCCCGCGCGATCGCCAGCAGGTGCAGCACGGCGTTCGTCGAACCGGCGAGCGCCATCACCACCGCGATCGCGTTCTCGAGGGCCTCGCGCGTGATGACCTCGCGCGGCCGGGGCCCGCCCTCGTGGAGCAGACGTGCCGCCGCGACGCCGGACTCCCGCGCGAACACCTCGCGCCGGTAGTCGACGGCCGGCGGGGAGGCGGCGCCCGGGAGCGACATGCCGAGAGCTTCGGCCGCCGCGGCCATCGTGTTGGCCGTGTACATGCCGGCGCACGACCCGGTCGTGGGACAGGCGGCCCGCTCGACCGCGTGCAGCTCCGCGTCGTCGATAGTTCCCCTCGCGTGGGAGCCGACGGCCTCGAAGACGTCCTGGATCGTGATGTCCTTGCCGCGGTGGGTCCCGGGCAGGATCGTGCCGCCGTACAGGTAGACGGCCGGGAGGTTCATCCTGGCCATCGCCATCAGCATCGCGGGCTCGGACTTGTCGCATCCCGCGATCCCGACCAGCGCGTCCATCCGCTCCGCGTGCATCACGAGCTCGACGGAGTCGGCGATCACCTCGCGGCTGATCAGCGAGGCCTTCATGCCCTCGTGGCCCATCGCGATCCCGTCGGAGACCGCGATCGTCGTGAACTCGATCGGCACGGCGTCGCCCTGGCGGACGCCCTCCTTCGCGAGCGCCGCCAGCTTGTCCAGGTGGTAGTTGCAGGGCGTGACCTCGTTCCAAGACGATGCGACCCCGACCTGTGGCTTGCCGAAGTCCTCCTCGGAGAACCCGACGGCGCGCAGCATCGCGCGGGCGGGCGCGCGTTCCGGCCCCTCGGTGACCTCCCAGCTGCGGGGGCGATCGGCGGATCCGGTCATCTCGGAGCTGTTCCTCCCGGCGGGCTGTGACAGGATGAGGCCCGCCACGGTACCAACCGGAAGGAGCCGATGAGCACGACGCACGACATACCCGGCGACGCCGGCCGCAGCTGGTGGCTCCGCGATGCGCTGGCCGCCGACCCGGGAGAGCCGGCGCCGTCGCTCGACGCCGACACCTCTGCCGACGTGGCGATCCTCGGCGGGGGCTACACCGGGATGTGGACGGCGTGGTTCCTGAAGGAGCGCGAGCCCGGCCTCGACATCGTGCTGCTTGAGCAGGACATCTGCGGCGGAGGTCCGTCCGGTCGCAACGGCGGGTTCGTGAACAGCTGGTGGAGCGGCATGGCCGAGCTCTGCCGCCGGTTCGGCGACGGAGCCACGCTCGCGCTCTGCAACGCCGGCGAGGAGAGCGTCCGAGCGATCGGCCGGTTCTGCGAGGACCACGGGATCGACGCGTGGTTCCGACACGACGGCGATCTGGGAGTGGCGAGTTCGCAGGCGCAGATCGGCCACTGGGGCGGCACCATCATGGCGGCTGAGCGGCTGGGCTTGCACGATCTGTACCGGGTGCTCGACCGCGACGCCGCTCGCGCGATGGTGGATTCGCCGCACGTCCACGGCGGCGTGTACACGCCGAACGGGGCGACGGTCCAGCCCGCCCGGCTCGCGCGCGGGATGCGGCGCGTCCTGCTGGAGCGGGGCGTCCGGATCTTCGAGCGGAGCCCGGTGACGCGCTTCGGAGCCGGATCGCCGTCGGTCGTCGAGACCCCCGGCGGGCAGGTCAAGGCCGGGGCGGCCGTGGTCGCGCTGAACGCGTGGGCCGCGACGTGGAAGCGTTTCCACCGCCTCCTGACGGTCCGCGGCAGCTACATCGCGCTCACCGCCCCGGCGCCCGAGAAGCTGGCCGCGATCAACTGGACGAGCGGGACCGGCGTGTGGGACCACCGCGCCGCGCTCCATTACCTCCGGACGACCCCCGACGGCCGGATCGCCTTCGGCGTCGGCGGCCTGCAGCCCGGCCTGGCACGCCGGATCGGGCCTCGGTTCGCGTGGGACGAGCGCGGCATCGCCGTCGCCGTCGAGGACCTGCGGCGGATGTTCCCGACGTTCGCCGACGTGCCGATCGAGGCCGGGTGGGGCGGGCCGATCGACGTGGCCGGACACCATCTGCCGTTCTTCGGCGCGCTCGACAAGGGCACGGTGCACTACGGGCTCGGCTACACGGGCAACGGGGTCGGACCCGCGCACCTCGGCGGACGGATCCTCGCCGCCAGGACCCTGGGCGCCGACGAGCCGGAGTTGTTCGACCTGCCGGTCGTCACCGAGGAGCCGATGCGGTTCCCGCCGGAGCCGATCCGCTCGCCCGGCGCGTTCATCGCGAACAAGGCGATCTGGCGCAAGGACCAGCACGAGGACCGCGGTGAGGAGGCGAGCCCGATCGTGGACTTCGTGGCGCGGCTCCCTCGCCGGCTCGGCTACAACCTGGGTCCCTGACGCGCGGTGCGCGCCGAGCGACCCTGCGCGGAGGGACCTTCCGGCCCGTGCCGCCGTCCCCGCCGGCGGACACGATGTGGCGATGAGCACGACGCCCACGACGCATCCGATGAGCGGGATGGACGCGTTCGCGCCCGCGGAGATCGCGTCCCTGGTGCAGACCCGCGGCGTGGCGAAGGCCGGCGCCCCGCGGTCTGCCGACGTTCGTGCTCGGCGTGCTCGCGGGCGCGTTCATCGGGCTGGGCGGCGTCCTGTCGACGACCGTCTCGACGGGGTCGGCGCTCGGGCTTCGGGCCCACGCGCTGGCTGGCCGGCGCGGCCTTCTCGCTCGGTCTGATCCTCGTCGTGGTCGCCGGCGCCGAGCTGTTCACCGGGAACAACCTGATCGTGATGAGCGTCGTGAGCGGACGGGTGACGCCGGGACGCCTCATCCGCAACTGGGCGATCGTCTACGCGGGGAACCTGGTCGGCGCGCTCAGCGTCGCCGCCTTCGTGTGGCTGGCCGAATGGTGGAGGCAGGGCGACCTCGCCGTCGGCCGGACGGCGTTCAGGATCGCGGCGGCGAAGACCGCGCTTCCGTTCTGGGTCGTCGTCTACAGGGGATCCTGGCGAACGCGCTCGTCTGCCTGGCCGTGTGGCTCGCCACCGGAGGAAGGACGGTGATCGACAAGGCCGTCGCGATCGTCTTCCCGATCAGCGCGTTCGTCGCGGCCGGGTTCGAGCACAGCGTCGCCAACATGTACTTCATCCCCCTGGGGCTGCTGCTCGAACGCGAGTCGTCCGTCCTCGACGGAGGGACGGCCACGCCCGAACAGATCGCGAGCCTCGACCTCGGGGGTTCCTGACGAACCTGGCGGGCGCCACGATCGGCAACGTCGTCGGCGGCGCGGTGCTGGTCGGCTTCGTCTACTGGTTCGTGTACCTGCGGCCGGCGCGGGATGGCGACGCGGCGTGAGCGTCGTCGTCACCGACCGTCTCACGAAGTGGTACGGCCGCAGCCGCGGCATCCTCGACGTGTCCTTCGCGGTCGAGGCCGGAGAGGTGTTCGGCTTCCTGGGTCCGAACGGCGCGGGCAAGACCACCACGATCCGCACCCTGCTCGACTTCATCAGGCCCACGTCGGGGGGCGCGCGGGTCTTCGACCTGGATGCGAACCTGGACGCGCCACGCATCCACGAACGGATCGGGTTCGTCCCCGGCGACGTGGCGCTGTATCGGCGGATGACGGGCGGCGAGCTGTTCGCGTACCTGGGGAACCTGCGCGGCGACGCCGACCCCGCCGTCGCGCACGCGGTCGCGGAGCGGCTCGACCTGGACCCGACCGTACGCATCGATCGCCTCTCGCACGGGAACCGGCAGAAGGTCGCGCTGGTCCAGGCGTTCATGCACCGGCCCGAGCTCCTGGTGCTGGACGAGCCGACGCAGGGCCTCGACCCGCTGATCCAGCAGGTGTTCTTCGAGATGGTCGACGAGGTCCGCGACGAGGGCCGCACCGTGTTCCTCTCGTCGCACGTGCTGCCCGAGGTGGAGCGGATGTGCGACCGGGTGGGGATCATCCGCGAGGGCCGGCTCGCCGAGGTGGCCGCCGTCCGCGACCTGACGGCCCGCGCAGTGCGCACGGTCGAGGCTCGCTTCGCGGGCGAGCCACCGCTGGAGGCGTTGCGCTCCCTGGAGGGCGTCCGCGACCTGAGCGTGGACGGAGACGTCGTGCGCTGCCGCGTGGTCGGCGACCTCGACCCGTTCGTGAAGGCGCTCGCCGCGACGCACGTCCTCGACCTGGTCAGCGAGAAGCCGTCGCTCGAGGAGATCTTCCTGGCCTTCTACGGCGGCGGGGCGCCGGACGCGGGTGGGTCCGAGCCGCCGGACGCCGCCCGGGGAGCGTCGCCGGGTGCTCCGTAGCGTCTTCCGCACGACGCTCTGGGAACAGCGACGCGCGCTGCTCTGGTGGACGCTGGGCATCGTCCTGTTCATCGGCGTCACGGTCGCCTTCTACCCGAGCGTGAAGGACAGCACGAAGCAGCTCCGGGACTATCTGGACCAGCTCCCCGAGACGCTGCGGAACCTGTTCATCGGCAGCGAGACGGACATCACGTCGCCGATCGGGTACCTGAACAGCCAGGTCTTCTCCGGCAACGGCGCGATCGTGTTCCTGGTCTTCGCGATCGGCTCGGGCGCGCGCGCGATCGCCGGCGAGGAGGAGCAGGGCACGCTGGAGCTGCTCCTGGCGACGCCGGTGACCCGCCGGAGCGTCGTGCTGCAGAAGTTCTGGGCGATGGCCGCCGCGCTCGGCGGGCTCGGGATCGTCCTGTACGTCGGGCTCGTCGCGCTGGGACGGCCCGTCGGGCTAGCGGTCTCACCGGTCGACCTGCTGGGCGCGACGGTCCACCAGTACGTGTTCGCGCTGGGGTTCGGCGCGATCGCCCTGGCGGTCGGGTGCCTCCGTGGACGCAAGGGGCTCGCGATCGGGCTGACCACGTCGGTCGCCGTCGTGGCGTTCCTGCTGAACGGCCTGGCACCGCTCGCCGGCGCGACCGAGTGGCTCCAGCTCCTCTCGCCCTTCTACTACGCGAACGACTCGGTGCCGCTGCGCCACGGGCCGGCGCCGGACCACCTGCGGTCCTGGCGGCGATCATCGTCGTGGCGGTCCTGGTGGCGGTGCGGGGTTCGAACGCCGGGACCTCGCCATCGGGTGACGCTCAGGCGTCGAACGGCTCGTAGCCGGGCGCGACGCGCGGCCAGGGCTCGGCGGCCTCCCACCGCTCGGCGGCCGCGAGCAGCAGGTCGTCGGCGAACCGCGGCCCCGTGAGCTGCAGGCCGAACGGGATGCCGTCGGACGACGAGCCGACCGGGAGCGAGATCGCCGGATGACCGGTCAGGTTCTGGATCTGCGTGTTGTAGATCTCCGAGCCCGTCCCCGGATGCGCCGCCCCCGGCATCCGCCCGTCGGCCGCGATCGACCCCACGCACATGGTGGGGGTGGCGATGACGGCGTCGCCTGCCAGGAGGTCGTCCAGCGCTCGGGCGTAGGCGAACCGGCGGCGCCGCGCGGCGACGTAGTCGTCCAGCGTGGCCGCCGACGCGATCCGCAGGATCGCCGTCGCGACGCGCGTGAGGCGCTCCGCCTCGCGTTCGACGCGCTCGCGGCCGAGCCAGGCCAGCTCCTCCACGGCGCACTGGAGCAACCAGTCCTCGTCCGACCTCGGATCGAACGGCGCCGCCTCCAGGGGTTCGACCGGGAGGCCGAGGGCGTCCGAGAGCCGCGTCAGCGCCGCCTCGAAGAGGGCGTCCACGTCCGCCGGCAGCGGCCCGTGGTCGACGAACCGCGGCGCCGCGAGCAGGCGCCTCGGGACCGCGCGGGGACGCGCCGACCACGCCGGAAGCGCGGTCGGGTCGCCCGGCGCCGGGCCGCGCAACACGTCGAACAGGAGCCGCGCGTCGGCGGTCGACGTGGCGAGCGGCCCCGACGTCGACAGGTCGATCCACGACGGCAGGGGCCCGCGGGCGATCAGCCCGTTCGTCGGCTTCAGGCCCACGAGCCCGCAGAACGCCGCGGGGATCCTGACGGACCCTCCGCCGTCGGTCGCGGTGGCGATCGGCGCCAGGCCCATCGCCAGGGCCGCCCCCGATCCGCCCGACGAGCCGCCTGGGGACCACGCGGGCGACCACGGGTTGCGCGTCGGGCCGAACAGCGCGTTGTCGGTGTAGCCCTCGAACGCGAGCTCCGGCAGGTTCGTCTTGCCGACGACGACCGCGCCGGCGGCGCGCAGGCGCGACACGGAGAGGGCGTCGGCGTCCGGGGGCGGGACGTCGGCGAACAGCAGCGATCCGTAGGTCGTACGCATCCCGGCGACGTCCTCGTTGTCCTTGACCAACAGCGGGATGCCGGCGAGCGGGCCGAGCGCTCCGGGTTCGCGAGCGGCTCGGGCGTCCAGGGCGCGGGCCTCGGCCGACGCCTCGTCCGCTCGCAGCGCGATCACCGCGCCGATCGGGCCGTCGAGCCGCTCGATCCGCTCGAGCGACCGACGGACGAGCTCCTCGGACGAGATCCGCCGCTCGCGCACCGCGGCCGCGAGCTCGGCGAGCATCAGCCGTCGCCCTTCGTCGCCACGAGCCACAGCCGATCCGAGCCCAGCTCGAACGGCTCAAGCTCGGCGTCGAGCGCGGAGAACGCGGCGAACCCGGCGCCGCGAAGCAGGTCGGTCAGCTCGTGCAGCGTGAAGCACCGTATCGACGAGCGCCGCACGACCGGGTCGGCGTCGGCTCGGCGGAACGTCCAGGTCGTCTCCACACGCCCGTCGCCCAGGTTCAGCGCCGTCTCGGTCGTGACGGTGATGCCCCCGGACTCGAACCAGTCCCGCGCGCGGAACCTCGGGGCGATCACCTCGAGGGTGACGGTGTCGATCAGGTATCGCCCGCCAGGGCGCAGCGCGTCCGCGACCGCGGCCGCCTGGCGGCGGTTCCCCTCGTCGTCGAAGTAGCCGAAGCTCCCCCAGAAGCACAGGGCGGCGTCGAACCCCTCGACGCCGAGCGGCTCCCGCATGTCGCCCTCCAGCAGCTCGACCCGCAGACCCCGCGCCGCCGCGCGCTCACGGCCGGCCACGAGGAACCGCTCGGTCATGTCGACCCCCGTCACCCGCATGCCATGGTCCGCGAGCTCGATCGCGATCCGGCCGTCGCCGCACGGCACGTCGAGCACCCGCTCCCCGGGCTCGAGCGCGAGCGCGCGGATCGCCCGATCCGCCTGCTCCCCGGCGTCCTCGAGCGAGCCCCAGCCCAGCTGGACCCGTTGCCAGTCCTCCGTCTCGAAGAACGCGCCCCACCAGGTGGCGGGGCGGCCGTCATCGCTCACGCACCGCTCGCGGACCCGCGCGCGGCGAACCCACGCGCCCGCTCGCCGAGCGCCCGCCCTCGCCGCGCGTCCCTGAGCAAGACGCCGGCGGCGTTGCGGCCGGGAACGCCCATCACCCCGCCGCCGGGATGCGTCCCGCCGCCGCAGAGGTACAGGCCCTCGACCGGCGTGCGGTAGTCCCCGTAGCCCGGGATCGGACGCATCGAGAACATCTGATCGGGCGTGAGCTCGCCCTGCATGATGTTGCCGCCCAGCAGGCCGAAGCGCTCCTCGATGTCGGGCGGCGCCAGCACGTCGATGCGTTCGACCAGGTCGCCGAACCCCGGCGCGTAGCGCTCGAACTCGGCGATCACGCGCCGGGCGTACGCCTCGCGCTCGGTGTCCCACGACCCCTCGCGCAGCTCGAACGGACCGTACTGGCTGAACCCGATCACCAGCTGGGTGCCGTCGGGCGCGAGGCCGTCCTCGTGCGCGGTCGGGAACACGATCTCGGTGTACGGGTGCTCGCTCGCCCGGCCGTACTTCGCGTCGTCCCACGCGCGCTCGAGGTACTCGATCGACGGCGACGTCGCGATCAACCCGCGGTACGGATCGCCGGGCTGGTCCCAGCTCGTGAACACGGGCAGGCCCGACAGGGCCAGGTGCACCTTCACCGATCCGCTGCGGCTGCGGAAGCGGCGGATGTCGCGCACGACCTGGTCCGGCAGGTGCTCCTCGCCGACCAGGTCCAGGTACGTCGTGCGCGGATGCGCGTTCGAGATCACGCGCTTCGCGCGGACCTGCGATCCGTCATCCAGCTCGACCCCGACGGCACGGCCCGACGAGTTCACGAGGATCCGGTGAACGTCCGCCTCGGTGCGCACGGTCGCGCCCGCGGCCTCGGCGGACCGGCGCATCGCGTCGGAGACGCCGCCCATCCCGCCCTTGACCCAGCCCCAAGCGCCGAAGTGCCCGTCGATCTCGCCGATCCAGTGGTGCATCAGCACGTATGCCGATCCCGGCGTCATCGGTCCGCACCAGGCGCCGATGATCGCCTGGGTGGCGAGCGCGCCCTTCACCCGCTCGTCCTCGAACCATTCGTCCAGGAAGTCGCTGGCGCTCATCGTGAACAGCCGGACCAGCTCCGCCACGTCCCGGCCGCTCCACGAGCGGAACCGCCGCGCGGTCCGCGCCCACGCCGGCATCTCGCGGATCGACAGGTTCGGCGGCGTCACGAACAGCAGCGCCTTCAGCAGGTCGGCCACACGCTCGAAGTACCGGTCGAACGCCACGTAGGACTCGGCGTCGTGGTGGTTCAGCCGCGCGATGCTCTCGACGTCGCGCGCCACGTCCCCCCAGAGGGTGAGCGACGTGCCGTCGGGGAACGGCACGAAGTAGTCCGGCGAGATGATCGAGACCGCGTACCCGTGCCGCTTCAGCTCGAGCTCCTCCACGATCCGGTCGGGCATCAGCGAGACCACGTACGACGCGGTGGAGACGCGGTGGCCAGGCCAGGGCTCCTCGGTCACGGCGGCGCCGCCGACGATCGCCCGGCGCTCCAGCACGAGCACGTCCAGGCCGCCCCTCGCCAGGTAGGCGGCGCACGCCAGCCCGTTGTGCCCGCCGCCGACGATCACGACGTCGCGTTCGCTCACGCTCATCCACGGGAAGCGTACCGGCGGCGGCCGCGCCGCTGCCAGCCGGCATCACGAGGGTCCGGGCGCGGCGCGTAGGCTTCGCGGCGATGGACGCCGACGCGATCGTGATCGGGGGCGGGCTCGCCGGGCTCGTCGCGGCCAGGGACCTCCGCGAGCGCGGCCGCTCGGTGATCCTGCTCGAGGCGCGCGACCGCCTGGGCGGACGGACCTGGTACCGGCGGATCCCGGGGACCGACGTGATGGCCGAGTACGGCGGGACGTGGTTCGCGCGGGCGTCGCAGCCGGCGCTCGCCGCCGAGCTCGACCGCTACGGCATCGCGGTCGAGCCCTACCTCCAACCGGGACGCTCGGTCTGGGTGTTCGACGGACATCGACGGGAGGGCCCGGAGCCGCGCGAGCGCCTCCGCGCGCTGCTCGCGCCGGTGGACGCGCAGATCGACGCGGTGGCCGCGGCGCTCTCCCGGCCCGGTGGATCGGAGACGATCGAGGCCCTCGACGTCACGGTCACCCGATGGGTCGAGGGGCTCGGCCTCGACCCGGAGGCCGGCGCCTACCTGCTGACCTACGCGGCGTCGATGGGGGGCGGGCCCCCCGACCGCATGTCGGCCCTCACGCTCCTCGTGGACGCGGCCGAGGGCGGGTACCGCTTCGACGAGGCCTTCCATCAGACCGGCGAACGCTTCGCCGACGGTTCGTCATCGCTCGTCGACGCGATCGCCGCGGACGCGGGCGCGGACGTCCGGCTGGGCGCGCCGGCGGAGCGCATCTCGAGGGACGACGACGGCGTCCGCGTGGACCTGGCCGGCGGCGGCACGCTCTCCGGCGGAGCCGCGGTCGTCGCGCTGCCGCTGAACGTCTGGAGCGGCGTCGTGTTCGATCCGCAGCTGGCCGACGCGAAGCGGAGGCTCGTGGCGCAGGGACACGTCGGGCTCACGATCAAGACGCTCGCGGTCGCCACGGGTCTCGGCGGAGGGTTCATGGGCCAGGGGTGGGGGCTGCCGATCCAGGCGGCCGTCTCCCTGCAGGACACGCCGGAGGGGACCCTGGTCATGGGCTTCTCGGGCGCGACCCCGATCGACCCGCGCGATCCGGAGGCCGTCCAGGCCGCCCTGCGCCGGTTCGCCCCCGAGGCCGACGTCGTCGCATGCGACGGCCACGACTGGATCGGCGACCCGTTCTCGAAGGGCACGTGGCTCGCGTTCCCGCCGGGCTGGGCCGGGGGCTTCGACGCGCTCCGCGTGCCCGAGGGCCGCGTCGCGTTCGCCGGCGGCGACATCGCGGAGCACGGCGCGGGCTGGATCGAGGGCGCGGTCACGAGCGGACGCGACGCCGCCGCGCACGTGCACGCGCTCCTGCGCTAGGAGAACGGCACCACCCGCACGCCCTCCATCCAGACCTGCTCGACCCGGTCCTTGAGCGTCGCGAACCCGAACGGGTCGCCGTCGACCACCACGAGGTCGGCGACCTTGCCCGGCTCAAGCGTCCCCAGCCGGTCGTCCCAGCCCAGCAGCTCGGCGGCGCTCCCGGTCGCGGCGTGCAGCGCCTGCTCCGGGGTGAACCCGTTGCCCGCCATCAGCTCGAGCTCGCGCAGCTTCGTGCCGTGCGGCGCGACCGGGCAGTCGGTGCCCATCGCCACCCGCACCCCGGTCTCGGCGGCGAGGCGGAACGCCGCCCGCTCCGGATGGTCGCCGAGCTCCCGGTACTTCGCCTTCACGGCCTCCGCCACCCCGGGGTTCTCCAGGATCTCCCCGTCGGTGTCGGCCGCCGTGAGCGTGGGCACGAGCCAGGTCCCCGCGTCCCTCATCATCTCCGCGGCCTCGGCGTCCAGGAACGTGCCGTGCTCGATCGACCGGACGCCGGCGCGGACCGCCCGCTTGATGCCCTCGGCGCCGTGCGCGTGCGACATCACCCATCGGCCCAGGTCCCCGGCCGCGCGGACGATCGCGTCCACCTCCTCCTGCGAGAAGTTGGGCTGCCGCGGATCGTCGGACGGCGAGAGGAACCCGCCGGAGGACGCGATCTTGATCACGTCGGCACCGGCGCGGATCATCTCGCGCACCTTCCGCGTCACGCCCGCCACGCCGTCGCACACGCCGGTCGGCATGCCCGGATACTCGAGCGCCCAGGATCGACCTCCGCTGGGAAGCCAGTCGTCGTTGTGCCCGCCGGTCATCGAAAGCATGTTCACGCTCAGCTGCATCCGAGGCCCGACGAGCAGGCCGTCGCGCACCGCCTGCCGCAGCCCGGCGTCGGCGAAGGACGCATCCCGCACGCTCGTGATCCCGAGCGCGAGCGTCGTGCGCAGGGTCTCGGGGACCGCGAAGAACCCGTACGACATCGGCCGGTGCAGCACGTGCAGCTCGTCCAGATCCTCGTATCTGAGCGCGAGATGGATGTGGCAGTCGAACAGCCCGGGCAGCACGGCCTTCCCCGCGCACTCCACGGCCTCGTCGCCGTCGAGCCCGCGACCGACGTCCGCGATCAGGCCGTCCTCGATCACGACGTCCCCGTCGGCGATCGGCGCCCCGGTCCCGTCGAAGATCGCCCCGCCGCGGAACACGATCCTGGACAACCGCACCCTCCCGGTCCGCGCCTAGACTCGCGAGGACCCTATCCCAGGAGCGTTCCCGATGGACCTGCGACTCTCGTCCGAGCAGCTCGACCTGCAGCGGCGGGCCCGCGCCCTGGCGGACGAGGTCCTCCTCCCGCTCGAACAGGACTGCGAGATGAACGACGGGCTCACGCCCGAGCAGCACGCGAACACGAGGGCCGAGGTGATCTCGCGCGGGTTCCCGGCGATCAACCACGCCGTGGAGGACGGCGGTCAGGGGCTCGACCTGTTCGACCAGATGCTCGTGGAGGAGCAGTGGGGCCGCCTGACCAACGCGCTGTGGGACGTGCCCTGGCGGCCCTCGATCCCGCTGGCGGCGGGGACCGAGGCCCAGAAGGCGCGATACCTCCGGCCTGCATGCCGCGGCGAACGGCGCGACGCGTACGCGATCACCGAGGCGGACGCGGGCTCCGACCCCTCGATGGTCCGGACCACCGCGCGCCGCGACGGCGACGGCTGGGTGCTCGACGGCGAGAAGTGGCACGTCACGTCCGGCGACGTGGCCGACTTCTTCCTGGTGCACGCGCACGTGGACGGCGACGCCGCCAAGCCCACGGTCTTCCTCGTGGACAAGGACCTGCCCGGCGTCCGCCTGGTCCGGACGCCGAAGTACACGCACACGTTCGTGTTCGAGCATCCGATCTACGCGTTCGAGGGGGTTCGTGTGGACGCGGACGCCGTGCTCGGCGAGGTGGGTCAGGGCTACGAGCTGACGAAGGACTGGTTCGTCGAGGAGCGGCTGATGATCGGGGCGCGCACGGTCGGCGCGGCCGGACGCCTCCTGGAGCTGTCGACCGCGTTCGCCCAGGAGCGCCGCCAGTTCGGCGAGCCGATCGGCTCGTTCCAGGCCGTCTCCTTCCCGCTGGCGGACTCCGCGGCCGAGCTGATGGCGGCGAAGTCGCTCCTGTATCGCGTCTGCTGGGAGGCGGCGAGCGGCGGGCTGTCCCGGAAGGAGCTCCATGCGGCGGCCTCGGCGGTCAAGCTCGTCTGCTCCGAGACGGCGGGCCGGATCGCCGACCGCGCGGTCCAGGTCCACGGCGGGCGCGGCTACATGCGCGAGCACCCGGTCGAGCGGCTGTGGCGCGAGCTCCGGGTGGACAGGATCTGGGAGGGCACGTCGGAGATCCAGCGCATGGTGATCGCGAACGAGCTCCGCAAGCGCGGGTCCGGCCGATACGCGGGCTGGCCCGGCGACGACTGAGGTCTGCGGCCTCGCGGATCAGCCGAAGGTCCGCTCGAGCGGGCGCCGGATCAGGTCGAGCGACGTGAGGATCGGGTAGGACAGGCCGATCGCCCCGAGGACCAGCGCGGCCACCGCGGTGCCGCGCGCCCGGCCGCCAAGCGAGGTGATCACGCCCAGTCCCACCGCCAGCGCCCCCGCGACCAGCGCGACCATCACGAGGCGGTCGCCCAGGAGCGCGCCGGCGCCCAGGCGCGAGGAGACGGACCTGACCAGCGCGCTCTTCGGGTCGGCCTGGTAGGCCCACATCACCACGGCGCAGGCGGCCGAGATCGCGCCCACGCCCAGCGCGACGATCCCGAGCGGATCCCGTGCCTGACCGGAGCTCTGGTAGATGCCCATGGCTACACCCCCACCAACGGGTCTCCTAGGAGCTTCGGCCGTTCGACCCGGTCGACTTGAGCCCCGGACGAGGCCGCCGCCGGACCGGGACGAGGGCGGCGGGAGACCGCCGGCTCAGGTCCCGTCCAGGCAGCCGCGCACCTCATCGGGCAGCCCGGGGATCGTGAGCCCCTCGCCGCCCTCGACGAAGTCGTACTCGATGCCGGACCACGTCCCGGGCAGGCCCGCTACCGCGCGGCGCCGGGTGTGCGCGGAGTCGTACTGGAACCCGCGCCAGTCCGGGGACCGGAACCCCCGCGTGTCGTAGGGGGCGACGGCGACGAGCCCGCGGCCGAACCGGCGCGCCTCGACCAGGAACCGCCCCTGGAACGAGAGGTCCTCCTCCACGAAGAGCTTCACGTACCAGCGCTCGACCTCGAGCAGGTACCCCTGCTCGCTGGGCGGCGACTCCGGCCCGGTGAAGTACCGCATGTCCACGACCCGGAAGGTGCCGTCGACATCCGCGGCGCGCCGGATCAGGCCGAGCGGGTCCGTGAAGCCGGGCGTGCCGGCCTCCGGCGTGCGCCACCCGTTCACACAGGTCGGGCCGGGCGGACCGCTGGTCGGAGGCGGCGGGTCGGGGATCGCGGGAGGGGTCGGCGTGGCCGGCGGCGAGGGCTGCACGCCGGGGCTCGACGGACCGGGGCTGAGCGGCTCGGCCGAGGGCGGCGGCGTCGACGCGAACGGGTCGTCCGGCTCGTTCCCTCCCGTGCACGCGGCGGCCACCAGCGCCAGGGCCACGAGTGCCGCCGTGGATCCGCGCGGGCGTGATCGGGCCTCGTGACGCATGGGCTTGGAACCATACCGATGCGCCCGGCGCTTGGTAGAACTGATGGGTCCGATGCGGCATCCCATCCAACCCCGTCACGAGGCCCGCGCGTCCACGCACCCCCAGCCGGTCAGCCGGCGGCGGTTCCTCGAGCGCTCCGCGATGGCAGTCGCGGGCGGGGTGCTCTTCAGCTGCTCGGGCGGGAAGCTGATCCCCCGCCTGGAGCCGGCGGCCACCACGATCGACACGCGCTGGCCGATCAAGCGGGTCCTGTACGTGATGATGGAGAACCGCAGCTTCGACAACCTGTTCGGACGGTTCCCGGGCGTGAACGGGACCACGACCGGCGTCAAGTGGGGCGAGGAGACGGAGCTGATCCGCTGCCCCGACTGGCTGCCGGGCGACCTTCCCCACGACCGCGCCGCGGCGCTGAGCTGCCTGAACGGCGGCGCGATGGACGGGTTCGCGGGGGGCGCCTACGGCGATCCGTGGTCGTACTCGCAGTTCCACGAGGATCAGCTACCGAACTACTGGTTCTGGGCGCGCGAGTTCGGGCTCTCGGACAACTTCTTCGCCTCGGCGCTCGGGCCCTCCTACCCGAACCACTTCTTCCTCGTCGCCGGCCAATCCGGCGGGATCATCGACAACCCAGAGAACATCGAGACCGAGGTCAAGGACGGCGGCGCGTATAAGTTCAAGAGCTGGGGCTGCGACGCCCTGGGCGACGACGTGTTCGTGCTGGTGAAGGACCGCAAGGGCAACCTGACCAAGCACGACACGTGCTTCCGGTTCAAGACGGTCGGCGAGCAGCTCACCGAGATCGGCGTCGACTGGCGCTTCTACTCGGCGCCCCCCGGAGGCGTGGGGTACTTCTGGAACTCCTACAACGGGATCGACGGTGTGTTCCACACCGATCTGTGGCACGAGCACGCGGCGCACTCGGTCGACCGGCTGCTGGACGACATCGCGGCCAACGACCTGCCGGCAGTCACGTGGGTGACGCCGTACTTCGCCCTCTCGGACCACCCGCCGGCGAGCTCGTCGTTCGCCCACAACTGGCTGACCGACATCGTGAACGGCGTGATGCAGAGCGAGATGTGGGAGCACACGGCGATCTTCATCACCTGGGACGAGTGGGGCGGCTTCTACGACAGCGTCCCCCCGCCCGAGGTGGACGAGGTGGGCTTGGGGTTCCGCGTCCCGCTGCTGACGATCAGCCCGTACGCCAGGCGCGGCGTGATCGACGACGAGCTGGGCGAGTTCTCCACGCCGCTGCGTTTCGTCGCCGACAACTGGGGCCTCGAGTACCTGACGCCGCGGATAGCGAACACGCACAACTTCGAGCACGTGTTCGACTTCTCGATGCCGCCGCGCCCCCCGGCGATCGCCACGGCGCGGGCGAAGACGTACGGGGATCCGTTCGAGTACCCGGACGACTATCCGGGGTGGCCCGCGGGGACGGACCCCGTCGAGGACCCCTTCTAGTCCCGTCGGAACCTCGGGGTCCGACCCGCCGGCTGCGGGCGCCGGCGCATCCGGGTAGGGTTCCCGGGTCGCGGGAGCCGACCGAGGGGGTCATACCGATGGTCACGGGCGGGCAGGACATGGGGAACGAGCGCTGGCGCTCCGAGCAGGAGATGATCGACCGGGCTGCTCGGCAGGAGCAGATGGCCGAGGAGGCCGAGCGCCGGCACGCCGAGGACGCCGCCGAGCGCGGCGAGACCCCGCCCGCGGCGAAGAAGCCCTGGTGGAAGTTCTGGGCGTGAGCCGCCTCCGCTCCCGGCGGCGGCGCTAGCCCGGGCGACGCGGCAGCACCAGCGCGTCGACGGCCAGGCAGCCCTCGGTCGAGACGATCACCGGGTTCACGTCGAGCGCCACGAGCAGGTCACCGAGATCGGTCGCCAGCGCGGACAGCCGCACGACGGCCGAGGCGAGCGCGTCCACGTCCGCCGGCGGCGCGCCGCGGAGGCCGTCCAGGAGCGGTCGGGCGCGCAGACCGTCGATCATCCGCAGGGCCGACGCGGCATCGAGCGGCGGGAACGCCAGGCGCCGGTCGCGCAGCAGCTCCACCAGGATCCCGCCGGCCGCGACCATCACGAGGGGTCCGAACTGGGCGTCGCGGACGATGCCGAGCGCCATCTCGATCCCCGGCGGCGCCATCGCCGCGACCACCACCTCCGGCCCCAGGCGCGCAGCCAGGTCCTCGTACGCGGCCGCGACCGACCCCTCATCGGCGAGCCCCAGGCGGACCCCGCCCACGTCCGACTTGTGCGACGCGTCGGGCGCGGCCGTCTTGACCGCGACCGGGTAGCCGATCGCGTCGGCCGCCGCGGCCGCGTGGGTGGCGGTCGATGCCGCCCGAGCCTCGACGGCGGCCACGCCGTAGTCGGCGAGCAACGCCAGGCCCTCCACCTCCGTGACGCCGCGGCCGGTCGCCAGCCGCTCACGCCAGCGCTCCCGCACCCCGTCGGCGACCGGCCGCGGCGGGGCCACGGGCGCCCGTTCGCGGAACGCGCGCTCGTCCAGCAGCAGCCGCAGCGCGTGCAGGCCGGAGGCCGTGCCCTCCAGGACCGGGATCCCATCGTCACGGAGCAGGCGCGCCTCGTCGTCGGCGACCGCGCTCGCGAGGTTCGACAGCACGCAGAACGGCTTCGTGGTGAACGACCACGCGTCGCGCGCGATCTGCAGGTAGCCCTCGTCGAACGGCTCGCCCTGGCGGGTCAGGTCCACGACGAACGCGAGCGCTGCCACGTCGTCGTCGTCAGCTAGCGCCGCGAAGGCCTCACGGAAGATCCGGTCGGCGTCGATGCCGGTGCCCCACGCGTCGAGCGGGTTCGCCGCGACCAGGCCGGGGTCGAGCGTCGCCTGGATCCTCGCCGTCGTCGCGTCCGAGATCCGCGCGAACGGCACCCCCTCGTCGCCGGCGACGTCGACGAAGAGCGCTCGCTCGCCGCCCGAGTCGTGCACCGACGCGATCCCGGTCCCGCCGTCCACGCGCCGATGCGACGAGAACAGCTCCATCGCGTCGGCCAGCTCCTCGAGCGTGGCGACCCTGTGCACGCCGTAGGCGTCGAAGAGCGCCTCGTACGCGCCGTCCTCCCCCGCCAGCGCGCCCGAGTGCGCCGTCACCATGTCCTTCGCCACGTCGGTCCTGCCCACCTTGAGCGCCAGCACCGGGAGACCGCGCGCGGCGGCCTCCGCGAGCGCCGCGCGGAACGCCTCGGGACGGCGGACCGTCTCGATCAGCATCGCCAGCACGCGGGTGGTCTCCCGCTCCATGGCGAAGCCCAGGTAGTCGGCGACGTCGGTCACGATCTCCTGACCGGAGGAGACGACCAGGTCGAAGCCGATCCCACGGTCGTTGAACGCGAGCGCCGCGAACGCCGACCCCGAGTGGCTCACGAACGTCACCCGTCCGGCGCGCAGGTCGTCGGGCGTGGCGAACCCCGTCGCGCGCAGGCGGCCGGGCACGTTCAGGAACCCCATCCCGTTGCCGCCGCACAGGGGGATCCCGGCGGCCTCCGCGATCGCCGCGACGCGCTGCGCGAGCGAGGGCGCGCCCGGCTCCGGCGGCTCGGGCTCGTGCAGCGACGAGAACGTCACCGCGCTGCGCGCGCCGGCCGCCACGGCGTCCCGCAGCGCCTGCTCGACGCGCGCGTTCGCGACCCCGAGGATCGCCAGGTCGACCGGACCCGGAACGTCGCCGATCGACGGCACGCATCGGTATCCGTCGATCTCGTCGTAGCCCGGGTTCACCGGGTGCACGGCGCCCTCGTACCCGCCGCGCCGCAGCTCGGCCATCATCTGGGCGCCGAGCGACCCGGCCTTCACGGACGCCCCCACGACGGCGACGCTCCGTGCCTCGAGCATCGGCTCGAGGGAGGGCCGCGCGGCGACCTCGCCGTTCGTCACGCGGGCAACGGTACCGGTCCGCCTACCGCGTCGAGCGGACGGCCTTGTCCTTCTTCGCCATGTTGAAGGCCTGCCAACCCGGGATCCCGTTCACCCCGCCGCCCGCGTGCGTCGCGCTGGACCCGTGGTACAGGCCCTTGATGGGCGTCCGGTAGTCGGCGTAGCCGGGCGCCGGGCGCATGTGGAACAGCTGGTCCACGGACAGCTCCCCGTGGAAGATGTTCCCCCCGATCAGGCCCAGGTCCTGCTCCATGTCGTAGGGCCCGATCACCTGGCGGTCGATCACGGCGGCCTTGAAGTTCGGGGCCAGCTCCGTGTACCCGTCGATGAGCCGGTCGGCGTAGGCCTCGAGCTCGTCGCGGTGCGGCTCCAGGTTCCAGTCGTCCGGCACCCACTGGCTGAACATCGAGAACACGTGCACGCCCTCGGGCGCGAGCCGCTTGTCCAGCGTCGTCGGGATCGTGCCGTCGACGAACGGCGCTACCGAGGCCTTGCGCTCGATGTGCGCGTCCTGGAAGGCGCGCTCGGCGTAGGCGGGGGAGAAGCAGAGCTCGACCGACCCGGTGTGGTGGTCCTGCTGCTCCTTGCCGGGGTTCGCGATGAAGTCGGGGAGCTCCGAGAGCGCGACGTTCACCTTCACGACGCCGCTGCGCGTCTTCCAGCGCTCGATGTCCCAGACGAAGTCGGCAGGGAGCTCCTGGCGGTCGACGAGGTCCAGGAACGCGATCTTCGGGTGGATGCACGACACGACCACTGGGGCGCGGAGCTCGTCGCCCGACTCGAGCGCGACGCCGACGGTCCGGCCGCCGCGCACGAGGATCTTCTTCACCTTCGCGCCGGTGCGGATCTCGGCGCCGAACGACTCGGCCGAGCGCCGGATCGAGTCCGACACCGCGCCCATGCCGCCCTGCTGGAACCCCCACGAGCCGAGGTGGCCGTCGCCCACGTCGCCGATCGAATGGTGGAGCATCACGTAGGCGGTGCCGGGCTCGTCCGGGCCGGCCCACGTCCCGATCACGCCGTTCACCGTCAGCATCGCCTTGATCGCGTCGGACTCGAACCAGTCGTCAAGCAGGTCGGTCACGCTCATCGTGAACAGGCGGGTGACGTCCGCGACGCCGCGCGTTCCGAGCCTGCGGAGCTTCCACGCGGTCTGGGCGCTCGCGATCAGGTCGCCGAACGCCATCGAGCCGACCTTCGGCGGCACGCTCAGCAGCAGCGGGCCCAGGACGTCGGAGACACCCTTCAGCCACGCCTCCCACTTCGGCAGCGTGTCGGCGTCCTTCTTCGAGAACTGCGCGATCGAGTCGTAGCTCTTCCTGGCGTCGTCGGCGTAGACCGTGATCGAGCGGCCGTCGGGGAACGCCTGGTAGTACGGGCCGAAGGGCGTGACGTCGTACCCGTGCCGCTTCAGGTTCAGCTCGCGGATGATCGTGGGCGGCATCAGCGACATCACGTACGAGTAGGTCGTGACGTTGATCTCGGGGTGGTCGGGGAACGGCGCGCTCGTGTCGGCCGCGCCCCCCGTCTTGTCGCGCGCCTCGAGCACCACCGTGCGGGCGCCGGCGCGCGCGAAGTAGGCGGCCGCGGTGAGCCCGTTGTGCCCGCCGCCGACAACGATCGCGTCGTAAACGTTCGTCGACATGTCCCGTACCTCCCGTGGGTCGCCGAGATGCGGCCGTGCAGCCGGCGCACGACCGAGCCCTATGATGCCTTGAATCTGAATCATCAGTCAAACGCGCCAGGACGGCCGGCGCCTTTGACATGCCTGCTCACGCTGGTACGGTTCCTGAACGACGGTTCGAGAGCATGGCGTGTTGGGCCCGGGGACTGTACGGCGTTCAGGAGCGCGGATGGCACGGGCGACGAAGCAGCGGCAGACGAAGGACCGCCACCAGGAGATCCTGGAGGCGGCCGCGCGCGTCATCACCGACCGCGGCCTGGCCGAGACGCGGATCCAGGACATCGCCGAGCGCTGCGGGGTCTCGCCCGGGCTGATCCTGTACTACTTCGAGTCCAAGGACCGCCTGCTGCTCGAGGCGCTCACGTACGCGAACGACAAGTACTACCTGGCGCAGGCGCGCGACCTCCGCCGGCTCGCGACCGCGCGGGAGCGGTTCGAGCGGCTCGTCGACCTCTCGGTGCCCGGCCTGCTGCCGGACTTCGAGCGCCTGGAGGAGTGGGCGCTGTGGGTCGAGATCTGGGTGCGGGCGCTCCGCGATCCGGCGCTCGCGAAGGAGGCCGAGGTCCTGGACCGGCGCTGGCGCCGGTCGATCGCCGAGATCGTGCGCAGCGGCCGGGGATCCGGCGAGTTCCCCCCGGGCGGCGACGCCGACGAGCTGGGCGTGCAGATCGGCGCGCTGATCGACGGGCTGGCCATCCAGGTGCTGATGAACGACTCGCAGCTGACGCCGGCCGAGATGAAGCGGATGTGCATGACCGTCGGCTCGCGGCTGATCGGGTTCGCGCTCGAGCCGGCGACCACCTGAGCACGCGACACCCCGGGAACCCGGTAGCCTTCGCGAGCGGATGACCCAGGCGACGCGGGCGACCCCCCTGATCCTCGACGTGGACACGGGCGTGGACGACGCCCTCGCGCTCCTGTACGCGGTCGCGTCGCCGGAGGTCGACCTGCTCGCCGCGACGTGCGTGATGGGCAACGTCGGTATCGACGACGTCGTGCGGAACACGCTCGCCGTGCTGGAGCTCGCGGGTCGCGGAGAGGTCGAGGTCGCCCGAGGCGCATCCCGCCCGCTCGTCCGCGACCACGCGCCGTTCCCCGTGGTCCACGGCGACCGCGGCCTGGGTCGGGCGGACCCGCCGGCGGCGGCGCGCACGGCCTCGGACCGAGACGGCCGGCGCGTGATCGTCGATACGGCTCGCGCTCGTCCAGGAGAGGTGCTGCTGGTCGCGACCGGACCTCTCACGAACGTGGCGATGGCCCTGGCCGAGGAGCCCGGGCTGCCGACGCTGCTGCGGGGCTTCGCGATCATGGGCGGCGCGTTCGACCACCTCGGCAACACGACCCCGCGAGCCGAGGCCAACATCTGGGTCGACCCCGAGGCCGCGTCGGCCGTCTTCCGCGGGTTCGCGGGCGCGCCGGAGGATCGCCTCCCGGTGTGCGCCGGGCTCGACGTGACCGAGCGCGTCCGGATGACGCACGCGGACGTCGCCTCGGTCACCGCGCCCGGGCCGCGGACGCCGGTCGGCAGGTTCCTGCGCGAGGCCGTGCCGTTCTACATCGAGTTCTACGAGCGGTGGGGCGACCCGGGCGGCGCGGCGATGCACGACCCGCTCGCCCTGGCGATCGCGCTCGACCCCGGGCTGGCCACCCTCGTCACGACGCGGGTGGAGGTGGAGACCGACGGTACGTGGACGCGCGGGGAGACCGTCACCGACCTGCGGAACCTCCGCGGGAGCCCATGGCCCACCGGCTGGGAGCCCGAGGACAACGCCCGCGTGGCGCTCGACGTCGACGAGGCGGCGTTCCTGGATCGCTTCTTCGACCGGCTGCGCGCGCTGGTCGAGGCCCAGACGTGACCGGCGATCGCCCGCCGGTCCTCGCGGTCCTTGGCGCGATCAACGTCGACCTGGTCGTCTCGGGGGCGCCGCTGCCGAGACCCGGCGAGACCGTCACCGGCGGGACGTTCGCGCGGCACCACGGAGGCAAGGGCGGCAACCAGGCGGTGGCGGCGGCGCGGGCCAGGCGGCGCGGGACGCCGGGCGACGGACCTCCCTCGACCTGGATGCTCGGCGCCGTAGGCGACGAGCGGCTGGGCTCCGACGCACGCGAGGCGCTCCGGGCCGAGGGGGTCGGGACGGACCACGTCCTCATCACGCCGGATGCGCCCACCGGGGTCGCGCTGATCGCGGTCGGGCCCCGGGGGGAGAACCAGATCTCCGTCGCGCCGGGCGCGAACCTGGCGCTGTCCGCGAGCCACGTGACCGGCGCGCTCGAGGCGCTCCGGCCCGCGTTGCTCCTGGCGAGCCTGGAGCTTCCCCGGGACGCCGTGTCGACCGCCGTCGGATGGTGCGCCGACCGCGCGATCCCGGTCGTGCTCAACCCCGCGCCCTGGCAGCCGTGGGCGCGGGGCCCGCTGGATCGCGCGACCTACGTCACGCCGAACGAGACGGAGCTAGGCATGATCGGCGAGGTCCCGGGCGCCGTGGTGGTGATCGAGACCCGCGGGGCGGAGGGCGCGCTGATCCACGGCGCCGACGGCCCACGCGTCGTCGCGGCCCCGAGCGTCGACGCGGTCGACACGACCGGCGCGGGGGACTGCTTCAACGGCGTGCTGGCCGCGGCGATCCTGGACGGCAGGCCGCTCGAGGAGGCCGTGCGCGACGCCGTCGCGGCGGCCTCGATCTCGACGACGGTCCCCGGGGCGCGGGAGGGGATGCCGGACGCCGCGTCGATCGCGGCGGCGCGCGAAGCGTGACGCGATCAGCCCTGGGGAGCCAGCGCGGTCACCTCGCGGCGGAACGGCGTGCGGTCCCGGTCGACGGGCGCGTCGAGCTCCTCGGCGTACCGGTGCCCGTCCCAGACCGCGGCGGCGATCGTCCCCGGAGACCAGCAGTCGCCGATCGCCTCGACGCGCTCGATCCCCGCGCGTGACCAGCGATCGCTCCGGTCCAGCAGCGCGCGGTACAGGCCGTCGTCCGGCAGGCGCGCGGTCACCAGCACCACGGCGTCGCACGGGAGCGACGTCTCCTCGCCGGTGAACCGGCACACCGACAGCGCCGCATCGGCGGTCAGGGCGGAGACGGCCCGCTGCGTGATCACATCCACGCCCGCCTCGAGCACGCGCCGCTGCACGCGGAACTGCTCGAGCGTGTTGTTGGTCCAGTTGGAGACGTCCGGGGCCGGCGTGACCAGGGTGACCGCGTGGCCGTCCGCGGCCAGGAGCTCGGCCAGCACGCCGCCCATGTAGTAATGGTCGTCGTCGAACAGCACGACGCGCCGGCCGCGCGGCCGGACGCCGAGCATCAGATCGTCCGGCGTGAGGACCTCCATCGCGGCGTCCACGGGGATCGGACGCGTGTGCCACCTGCCGACCCCGTCGCGCCGCCACGTGGATCCGGTCGCGACCGCGACGTGCTCGAAGCCCTCGAGCTCGAGGATCTCGTCGGCTTCCATCGGGCTCTGGGGGAGGACCTGAACGTTCGGGAGCTTCCCCAGCTGGCCCTCGCGGTAGTCCAGGACCCGGATCCACGCCGCGAGCCCCGGCAGCCGCGCCTCCAGCGTCACGCGCCCACCCAGGTGGCGCTCCCGTTCGATCACGGTTACCTGGTAGCCGCGCTTGCCGAGCGCCTGCGCGGCCTCGAGCCCCGCGGGGCCCGCGCCCACGATCAACACACGGGCGTCGCTCCCCTTGGGGGCGATGCGCTCCGGGTGCCACCCACGGCGCCACTCCTCGCCCATGGTCGGGTTCTGCGTGCACCGGATCGGCGACATCGTGAAGTCCCCCGACACGCAGATGTTGCAGCCGATGCACTCCCGGATGTCCTCGATCCGGCCCTCCTCGATCTTCTTCGGGAGGAAGGGGTCGGCGATCGACGGGCGGGCGGCCCCGATGAAGTCCAGGATCCCCTCGCGCACCATCCGCACCATCGTGTCGGGCGAGGTGAATCGCCCGACGCCGACGACCGGCTTGGTCGTGAGCCGCTTCAGCCCCCTCACGTAGGGCTCCTGCTCGCCCTCGCCGCCGAAGCGCGACGTGACCGAGTCGTCCTCCCACGAGCCCATGACGAAGTCCCACAGGTCCGGCAGCTCGGCGAGGGAGCCGACGATCTCCTCCACCTCCGCCCGCTCCAGACCGGCGCCGCCGAGCAGCTCGTCCACGGAGATGCGGCAGCCCGTCGCCGCCCTGCCCGCGGTCTCCTCGACGGTGTCCTGCAGGAGCTCCTTCAACAGGCGCGCGCGGTTCTCGACGCTCCCGCCGTACTCGTCGGTACGGTCGTTGTACCGGCGTGAGAGGAAGTACTGGATCCCGCTGAGCGCGTGCCCCGCGTACACGTAGATCAGGTCGAACCCGGCGCGCACGGCCCGGTCCACGGCCTGGCGGTGCCACCGCCTGAGGTCCGCGATGTCCGAGCGATCCATCGCCCGCGCCTGCACCGGGTCGTACGTGAACGAGGCGACCGGCAGGTGCGCGGGACCCATCGGGGGGACCCGCGTGTAGAGGTTGGGGCCGTTCATCCCGTTGTAGCAGAGCTCGATCCCCGCGAGCGACCCGTGCCCGTGGATCCTGTCCGTCACGCGTGCGAGCGCGGGGATGTCCTGGTCGTCCCACAGCCGCGTCTCGATGAACGGCGTGATCTCCGAGGTGTGGTGGATCTCGGCCTGCTCGGTGCAGACGACCGCCCAGCCGCCCTCCGCCTTCACGCCGCGCATCTCCGCCTGGCCGCTCACGTCGCGGTACCCCATCCCGCTGCACTGCGGGACCTGGAAGAAGCGGTTGCGAGCCGTCACGGGCCCGATCCTCACGGGCTCGAACAGCACGTCGAAGCGAGGGTCACGCGCGGTCGTCATCCACCTCCCCCGCCTCGCTCTCGAGCGCGTCGATCGCGATCTGCTCGGCCGACGCGTGCTCGCGCCGGATCAGGTCGAAGATGACCTGCCGCTTCGCCTGGAACCGGTCCGTCGCGATCACCTCGAAGTGTCGGGGACGCGGGATGTCGACCTCGATCTCCGTGGCGATCCTGCCCGGGTTGACGTCCATCACGTAGATGCGGTCACCCAGGAACACGGCCTCCTCGATGTCGTGGGTGACGAACAGGATCGTCATCTTCGAGCGCTCCCAGACGTCCAGCAGGAGCTGCTGCATCAGGACGCGCGTCTGCGCATCGAGGGCGCCGAACGGCTCGTCCATCAGCAGGACCCGGGGCTCGTTCGCCAGCGCGCGGGCGATCGCGACCCGCTGCCGCATGCCGCCCGAGAGCTGGTGGGGATAGCGGCCGGCCGCGTCGGCGAGGCCGACCAGCTTCAGGTAGTGCTCGGCGACCCGGCGTCGCTCCGCCGACCGCACCTTGTTCAGCTTCATGCCGTACTCGACGTTGGCCTGGACGCGGAGCCACGGATACAGCGTGTAGGCCTGGAACACCATGCCGCGGTCGCGGCCGGGACCCACCACCGCCTCGCCGTCGACGCGGATCTCGCCCGCGGAGGGGTAGATCAGGCCGGCGGCGGTGTTCAGCAAGGTCGATTTCCCGCAGCCCGACGGCCCGACCAGCACGACGATGTCGGACTCGAACACCTCGATCGAGACGTCCTTGAGCGCGGTGAACGGACCGTCGTGGGACGGGAACACGACGTCGAGCCCGTCGACCGCAAGGACCGGCTCCCCGGCCATCAACGCTCCCTGCGGACGTACGGGAACAGGTACCGGCCGCCGATCTTGAACCCGTAGTCGAAGAGCATCCCGATGATCCCGATGATCACGATCCCCACGATGACGAGGTCTGTGCGCAGGAACCGGCCGGCCACCACGATCGAGTGAGCCAGGCCCGTGTCCGCCGCGACCACCTCGGCGACCACGAGGTACGTCCAAGCCCATCCGAGCGTGATCCGGAGCAGGTCGTACACCTCGGGAGCGGTCGAGTGCGCGATCACGCCGAACACGACCTGGCGTTTGGATGCGCCGAGCGTGTAGGCCGTGTCGATCATCTCCATCGGGACCCTCGCCGCCGAGTCCATCACCAGCAGGACGAGCTGGAAGAACACCCCGATGAAGATGACGGCCCACTTGAGCCGCTCATCGATCCCCACCCAGATGATGAGCAGCGGGATGAACGCGGGCGCCGGCATGTACCGGACGAAGTCGATGAACGGCTCGAAGAAGCCCTCCAGCGCGCGGAACGTGCCCATCAGCAGGCCGATCGGAACGGCCAGGACGGCCGCGATCGCGAACCCGATCAACACCCGCTTCGTCGAGGCCCATACGTCGGCCCAGAGGCCTCGCCCGCAGGTGCAGCCCCGGTGAACCCCTTCCACACTCCTGATGGCGGCAGGGGAGGAACCGCTCGTTGACGATGTGCGCGTTGGCGGCCAGCACCCACAGGATCAGCACCAGGACGAAGAACGCGACGCCGAGCAGCACGTACAGCCAGACGCCGATCGAGCGCCGGGGCGTGACGACGGTCCGCAGGTTGACGTGGTCGGCGCCGTCGCGGCGACGGCGCCGGCGGTCCTCCTCGGTCCCCTTTACCCGGGTCACCCAGTGTTCAGCGCCGTCTGGGCGTACGAACCGTCGATCGAGGACTCGACGTCGATCGGCTCCGAGATCACGTCCTCGGCCACCCAGAAGTCGTTGATGTAGTCATGTATTTGTGGATCCCTGTTCGGTCGGGAGGTGCGTTCATGAAGGCCGCGATCTCCTCGGGGCTGTAGAACTTGATCCCCGAGATGATCTCCTCGTATTCCTCGACCGACACGCCCTGCGTCTCGGCCATGACCGGCATGGCCGTGTCGGGGTCGGTCGCCCACAGGTCGGCCGCCGTAGTAGGCCTGGATCAGACCCACGAGCGCATCCGGGTTCGCGTCGACCCAGTCCCGACGGATCGCGAGCGAGTCCACGATCAGGCCGGGCGCGTCGGCGCTGGAGATCACGACGTGGCCGCCCTCGCGCTTGGTCGCCTTCGACAGGAAGGGCTCCCACGTCACGGCGGCGTCGACCTGCCCGGCGACGAACGCGGTCCCGGCCTCGCCGGGGTTCATGTCCACGACGTCGATGTCGTCGATCGTCATCCCGGCGTCCTTCAGCACCGACAGCAGGAACACGTAGCTGGTGGCACCGACCTTGACGCCCACCGTCTTGCCGGCCAGATCGTTCACGGTCTGGATGTCCGCTGTCCCCACGATCCCGTCGGCTCCGTTCGAGTCGTCGATGGCCATCACCTGCACGAGATCCGCGCCGGCGGCGATGGTTCGGACGTTGGTGTCGACCGTCGTGATGTCGCCCTGGAACTGGTTCGATTCCAGCGCCGCCGGGTTCGTCGACTCGTCCTCGACGACCGAGATCGTCATGTCGACGCCGTGATCGTCGAAGAAGCCCTGATCCTCGGCCAGGTGGAACAGGCCGTAGCCGGTCCAGGTCATCGTGACGCGATCGGCACCGGGCCGTCTCGCCGGTCGCCGTCGGGCCGGTGGTTCCGGTGGAACCGGTGGAACCGGTGTCCCCGCCCTCAGAGCCCGAGTCGCTGCCGCACGCGGTGCCGATGAGCGCCAGGTCACCAGCACCGCCAACATCCGGATCTTCATCCGACTCCCCCCTTCTCCGTCGGAACGCCTAGGCGCCCTGCCCAGACGTCGCCATGCCCATCGTGCCGTAGATCTCCGGTCGGCGCTCTCGCCACAACGGCGAGAGCTCGGCGTCGGCACGCTCCACCTCCTCGCCAGCCGTACGGTCGTGATCGACAGCTCGGACGGGACGGGCTCCCCGGTGCCGACACGTCCCATCTCGCCACGACGTCGCCGAAGGGCGAGAGCACCCGGCTCCCGCCCAGGAACGTCACCCCCGCGTTCGCGCCCACCTGGTTCGGCATCACCCACCACTGCCCGTTCGCCATCGCCGCCGCCGGATGCAGGCGCTCCCACCACGCCTTCGCTCCGACCTCGTACGCGCACGGGCACAGCACCAGTCGCGCGCCGTCGTCCCGCATGGCGCGGGCGCTCTCGGGGAAGTCCGCGTCGAAGCAGATGCACAGCCCCACGACCCCCAGGTCGCCGCCATCGATCGTCGTGACCTGATCCCTGGTGGCGAACGCGGCCGCCTCGTGGTCGCCGTAGAGGTGCGGGGTTTCAGGCGCCTGCTCCGCCACCTCGGCCATCGCGCCTCGGCAGGATCGCTGGGTGTTGCGGATCGCCCCGCCGTGGAGCTCCGGCACGCCCCGGCGCATTGCCACCTTCGGCGGCGCGCCGCCTCGCGGAGCCGCTCGATCCGCGGTCCATCCATCGGCTCGCCGCGCGCGCGTCGGCCGGGAGCGTCGCCGGCTCGTAGCCGCAGGCCAGAGCCCGGCAGCGCGATCAGCTCGGCGCCCCCGTCGACGAGCTTCCCGATCAGGTCCAGCGCCGTGGCCAGGTTCTCGGCGGGCGCCCCCGGGACCGGCAGCCACCGGGCCATCCCGATCGCCAGAGACTCACGCACCGGCCGCACCCGCGCCACGCAGCCGAGCACCCGCTCCGGCGTGATCGGCAGGACGGTCGGACGGGCCCCCACGGCGTCGGCGATCGCGCTCGAGATGGCGGCGAGCAGGCCGATCGGCGGCTCGCCGATGCCGCGCGCACGAACGGCCCCAGGCCCTCCCCTCGACTCGACCACGATCGCCTCGATGTCCGGCACGTCCATCGCCGTCGGGATCAGGTACTGGAAGAAGCCGCCGATCAGGTTCACACCCTGTTCTACGACGACCTCCTCGAGGAGCGCCTGCCCGATGCCCTGCACGGCGGCCCCGGCGATCTGCCCCTCGACCGATCGCGGAGTCGATCGCCCGGCCGACGTCGTGGCTCGCGACGTACCGAAGCACCTCGACGGCGCCCGTGTCCAGGTCGACCTCGACGTCCGCCAGGTGCGTCCCGAACGTGAAGTCGGGGAAGATCCGGTCTCCGTTCAGATCCTTCGTGACCTCCTTCCCCTTCGGGCCGAAGAAGGTGGCGAGCGCCTCGATCGGCACGTTCCGTCGCCGGCACACCTGCAGCGCGTCTCGGATACCGACCGTCGCGTCGAGGCCGACGGCCTCAGGCGTGAGCTCGAACGACTCCACGGGCGCCCCGGTCTCGGCGGCGACCGCGCCCAGCAGCTGCTCGCGCAGCCGGATCGCCGCCTCGTACACGGCGTTGCCGGACATCAGCAGCTGCCGGGTGGCCGTGGTTGTCCCGGCCAGCGGCGTGAGCGCCGAGTCCCCGAAGTGCACCGTGATGTCGTCGAGGTCGACGCACAGGATCTCGGACGCGATCTGCGCGAGCGAGGCGGCCTGCCCGCCGCCGATGTCGGGGACGCCGCAGCGCACGCTGAGCGACCCGTCCATCTGGAACCCGACCCAGGCCGCGGCGGAGTCATTGAGCCACACCAGCCGGCCGTACGACTGCAGGTTGGACGCGATCGCGCGCCCGACGGCCTTGCGCGGGCCCGAGGGAGACGGGCGGTCGCCGGCGCGCTCGCGGACGGCGTCGATCGTCCGCGCCAGCGCCACCTCGGTGATGATCTCCTGACCGACCGGGAGCCGGTCGCCCCGCCGAAGGGCGTTGCGCTTGCGGACCTCGCCGGAGTCCAGGCCCAGCCGCCGCGCCAGCTCGTCGATCTGGGACTCGTACGCGAGGACGACCTGCATCCCGCCGAACCCCCGGAACGCCGACGTCGGAGGGTTGTTCGTGTAGGCGGTCCTCGCGCGGAGGCGGACGTCGTCGACCCGGTACGGGCCGCACGCGTGGACCGCCGAATACAGCAGCACGAGCGCCGAGAGGTACGCATACGCGCCCGCGTCGGAAACGATCTCGACGTCTTGGGCGAGGATCGTGCCGTCCGCCGCAGCGGCCGTTCTGTACCGCATCAGGTTGCGATGGCGCTTGGCCCGCGCCAGCAACGACTCGTTGCGCGTCCACTGCATCCGCACCGGCCTGCGCGTCCGCGCGACGGCCAGGGCGATGTACGGCTCGACGGTCATGTCCTCCTTGCCGCCGAACCCTCCCCCGACGTACGGCGCCATGACGCGCACCTTCGAGTCCGGCACGCCGAGGATCCGCGCGACGTCGCGGTAGTGCTCCACCACCTGCGTCGCGACGCGCAGGTTGAGCACGCCGTCGTCGTCGAGCCACCCGACGCCGGCCTCGGGCTCCAGGTACGCGTGATCGACGAACTGCGTCCGGTACTCCCCCTCGACCACGACGTCCGCCCGGGCGAACGCGCCGTCGACGTCGCCCCGGTCGATGACCCACTCGGCGAGCAGGTTGCCCTGCTCGTGCACCGCGGGCGCCCCCGCCTCGAGGGCCTGCTGCGGATCGGCGACCACCGGCAGCTCCGTGTACTCCACCTCGACCGCCTCGCACGCGGCCGCGAGGGCGTCCTCGCTCTCGGCGACCACCAGCGCGATCGGCTCGCCGTGGAACCGCACGCGGTCCGTCGCGAGGACCTGCATGCTCGCCCTGAGCGCGCCGATCACGACCGTCTGCCCGGGGACGTCGACGCGGATCTCGTTGTGCGGGACGTCCTCGCCGAGCAGGACGTCGACCACCCCTTCGAGACCGCGAGCGGCGGTGACGTCGCGCCGGACGATCGTCGCCGACGGGACCTGGGAGCGGACCAGCCGCGCGTGGAGCATCCCTGAGAACGACAGATCCCCCGCGAACCGCGTGGACCCCGCGATCTTCTCGGCCGCATCGTGACGGGCCAGCGGCCGGTTGACTACCCGGAGCTCCTCGACCTTGGACGTGCGGATCTCGTCGGCGCTCACCGCGACACCCCTCGAACGCTCGCCTCCTGGATCGCGTCGACGATGTGCTGGTAGCCGGTGCAACGGCAGAGGTTGCCGTGCAGGCCTTCGCGGATCTCGGCGCGGGAAAGCTCGCCCCCGCCGGCCAGCATCGCGGCCGCGCACATCAGCATGCCCGGCGTGCAGAAGCCGCACTGCGCCGCGTGGTGCTCGTGGAACAGGCGCCCGAGCTCCGAGAGCCCTCCGTCGGCATCCGTGAGGCCGGCGGCCGTGGTGATCTCGGACCCGTCCACCTGCGCCGCGAGCACGACGCACGCGCTCGCGGGCTCGCCGTCGACCAGCACGGTGCACGCGCCGCAGACCCCCTCCCCGCAGCCGTACTTGGGGTCCAGCACCCCCGCCTCCTCGCGGAGCCAGCGGAGCAACGTGACGTGCCCGCCCGCGGCCCGGCTGACGCGGCGCCCGTTGACGCTGAGGGTGACGACGGGGTCGCTCAAGCCGCGTCCTCCGCGCGCCGGCACGCGTCCGCGACCGCCCGGAGCATGAGCACCCGCGCCAGGTGCCGCCGATGGTCGGCGCTCGCGCTCGTGTCGGTCACAGGGTCCAGGCCCTGGATCGGACCGACCCTCGCCTCGAGCTCGTCCGGGCGGCCGCCGCCGAGCGACGCCTCGACGGCGCCGAGCCGCAGCGGCCGCTCCGATACGCCCCCGAGCGCGACGCGCGATTCGACGACCTCGCCCCCGGCCGTGCGGACCAGCGCCGCCGCGGCCACGAGCGCGAAGTCCCCGGGGCGCCTGGACACCTCCGCGAACCCCCACCCCCAGCCCGGCCCGAGCTTCGGCACGCGCACCGATGCCAGGACTTCGGCGGGCTCGAGGGCGGACGTGAAGTACGAGACGTGGAACTCGTCGGCCCTCACCGACCGGGTGCCCCCGGCGTCGACGAGCTTGTACTCCGCCCCGAGCGCCACCATCGCGAGCGGCAGCTCGGCCGCCGGGTCGCAGTGCGTGAGCGATCCGCCGAGGGTCCCGCGGTTGCGGATCCGCGCGCTGCCCACGTGCCGGGCCGCCTCGGGAAGCAGCGGCTGGTGGCGCAGGAGCAGCGGGTGTGCCACGACGTCCCGGTGCCGGATCAACGCGCCGATCTCGAGGAAGCCGTCGTCCTCTCCGACGTCTCGGTGCTCGGTGAGGCGCGAGACGTCGACCAGAGCCCCGACCTCAAGGAGCCCGAGGTTGATCATCGGCAGGAGGCTCTGTCCTCCCGCGAGGATCCGGGCCGTTCCCTCCGACGCCCGGAGCGCCTCGCTGGCGCCGACCAGGCTCCCGGCGCGCTCGTAGCGGAACGGCCTGGTGAACACGGCCTCACGTCCCGGAGGCCGGGCAGGTCACGTCGCTCCCTCGAGGTCGGCCAGGGCGGCGCCGAGCCCCTCGGCCAGCTCCTTGACGCCGTCGGGATCGAGGATCAGCGGCGGCGAGACGTGGATCGCCCCGGTCGCGAGCATCCGCGTCATGATCCCCGCACGTCTGCAGGCCGGCACGACGCGCCCGAGCAGGCCGGGGTCCGCGGCGGTCGCGGCCGGATCGATCTGGACGGCGGCCATCACCCCGCATCCGGCACGCACCTCGCTGACCAGCTCGCTCGCGGTGAGCGGCGCGAGCCCCTCGGCGAGCTCGACCTCCAGCTCGCGGGCGCGGGCGATGAGCCCCTCCCGCTCGACGATGTCCAGGTTCGCCATCGCCGCCGCGGCGACGGACGCGTGGCCCGTGTAGGTGTAGCCGTGGCGCCACATCCCCGCTCCGTTCGACCAGAAGGGCCGCCAGACCCTGGGCGCGGCGATCACGGCCCCCAGCGGCAGGTACCCGCTCGTGATCCCCTTCGCGCACGTGATCAGGTCCGGGCGCAGCGACCATCGGTCGCTCGCGAACCAGGCGCCGGTTCGGCCGAAACCGGTTATAACCTCGTCGGCGACGAACAGCACACCGGCCTCCTCGCAGGCGCCGCGCGCCGCCTCGAGGTAGCCCTCCGGCGGAGCGTAGGCACCGCCCGCGCCGATCACCGGCTCGCAGAAGAAGGCGGCGGCGCGCCCGCCGAGCGCCTCGATCGCCCCCCGCAGGGCGTCGGCGTCGTCGCTCGGGACCTCGACCACGTCCTCGATGAGCTTGCCGTGTCCCTCGAGGTTCGCCGGGATCCCCGCCAGCGAGGTCCCGGCGGCGTGCATCCCGTGATACGCGCCGGTCCGCCGGATCAGCGCGGTCCGCTCCGGGTGCCCCTCGAGCTGCCAGAACCTTCGGGCCATCTTCGCGGCCGTGTCGATCGAGTCCGAGCCGCCGCTCGTCAGGAACACGGTGGAGTCGGGCACCGGCGCCAGGCCGGCCATCCGCTCGGTCAGCGACGTGACGACCGGGTTCGTCAGGTCCTGGAACGTCGAGTAGGCCTCCAGCTCGCGCATCTGCGCCGAGACGGCGTCCGCGATCTCGCGGCGTCCGTGGCCGACGTTGCAGTACCACAGGCTCGCGGTCGCATCGAGGTACCGCCGGCCGTCCGCGTCCCACACGTGGTACCCGCTGCCGCGGACGATCGCCAGCTCACCGGAGGCCTCCACGGAGGCCATGTCCGCGAACGGATGCCAGAACCTGGTCACGTCGCCTCCTCGCCGGGCCGCATCGACGGATGCTCGCCGGATGTGGCGGGGAGCGCGCCGGTCCATCCGGGGTCCAGCCCGAGCACCTCCGCCGGCGTCACCTTCAGCATGCGCTCCAGGAAGTCGTAGGGCACCTCCGCCGAGAGGAGCGCCGCCATCAGCATCCGCAGCCCCTCTGGATGAGGCGGCCCCGCGTACTGCCCGAGGTCCGAGCCGAAGACCAGGTGCTCGCCGCCGAGCTCCTTGATCCACGACGCGAGCTCGTCGGGCTGCTGCTCCCAGAAGATCGGCGACACGCACGACGACGCGACGTACTCGAGGACCGCCCCCTTCGCGATCAGCTCCCGCTGCACGTCGAGGTCGAGCCTGCAGAGCGACCAGTTCGCGTGGGTGACGATGAAGCGCGTGACGCCGGCGCGTACCGCGGCGTCCTGCAGCGCGCGGATCTCCGGGAGCGAGAGATGGCCGGTGGCGAGCGCCACGTCGTTCTCGGCCACGACCTCGCAGATCGTGACGGCGGCCTTCGACAGCGTCACGCCGTCCTCCTCGAAGACGGTGACGCCGACGCCGGGGAGCTGGGGTCGGAGCCGGCCGAACTGGGGATAGTCAGGCAGGTCGAAGTACTCGGCGTGGTACTTCGAGTGGTTGGACGGCATCCACACGACGCGCGCCCCGTAGTGGATCGCCGCCTCCGCGACGTACGGGTCCAGCCCGCCGACCGAGCGGTTCAGGACCACGGCGCCGATCGACCGAACCTCGGGGTGCATCCGCTGCACGTAGTAGGCGCGGCCGGTGGTGGAGGCATCGTGGTCCTTCAACACGAAGCCCCGCATCCCGTACTCGATCGCGTATCGCGCCAGGGCGGCGTCGTCGATGTGCCGGTTGAACAGGGCGGGGGCCGTGTGGGCGTGCATGTCGATCGCGCCCTTCAACAGCTCCAGATCCGGCCGCTCCACCCCGCCCCTCCCTCGACGAACACGGATGTTCTCACACCGTGAGAAGCGATACCGATGTACGGGAGCGGATGCTACCATCCGCGCGAGACCGGTCAACCCGGGCCGGCGCCCGCACGGGAGGCAAGGGGTGTCGCAGGAGGTCGTCATGTCGATCACGCCGCTGGTCGTAGCCGGGGAGGATGTGACGTCGGGGGACGGCTCGTTCACGATCCGCTCCCCCTGGGACCATCGCGAGGTCGGCTCGGTCGCGTCGCTCGGCCCCGATGCGGCGACCGTGGCCGTCGAGGCCGCATGGCGGGCGATGAAGGACGGCCTGCCGCCGTCTGAGCGCGCCGCGATCCTGGACCGGGTCGCGGCCGACGTGCAGGAGCGGCGGGAGTGGTTCGCGCGGTCGATCTCGGACGAGAACGGCAAGCCGTACAAGCAGGCGCTGGCCGAGGCGGACCGGTGCGTCCAGACGCTGATCTTCTCGGCGGCCGAGGCGCGCGCGCTCACCGGGCGAACGGTGCCGCTCGACGCCCACCCGGCCGGGGTCGGCCACCTGGGGTTCACGATCCGCGTCCCGGTCGGGGTGGTGGGCGCGATCACGCCGTTCAACTTCCCCCTGACGCTCGCCGCGCACAAGATCGGGCCGGCCGTCGCCGCCGGGTGCGGCGTGGTGCTGAAGCCGGCGGACAAGGCCCCGCTCACCGCGATCGAGCTGGTGCGCTCGTTCCATCGCGCCGGCCTCCCGTCCGGATGGCTGTCGGTCGTGGTCGGCGAGCCGACGGCGATCGCGGAGGTGCTCACCCAGGACGAGCGCGTCGGGCTCGTGACGTTCACGGGTTCGGCGGCGATCGGCTGGGACCTGGCGCGACGTGCCCACCGCAAGCGCGTCACGCTCGAGCTCGGCAACTCCACCCCGGTGATCGTGTGCCGCGACGCGGACCTGGAGGCGGCGGCCGCGGCCGCGGCGGCCAGCGGCTACGCGTTCGCCGGGCAGTCGTGCATCTCCGTGCAGCGCGCGATCGTCCAGGCGGACGTCCACGCGGACTTCGTCGCCGCGCTCGCCGCGGCAGCCGAGGCGCAGCGCGCCGGCGATCCGGCGGACCCGGAGACGGACCTCGGGCCCGCCATCACCCCCGAGGCTGGGGCGCGGGTGCGGACGTGGGTGGACGACGCGGTCGCCGCCGGGGCCACGCCCATCACGGCACGCACCTTCGGCGACGGGCACATGGGGCCGACGGTCCTGGACGGCACGCCCGTCGATCACCGGGTCTGGACCGACGAGGTGTTCGGGCCCGTGATCTCGGTGGCGCCGTTCGTCGAGCTGGACGACGCGATCGAGATGGCGAACGCGACCAGGTACGGGCTGCAGGCCGCGATCTTCACCCGGGACCTGCCGAGCGCCCTCTCGGCGATGAGCCGGCTGGAGTTCGGCGGCGTGACGGTCAACCAGGCGCCGCAGTTCCGCGTGGATCAGATGCCCTACGGCGGAACGAAGGCGTCCGGCAACACCAAGGAAGGCCCCCACGACGCCGTGCGCGCGATGACCGAGGAACGCATGGTCGTCGTGAAGCTCTGAGGCGCCGGGAGACCCACGTGACGGGATCGGCACGGACCCGGCGGGAAGGCGACCGGCCGTCGCTGCAGGCGCTCGACCGCACGTTCGCGATCTTGGACCTGTTCGGCGCCGAACGGCCGGAGTGGACCGCGACCGAGGTCGCCCGGGCGCTGGACCTGCCCGTGCCGACCGCCCACCGGATACTCTCGGCGCTGGCCGGCCACGGATACGTCGGCCAGGACCCGGGCACCAAGCGATACCGGCTGGGGGTCGCCGCCGTGCGGCTGGGCGAACGAGCGCGCGAGGTGGTGGATCTGCGATCGGTGGCCCTTCCCGCGCTGCGCAGGCTCTCGCGTGACACGGGCGAGACCGCCCTGCTCACCGGGCTCACGCCGCGCCACGACCGCGGCGTCTGCCTGGAGCGCGTGGAGACGGACCAGCCGCTGCGCTTGTCCGTCACGCCCGGCCGGCGCCTCCCGCTGCACGCCGGCGCCTCCCAGAAGGCACTCCTGGCCTACCTCGAGCCGCAGATCGTCGACCGCCTCCTGAGCGGACCGCTCGAGCGCCTATGCCACGACACGATCACCGATCCCGCGAAGCTGCGCGGCGAGCTCGCTCTCATACGGGAGCGCGGCTGGGCCGATTCGTACGAGGAGACGAACGTCGGCGTGTGGGGCATCGCCGTACCGATCCTCGACGATCGGGGGGCGGTCGTGTGCGCGGTGGGGATCGCCGGCCCGAGCGCGCGCCTCGCCGAGGATCGCATCGACGAGCTGCTCACGAGGACACACACCGCGGCGACGGAGATCGCCTCCGCCACCGGGAGCCACGTCCCCTGGCTGAGCCGGACCACGGCGTTGGCGTCGATCCGTTCGATGGCGGCCGCGGTGTCCACGACCGGGAGGCGATGATGGAACGGGACCCTGGAACGCGCGCTTCGCTCGCCGGGAAGGTCGCGATCGTCACGGGCGGCGCGAAGGGGATCGGCGGCGTATCCACGGCCCACCTGGCGCGCGACGGGGCCCACGTCGTCCTCGTGGGACGCGACGAGCAGGCCCTGCAGGAGCACGCGCGACGGCTCGATGAGACCCACCCGGGCCGCGAGAGCCTCGCGGTGACCTGCGACGTGACCTCCGAGGACGAGGTCCGGGCGATGACTGACGCGGCGGCCGAGCGGTTCGGAGGGATCGACATCCTCGTTAACACCGCCGGCGGAACCGGGCCGATCGAGACGCCGGCGCACGAGTACCCGGCCGACGAGTTCCGCAGGATCCTCGAGCTGAACGTGCTGGGCACGTTCCTGCCGTGCAAGCACGCGATCCCCCACCTGATCGCCCGCGGCGGCGGCCGGATCGTCAACATCGCGGGCACGTCGGGCCTGCGCGGATACCGCAACCGCTCCGGGTACTCGTCGTCCAAGTGGGCGGTGCGCGGGCTCACGCGGACGCTCGCCCTGGAGCTCGGGAGGTTCGGCATCACCGTGAACGACGTCTGTCCGAACGTCACCAACGGCGATCGCATGACCCGGATCGTCGCCGCCAAGGCGGAGCGGCTCGGCAAGACCCCCGAGGAGGTCTACGCCGACTTCGCTTCCCAAACGGCCCTCGGCCGGTTCGTCGAGGAGGAGGACGTCGCGGACGCGATCGACTTCCTGGTCTCGGACCGCGCGCGCAACATCACGGGCCACGACGTCCCGGTCGATGCCGGGTGGGACGTCTGACGGCGTGACACAGGGCTCTCAGCCCAGGAGCTCTCGGCCCATCGCCAGCCGGTACTCCTCGTTGAACCAGTACAGGAACCGGTCCTGGCGCGGGTACACGCCGGTCGAGTACGCGCGCGACCCGACTCCGGTCTGGGCACGCTGGCATACCTCCCAGTCCTGCTTGGAGATCAGGTCCCAGAGCTCGACGACGGGATCGGGCTTGAAGTTCGGGCCCGCGATCGTCTCGGGCCGGAACAGGTACTCGGACACGACCTGCGTGTGGTTCGGCCCCTTCGGGTAGCCGATGTAGTACATCCCGGCGTCCGGGTGCAGGTTCAGCATCAGGTTCGGGAACTCGTACGTCCCGTAGTACATCTCGTGGTCCTCGGGCGCGAGGCCCGGGAACCTCGGCAGCTCGGAGCTCCCGCTGATCGTGAAGCTGGTGGCCCCCTCGACCATGCGGTTCCCGTCGTCGCGGATCTCCTCGTCCCACACCTCGCCGAACCGGAACAACGGCACGACCTGCACCAGCTCGGGGTGCACCTGCGGACAGTGCAGGCACTCGTTGTAGTTCTCGACGACGATCTTCCAGTTCGCCGCGACCTCGTAGACGATCCGCACGCCGATCCGCAGCTCGTCCATCCTGAACCGCTCGAACGCGGTGATCGTCTCGGCGCCGTCGGTGAGCGCGTCCATCAGGTCGCGCCGCGGCTCGATCGCGAGGTTCACGAACAGGAAGCCGGCGTAGCTGTCCACGTGGATCGGGTGCAGCGGGAACGCGCCGCGGTCGAAGTGCTCGTCCTCCTTGACGTTCGGGGAACCGATCAGCCGGCCGTCCAGATCGTAGGTCCACGCGTGGTACGGACAGACGAACGCCTTCTTCGCGTGTCCCGTGCCCTCGATGTCGTCGACGAACTTGGTGCCGCGGTGGCTGCATACGTTGTAGAAGCCGCGCAGCTCGCCGTCGCCGTTGCGCGTGATGAACACGGACTCGCCGGCGATGTCGCGCACGACGTAGTCGCCGGGGTTCGCGACCTCCTCCGTGCGACCGGCGCACACCCAGTCGCCCCACCAGATCCTCTCGCGTTCCTCCTGGTAGACGTCCCAGCTCGTGTAGTCCGACCCGGCGAGGGTGGGACGGGGTCGCCAGGGCTCGCCGTCGTCGCGGACATGGGGGGCGGTTGCGGAACGATCGGTCTGCATCGGGTCGGGCTCCTCCGCCGGACGGTCGCCGGCCCCTGAAGGATAGGGCCCAGGCCGCACGGGCGTGAACCGAGGCCCGTTAACATCGTCGGTCCGTGCCGCGGGAGCGGCTCTCGCATCCAGGGATGAGCCGGAGGCGACGGGCACGGAGGGGGGATGCTGGATGGCGGACCTGTCAGGCAAGACCGCGTTCGTCACCGGCGGTGGTTCGGGGATCGGCCGGGCCTGCTGCATCCGCCTGGCCGCGGACGGCGCCGACGTGGCCGTCGTCGACATCCGCGACGAGGCCGCCGAGCAGACCGTGACGGAGATCGGGTCCCGTGGCGGGTCGGCCATCGCGGTCGGATGCGACGTGACCAGGACCGACCAGGTCGCGGAGGCGGTCGCAGGCATCGTGGGGGCGTTCGGCCGCCTGGACCTGGTGTGCAACTGCGCCGGCATATTCCTCGCCGAGGGCGGGGTCGTCGACTGCAGCGAGGAGGATTGGGACCGCGTGCTCGCGGTCAACGTGAAGTCCATCTTCCTGACGGGGAAGCACTCGGTTCCGCAGATGCGACGCGCGGGAGGCGGCGCGATCGTCAACATCGCGTCCGTCTACGGGCTGACGGCGCTCGCCGGGGAATGCGCGTACGACGCGTCGAAGGGGGCGGTCGTGAACCTGACGAGGCAGATGGCGATCGACTTCGCGAAGGAGGGGATCCGGGTGAACGCCATCTGCCCGTCGGACTGCGACACCCCGCTGATCGCCGCCCTCGTCGCCGACGATGCCGATCCGGAGGAGGAGAAGCTCCGCCTCGGGGAGGCCATCCCGATGGGCCGGATCGCGCAGCCCGATGAGGTCGCCGCGGTGGCCGCGTTCCTGGTCTCCGACGACGCGGCGTTCGTAACGGGGGCCGTGGTGCCCGTCGACGGAGGGTTCCTGGCTCAGTGACCGGGCCGGGATCGAGCCAGGAGGAACCGTCCCGAGGCGGCCGCGGCAACCGAGGAGGAGCGATGAGCGAAGTGATCGACCCGCAGATGACCATCGGCGAGGGCATGGTCGATTCACGGTCCGGCCTGCGGTCCGACGTGCTGAACCCCGCGACCGGCGACGTGTACGCGACGGTTCCCGAGGGGGACGTGCGGACGACGTGGACCCGGCGGTGACGCCGCCCGCTCGGCGTTCGACGATGGCGACGGACGTCGGCCACCGAGCGGGGCCGACTCATCGGCCGGCTCGCTCGCCTCCTCGAGGAGCAGGATGATCGGTTCGCGCCGCGGAGACGGCGAACAACGGCAAGACGCTGTTCGACTCGGACTTCGACGTCACCTCGACCGTGGCGGCCTGGATTACTACGCCGGCGCGGCCACCGCCTTCGGCGAGATGATCCCAGGGCCGACCGGCTACTTTCAGCATGGCGAGGAGCTGCTCGGCGTGCGGGCTGATCGTGCCGTGGAACTTCCTGGCTTCCATGATCGCTGTCTGGAAGCTCTGGCCTCGGCGCTGGCGGCCGGGAACACGGTCGTGCTCAAGCCCGCGGGAGGAGACCCCCGTCACGGCGCTCATGCTGGGCGCGCTCGCGCGGGAGGCCGGCTTCCCCCCGGGCGTCGTCAACGTCGTAATGGGCGCCGGGCCCGCTGTCGCCGGTCACAGGCTCGTCGTACACCTGGACGTCCAGAAGGTCTCGCTGACCGGCGAGACGGTCACCGGCCGGACGGTGATGCGTGAGGCCGCCGTGGAGCAGACCTCAAGCACGTGACGCCCGAGCTCGGCGGCAAGTCGCCGGGATCGTCTTCGCTGACGCGGACCCTCGACTCGCCGTCGACGGCTCGCTCTTCCAGATCTTCGCGAACGCCGGACAGGTGTGCGACGCCCGTTCCAGGATCTCGGTTCAGGACGGGGCGTCGACGACTTCGTCGGCCGGTTCGTCGAGAAGGCGGGGCGGATCGTCGTCGGCGATCCGACCGACGCGGGGACCCACATCGGCGCGATCACCTCGATGCGGCAGCTGGAGAAGATCGAGCGCTACGTCGAGCTCGACGGGAGAGGAGCTACCTCGCGGGCCGGGAGGGGAGCGCGCCGGGGACCGCGGCTCCTCTTCCCCAAATCTTTTCTTTTCACGGTGTTCACACCGACGTCGACAACTCGATGCGGATCGCGCGCGAGGAGATCTTCGGCCCGGTCGCGTGCGTGGGCAGGTTCTCGGATTGGCGACGACGCGATCGCCAAGGCGAACGACACGCCGTACGGGCTCGCGGCGACCGTGTGGACGAGCGACCTGACGAATCGCGCACCGGGGCGGCCGAGGACATCCGCGCGGGCGGGTGTGGTGAACACCAGCGAGTTCCTGTTCAACGAGTCCCCGTTCGGCGGCATGAAGGCGTCGGGGTTCGGCCGCGAGCTCGGTCCACGCGCTGGACGCGGCAATATCGACGTGAAGAACGTCGGGATCTCGCTCGGGGCGCACGTGCCGACGTTCGAGCGTAGTCCGCCCGCCCGGGCGCAGGGACTAACCGGACTGGGCGAACGCCGCGATCTCGGCCGCGTGTTCGCGTAGTGCTCCACGGCCTCGTCCGTGAACCACTCGGTCGCGTAGGCGTCGGGCCTCCGGGAGCGCCTGGAACGCCGCCCGGCGCCCGGCTCCGGGCCTCGATCAGCTCGTTACGGCCTCGTCCCACCCGACCCCCTTGGCCTCCTCGGCCCATCGGGAGTTCAGGTCGTCGAAGAACGCGTCGGGATGCTCCTCGTGCACGTAGGTGCCCGCCCCCATCGACGCCAGCGCCTCGGCGGCGTAACCGGACCAGCGGGCGCAGTGCTGTGACCATTGCCCGCGCACGGACCAGCCGGGAACGACCCCGACCTCGGTCCGACGATCCTCGGCGACGGCGCCGATCGCGGCCTCCAGCGAACGCCACCTGCTCCTCGCGCCGCAGGAGCTCGTCACGATCCACCTGCGCCTCCCACGTGCTCGTCGTAGTGCTCGAAGGTGTCGCCGGCGAACCAGCCGGCGGCCGTATCGTCGGGCTCGTCGAGGCGTGACCAGGCCGCCAGGACCCGCGCCCGGGCGGCCTCGAGGTCCGCGCGCGCCCGCTCGACCGGCATCGCGTCCCACGTCGGGAGCAGCCGGTCGTTCTCCGCGTCGACGTCCGTCGCGAACGCTTCGCGATCGAACGTGCCGTCCGCCATCGAGCTCAGCGCGTCCGCCGCCCGTGACATCCAGAAGGCGATGTGGCCGGCGACGGCGGACCCGGACCACCCGAGGGCGTCGCGCCCGGCGTCGAGCGCCGCCTGCAGGCGGGGCCAGGCCGCGGCCTCCCGCTCCAGGTATCCCTCGCGCACGCTCAACGGGTGCGGGGGAACCCGAGGTCGATCGAGGAGGTCGACGGATCGGGCCAGCGCGAGGTGACGACCTTGCCGCGCGTGTAGAAGTGCACGCCCTCGGGCCCGTACATGTGGTTGTCCCCGAACAGCGACGACTTCCATCCGCCGAACGAGTAGTACGCGACGGGCACCGGGATCGGGACGTTGACGCCGACCATCCCGGCGTCGATCTCGAACTGGAACCGGCGGGCCGCGCCGCCGTCGCGCGTGAAGATCGCGACGCCGTTGCCGTAGGGGTTGTCGTTGACCAGGCGGACCGCCTCGTCGTAGGTGTCCACGCGCATGACCGACAGCACCGGGCCGAAGATCTCGTCCCGGTAGGCGTCCATCTCCGTCGTGACGTGGTCGAGCAGCGACACCCCCAGGAAGAACCCGTCGCGCTCGTAGACGGGGTCCTCGCGCCCGTCTCGGACCACGGTCGCGCCCTGGTCGGCGCCGCTGTCGAGGTATGACGCCACCTTGTCGCGGTGCTCACGCGTGACGAGCGGACCCATCTCGACCTCGGGCTCGGCGCCGCCGCCGACCTTGATCTTCGGCAGCCGCTCGACGATCCGACCCACGAGCTCGTCGCCGATCCCGCCGACGGCGACGACGGCCGAGATCGCCATGCACCGCTCCCCCGCGCTCCCGTAGCCCGCCGACACCGCCGCGTCGGCCGCCATGTCCAGATCGGCGTCCGGCAGCACGACCATGTGGTTCTTCGCGCCGCCCAGCGCCTGCACACGCTTGCCGTGCTTCGTGCCCGTCTCGTAGATGTGGCGCGCGATCGGCGTCGACCCGACGAACGACACGGCCTGGATCACGGGGTGCTCCAGCACGGCGTCGACGGCCACCCTGTCGCCGTGCACCACGTTGAACACGCCGTCCGGCAAGCCCGCGTCCTTCAGCAGCTCGGCCAACAACATCGAGGCGCCGGGGTCCTTCTCGGAGGGCTTCAGCACGAACGTGTTCCCGCAGGCGATCGCGTTCGCGAACATCCACATGGGGACCATCGCCGGGAAGTTGAAGGGGGTGATGCCCGCGACGACGCCGAGCGGCTGGCGGATCGAGTAGACGTCGACGCCGGTCGAGACCTGCTCGGAGAACCCGCCGCGCATCAGGCTCGGGATGCCGGTCGCGTACTCGATGTTCTCCAGGCCTCGCTGGATCTCGCCGGCGGCGTCGGACAGGACCTTGCCGTGCTGAGCGGTGAGGATGCGCGCGAGCTCGACCTTGCGCTCCTCGACCAGGTCGTGGATCCGGAACATGATCTCTGCCCGCTTGCTGAGGGAGGTGGAGCGCCAGGCCGGGAACGCCTCGGCGGCCGCCTGGACCGCCATCCCGACCTCGTCGGCCGTGGCGAAGTCGACCTCGTGCGTCTGCTCGCCCGTCGCGGGGTCGAAGACGGGGCCGGTGCGGCCCGACTCGCCGACGACGACCTTGCCGCCGATCCAGTGGTTGATCCGCTCCATCGCGCGCCTCCTCCTCATCCCGTAACGCGGGCGATCGCTGCTGGGTAGACCCCAGGTATACATCAGCGCGGCGCCGGCACGCCCGCGTGGGCCTCGCCCGCGGTCCGCCGATCCTCGTCACGCCTCCAGGCGCCGGCGCATACGAGGATCGCCAGGACCATCGCGAGGTTGCCCACGAGCCACATGATCACCGCCGCCACCCGCTGCGAGCCCATGGCGAGAGCCCCCCACGGCGCCGGGAGCGCCGCGTACGCCGGGTAGAGCGGCACCGCCGCCCCGTACAGCGCCAGCGCCACGAACGAGGTCGCGGGCATCATCAGTAGCAACGAGAGCATGCGCGCGGGATAGCTCATCCGGTGCGGCATCGGGTCCCGCCCGACGATCGGCCACCAGTACACGAGCGCCGTCCCCAGCCAGAGCCCGTGCTCGAACGCATGCACGGCATCGTCCCGCAGCGCCAGGTCGAACAAGGGCGAGAAGTGGATGGCGAACGGAGCGCCGGCGAACAGGATCCAGCCGACGACCGGGTTGGCCAGGACCGCGACCGGACGGCTCCGCAGGAGCGGGAGGATCCACCGTCTACGAGCGGCAGGTCGCGCGGCGCGGAGCGCCAGGGTGACCGGCGCGCCCAGCGCCAGCAGCGGCGGCGCGACGAGCGTGAGCAGCAGGTGCTGCATCATGTGGACCCACAGCGACGCCTCGGCGTAAGCGTCGATCGGCGAGAGCAGCGCGAGCGCGATGATCCCCAGCCCCGCGAACCAGGCCCAGGCCCACCGCCGCGGGAACGGCCGGTCCGC
>JAXLTF010000022.1:0-52046 GCA_046330185.1 Actinomycetota bacterium
GCTCTCGGCCGCCGGCCCCGACAGCAGGATCCCGGCCAGCAGCGCGCCGACCGCGCCGGAGACCTGTACGGCCTGCGCCAGGCCCGCGGCCAGGACCGCTCCGCCGAGGATCGTGAGCAAGAGGGCCTCGTCGGACTGGCTGAACACGATCCGGCTGAGCCCGACCTCCACCTTCAGCGCGAGGATCAGGATCCCCGCAACGGCCAGCACCGCCACGGTCGCGGGGATGATGCCGGCGAGCACCGAGCCGCCGATCAGCAGGGCCCCCAGGATCGGCAGGTAGACCGCCATCGCCAGGTCCTCGAGGATCGACAACGACAGCACCAGGGGCGTCTCGCGGTTCCCGATCCACCCCTGGTCGTTCAGGATCTTCGCCATCACGCTGGACGAGGCAACGAACGTGATGCCGCCGAGGAACAGCGCGGGGATGACGCCCCACCCGAGGACCAGCGCGACCAGAGCGCCGGGTGTGAACGTCAGGACCAGGGTCACCAGCCCCGAGGCGACCGAGGAGCGGAGCGTCGCGATCAGCTCGGAGGCCGAGTACTCCAGCCCCACCATGAACAGCAGCAGGATCAGCCCGATCTCGGCGCCCAGCCGGACGAACTCACCGGTCGTCACCAGGGGCAACACCCCGCCCTCGCCGAACGCCAGGCCCGCGAGAAGGTACAGGGGGATCGACGGAAGGCCGAAGCGGCCGGCCAGCCGCGCCAGGATCGCCAGGCCCAGGATCACCGCCCCGAGCTCGATCAGGGGGCGAGCCTCCATCAGCCCTCAGCCTTCATGCAGCAGCGCGACGAGGGCCTCGATGCCTCGCGGCTCGCCCACGACGACGAGGGTGTCCCCCGCCCGCAGCCCGAACTCCGGCCCCGGTGCGGGGACGGTCTCGTCCTCCCGGAGCACTGCGACGATCGAGACGCCGGTCCGCGTGCGCGTGCCCGTGTCGCCGATCGTCCCGCCGGCGTAGGGGGAGTCATGGTCCACGGGGATCCAGTCGATCGCGAGGCCCTGCACCGATTGCCGCAGGCGCGTCAGCTCGCGCGTGACCCGCGACCCGCCGAGGAGCTCGGCCAGCGTGCGGCTCTCGTCATCGTCCAGCTCCAGGAGCTCCAGGAATGCATCCGGGTCGTCCGGGTCGCCACGGAAGACCTCGCGTCGCCCGGACCGATGCGCCAGGACCGCGATCCGAGCGCCCGTGTGCGAGCGGAACTCGTAGCGCACGCCCACGCCCGGGAGACGCAGCTCGCTGACATCCGTCATCGGTGACCACCTCCGCGATCGCGGACCACGAGCCTATCGGGTCTCCCCGGCCGGGGATCCGAGGTCGCCCGTACACTCGTGGACATGGCCACCGCCCGCCGGCTCCTTCCCCTGGTCCTGACCGCGTTCCTGCTGGCCTCGGCCGCGCCTGTCCGGGCGGACGACCCGGTGGTCCGCAACCGGGGGAGCCCAGCTACCGGGTCCGCCTGGCCTCGGGTCCCGCCGGACGCGTCTGGCGGGGTACCCAGCGGATCACGTTCGCGAACCTGGACGCGGATCCGCTGTCCCTGATCTACCTGCGGCTGTGGTCGAACGGCGTCGAGGGTTGCTGCGCGAACGCGATCGCGGTGGAAGATGTCGAGGGTGGATCGGCGGGCGACCTGTCCGAGCGGTGCACCGTCTTGCCGATCGAGCTGGACACCCCGGTCCTGACCGGCGAACGCGCGACGATCGCGTTCCGCATAACGATCGACCTGCCTCGGCGGAACGACCGCTTCGGCAGGTATCGAGGTCTGTCGCTGCTGGGAACGGCGCTGCCGACCCTGGCGGTCCACGACGACGCCGGCTGGCACCTGCCGCCGTTCGTCGACCTGGGGGAGAGCTTCTACTCGATCGTGGGCGACTACACGGTGACCCTGAACGTCCCACGCGCCCTGGACACGCCGACGACCGGGGTCGCGGTAGCCGAGCGGGCCGATCCGGACCGGCGTATCACCACCTACATGGCCCAGGACGTGCGCGACTTCGCGTGGGCCGCGGGCAACCTCTCCCGCGTCCGAGCACGCTCGGGATCCACCGACCTGGTCGTCTGGTACCAGCGCGAAGGCCTGAGCCGGTCGCGCGCCCTGGAGGCGATGCGGAACGCGCGCCTATCGCTAGACGCGTTCTCCGACGCGTTCGGGACGTTCCCCTACCCGCAGATGGACGTGATCCTGACCGCGTTCGCGACGTTCGGCGGCATGGAGTACCCGACGATCGTCTTCACGAACCCGGACAGGCTCACCGTCGCGCACGAGCTTGCGCACCAATGGTGGTACGGGATCGTCGGGGACGACGAGTACACCGAGCCGTGGCTGGACGAGTCGTTCGCCACGTGGTCCCAGTACCTGCCGTGGGCCGGATGGCGGCGGTGCCCCGAGGGTCCGTCGTTCCCGAGCGCCACCGCCCGCACCACGAACGACATGGGCTACTGGCGCGCCCACATGGGGGAGTACTGGGTGATCTACGGCGGAGGTGGCTGCCTGCTGGCCGACCTCGCCGACCGTTTCGGCTTCGACCGCTTCGTCGAGGTCCTGCGCGGCTACGCCCGGGACCGCTGGCTGGGCATCGCGCGGACGGCTGACTTCACCGCGGCCGTCGAGGCCGCCGCGGCCGCGGACGGGCTCGCCTTCGACGCCGACGCGTACTGGTCCGCCTGGAGGGTGGACCGCGCAGCATAGGGTCCGGATAGGATAGGCGCCGTCGCGGGTCGAACCGGGCGGGCCCGGCCGAGCCGAGGGAGGGCGATTGTCCACGAAGAGCGTCACCGCGGAGCTGGCCAAGGTCCCGTTGTTCGCGGACTGCACCAAGCGGGACCTCGAGCTGATCGCGCGCGTCGCTAAGGACGTCTCTCACCCGGCCGGCACCGTGATCGCGCGCGAGGGGGAGCCCGGGGTCGGCCTGTTCATCATCCTGGACGGCAAGGCCGAGGTCTCGATCGGCGGCGCGAAGAAGACGACGCTGGGGCCCGGCTCGTTCTTCGGCGAGATCGCGCTCCTGGACGGCGGGCCCAGGACGGCGACCGTGACGGCTACGACGGACCTGAAGCTCCTGGGCCTGACCGAATGGGTCTTCCGCGGCCTGATGATGGAGCACCCGTCGATCGCCCTGAAGACCCTCCAACAGATGGCCGGACGCCTCCGGTCCGCGACGAAGGCCGCCACGGCCTAGCGCGATGCCCCCCGGCGAGGCGCCCGAGGGCGTCCGAGCGCTCGCCGCCGAACGCGCCGCCGCCCGCGCCCGCGGGGACTTCGTCTCGGCCGACGCCCTCCGCGAGCGGATCGCGGCCGAGGGCTGGATGGTCGCCGACGCGCCGGACGGTGGGTTCTCCCTGGAGCCGATCGTCCGACCCGAGGCCTCCTCGAGGATCGCGCCGGGCGACATCGACCCCGTCCTGAAGGAGCCAGCCACCTCGGACGTGTCGGTCCACTGGGTGCTCGAGGGTTGGCCCCAGGACGTCAGACGGGCGATCGCCGCGTTCCGGGAGCACGCGGGCGGCCGCTCGGTCCGGTTCGTCGTCGCCGATGTGACCGGCGAGGCATCCGGTGAGCTCTGGGGCGAGGACGTGGAGGTGCTCGGTCTCGTGGACGGGACCGGCTGGGCGGCCGCGATGAACGCCAGCCTGCGCAGAGCGACCGGCCGGATGGTGCTCGTCGCGGACGGGTCGGTCGAGCCGACCGTCGACGTCCTGGGCCCGCTCGAGGCCGCGCTGGGCGATCCGACGGTCGGTGTGCGGGCCGTTCGGGATCGTGACCGCCGACCTCAGGGAGTTCGATCCCTCCGACGGCCCGGACGTGGACGCGATCGAGGGCTACCTGATGGCCTTCCGTCGGGAGGTGCTCGCCGCGTCCGATCTGTTCGACGAGCGGTTCCGCTGGTACCGCACGGCCGACATCGAGCTCGTTCCGGATCAAGGACGCGGGCCTGCGGGCCGTGGTCGTCCCGGTGCCGGTCGAGCGCCACGAGCACCGGATGTGGCTCGAGACGCCGCCGGCCGAGCGCGCGAGGTTGTCGAAGCGGAACTTCTACCGGTTCCTCGATCGGTGGCGGGACCGATGGGACCTGACGGTCGGCGCGGGCCCGCCCGATGGGAGCCCCGGAGGGTCCTGAGGGCCTACTCCTCGAACCGGGGCATGGGCGGGGTGGGGGGCGTTCCCGCCGCCGCCGGCACCGTCTGCGGAGCGGGCGTCTCGTGCCGACCCCCCGTGCCGCCGGCCTGTGCCTTGCCGTTCTCGCGGGCCGTCTCGGGATCGGGGATCTTCTTCGTGCCCGTCGCGTAGGCCTCGAGGTCGGTTCCGTCGATCGTCTCCGTGACGAGCAGCAGGGCGGACAGCTGGTCCAGCAGCGTGCGCTTCTCGCGGAGGATGCGCTCGGCGCGGTCGTGCGCCTGGTTGAGCAGGCGAGCGACCTCGGCGTCGATCGTCTCGGCGGTGTGGCCAGAGATCTTCGGCCCGGCGAACGGGTTGCCGAGATCCTCGTGGCCCAGCGAGAGCGGGCCGACCTTCTCGCTCATGCCGTACTCGGCGACCATCGCGCGTGCGATCTGGGTCGCCTTCTCCAGGTCGTTCTGCGCGCCGGTGGAGATCTCCTCGAAGCAGATCTCCTCGGCCACGCGGCCGCCCATCGCGAAGGCGAGCATGTCGCGGAGCTCCGGCTCGGTGGCGAGGTACCGATCCTCGAGCGGGCGCGTCATCGTGAGGCCCAGCGCCGCCGTCCCGCGCGGGATGATCGTCACCCGGTGGACCGGGTCGAGGTTCTCGCAGAAGAGCGCGACCAGCGCGTGCCCCATCTCGTGGGACGCCACGCGTGTCTTCTCCTTCTCGCTCATCACGCGCGACTTGCGCTCGAGGCCCATCGACGCGCGGTCGATCGCCTCCTCGAGCTCGTCCATCGTGACGGAGTTCTTCTCGCGCCGGGCGGCGAGCAACGCGGCCTCGTTCACCACGTTCTCCAGGTCCGCCCCCGTGAACCCCGGGGTCCGGGCGGCGATCAGCTTCAGGTCGACCTTCGGGTCCAGGGCAACGCCGCGCGCGTGCACCCGCAGGATCTCCTCGCGACCCTTCAGGTCGGGACGGTCCACGACGACCTGCCGGTCGAACCGCCCCGGCCGCACGAGCGCGGGGTCCAGGACGTCCGGGCGGTTGGTCGCCGCCATGATGATCACGCCCTTGCTGGCGTCGAACCCGTCCATCTCGACCAGGAGCTGGTTCAGCGTCTGCTCGCGCTCGTCATGGGCGCCGAATCCCGCCCCCATCGCGCCGGCTCGCCCCTTGCCGATCGTGTCGATCTCGTCCAGGAAGACCAGCGCCGGCGCCTTCTCCTTGGCCTGCTGGAACAGCTCGCGGACGCGGGCGGCGCCCAGGCCGACGAACATCTCGACGAACTCCGAGCCCGACATGAAGAAGAACGGCACGTTCGCCTCGCCCGCGACGGCGCGGGCGAGCAGCGTCTTGCCGCATCCGGGAGGACCGAGCAGCAGGACGCCCTTCGGGATGCGCCCGCCCAGGCGCTGGTACTTCTTCGGGTTCTTCAGGAAGTCGACGATCTCGCGCAGCTCCTCCTTGGCCTCGTCGACCCCCGCGACGTCGGTGAAGGTGGTCTTCATCTCCTTGCGGTCGTAGATCCTCACCTTGTTGCGCCCCATGTTCAGCGCGGCGCCCGCACCGGCGCCCATCCGCCGGAAGACGAAGTAGTAGATGACGACCATCACCAGCAGGAACGGCAGGATGTTCAGCAGCAGGGAGGCGAACACGCTGGGCCGCACGGCCTGAACGTCGATCCCGGCCGCGACCAGCTTGTCCGTGAGCGGTCCCGTGTCGAAGTTCGGCGGGAGCGTCGCGACGAACTCGACCTGCTCGCCGCCCTTGGTCATCGTGCCCGACACGCTCGTGTCGGAGATCTTCACCGGGACGTCGGTCACGATGCGGCCGTCGTCCACGGCGTGGATGAACTGCGAGTACGTGATCTGCTCGGTGTTCGCGTTGGCCAGCCAGCCGTTGAACAGGAGGAGGCCCACCAGCAGGAGCGGCACGATCAGCCACGGACTCAGGCGCGGACGGGGCATGCCGGGGCCGCCGGGGCTGTCCGGCATCCAGCGGTTGCGCTGGGGGGTCTTGTTCGAGCCGTCGTCAGGCATCCGCGTCCATCTTGCCATCCACCTGCTGCTGTGACAGCCGGCGGGCGTGACGTCACAGGTCCTCCACAGGTATCGGACGTCGGCGGGCGGTACTGGATGCGGGATACTGGACCGATGGCCCAACGGGCACCCACCGACGAGGCGGCGCTCCGCGAGAGGTTCGAGCGGGACGTGATCCCGCTGCTGCCCAGCCTGTACGGGGCCGCGATGCGTCTGACCCGTAACCCCACCGACGCGGAAGACCTGATCCAGGAGACGTACCTGCGGGCGTTCAAGGGGTTCGCGGGGTTCCGGGAGGGGACGAACCTGAAGGCGTGGCTCTACAGGATCCTCACGAACAGCTTCATCAACACCTACCGCAAGCGGCAGCGTGAGCCGCGGACGGTCGACGGACCCGACGACGTGGACGAGTGGTACCTGTACGACCGTCTCGGCGCCCGGAACGTCGAGGCTTCGGCGGAGACCGAGGTCCTCGACCGGATGCCGGACCAGGACGTGAAGCGCGCGCTCGAGTCCATCCCGGAGAACTTCAGGATGGCGGTCCTGCTGGCCGACGTCGAGGGGTTCAGCTACAAGGAGATCGCCGAGATCATGGACATCCCCATCGGCACCGTGATGTCGCGCCTGCATCGGGGAAGGAAAGCCCTGGAGAGGGCGTTGTGGGACACGGCGAAGGAGCGAGGGCTGGTCGATGGGTGAACGCGGATGTGACTGCAAGGAGGCGCGCCGAGGTGCAGCGGTCGTCGACGGCGAGCTCGACGTCACCGTCCGGATCCAGATCGAGCAGCACCTGGCGGACTGCCACGGCTGCACCGAGCGCACCGAGTTCCAGCGCCACCTCAAGCTGCTGATCGCCCAGAAGTGCGGTCAGGAGCCCGTACCTCCCGAGCTCGAGGCGAAGGTCCTGGAGCTGATCCGGCGTCTCGACGCCTGATCCGGACAGTCGGAGCGTAGCCGCGTGGACGACCTTGGCACGATCCTCGGGGTCTGGGCCCACCCGGACGACGAGACCTACCTGACCGCTGGGCTGATGGCGCGGGCGGTCCGCGACGGCCGGCGGGTGGTCGTGGTCACCGCGACCCGCGGAGAGGGCGGCTCGATGGACGAGGAGGTCTGGCCGCCCGAGACGATGGGGGCGGTCCGCGAGGCGGAGCTGCTGCGTTCGTTCGACGTCCTGGGCGTCGCCGAGCATCACTGGCTGGACCTGCCGGACATCGACATGGACACGGCGCTTCCGGGGTCGGGCTACGCGGCCGTGCGCGATCTGGTCGCCGAGGTCCGTCCCGACACGGTCCTCACGTTCGGGCCCGACGGGATGACGGGGCACGTCGCGCACATGACGGTCAGCGATTGGGCGACGCAGGCCGTTCGGGAGGCCGGCGCGCCCGGGGCGAAGGTGCACTACGCGACGTACACGCAGGAGTGGGCGGATACCTGGGTACCCGTCTACAACCGGTTCGACGTGTTCCGTCCGGGCACGCCGCCGGTGACGCCCCGCGCCGAGCTGTCGATCGACTTCCCGCTCCCCCCCGATCTGCTCGAGCTCAAGCTCCGCGCGATCCAGGAGCACGTGAGCCAGGTCGGGGGGATGGTCGAGGCGTTCGGCGAGGACATATTCCGGGCCGCCATGGCCGACGAGTACTTCCGGCTGGGCTTCGAGCGGGAGGGATGATGGGGACCGTATCGGACCAGCTCGGGGCGATCGCGGAGAGCCTGCGCTCCTTCGCCGACTTCAGCCTCTCGCTCCCGGATGACATCCCGTGCGACTTCCTGTTCGGCAACCCTCACGAGGTGGCGGGCCGGCCGTACGTCGACGGCCTGCGCCGCGCCGTCGAGCCAACCGGGCCGCACCACTACGCGTACACGATGAACCTCCCGGCTGCCGTCGAGGCGGTCGCGGCCGGGCTCACCGAGAGGTTCGGCGCACCGTTCGACCCGCAGGACGTGTGCATGACGAACGGAAACTTCGCGGGCCTGTCCGTCGTGCTGCGCACCGTATGCGATCCGGGCGACGAGGTCGTGTACGTCTCGCCGCCATGGTTCTTCTACGAGTCCTTGATCCTGTCCGTGGGGGCCGCGCCCGTGCGCGTGCCGGCGACCGCGGGGACCTACGACCTGGACCTGGACGCGATCGCGGCGGCGATCGGACCCAGGACGCGGGGCGTGATCGTGAACTCCCCGCACAACCCCTCTGGGCGGATCTACCCGCCGGAACAGCTCGACGGCCTGGCGCGCGTCCTGACCGAGGCGAGCGAGCGGAACGGCCACCCGGTGTTCCTGGTCTCCGACGAGGCGTACAACCGCATCGTGTTCGACGGGCGGGTGTTCCCGACCCCGGTCACGCGGTACCCGTACTCGTTCCTGCTGTACACCTACGCGAAGACGCTGCTCGCTCCCGGATCTCGCATGGGCTACGTGGCGATCCCTCCGACGATGCCGGAGCGCGAGGCGCTGCGCCGCCCGATGCTGGTGGCCCAGATCGCGACGGGGTGGGCGTTCCCGATCTCGGTCCTGCAGCACGCGATCCCGGAGCTCGAGAAGCTCGCCCCCGACATCGGGTCCCTGCAGCGCCGGCGGGACACGCTGGTCGGCGCCCTCCGTGAACAGGGGTACGACGCGTTGCTGCCCGAGGGGACGTTCTACGTCCTGGTCCGCTCGCCCCTCGAGGACGACCGTGCGTTCTGCGACCTGCTGGTGAAGCGCGGCGTGTACGTGCTGCCGGGCGCGGCGTTCGAGGCGCCGGGGATGTTCCGCATCTCCCTGACGGCCAACGACGAGATGGTGGAGCGCGCGATCCCCGCGTTCGCCGAGGCGATCGAGGAGGCGAGGTCCCGGTGAGCCGGCGCTCGTTCGCACTGCTCGGCGCCGGGGAGTTCGAGCGGTGGCACGACGACGTGGACGAGTGGCTGCTGGGGCGGGCGGGCGGGAGCGGCAGGGTGTTGGTCCTGCCGACCGCGTCGGCGCCGGAGGGCGACGACGTCTTCGACCGGTGGGGGGGCATGGGCCTGGAGCATTACGGTCGGCTCGGCGTCGACGTGGAGGTGATGCCGCTCAAGACCCGGGAGGACGCCGAGCGCGCCGACGTGGTCGATCGGCTGGCCGATGCGTCGATGGTCTTCCTGTCCGGCGGCAACCCGTGGTACCTGGCGACCGTCCTCAAGGGCTCCGCCTTCTGCCGGGCGATGTTCGAGCGGATCGACGAGGGGATGGCGTACGCGGGCTGCAGCGCGGGCGTGGCTTGCCTGACCGAGCGCACCTACGACAGCGACACGCAGGACTTCGAGCAGGTCTTCAAGCCGGGGCTCGGCTACGTGAAACGCGCCCTGTTCGGACCGCACTGGGACATCGTCGACACGTGGATCCCCGGCGCCACCGAGCTGATCGTCTCGACCGTGCTCGACGGCGAGGTCTTCGTGGGGATCGACGAGCGGACCGCGATGGTCGGCGACGGCGCCGACTGGCGGGTGACCGGCGCCGCGCGCGTGCACGTGCGGCGCGAGGGCGAGTGGACGCGCGCCGGCGAGGGCACGACGCTGACGCTGCCGCTCGAGATCGGACCGTAGCCGCGGTGGGCGGCCCGGCCGCCCGTCGCTAGGGTGGCGCCGTGGCGGCGCAGAGGTCCACGTCCAAGCTCACCCGCGAAGATCCGATCGAGGCGCGCGCGCCAGTGATCGTGCGGCGGCTGTCGAAGGCGCACCCCCACGCCCACGTCGCCCTCGACTTCTCGAACCCGCTGGAGTGCCTGGTCGCGACGATCCTGTCCGCGCAATGCACCGACGAGAAGGTGAACGAGGTCACGGCCACGCTCTTCCGCAAGTACCGGACGGCCGCCGACTACCTGTCCGTCCCCGAGGACGAGCTGAAGGCCGACATCCGGCCGACCGGGTTCTACAACCAGAAGGCGGCCTCGATCCGCGCCGCATGCGACCGGATCGTCGATGCGTATGGGGGCGAGGTCCCCGGCAGGATGGAGGAGCTGATCACGCTCCGAGGGGTCGCCCGAAAGACGGCCAACATCGTCCTGGGCAACGCCTTCGGGATCGTCGAGGGGATCGCGGTCGACACGCACGTGAAGCGGCTGGCGAACCGGCTCGGGTTCAGCCAGGAGTCCGACCCGGACAAGATCGAACGGGATCTGATGAGCCGGATACCCCGGAAGCGCTGGTTCGACTTCACCTACGTCCTGATCGACCACGGGCGCGCCGTGTGCCAGGCGAAACGGCCGCGTTGCCAGGACTGCGTGGTTAGCCCGCTCTGCCCGTCGAGCCTCTTGTGAATCGGCGGGGTGCGCTCCCGGCTCAGACGCCCGCGTACCTGGTCCGTCGCCTGCGACGGATCGCGCGGCGCTCTTCCTCGTCCATGCCGCCCCACACGCCCGCATCCTGGAACGTGATCAGGGACCACTCCAGGCAGTCGTCGCGCACGTCGCATCCGGCGCACACGGCCTTGGCCGCGCGCGCCTGCGCCAGGGCGGGACGTGTGGTCCCGATCGGGAAGAAGAGCTCGGGGTCCTTCCCGATGCAGTGGGCTCGGTCGACCCACCGCATCCCCTCGGGATCGTGCTTGAAGCGTCGTTCGATCATCGAATGTCGTCCAGCTCGGCCGCGGTGCCGAGGCTTCGAACGGGGCCGAGCCTAGTGTCTGAATCTCCGTTCAGTCAAGGGACCGGAAGGCTGATCGTCGCGCATCGCGGCGACTCCGCCCACGAGGCGGAGAACACCCTGGAGGCGTTCGACGCCGCGGTCGCGGCCGGAGCCGACGCCGTCGAGTTCGACGTCCGGGTGGCCGCCGACGGGACGGCGATCGTGCTGCACGACCCCGGCGTGGAGCGCACCACGGACGGCGTGGGTCTGGTGCGCGACCTGACGCTCGGCCAGATCAAGCAGCTCCGCATCCGCACCAGGGACGGGGGCTCGACCGAGGTGCCCACGCTGGAGGAGACGCTCGGGTGCCTCTCGGGCCGCGTCGCGATCGACGTCGAGATCAAGAACCTGCCGGGGGAGCCCGGGTTCGATGGCGAGCGCGAGCTGGCGCTGGAGGCGACGCTACGCGCCCTGGACCGCACGGGGTTCTCGGGGCCGGTGCTGCTGTCTAGCTTCAACCCGCTGACGCTCGCCCGGGCGCGCGAGCTGGCGCCGACCGTGCCGAGGGGCCTGCTGACGACCGAGGAGGTGGAGGCGTCGGCGGCGCTCGGGTACGCGATCTCCGAAGGCCATCCATGGATCCTCCCGTTCGCCGGAACCGTGCTCGAGGCGGGGGACGGGTTCGCCGAGCGGGCCCGGGAGGCCGACGTCTCGGTCGGTGCCTGGATCACGGACGACCCGGCCGCCGCGCTGGCGCTCTGGGACGCCGGCGTCACGGCCGTGGCCACGAACGATCCTCGTGCGCTGATCGAGGCGCGCGGCGGGGCCACCGGATGATCCTGCGCCGCCGCCGGCTGCCGTCCGAGCTCGAGCCGGCGAGCGCGGCGTTCGACCGCGTGCTCGCGGAGCTGGAGCCGGCGAAGGCCGCCCTCGCCGAGGTGATGCCGACCACTCGCCTGCCCGGGCGGCCCCTGACCGACGCGCTCTCGGTCTTCGAAGAGCACCTCGGCAGGGCCGCCGAGGGGATGTCGGCCTGGCGGCGGCCGGAGGTCGACGACGTGTGGCGCGCCTGCGACGCGGGGCTCGCCGACGCCCGGGAGCGGGCCGAACGGCTACGCCGCGAAGCGCCCGAGCTTGGCGGGTTCGAGGGGTTGATCTGGGCGGTCGGCGAGCTGCTCGAGCCGCTCGAGGTCTTCGAGGCGGCCGAACGCCGGTTCCGCGACCTGCGCGTGTAGCCTCTGTGCCCCGGCGCCGTTCGCGCCCGAGACCCGAGCGAGCAGGAGGAGCGATCGTGACGACGATCCGGATGAGAGCCGAGCTGCCCGGGCCGCTGTCCCGCGCGATCATCGAGCGGAAGGAGCACGTGGTCGCGGATCCGCTCGACCTGCACGTCCAGGCCGTGATCGCGCGCGCGTCCGGTGCGACGATCACCGACGTCGACGGCAACGTGATGCTCGACCTCTCGAGCGGTCTGGGCTGCATGCTGGTCGGCCACTCCCACCCGAAGGTCGTCGAGGCGGTCCGCGCTCAGGCGGAGCGCTTCTCGCACACGGACTTCTCGGTCGTGCCCTACGAGGTCTACGTGGAGCTCGCCGAGCGGCTCGTGGCGCGCGTGGGCGGCGACCGCAAGGTCGCGCTGTTCAACTCCGGAGCCGAGGCCGTGGAGAACGCCGTGAAGTTCGCCAAGGCCGCGACGGGCCGGCACGCGATCGTGGTCTTCGAGGGCGCGTTCCACGGACGGACGTTGCTGACGATGACGATGACGAGCCGGCATCGTCCGTACAAGCAGGGTTTCGGGCCGTTCGCGCCCGAGGTCTACCGGATCCCGTTCTCCTACCCGTACCGCAGCTCCAACCCCGCGCGCTCGGGGCGGCTCGCCGTCGACGTGATGCGTCGGGCGTTCACGACGGTCGTCGACCCAGCGACGATCGCGGCGGTCGCCTTCGAGCCGGTGCAGGGCGAGGGCGGGTTCGTCGTGCCGGCACCCGAGTTCCTGCCCGGCGTCCAGGAGCTCTGCCGGCAGCACGGGATCCTTACGATCGCCGACGAGATCCAGTCCGGTTACGGCCGGACCGGGAGGTTCCTGGCCTCGGAGCACTTCGGGCTCGACCCGGATCTCGTGGTGGTCGCCAAGGCGATGGCGGCCGGCTATCCGCTGTCCGGCGTGGTCGGCCGCGCCGAGATCATGGACGCGCCCGGTCCGTCCGCGATCGGCGGGACCTACGTCGGCAACCCCGTGGCGTGCGCGGCCGCCAACGCCGTGCTCGACGTGATCGAGGAGGAGGGCCTGGTCGAGCGCGCGGAGGTCATCGGGAAGGCGATCCGTGCCAGGTGGGAGGACCTGGCGGGCGACGTGCCCGAGATCGGCGAGGTGCGGGGGCTCGGCTCCATGATCGGCGTCGAGCTCGTCCGCGACCGCGAGACACGCGAGCCCTACCCCGACCTCCTGGGCCGGCTGATGCGCGAGACCCAGCGGAGGGGCTGATCGCGGTGGGATGCGGCCTGTACAGGAACGTCCTCCGGCACCTGCCACCGCTCGTTATCACCGACGAGCAGCTCGACGAGGCGCTCGACGTGCTGGCCGACGCCGTGGTCGCGGCCCGCGCCGCGTAGCCGTGGACGAGCTCCCGATCGGTCCGATGGTCGACCCGTCGCCCGCGAGGCCGCCCGCCCGCGAGCCGCTCGTCGGCCGCTCGGTCACGCTGGTGCCGCTCGATCCCGACGCCCACGGGGCCGACCTCTATGCGGCCTCGCACGACGGGAGCGAAGAGGCCCGGCGGATGTGGACGTACATGGCGTACGGTCCGTGGCCCGACGAGGCCGCGATGCGGTCGTGGCTCGATCCGCTCCCGGCATCGGAGGATCCGTCGTTCCTGACCGTGATCGACCGGGCGAGCGGATCCGCCGTCGGCATCGTCACGTTCATGAGCATCGACCCGGCGATGCGCCGCATCGAGCTCGGGAACATCTGGTACACGCCGCGCGCGCAGCGGACCCGGGCGAACACCGAGTCGACGTACCTCATGCTCCGGGCGGCGTTCGACTCGTGGCGTTATCGCCGGGTGGAGTGGAAGTGCGACGCGCTGAACGTGCGCTCGCGCGCCGCCGCAGAGCGGCTGGGATTCACGTTCGAGGGTGTGTTCCGCCAGCACATGATCGTCAAGGGGCGCAACCGGGACACGGCCTGGTACGCGATGCTGGACCACGGATGGCCGCGGGCCGCGCGCACCTCGAACGGTGGCTCGAGGCCGAGCCCGGGACGCTGTCCCTCGCGGCACTGACCGCCGCCGGCTGAGGCGGGGTCCTCGTCGCGGAGAGGCGCCGGCGGTAGGTTGCCCGCGATGTCCGTCGTCAGCCTGGTTGGGGTCGAGAAGTCCTACGCGTCGTGGAGCGTGCTTCAGGGCGTCGACCTGATGGTGCCCGAGGGCGCGCGGATCGGGATCGTCGGGCCGAACGGCGCGGGGAAGTCGACGATCCTGAGGATCCTGCTCGGCACGGAGGTCCCGTCGGCCGGCGAGGTCGTCCGCCGGCGCGGCGTCGAGGTGGCGTACCTGGAGCAGAACCCCGACGGCGACGAGCGCACGGCCGAGGACACCGTCTTTGGGGCGCGTCCCGACATCGCCGAGCTGGATGCGCAGCTCCGCGCGGTTGAGGAGGATCTCGCGAGGCCGGAGACGATCGCGGACATGGCGAGGATGAGCCGCGTCCTGGAGCGCCAGCGAGCGACGCTGGACCGCTGGGTCGAGGCCGGCGGGCCCGGGCTCGCGGGCGAGGTCCGCACGCTGCTCGGCTCGCTGGGGATCGAGGGAGAGGACCTCGAGCTGCCGACGACGGCGCTGTCGGGCGGACAACGCAAACTGGTGTCGCTGGCCGCGTGCCTGATCCGGCAGCCGGGGCTGCTCCTGCTGGACGAGCCCGAGACGCACCTCGACGCCGACCGGCGCGAGCAGCTCGAGGATCAGATCGCGTCGTTCGCGGGAGCGGTCGTGATCGTCTCGCACGACCGCTACCTGCTGGACGACACGGTGTCGCAGATCGCGGAGCTCGACGGCGGCCGGGTCACGATGTGGCCCGGCAACTACTCGGCGTTCGCGGTGGCGAAGGAGATCGCCCTGCAGCGCCAGCAGCAGCTGTACGTCACGCAGCAGAAGGAGATCGCGAGGCTGGAGGCCGCGATCGCGCGGTTCAAGCTGTGGGCGTCGCTCGTCGTGGACGAGCGCCACATCAGGCAGGCGCGGAACAAGCAGCGGCAGATCGACCGGATGGACAAGGTCGACCGGCCCGTGTTCGAGCGTCGGAAGATCGCGCTGGAGATGCGGGCGGCCCAGCGCGGCGGGCAGAAGGTCGTCGCGCTCCAGGGCGTGTCGTTCGCGTTCGGCGGCGACCCGATCCTGCTGGACGTGGACCTGACGATCCACCGCGGAGAGCGCGTCGGGATCATCGGCGCGAACGGCGCCGGCAAGAGCGTCCTTGGCAAGCTGCTCTCCGGCGAGCTCGAGCCCGACGAGGGCCGGCGCTGGATGGGCCCGTCCGTGCAGCTCGGCTACCTCGCGCAGGGACACGAGACCGAGCCGCCGCACCTCACGCCCATCGAGTTCGTCCGGGGCGCCAAGCCGATGTACGAGGAGGACGCCGTCGCGCTGCTGGGGCGGTTCCTGTTCCGGTACGACCAGATGCGTCAGCCCGTGGGCTCCCTGTCGGGCGGCGAGCGGACCCGGCTGCAGCTCTGCCTACTGATGCTCTCGGGCGCGAACTGCCTGCTGCTCGACGAGCCGACGAACCACCTCGACATCGCGTCGATGGAAGTCCTCGAGGCCCAGCTCGAGGCGTTCGACGGGACCGCGATCGTGATCTCGCACGACCGATACCTGCTGGACCGGATCCCCGACCGGATCGTCGAGGTGCGCGACGGGTCGGTCACCAGCACCGACGGTGGGTTCGACGACTGGGCGGCGGAGCGCGAGCGGGCCGGTGCGACCGGACCCCGCGGCCCGTCGAGCTAGGCTTCCCGCCGCATGCCGAACGAGGAGCTCGCCGGAACCCTGGATCGCGAGAGCCGGCTGGCGTTCGATGTCGCCTCGTCCCTGGACGACGGGGCGTTCGCCGGGCCGACCCGGCTGCCCCTGTGGAACGTCAAGGAGCTGTTCGCCCATATGTGGGGCGACCTGGACCGGATCCGTGAGTACCTGGGGGAGCCCGCGCCCGCCGAGGCGGACGCCGACGCCGTCTCGTACTGGAGGAGCTACGACGCCGCACGGGAGGGCGTGGCGATCGCCGACCGCGCCAAGGCGGTCGCGGGACGCTTCGCCACCGGCGCGGAGCTGGTCGCCTCGTTCGAGGAGGCACGGGAGCGATCGATCGCGCTCGCGCTCGCCACCCCCGCGGGCCGCGTCGTCGCCACCCGGGGACCCGCGCTGCGCCTGGACGACTACCTCGAGACCCGGATCCTCGAGATGGGCGTTCACGGCCTCGACCTGGCGGCGGCGATCGGCCGCGATCCGTGGCTGACGCCCGAGGCGGCGGCCGTGATCCGGCGGATCCTCGTCGGGCTGCTCGGCGAGGAGCCGGCGATCGTGCGCCGCTGGAGCGACCGTTCGTTCATCGAGGCCGGAACCGGACGGCGTGGGCTCACGTACGAGGAGCACGCCGCGCTCGGCCCGCTCGCCCACGCGTTCCCGTTGCTCGCGTGAGTGCCGCCGAGCTAGAGGCGATCGCGCGGGAGGTGGTCCGCTGCCGCGCCTGCCCACGCCTCGTCGCCTGGCGCGAACGGGTGGCGCGGGAGAAGACCGCACGGTTCTCGGACCAGACGTACTGGGGCAAGCCGGCTCCCGGGTTCGGCGACCCGGCGGCGCGTGTCGTGGTCGTCGGGCTGGCGCCGGCGGCCCACGGGACGAACCGGACGGGCCGTATGTTCACGGGCGATCGGTCGGGCGACTTCCTGTACGCGGCGATGCACCGAGCCGGCTTCGCGAACCAGCCGACCTCGGTCTCGCGAGACGACGGGCTGTCGCTGATCGATGCGTTCGTCACGGCTGTGAACCGCTGCGCGCCACCGGGGAACCGGCCCACACCGGACGAGCGCGACCGGTGCCTGCCGTTCCTCGAGCGAGAGCTCGCGGCGCTGGAGCGGGCGCGGGTGCTGGTGCCCCTCGGCGCGTACGCCTGGGACGGGGCGCTGCGAGCGCTCGCGGCGCTGGGCCACGTGGTCCGGCCGAAGCCTCGGTTCGGGCACGCGGCGGAAGCGGAGGTCGGCCCGTATCGGCTGCTCGGCTGCTTCCACCCCAGCCAGCAGAACACGTTCACGGGCAAGCTGACCCCCGCGATGATGGACGCGGTGCTCGCTCGCGCGCGGATGCTCACGCGGTCGACGCCCGGGGGCTGAACCGGTCCGACCGCGGGCTTGTCCCGGCCCACGCGTACCCTAGGTGCACATGGGCCGGCACTTCCGCATGTACGGCGCCCCTGTCCGCGAGGAGGACAAGCGCCCCATCACCCGATCGACCATCAAGCGCGTGGTTACGATCTTCCGGCCGTACAGGGCCAAGGTCACCCTCGTCGGCATCGCGATCGTGATCACGGCCGGGCTCGGCATCGTGAACCCGCTGCTGATCAAGGAAGTGTTCGACAACGGGCTGCACTGCACGACCACTTCCTGCAGCCCCGACCTGCCCGTTGTGTACCGACTGGTCGCGTTGATGATCGCGATCCCGATCATCACCGGTGCTATCGGCGTGGGGCAGACCTACCTGTCGAACCTGGTTGGGTTGCGCGTCATGCAGGACCTCCGCGACGCGCTCTACCGGCACCTGCAGTTCATGCACGTGAAGTTCTTCACGTCTACGCGCACCGGTGAGATCCAGTCGCGTCTGGCGAACGACGTCGGTGGCGTCCAGGGGGTCGTGACCAACACCGCCTCGTCGCTCCTGGCGAACACCGTGATCATCATCAGCACGCTGATCGCGATGTTGATCCTCTCGTGGCAGCTCACCGTGATGTCGCTCGCCATCACGCCGATCTTCATCTGGCTCACGGTCAAGGTGGGCCGGGCTCGTCGCGAGGTGGCGACGAACACCCAGAAGACCCTGGCCGACCTGACCGCGATCACCGAGGAGACGCTCAGCGTGAGCGGGATCCTGCTGTCGAAGTCGTTCGGCCGGCAACGGCACGAGATCGATCGCTATCGCCAGGAGAACGAGCGACTGACCTCACTGACGGTCCGGCAGACGATGATAGGCCAGTCGTTCTTCGCGATCGTCGGGACGTTCTTCTCCATCATGCCCGCGCTCACCTACCTCGTCGTGGCTTGGGTCACATCGTCCAACCCCGCCGCGATGACGGCGGGGACGATCGTCGCGTTCACCACGCTCCAATCGCGCATCTTCTTCCCCATCGGCTCGATGCTGCAGATCTCGAACGACGTGCAGACGTCGTTCGCGCTGTTCGACCGGATCTTCGAGTACCTGGACCTGCCCCACGAGATCCGCGACGACCCCGAGGCGATCGCGATCGCGCCATCCGAGGTCCGTGGACTGGTGTGCCTGCGGCACGTCCGGTTCCGATACGACACGCCCAGGCCGGAGGACGCCCCGATCTCGCCGCCGGTCGGCGATGCCGACGGTGCCGCCGGGGCGCCGCCTCCGCCGGACGGTATCCGCGCGGACGGCGATGGCCGTCCCTGGACTATCGACGACGTGGATCTGGAGATCCTCCCCGGCCAGCTCGCGGCGCTCGTCGGTCCATCCGGCGCCGGCAAGACGACGATCACCTACCTGGTCCCGCGCCTGTACGACGTGTCCGAAGGAGCGGTCGAGATCGACGGGATCGACGTGCGTAAGATCTCGCTCGACTCGCTGGGCGACATGATCGGGATCGTCACGCAGGAGACGTACCTGTTCCACACGTCGATCCGGCGGAACCTGCTCTACGGCAAGCCCGACGCGACCCAGGAACAGATCGAGGCCGCGGCCCGCGCCGCCTACATCCACGACCGGATCGCGGAGATGCCAGACGGGTACGAGACCGTCGTCGGGGAGCGGGGCTACAAGCTCTCGGGAGGCGAGAAGCAGCGTCTCGCGATCGCGCGCGTGATCCTGAAGGACCCGCGGATCCTGATCCTGGACGAGGCCACGTCCTCGCTCGACACGACGTCCGAGCGACTGGTCCAGGCCGCCCTGGAGCCGCTGATGCACGGCCGCACGACGATCGCGATCGCCCACCGGCTCTCGACGATCCTGTCCGCCGACGTGATCTTCGTCGTCGACCGCGGCCGGATCGTCGAGCGCGGCACCCACGACGAGCTGCTCTCCCGCGGGGGCCTGTACGCGCGCCTGTACGAGCAGCAGGTCCGCGGCGGGCTGGTCGAGGTGGAGTGCGAGGACGGCGTGATCCTGGCGTCCGGCGAGGTCGTCCGCACCGCCAGCGGCTCGGGCGAGGCGTAGGCACGCAAGCAGGCCGCCTCAGCCCAGCGGCTTCGCGTACGACAGCAGGACGAACCCGTCGGGGAAGACGCGGTCCTCGCCGCGCGCGTAGCCCAGCCGCTCGTACATGCGCCGCGCAGCAGCCATCCGCCGCGTCGTGTGCAGCGTCATCACCGTCTTGCCCTGGTCGAGCGCCAGCCGTTCGCACGCCTGCATGAGCATGGTGCCGACGCCCCGTCCACGCGCGGACGGGTCGACGCCCAGCATCCGGATGTGAGCCTCCGTCGGATGCAGCGGCGGGTCGTCGGGCTCCTCGACCCTCGCCGTCAGCTCCAGCGTCGCGCTGCCGACGATCCGGTCGCCTTCGACCGCGACGAGGATCGTCGTGCGTTCCGCCCGTGCCGACACATCCGCGATCCGCGCGAGGTATCCCTCCCAGTCCTCGTCCCCGACGGGCGCGAACTCCGCGTACGCTCCGGCGGTCACCAGGCCGGCCCGGTCGTGCTCGTCGGCGCGGGCCTCTCGGATCGTGATCCTCATCGACCCGAGGCTACCGTCGGGGGCGGACGCATCGACCCGGACGGACGAAGGTCGTCAGGGAGATCGACGGTCGGAACGGCCGCGTAGCATGATGCGATCGCATGGCGGACCCCGACCTGGGACGGCTGTTGCTCGAGGGTCACCGGGTGCCAGCCTCGGAGCTGCTCGAGGCGCTCGGCGAGCGTGGATGGTCCGACGTCCGGCCGGGACACCTCGCGGTGTTCCTGCACATCGACCGCCGTTCGGGGACGCGCCTGACCGAGCTGGCCCGCCGCGGGAGGATCACCAAGCAGGGGATGATGCTGCTGGTCGACGATCTGGAGTCGCGCGGATTCGTACGGCGGGTCGCCGACCCGACCGACGGACGCGCGAAGGTCGTGCGGCTCACGGCTCACGGCCGCCGGGCGGTGGCCGACGCGCGACGCGCCGTGCAGGCCACCGAGGTCCGGCTGCGTCGCGAGCTGGGCGACCGGCGTGTCGACTCGCTCCGCGAGACGCTCGAGATGCTCGTCGGCAACGGCGACGCCACCTGAGACGCGCCGTCGCTAGGTAGGCTCGCGTCATGCCGGAGGAGGCGAAGGGCAAGACGGGTATCCCCAGCGAGCGCCGCCAGAAGCGGGAGCGGCCGCGCGACCGCCTGGGCCGGCCGCAGGCGTGGGACGCCCCGAACGAGCTGGAGCTAGAGGACTTCGACGGCCTCTCGCTCGAGGAGAACCACGAGCTCGCGCGTGGGCACGCGCGCGCCGGACGGTACTTCCCGGCCCACGAGGCCTGGGAGACCGCCTGGAAGCAGGCCCGGGAGACCGACGACGCCGAGTTCTTCAAGGGCCTCTCCCAGATGGGCGCGGGCTACGTGCACTTCCGGCGCGGCAACCCGCACGGGACCAAGACCCTCCTGCGCAGGGCGGCCTCTCGGGTCGGCCTTTACCCGGACGGGCATCGGGGGATCGCGACACGGGTCCTGCGCGACCGGCTCCTGGCCGACGCCGAGGCCGTCGAGGCAGGCGAGCTGATCCCCGGCGAGGAGACCCCGCTCCGGCCGCCGCCCGTGTAGCCTGTTCACCGAGCCGCCGGAACCGCGGGTCGGTTCGGTTGACGCCGGCGCGTCCGCGCGTGAGACCATGGAGCCCGAATGAGCCAGGTGGCGCCGACGGAGCTGGAGTGGAAGGGCCGGACCGGCCCCTTCACGATCGCGCTCAACCCCGGGGTGTTCAGCCCCACGCACACGAGCCGCACCATCGCCGACGCCCTCGAGATCGGGCCCGACGACACCGTGATCGACGTCGGCTGCGGCAGCGGCGTGCTGAGCTTCGTCGCCGCCCGGCTCGGCGCGCGCCGGGTGATCGGCTGCGACCTGTCCGAGGAGGCGGTCGAGGCCGCCACCCGCAACGCCGAGCGCCTGGGCCTGGGGGACCGCGTCGAGTTCCGCGCCGGGAACCTGCTGGAGCCCGTTCGCGACGAGCAGGCCACGGTCCTGATCGGCGACGTGTCCGGGATCCCGGACGAGATCGCCCAGGTCGCGGGCTGGTTCCCGGACGGGCGGGCCGGCGGGCCGACCGGCGCCGAGCTCCCGCGGATGATGCTCGAGAGCATCGCCGAGACCCGGACGCTCGCCGCCGGCGGCCGGCTCTACCTGCCGACCGGCACGATCCAGGACGAGCGTTCGATCCTCGAGGCGGCGCGGCGCGTGTTCGGCGCCGCCAACATGGAGTCGGTGCTCTCGCGCGAGTTCCCGCTGCCTGACATCGTGGGCAAGTCCGTGGCGGTCGCGCGGATGATGAAGGAGGGGCTCCTGAGCCTCCACCGGCGCGGCAGCCGCTGGCTCTGGCGCCTGCAGATCTGGCGCTGCACCCGCAGCTAGCGTTGCATCAGACGTCGGGCCGCCGCACGGCGACCGCCTCGACCGTGAACCCCGCTCCGCGCAGGTGCTCCGCCCCGCCGCGGTCGATCACCAGCACGATCCGGTCGATCGTCACGCCCACGTCCTCGAGCGCCCGGGCGGCGGCGAGCACCTGGTGCCCGGTCGTCGACACGTCCTCGAGCAGCAGTGCCCGGCCGCCCTCGGGCGCGTGGCCCTCCACCTGCCCGCGGGTGCCGTAGGCCTTCGCCTCCTTGCGGACGACGGCCGCCGGCAGGCCTGTCTCCAGAGACACCGCGGCGACGAGCAGCGTCGCGGCGCCCTCGGGCGCCGCGACCAGGTCGACGCCGTCGGGGATCCGCGCCGCCACGTCGCGCGCCAGGTCGCGCAGGAGATCGGGCCGCGTCAGGAACCGGAACTTGTCGAAGTAGACGGTGGACCGCGCGCCGCTGGACAGGACGAAATCCCCGTGCACCTCGGACGCCTCGATCAGGCGTCGGGCCAGGTCGCCTTCCATGGCCGGGTAGCATATGCGGCCGATGGGCTGGTACCGGAGCGCCGTGCGTCCGCTCTTCTTCGCCCTCGATCCCGAGACCGCCCACCGGGTCGCCCTCGCCCTGCTCCGTCTCCCGCTCCCCTGGCGCGCGATCGGCGGCGCCGAGGTCGATCTGCGGCAGGGCGTGACCCTCGCGGGGATCCCGCTGCGCAACCCGATCGGCCTGGCCGCCGGCTTCGACAAGTCGCTGCGCCATCTCGGCGCGCTCGGCCGCCTGGGGTTCGGCTACGTCGTCGGCGGGACCATCACCCGCGAGCCCCGTGCCGGCAACCCGCGTCCGCGGATCGCCCGCGACCGCGCCGACGGCGCCCTGACGAACGCGATGGGGCTTCCGAACCCGGGCGTCGAGGCGGCGGCGCGCACGCTCTCCCGAACGCGCCGGACCGCGCCGCGCCTCGTCAGCGTCGCCGACGAGGCGGTGCCGGACGCGGCCGCCGTCGTCGAGCGGCTGGCGCCGCTCGCCGACGCCCTGGAGCTGAACGCGAGCTGCCCGAACGTGTCGTGGGGCCGCGACCGCGATCAGGAGGGGCACCTGGGGGAGCTGCTGGACGCGTTCTCGGCCCGGACCGACCGACCGGTCTTCGTGAAGCTCCCGCCGTTCACGACCGCCGTCGAGCGCGAGGCCGTGCTGGCCCTGGCGCGCATCGCGCAGGATCACGGGGCCGCCGGCCTCACGTGCTCGAACACGCTCCCGGTCGAGGACGACCGGCTCTCGACGGGGGCCGGAGGCAGGTCGGGCGGTCCGCTCGCTCGAAGGACCCCGTCGACCGTGGCCGAGGTCGTCTCCGCCACCGCGGGCGCCTTGCCCGTGAACGCGTGCGGAGGCGTGGCCTCGCCGCAGGATCTGCTGGCCTGCCTGGAGGCCGGGGCGACGACCGTGCAGCTGTACAGCGCCCTCATCTACGAGGGTCCGGGGATCGTGGGAACCCTCACCGCGGCGCTCACACGGGAGCTGGAGGAGCGGGGCACCACCGTCCCGACCCTCGCCGCGGCCCGCTGAAGCCGCCGCCGGGTAGAGCGGTCACCGGCTGGATCTGCCGCTCCTGTTGCCGTCGCCGCCCTTCTTCTTCAAGATGGGCGGCTAGCTCGTCGGGGGCCGGGAACGGCGCTGCATGTGTTGGGGGCCGACGGCTGGCAGACGTTCCGCCACGTCACGTTCCCCTCGATCCGCACGGCGGTGATCGCGGGCGCGCTGCTGTCGTTCGCGCTGTCGTTCGACGAGATCATCGTGACGGCGTCGACCGACGTCGGCGAGGGTGAGTTCTTCTCGATGCTGGGTCCGTCGGCCCGGGTGCGCACCACCCGCCTTGCGGACGATCGCGGGTTCGAGCAGCCGACCGAGGGCCGGATCGTGCTGCACGGCCAGGACGTCACGACTGGCCCCCTACGAGCGCGACGTGAACACGGTGTTCCAGGACTACGCGCTCTTCCCGCACATGACGGTCGCCGAGAACGTGGGCTACGGGCTGATGGTCAAGAAGGTGGCGCGAAGGCCGAGCGCCGCCTGCGGGTCGACGAGGCCCTCGCGATGGTCCAGCTGGCCGCGTTCGGCGACCGAAGCCGGCACAGCTCTCGGGTGGGGCAGCGCCATGGGTCGCGCTCGCCAGGGCGCTCGTGGAACCGTCCGAAGGTCCTGTTGCTGGACGAGCTGCTGGGCGCGCTGGACCTGAAGCTCCACGGCGATGCGTGCATCGAGCTGAAGAGCATCCAGCGAGGGCCTGACGTTCGTCTACGTGACGCACGACCAGGAGGAGGCGCTCACGATGAGCGACCGGATGGCCGTGTTCAGCCACGGGCGGACATCGAGCAGGTCGGCTCTCCGGCCGAGGTGTACGAGCGGCCGGCGACCGGGTTCGTCGCGGGTTCGTCGGCGTCTCCAACGTCCTGGAGGGGCGGCGGCCGAGCACGTGGCGGGCGACGGACACGCCTTCACGATCCGGCCGGAGTACATCGCCATGGTCGATCCCGATCACGCCGTAGGTTCCGACGAGGCACGGCGACCGGGCGTGTACGAGGTCGTACCTGGGCGCGGTGACCCGCTACCTGGTCGCGCTCGACGAGGGCCGGAGCCTCGTGGTGATGAGGCAGAACCTCGACACGTCGTCGATGGAGGCCCAGGTCGGCGATGTGCGCCTGCGTGGAAACGTGGGAACAACCGGCCGGTGGGGCAGGGGCATGCCGGCGCGGCGGAGGGTTCGATGGACCATAGGAGGAGGGGCTCGATGAGGAAGATGCGGTGCCTGCCGTCGTCGGCGCGCTCGCGCCTGCTCTGCGGCGGCATGCGGCGGCGACGACGGCGACAGCGGGGCGGAGAGACCGGCGGCACCGGCGGCACGACGGGCGAGACCGGCGGGCGAGGGCCTGCAGCCGGCCGTCACGTTCGACGCGATCGGCGACGGCGAGGGCGTTCTCAGCCTGATCGCGTGGAACGGATACCGAGTACCACCGAACGACCCGAACTACGACTGGGTCACGCCGTTCGAGGACGAGACCGGCTGTCAGGTCTCGGTGAAGTACGCGGATACCTCCGACGAGATGGTGACGCTGATGCGCCAGGGCGGCGGCTCCGTCTACGACGGCGTGTCGGCGTCCGGCGACTCCTCGAACCGACTGATCGCCGGCCAGGACGTCGGCGCGGTCGACCCGGCGCTGTTCCCGGAGCTCGCGAACGTGATCGCGCCGCTCAGCCCGACCGACGGCACGAACAACTCGCACTACGTCGTGGACGGGTACGTGTACGGGACGCCGTACATGTACGGACCGAACTTCCTGATGTACAACACCGAGGTCGTCACCCCGGCGCCGACCAGCTGGGACGTCACGTTCGAGCCGACGCTGGACGGTGAGCCGAACCCGTACGCGGGGAAGATCACGGCCTACGACTCGGCGATCTTCATCGCGGACGCGGCGATGTACCTGATGACGACACAGCCCGACCTGGGCATCACCGACCCGTACGAGCTCTCGTCCGAGCAGCTCGACGCGGCGGTGGAGGTGCTCAAGGCACAGGCTCCGTTGATCACGAAGTACTGGGCCCTGTACACGGACGAGATCGATGGCTTCGTCGACGGCTCGATGGTGGCCGGGACCGCATGGCCGATCAACCTGAGCTACGCCGAGCTGGACGCGCCGGTCGATCAGGTCGTTCCCGTCGAGGGCGTCACCGGCTGGGCGGACACGTGGATGATCTCGGCGAACGCCCCGCACCCGAACTGCATGCTGCAGTGGATGAACTGGACCCTCAGCCCGAACGTCCAGGCCGAGGTGGCCTACTGGTACGGCGCCGCCGGCAGCAACGTGAACTCGTGCGACGAGCTCCGGACGCTGCTCGGCAAGAAGTACGCCGACCTCGTGGACACGGTTCGGTACGGCAACTGCGGCAACGCCGAGTTCCTGGACTCGATCTGGGTGTGGCGGACGCCGGAGGCGAACTGCCACGACGACCGAGGCGACACCTGCATGGACTACTCGGTCTGGCAGCAGAAGTGGACCGAGATCCGCGGCTCGTAGCATCGGTCGGTAGCCCCGGGGGCCGAACCGCGGTCCCCGGGGCTCCGTCCGCGCGGGGAGGTTCCCCGTGTCGGCCGTGACCACGGGGCGTCACGGACCGGTGCGTGGCGCGTCCACGTTCCTGTATCGCCATCGGCTGACCCGGCTCGGGCTCGTGCTCGGCGGACCGCTGTTGTGGTTCGTCGTGATCTACCTCGGGTCGCTCCTGATGCTGTTCCTCTCGGCGTTCTGGCGGTTGGACGTCTTCACGAGCGAGGTCGTGAAGGAGTGGGGACTCCAGAACTTCGAGACCCTCCTGAGCGACCCGGTCTATCGGACGATCACGATCCGCACGGTCGGGCTCGCCCTCGCGGTGTCGGTAGCGGACGTGATCCTTGCGTTCCCGCTCGCGTACTACGCGGCCCGCCTGGCGACCACGCGGATGCGCAACGCGATCCTGGTGGCGGTGATCATCCCGTTGTGGGCGAACTACCTGGTTCGGGTGTTCTCCTGGAAGCTGATCCTCTCGCCGCAGGGGTTCCTGAACTGGATCGTGGAGACGCTGGGGATCGGCTCGCTGCAGCTCGGGAACTCGAACTGGGCGATCTGGATCACCTTCACGTACCTGTGGCTGCCGTTCGTCCTGCTGCCGATCTACGGCGCCCTGGAACGGGTGCCGTCGTCCTACCTGGAGGCGTCGGGGGACCTGGGTGCGAGGGGTTGGTTCACGTTCCGCCGCGTCGTGTTGCCGCTGATCGTGCCCGGCATCGTCGCAGGGTCGATCTTCTCGTTCTCGCTCACGCTCGGCGACTACATCGTGCCGAGCCTGGCGGGCAACACCAAGTTCATCGGCAACGTGATCTACGACAACGTCGGTGTCGCGAACAACGTGCCGTTCGCCGCCGCGTACGCGCTCGTGCCGGTGGCGATCATGGTCGTCTACCTGCTGGTGGCCAAGCGCATGGGCGCGTTCGAGGCGCTCTAGCGATGGAGTCCCGCTTCGCTCGCCTCGCGATCAGGTTCGGGGCGGCCGTCGCGATGCTGTTCCTGTACATCCCGCTGGTGATCGTCGTCCTGTACGCCTTCAACGACAGCGTGGGGCAGAAGTGGCCGATCACGAGCTTCACGACGAAGTACTTCGGCCTGGCCTGGCGCAACAGCGATCTGCGCACCTCGATCGTCAACTCGTTGGAGATCGCGGCCGTGGCGACCATCCTGGCGCTCCTGCTGGGCAGCGCGGCGGCGTTCGCGGTCCACCGCTTCCGGTTCTTCGGCCGCAACGCGATCTCGCTCCTTCTCGTGCTGCCGATCGCGCTGCCGGGCATCGTCACGGCGATCGCGCTGCTGTCGTCGTTCACGAACTTCGGCGTCACGATCGGGCTGTTCACGACGATGATCGGCCATGCGACCTTCTGCATCGTCGTCGTCTACAACAACGTGATCGCGCGTCTGCGGCGAACCCCGGGATCGCTGGTCGAGGCCTCGATGGACCTGGGGGCCGACGGGTGGCAGACGTTCCGCCACGTCACGTTCCCCTCGATCCGCACGGCGGTGATCGCGGGCGCGCTGCTAGCGTTCGCCCTGTCGTTCGACGAGATCATCGTGACGAACTTCCTGGTGGGCGCCGAGTCGACCGTCCCGAAGTTCATCTTCAACAACCTCCGGCAGCCGCGGAACCGGCCGATCGTCAACGTCGTCGCCGTTGCCGCGATGCTGATCATGCTGATCCCGGTGATCATCGCGCAGCGGCTCGCGGGCGGCGCTCAGTCGGTCGGGACGCCCGGACGCCGCGGCCGCGCCGTCGCGGTGGAGCCGCTCGAGGGCGCCGAGCCGTAGGCGACCTGTGGCGCCGTTGGGAGGCGTTATAGGTACTGGCCCGACCGCGATCCGCCGTCGGGGGATCGGGGCGGTCCGGCCTCGGGATTCTGCGCCATCAGGCCGCGCCGCCGCAGTTCCTCGAACTGGGCGCGCGCGGCGGCCTGCTGGGCGAACATCGCCGCCTGGATCCCGTGGAACAGGCCCTCGAGCCAGCCGACGAGCTGCGCCTGGGCGATCCGGATCTCCGACTCGGTGGGGGCGGCTCCCACCGGCGGCGAGAGGCTCTCGAGCTCCTGGCGGAGGTCTCCCGAGATCGACTCGCCCAGCTCGCCGACCGCGCGCTGGTAGATCTCCGCCAGGCGCCTCCGGCCCGCTTCGTCGATCGGCGTCTGGCGGGTCTCCTCCAGCAGCTCGCGCACCATGCTCGCGATCCGAAGGAGCTTCGCGGGCTCGGTGATCGTCTCGCCGGCGGGCTCGGCCGCCTGCCCCTCGGCCGGGGGCGTGACCACCTCGATGGGCGGCGGGTCGGGCGTCTGGCTCATCGCGCCAACCTAGCACCGCGGGGCTACGTCGCGGCCAGCCCGCACAGGAACAGCGCCTCGGCCAGGGCCGAGCGTTCCAGATCGCCCAGGTCGACGCTCTCGTTCACGGAGTGGATGTTCGAGCGATCGTCCATGGCCCCCACGATCAGGACCTCGATCCCGGGGAAGGTGTCCACGAGCATCGGGACCAGCGGGATAGATCCCCCGGAGCCGATCTCGACCGGCTCCACCCCGTACGCTTCGGCGAGCGCGGCGCGCGCGGCGCCGAACGCCGGCGAGTTCGTCGCGATCACGTGGCCCTGCCCGGCCTCGAACCCGCCCGCGTCGTCCGCGATCGTGACCTCTACACCCCACGGAGCGTGCGCCTTCAGGTGATCGATCAGCCTGCGGCGACCCTCGACCGCGTCGTCGCCGGGCGCCAGGCGCAGACTCACCCTGGCCCGCGCGACCGGCACGATCTGGTTCGAGGACCCGTGGATGGCCGGCGCGTCGATCCCAAGGACGGCCGCGGCCGGACCCGCCCAGACGCGGTCCGAGATCGTGCCCGACCCGATCGAGCGCACCCCGGGACGGACCCCGGCCTCGGCCCGGAACCGTCCTCGTCGAGCTGGAAGCCGGGCCAGGTGAACTGCTGCAGCCCCTCGATCGCGATGCCGCCCTGTCGTCGTGCAGCGCCTGGTCGCATCCGCGCCAGGGCGCTGGTCGCGTCCGGGACCGGTCTCCGTAGGTGCTGCTGTGCTGGGCCTGGACCAGACCCTGAACCTGCACCACGCAGTCCGTGACGCCGCGCGGGCAGGCCGGACGTCGCATCGCCAACTGCTGCGCGGGTGTACAAGCTCTGCCCGCCATCACGGCGACGTCGCCCGCAGCAGGTCAGCGTTGCCCCGCACCAGGTCGGGGAGGTGCCCTGTGGTGCATCTTCTCGCCCTCGACCAGGACCTTGACCGCATGGCATCGGCCCTTCAGCAGGGCCTCGATCGCGGCGGCGTGCGCGACGACGCTGCCTGGTCGTCGGCGTGCGCTCCGGGCGGCCGTACAGCCGTCCGTCCGGCCGACCGGTCTGAACGGCGGCGTGTCCCACTGCTCGAGCGGTTCCTCGGGCCGCCGACCGCCGGCACAGCAGGATCAGAGCGCCCTGCGGGACGCCCTCCAGCCTGCCGAACACCGCCGGGTGGCCCCCAGGGAGCCTTCCAGCAACTGCTGCTCGCCGGGCCTCGCCCAGCACGTGCCGCGCGTGACCTCGGCCGACGCGTTGCGCGTCGGCGGGTCGTACCCCGGATAGTCGCGGAGGATCTGGACCAGTCGCTCCAGGTCGCCGGATCGTCGTCGGCATACCGGCGGCGATCCGTCCTCGAGCATCCATCGCCGCGAACTCCACCGCCGCCGGCGAGCGCCGGTCAGGCCTGGGGCTCGCTGGCCATCCGCCAGTCGTACGGCCACGAACGAGGTCACCGCCTGGGCGTAGTTCGGCCTGGCGCGAAGGCCATCGGGTTCGCGACGTTGCGCTGGCTCATGCTGCCCTTCGCCTGCTCGACCGAGCTGTATCCATGCCTGTCCAGCCATCCGCGGACCCCGTCGATCAGGTCGGCCAGGTAGTCGGGGCCGTTGCGCAGCAGCGCCGAGGCGAACATGACCGCGTCCGCCCCTACCAGCAGCATCTTGATGGCATCGTCGGCCGTGTGGACCCCGGCCGTCGACGCGAGCGAGGCCTCACGCGGCCGCGGAGGTCGCGCATCCATCGCAGCGGGAGCAGCAGTCGCGGCCGAGCCTCGGATACAGGGCGCGCAGTTGGCGGATCGACGGCCAGCGTCTGCAGGTCGATGTCGAAGAATAGCGGGTTGAACACGACAGCCCGTCGGCTCCGGCGTCCACGAGCCGGCGCGCGACGTGGCCGACCGAGCGAAGAACGGACCATCTCGACGGCCGAAGCGGACGCGAGCCCTGCGCGGACGGCCTCGACTAGCCGGGACGCAGCGCGGCGCTCCACGGCCTCTCCGGGCCTGTCCCACTGCCCGCGACGGGGCGATGTTCAGCCCGAAGATGTCCGCGCCCGCATCCTCGATCCGACGCGCGCGGTGACCGACCGCCGAGCGAGATCCTGTTCAGGCTCCCATCACCGGCGAGACCAAGGCTGGCTGCTCCAGGTGCCGCAGGTACGCCTCGGAGCCGGTGTTGTAGTCCTCGAACTCCGGGAGGTGAGCGCCTCCGCGTGACACTCGGCGCCGACCTCCAGGCGCTGCATCTGGCCTCGTCGTGCTCGATCTGCTCCTCGAACAGCGACGGGAGCACGACCGCGCCGGCGCCGGCGGCCTCGAGCGCCGCCTGCGCGACTCGACCCGCTGGCCGAGCGGCGAGGCCGAGGTCCGCCGAGCGGGGAGCCCAGCTCGAACCCCAGGTACGTCGCCGAGGTCAACGCTCATCCGGTAATCCTCCGCCGTCGTCATCGCGCCTGGGCGCCCCGGTCGATCCCCGCCGCCGCTCGTACAGGTGCCAGGCGCGCGTCGATCACGCTGGCCTGTCCCATCAACTGCTCCAGCGCGCGGAACGGATCCGTCCGGGCGAGCATCGCGTAGCGCGCCTCCTTCATGGCGAAGTCCGCGAGCACCGAGGGAGGCTTGCTGTCGAGCCGGAACGGATGTTCGCCGGCCGTGCCGAGCCCCGGGTCCACACGGTAGAGGGGCCAGTACCGCCGCGCACCGCTTCGGCCTGGTGCGCCATCGCCGGGAGATCGAACTGGTGCGCCGGGAGCAGTGGCTGTACGCGATCACCAGCGATGGCCCGCGGTGACGCTCCGCCTCGGTGGAAGGCCGTCACGGTGCGGCATGTCCGCGCCCATCGCCATCTTGCCTGACGTAGACGCTACCGTACGCCGACGCGACCATCCCGAGGTCCTTCTTGCTGCTCTGCTTGCCCGCGCGGTCAAGAACTGGCGATTGGCGGCGCGGCGCTCGCCTTCGACGGCCTGGCCGCCGGTGTTCGAGTACACCTTGGTGTCCAGCACCAGCACGTTGACGTCACGGCCTGACGCCAGCACGCATCGAGCCCCCGAACCCGATGTCGTAGGCCCAGCCGTCGCCTCCACATCCAGACGTCAGCGGGACCAGTGCACGCACACGCCGCCAGCAGGTCGCGGACCGGGCGCCCGTCGAGCGCGCGAGCCAGCCGCGGAGCCTCCTCGACGCGCGCAGCGCCGGAGCGCGACCGTCTCGTCGTCGTGGGCGTGCATCCCCTCCGCGGGAGCCCGGACGAGGTTGTCGGCGTCTTCGGGCCTCGGTTCGTCCAGCAGCGAGCACGCTGCGCCCGCTGCGCGTCCAGGGCGAGTCGAACCCCAGCCCGAACTCGGCGTTGTCCTCGAACAGCGAGTTCGACCAGGCCGGCCTCGGCCCCGGTCGTCCACGGCCCACGGGGTCGTCGGGGAGGTTCCCCTGCATCGACGAGCAGCTCCAGGCGTTGGCGACCAGCATCCGGAATGCCGGTAGCCGCGGTGAGCAGCTTGAGGTACGGCGTCTCCCCGCACTCCGCTGCGAAGCCCCCGAGTACCTGGAACAGCGGGCGCATCTGCTGGTGAGCCCCGACGGTGTCGACCCGCAGCCCGGTCCGGTCATCCGCGATCGTCAGGAAGAAACGAACGCCGCGCACTCCTTGCATCGAGGTGGTCGAGCTTTCTGGCTCCATGCTCCACTGACTTGTGCTTGCGATTCTCTCTGTTGGGTGGGCTGGACACATGTCCATGCAGATCCTGCAGCTGGTGCAGAGAAGCCATCCTGGGCGCTGATCGTGATTGTCATGCGTCATCGTGGGTGCCCAGGTCCCTCCACTCCTTCTGTCCGCTGAAGCTCTCATATGCCGGATAGGCGTGCCTGGCTCAGAGCATCACATCCGATCGTAGCAGGAAGGACATCAGCGCGGCATCACAGTCAGATGGCAGATGTCCTGGGTCCAGACGGGATCTCACAGTGCGATGCTCCGCTCTTCTCCCAGTGAGTGCTGGTGCTTCTTGCCTGGGGAGTGTCAGAATGCAGAGAAGGCCTCTGAGCATTTACAGCTGGGCCTTCAGTTCACATATCCTGGCAGCTGTCACAAGGCTGCTGCATGAAGCTGGCATTTGGGACTGACCACAGATGGAGCTGCAGAGCCCTCCATGGAGGCCATGTCCGAGACAAGTGTGGCACCTGGGCAGAGAGGCGGCCGGAGCCACGCCTGCCTGATCGCCACACAGCTGCAGGATGAGGACGGCCTCACGGCGGCCGGAGCAGAGAGCTGCGCATCTGGACGGCGTCCCTGATTGCTGAGCCTGCCCCTGGCATTTGGCAGATGTCGGCCAGCGCGGAAGAAGCAGGTCTGCAGGACTGTGCTCCATGCTGGGTGCCCAGGCCGGCTCTGCCAGACGGGGCGGCAGCCGTTCACCTACCAAGAACCGTGGTTCCCCCATGGACTGCCGCCACCTCGACCGGGAGGGCGATCCCAGACCCCGTCGGTCCAGGCCGCCACTGCGTCCAGCAGGAACGTGGCACTGGAGCCGCCATGGGCCAGACGTCTGCCTGTCTGAGGCTCCCCTACCTGTGGCACGCTACTGGCTTCGCGGCGGCTTCTGGATTGTGTAGCGTAGACCCGACTGGTTCGGCCTGAAGTGCGGTGCGAGACGGTCGTCGAGCCGGCCTTCTTCAGGCCGTACACGAAGTAGCCCTGCGCGAACAGGTCGGTGTGCTCGCCGACGATTCCGGATCGAGTTCCGTTCAGCGATGTCCCGTCGCCGTCGAGATCGAAGAAGACCGCCCGCACCACGTCGTCCGGCTCAGTGCCCAGCTCAGGTCCACCGGCAGGCTCAGCCCTGCACGCCGTCGATCGGTCCACCGCGGAGATGCCGAGGCTCATCTCGTCCGGAAATCGCCCGCGAATACCGCCGCCGCCATCGCCGGGGTGAACTCCTTCGAGGCCAGGCCTGTACCGTCCTCGATCACGCGGCATCCCGTCGGCGAACGCGACGCGACCCTCGGCGATCTCCTCGGTCAGCGCCGCGACGACGTCTTGATACAGCGGCTCGCCGAGCGCGCCTGGCCTCGTGCGGTCCAGCACCGCGACGGCGCGCGCGGCTCACCGGGCAGCGCAGCCACGAGCGGTCCTTCATCGGCAACGGTCGGAAGAGACGAACTGGACGATGCCGACGCTCGCCCGTCCGGCGAGCGCGTTCGGCGGTCACGCGCCGCGCCGCACCCTGGCTTCCATCAGGCGGCATCACGCGCTCCGCTTCCGGGTGGCCGACGTAGTCGAACAGGCGGTACGCACGGCCGGTCCGTCCCGCCAGGCGGTCCATCGAGGCCCGTACCGGCGCTCGGCAATGGCGCGGAACGGTTGGCTGCCTCCGGGCCTGGAAGAAGACGTCCGGGTTCTGGGTGAGCTTCTCGCGCAGGACGGTGAAAGGTGCCAGGCTGCAGGGCGTGTCCGCGCTCGGATGGCCCGTCCTGGGATCAGCGCGCGGAGGTCCTCGTCGTCGAGCGGGAGGATCTTTGGCGACCTCGTGCGAGTCCGAAGCCGTCGAAGAAGTGCAGCAGGAACGGCACTGGTCTCCAGCGTCATGGTGCGAGACAAGCTGCACGGTGTCCTGCGCCTTCTCGACCGACGACGACGCCGCACGCGAACTCACGGTCTGCGCGAAGAACACGCCGAGTGGTCGCCGAAGATGGACAACGCGTGCGCGTCGCGGTGACGGCGCGTGCGGCGACGTGCAGCACGGCGCGGGCCGAAGGCCGCCGGCATTCGAACATGTCGAAGCGGCGGGACGGCACAGGCCCTGCGATGCGGTGAAGGTCGCGGCGAGGGCGCTGGCCTTGAGGGCCCTGGGGCAGCTGCGGCGCCGCCTCGCTCTGCATCTCGACCACCTCGGCACGGCGCCCTGGCCAGAGGCCCTTCCTGGTCTTCGAGCCCACCTGGTAGCGTCAGGGCGCACGCCGCCCATCAGCCCGCGGGCGATTTCGCGCGATCGGCATCACCTCGACAGCTGCGGGCGACGGTTGCCACCGGCCTCGTTCGCGTCGACCGTCGACGGTGGGTAGCCGCCGACGCGCTTCCTGCGCCTCACGCCATCAGATGCTGCTGGCGCAGCAGATCGACCCATAGGTGCGGCCTGGCCATCCCCGCCGATACGGTCGATGGCGTGGCCGGCGACCTTGTCCTGTCCACGTTGCATCGCCGTGCCCGCCTGCAGCAGGCGGGGCGATGGCCATCGAGGCGCGGCACCGCGCCCCATCTGTTCCTCTACCTGCAGATCTGCGAGCATCGCCTGGTCGTCGACGAAGCCGAGACCGGCGACGCTGCAAGCTGACGCCCACCGAGCTGTTCGCCCATGTCGTTCATGTCGGCATAAGAGAGCCTGGCTGCCTGGCTCTTCTGTTCCTGGAGGAGGCACTGCAAGGTCAACTGAGGGCTGGGTCCCATGTGTATCGTCTGAGATGGCCGGATGACTGACCATGAGGGTGCCATTTGACTAGAGCATTGCCCCTCTCAGTTCCTCCCGGGAGCGAGAGCCTGCGCGTGCGCGCTGGTGGAGCGCTGCACGGTCCACAACCCAGATTGCAGGCGGCTGACCGTCGTGGCCGGAGCTGAGCGGCCTGCCCACGGCCCCGCCACCCGTCCATTTCGAGAGCGGGCCGGAGGAGGGCTGGGCCCTGGACCTGCTGATGCGCCCCAGGGACCCCGGGCGACCAGGCTGGTCTTGTCCAGCTGGGTCCCTGGAATACCACGGAAGGCATGTGCCGCCGGAAGATGTCCTGCAGGGGCTGCCGTAGCAGCTCGTGATCTCGGGAGCGGGACGGGCGTCCGTCCTCGGGTTCCGCCCGAAGTCGAAGACGTGCTCGAAGTTGTGACTCACCGCGATCCGCTCAGTGAGGTAGGGGAGACCCCAGTTGTCCTCGATGAACCTCAGCGGGGCGCATAGGTCGGCCGCGGCGTCGTCGATGTACCCCTTCCTCGCGTACGGCGAGATGACCAGGCTCGGGACGCGGAAGCCGAGCCCGATGTTTCCGACCGTGGGGGGCGGCACGTGGTCGAAGAAGCCCCCCCACATGTCCCAAGAGACGAACAGCGCGGTGTGCTCCCAGCCGTCGCTCTCCATGACGGCGTTGGCGATCCCCGCGAGCCAGTTCTGCGCGAAGCACGTGCTCTCCGGCGGGTGTCCGGAGAGCTCGAACCGGGGCGTCACCCAGGTCACCGCCGGCAGCCGGTCCGCGCGGATGTCGTCCACGATCCGATCCACCGGCCGGATGGTCTCCTCGCGCCACAGGTCCGTGTGGAAGACCCCCGCGACCGCGTTGAGCGCGTTCCAGAAGTACCCGCTCTGGTACGGGCTCGCGGAGTAGTAGGCCCAGCTCACGCCGATCTCCTCCAGCTGCTGCGGTACCGCCTTGAAGTCGAAGCACGTGTCGTGCTTGCTCAGGTCGCCGTCCTCGTCCTTGACCAGGACGAAGACGTCCTCACCGACGGCGTCACATCCCCAGCTCTTGAACACGCCGCGTTCGCTCCTGCGCACCTCGATGTTCTCCGGGTTGTCGAACACGCCGCCGGACTGCCCCGCCACGAAGAAGAGGTGGTTCGGGTAGGACGGGCCGCCCACCGAGCAGAAGAAGTTGTCGCACAAGACGTAGTCGCTAGCGAGCTGCCAGTAGACGGGGACCGTTCCCTCCATGTGGGTCGTGTACGCCCACGGGTCGCCGAACTGGCCGATCCCGAACCCGTCGTACGCGCCCCCGTTCACCATGTTCAGGAACGCGGCACGGTCATGCGGCAGATCGCCCGGGAGCCAGTGGGGAGAGGGCGCCAGCGGCACCTCCTGCCCGAACTTCACACCGGTGGTGGCGCCCCTCGCACCGGGGAACGAGCCGAAGAGGTTGTCGAAGCTCCGGTTCTCGGGCATCACGTAGACGACGCGCTTGATCGGCCAGCGCGTATCGACGGACGTGACGGTCTCCGTCTGGGTCGGGGAGAAGACCGGCTCCTTGCGGCCGCCCCCGGTGCACGCGTACAGCGTGGCCCCCGCGATCGCGAGGCCGGAGGTCCTCAGGAACCGCCGTCGTGAGAAGGACGACGACAGACCGTGGTTGCCGCGCTCGTAAGGAGCGCCCGGTCCGATCCCCGGGCGGGCGGCGGGGCCGTGCGGCTCGTGCACGATCGAGACGCTACCAGCGCCGCCCCGCTGGGTCGGAAGGACCCGCCGGGCGGAGGGCGAACCGCCCTTCCCCCGTCCTCGGCCCGAGGGCAGCCTGACGGCATGAGACTGCTGGTGTCCGGCCGGTCGACCGGCTCGGGGATCGAGCCCCGTCCGATCCCCCCGCCGCGCCTCGCTTACCTCGACGACCTGCGCGTGCTCATGGTCGCGGGCGTGATCGCCGGGCACGCGATCGCCGGATACGCGGGCATGAACTGGACCTACGCCGACGTCGCCGAGGGGGAGATGGGGGAGGCGTCTCAGGCGGTGTTCGGGTTGATCATCCTGCCGTTCGCGGTCTTCGTGATGGCGCTGTTCTTCCTGGTGGCGGGTCTGCTCACCCCGGGGTCGCTCGAACGCAAGGGGCCCGGCCGGTTCGCGCGCGACCGGCTGGTCCGGCTGGGGATCCCGCTCGCGGCCTTCACGTTCGTGCTCTGGCCGCTGATGACCTACGGGCTGTACGTCACCGCGGGGTCTGACTGGGGCCTGCGGGACGTGTACGCGGACGACCCGACGCTCGACAACGGGCCGCTCTGGTTCGTTGAGGTCCTCCTGCTCTTCTCGCTGGTGTACGCGGGATGGGTCGCATGGAGACCGCGCAGTGGCCGCGTCGCGCTCCCCGACGCGGCCGAACCGCTCCGGGCCCGTCACCTGGTGGGCCTGGGTGCCGGGATCGCCGCCGGGACGTTCATCGTGCGGCTCTGGTTCCCGTTCGACTCGCTCCAGCTCACGAACGCGCACGTCTGGCAGTGGCCCGAGTGCGTCGGGCTCTTCGGCCTGGGGATCGTGGCCGCGCGACGTGGTTGGCTCCGATCGATCCCGGACCGGATCCGTCGCGGGTGCGGCCGGGCCGCGCTGGCGGCGACCGCCGCGCTGGTCGTCGCGTTCGCCTCGACCCAGGACCCGGACGGATCCGTCGAGACGTTCGGCGGCGGATGGCGCGTGGAGGCGCTCGTCCTCGCCGCCATCGGCGGCGCGCTGACGGTCGCCGCGTCGGTATGGGTGCTCGGGTTCGCCCAGCGGCACCCGGTGACCGGCGGTCGGACGGTCCGCGCCATGGGCCGCGCCGCCTACGCGGCCTTCGTGCTGCAGGGCATCCCGCTGATCGCGCTCGCCCTGCTACTGCGCCCGCTCGGCGTGCCGCTCGAGATCAAGGCGCTGATCGTCGCCGCCGGCGCGATCGCGGGCTCGTTCGCGCTCGGCTGGCTGCTGGTCGCGCACACGCGGCTGGGCAGGATCATGTGAGGGACCTGGAGGTGCCCGCCGGGATCCGGCCTCGGAGCTCGGCTAGGGCGCGAGCCGCTCGACGCGCCAGCGCGTCGCCTCGCGCGTGAAGAGGATCCGGTCGTGCAGGCGGTATCGCCGTCCCTGCCAGAACTCGATCGTCTCGGGGCGGACCAGGTAGCCGCCCCAGTACGGCGGCCGGGGAACGTCCCCGGGGAACCGGGTCTCGGCCTCGGCCACCCGGCGGTCGAGATCGGCCCGGTCGGGGATCGACGCGCTCTGCGGCGAGGCCCACGCGCCGATCCGGGCGTCACGCGGCCGGGTCGCGAAGTAGGCGTCCGAGGCGTCGTCGTCGACCGGCTCGGCGCGGCCGGTCTACCGAGACCTGCCGGTCGAGCCTCCTTCCGCAGGAAGACGAGCGCGGCCCGCGGCGTTCTCGCGGCGAGCTGCCGGCCCTTGCGGCTCTCACGGTTGGTGAAGAACACGAACCCGTCCCCGTCGACGCCGCGGAGCAGGACGTGGCGGACGCTCGGACGGCCGTCGGCGTCGGCGGTCGCCAGCGCCATCGCGTTCGGGAGCGGGACGCCGGCCGCCTCGGCGTCGGCGAGCCAAGTCCGGAACGCGCCGAGCGGACGGGTCCGAGGTCGTCGGGCTCGAGCGATCGCTCCCCGTGGAAGCCGCTCGGCGCCTGCATGTCGCGCGGGTCGGTCACCGGAGCATCGTAGGCGGCTCCGCCGACGGTGGACGATCCGGATGGGCATCCTCGTCCCATCCAGCGTCCGCCAGGTCCTCTCCGGTGGGTCGTGTCGCCGTGGCTGGTGACGCAGCGAGGAACAGGTTCAGACGTTCTGCCCGCTGTGCGTGTCGCGGTGTGGAGCGTCGGCGACGATCAGCGCCGACCGGTTCGAGGCTCTGACCACCGATCCTCCAGCATCCGACGGGATCCGCCCTGTGCGTGAAGGGCAAGGCGGCCCCGGAGATCGTGTACCACCCGCAGCGGCTCGGATGTGGCCGTCCCGCAGGTCTCAGGCAAGGAGAACCTCGACGCCTGTCACCTCGTCCAGGTCCTCATCCACCTGAGCTTCGTCGTTCGAACCCCCGCCCCCGCGGACCACGTCGAGGACGCCGTCGAGGGCGAACAACGCATCGTTGCCGGATCCTCCCACGAGGACGTCCTTCCTCGTCCCTCCCGTGAGCGTGTCGGCGCCCGCCTGACCGCGGAGCTTGTCGGAGCCCTGGTCGCCGAGGAGAACGTCGTCGCCCCGGTTGCCGAGGAGAACGTCGTCGCCGCCCTCGCCGTGGATCTTGTCGGCGCCCTGGCAGCCCCCGATGGTGTCGTGGCCGCTCCCACCGAAGATCTCGTCGTCGTTCAGCCCCGGGGCGCTGGTCGCCGCGTCGCAATCCACGAGGTCGTCTCCGACGATGACATCTTCGCCGTTGCCGCCGGCCAGGATGTCGTTGCCCGGCCCGCCCTCGATCCTGTCCCACCCCTCGTCCCCGTTGATGACGTCCGCGCCGTTCCCTCCGCGCAAGTCGTCGGCGCCTCCCTCGCCGGAGATCACATCGTTGCCCGCGCCGCCCTCGATCCTGTCGCCCCCCGGGCCCCCGAAGATGGTGTCGTTGCCGCCGAGACCATTGAGGTCGTCGTCGCCGCCCAGCCCACACATGATGTCTCCGACCGCGGCGTCCCCCACGAGCTGGTCGTCGCCCTCGGTGCCGGTGACGGTGCATGCCCCGAGTCGCAGGTTGAGCTCGAACGATGCTTCGGCGGCTCCGCCGGTCGCGTCCGGATTGGCCGCCACGGCGCTCGCGACGACGGAGAACGTGTGCGTGCCTACCGCGAGCTCACCTTCATCTTGAACGCTGAGCCCGGGCGATCCACAGCCTTCAGGTGCCCCGACGCTGAAGACGGCTCCGGTCGGCGATGTGACGATGACGGTCGTGCAGTCGGCGTTCGCGGTGCCCGCCGAGGCGGCGATGGAGCCGGTGAGGGAGAAGACCGCGGGCTCCTCGGTCACCTCGAAGGTGACCGTGAACTCCGACGTGCTCTCCCCAGAGGGGTCGTCGCCGTCGCCGGCGTCATCGTCGAACCAGCTCGCGGAGACCTCGCCCGAAGTGCCCACGCTCGTCACGTTCGGATCGGAGCTGTCGACGGTGGTGTCCTGCGAGGCGGCCGCGCTCCCCGACCGCCCCGGAGCGTCGTCGAGCGCCGTGACCGACCCGAAGAAGGCCGAGAAATCGGAGGCTTCCTCAGTGACCGGCGGGGGGAACCCATCCGTATCCACGCCGTCGAACGAGAACGCCTCGACCTTCGCGTGGTTCGTCGTCACGTCGACGGACCGCCGGACCCCGGGAGCCGTCCCAGTACGAGCGTCCGCAGAGCCGTAGACCGCGCCGCTCGCGGTTCCGGTTCCGGCGAGTGCGATCACGAGCACGAACGCGAAGCCGACGCCGCACGCGTTCCGGCTCCGGTCCCTCACGGTGGCCCCTCCTTGCCGCCGACCGATCGAACGCTTCGGGTTCGGCACCCTCATACACCCGGGCCGGGAGACTCGCAAACCCACTCGTCGAGACGGATGCGTTCCGCGGATCGCAGCTCCACGTTCGGCCTGGAAGGGGCACGTAGGCTCACCAAGACCTGAGTCGAAACAGGAGGTGAGCTACGTGCCCGAGGTGAGTGTAGTGGTGGAGCTACGGGTGCGGATCGACGACCGGATCGATCCCGTCGCGCTGGAGCACGAGGTCTGTGCGCAGGGTCGCCAGGCGGCTCGGACGCTTTATCGCGAGGCCCTGGAGGCCCTCGATCGCGATCTCGCCAGCGCCGGAGCGAGGTGCCGGCGTGAGCCGCGGTGGGTCGCAACGCTCATGGGGCGCATCAGGATCCGCCGCTGGGCCAGGTCACTCGAACGACTACGGTGAGTTCGGGCACGGTAGCGTCCTTTCGTTTCGCGATGAAGCGGACGCTACGTGCCCCTTCTCGTTGTGCGGGGACCTTCAGGCGGAAACTGGCGCGCGGGCGGCGCTAACCCTGCGGTTGGACGACTTGCGCGCGGCTCGCGGCTGGCCTACGGTTCGTCAACGTCGGCCGCGCCGCGGCCGGAGAGGGCGCCCACCCATGGACCCGACGACGTGAGGGCTTGACCTGCAAGGCGTTCGGCAGGGGCTCGCCGGGCGCCGACGTCGACGCTCGGCAACCGAGATCCGGCGACGGGATCTCGCTCTGCGAGGGGGTGGGTATGGCGGTTACTGCAGAAGAGCACGAGGTACGGCTGGATACGCACAGCATCGAGCCGATCCCAGAAGCCGACCGGGACTCTACGGGCTGGCGACAGTTCTGGATCTGGGCCGGGGCCAACATCGCGCCGATCAACTGGATCCTCGGGGCGCTGGGCATCGTCCTCGGCCTCGGCCTGCTGGAGACCATCCTGATCGTGGTGCTGGGGAACCTCATCGGTTGCGCCATCTTCGCCGCGTGCACGGTGATGGGGCACAAGACGGCCGTGAACCAGATGGTCCTGTCCCGGTCGGCGCTGGGACGCCGCGGCGGGTACCTCAGCTCGTGGATGCAGTTCCTGATGACCATGGCGTGGATCGGTGTCAACACGTACTTCCCGGTCCTTCTGGCCATGGGGATCCTGGGGCACTTCGGGGTGGACGACACGTTCGCGATGCGGTTCATCGTGGTCACCGTGATCATGATCATCCAGGTGTTCATCGGGGTCTACGGCTTCTACCTGATCCAGGCGTTCGAGAAGTACACGGTCCCCGTCATGTTCGGGATCTTCCTGCTGATGAGCTTCCTCGCGTGGAGCCGGAAGGGCATCGTCGACTGGGGTCTCACGTCGCAGCTCACCGGAGCGGCGAGATTCTCCAGCATCACCGGGCTGATCACCGCCACCGGGGTCGGGTGGGGGATCTCCTGGGTGACGTGGGCGTCCGACTACTCGCGGTTCGTACCGAAGACCGTTTCGTCCAAGAAGGTGTTCTGGTACAGCTACCTGGGTCTGTTCATCCCCACGGTGTGGCTGGCCATCCTGGGCGCGACCATCGCCAGCAGGGACGCCACCACCGACCCGGCCCGGCTGGTGTCGGACGTGTTCGGAGGCTTCGTCGCCATCCTGGTCATGTTGCTCGTGCTCCACGGGCCGATCGCGACCAACATCCTGAACGTGTACTCGTCCGCCCTCGCCGCGAAGAGCGCGGGGATCCGCCTGTCGCGCCGGACGCTGGGGATCATGGCTGGGGTCGTCGGGTACCTCGTGACGCTGTGGTTCCTGAAGGACGCCGACTTCGCGTCGAAGTTCGACAGCTGGATGGTGGGCCTGGTCCTGTGGATGTCCCCTTGGGTGGGTGTGGTCCTCGCCGATTTCTACCTGGTTCGGAAGAAGAAGATCGACGTGCCGCAGCTCTACGCCGACCCGCAGTCGAGCATCTACGGGGACGTGAACTGGGTGGGGATCCTCGCCTTCCCGATCGGCCTGTTCGCCGGGTGGCTGGTCCTCTACGGCTTGGTCGGACCGTTGCAGGGGTGGGTCTCGACCAAGTGGCTGAACGGCGCCGACCTGAGCTGGTTGGTGGGGATCGTGGTCGGCGGCGGCATCTACCTGATCGGGATGCGCGGTCGGGTGGCCGCTCCAACCCCCGATCGCGTGGCATCGGCGGCCGGCTCCTAGCGCGACCCCGAACGATGATCAGGGCGGCGGTGCTGTCGGCTCCGGGAACGCTCTCCATCGAGCGATTCCCGGAGTCGCCGCTGCCGCGCGACGGGGCGATCCTGCGGCCCACCCACTGCGGGGTGTGCGGCACCGACCCGCACATGTACAGCGGGCACCTCGCGGTCCCCATGCCGCTCGTGATGGGACACGAGTTCTCCGGCATCCTCGAGGCCATGGGTCCGGACTTCCCTGCGCGGGACGTCTACGGTCAGGGGCTGAAGGTCGGGGACCCCGTGGCCGTCGGCACCACGCTGGCCTGCGGTGCCTGCTACTACTGCCGCTTCGTCCCGCAGCGCCAGAACCTGTGCCAGCAGGTGAACATCTACGGCATCACCCTGGGCACCGAGGAGGAGCCGTTCGTCCGTGGGGGCTACAGCGACCAGGTGTATCTGTTCCCGCAGACCTGGCTGTTCAAGCTACCCCCCAACGTCACGCTCCAGATGGCGGCGTTGTCCGATCCCATCGCCTGCGGCACCCGTGCCCTCGAGCGAGCGTTCGCCCCGGGCATGCCGTGGGCTGGGGAAGGGATCGGGCTGGGCAAGTCGGTGGTGGTCCAGGGCCTCGGACCGATCGGGATCATGACCGGCGCCGCCGCACGGGCCATGGGTGCAGGCCCCGTCATCGGGATCGACCGTATCCCGATGCGCATCGACATGGCCAAGCGATTCGGGTTCGATGAGGTCCTCTCGCTCGAGGACCTCCCCGAGATCGACGACCGGGTGGCAACGGTCAGGTCGATGACCCGGGGGCTCGGCGCGGACGTCGTGGTGGAGGTCGTGGGCCTGCCGCCGGCGTTCGCCGAATCGCTCCGCCTGGTGCGCAAGGGCGGGCGCGTGGTGGAGTTCGGGCACTTCACGGACAACGGCACGATGGCGCTGAATCCGCAGCACATCGTGAACCTCGAGGTGGACATCCTCGGGTCCTATGCCTATCCGAACGCGCAGATCGGAACCTCGCTGTTCCTGATGTCCCGTTACGCGGACGTGTATCCGTTCGAGGACCTGGTGACCCACACGTTCGGGCTCGAGCGAACCGAGGAGGCCATCCATGCCAGCCGGGACAAACTGTGCGTCAAGGCCATGGTGGTGGCCGAGCCCTGACGGGCGGGTCAGTCGGCGAGCAGCGAGATGCCGATGGAGGTAGGGCGGAAGTGATTGATCGCGTTGCGGTCCTGCGGGCAGGCCGAGGCCACCACGATGCAGTCGATCGCCGCGCGCAGGGTGACGCGGTCGCCGGCCTTCGCGGGGGACGGACCCCAGGTCAGCGAACCGTCGGGCTGGACGCCGACGTCCATGAACAGGTTGATCGGCTGGGGAACCTCGACGTGAGGGTGTCCCAGCTCGGCCATGACCCGCAGGAGGTTGTCCTGACAGGATGCATGGACATCGTCTCCCAGGAGGCGATACCGGATCGGGTCGCAGGCGGCGCACAGCATGTCGTGGATCCCCGGGGAGTCGTCCGATTCGAGGACGAGGATGGGTCGGCGTCGGTTGGTGACGAACGCCTCGCCGACCGCGGGGAACAGCCGGTTCACCTGCATCCTGGTGTGCTCCGCGCTGGCGTACTCGGCGACGTCGGCGGAGGAGAACGCGAACAGGTCGACGACCTGTCCTCCTCCACGTCCACGACGGCGAACCGGCTCCCCGCGGGGAGCGTCACCGCCCGGGCCTCCTCGCCGGCACCGGCACGAACCTCGGTCGCTGTTCTCCGTCCATCTCGCACCCCGCGGGTCGGCGACCATCGATGATAGTCGCGCATCTCGCCCCCGGAGATGACCGTGCCGGCGGGAGGAGATGGTGGACGGCTCGACTTCCCGTTCGTGGGCATCCCGTCGTTCCTCCGGTCGGCGATCTGCACCGACCTAGGCACGCTCGATGCCGACATCGCGATCCTCGGGGCGCCCACGGACGAAGGCTCGCCGTTCATGCCGGATCCCGGTTCGGGCCGCGGTCCCTGCGTGAGCAATCGCTCCGATTCGTGACCGACGGACGCGGCTACTACGACCCGGCTACGCGCCGGCAGTTCCTCGAGCGAGAGATGGTCGGAGGGCGCATCGCGGACGTAGGCGACGCCGACATCTTGCCCACCAACGTGGTCGGCACGTTCGCCAACATCACGGAGCTGACCAGGTCCGTGGTGAACCGTGGGGCCATGCCCGTGGCCATCGGTGGGGACCATGCGGTCACGTTCCCCGTCGTGAGGGGGTTCGAAGATGAGGAGCCCTTCCACGTCGTGCACTTCGACGCGCATCTCGACTACATGCCCTTCGTGCACGGCCTGGAGTACACGAACCAACACGCCTTCCGCCACATCCGGATGATGCCGAACGTCGGATCGCTGGTGCAGGTGGGGATCCGAAGCCTCCGCAACACACGGGTGATGCATGACGAAAGCGAGCGCGACGGGAACCGCGTGGTGACCATGGAGGAGTTCCGGGACCGAGGTGACGACGTCGTACTCGATGGCATCCCCGAGGGCGCCCGCTGCTACGTGAGCATCGACATCGACGTCCTGGACATCGCTCTCACGCCGGGGTGCGTATCCGCGGAGCCGGGCGGGTTCACCTACGAGGAGCTACGGGACAGCCTCCGGGCCATCGCCGAGCGAACCGAGGTGATCGGGTTCGACCTCGTTGAGGTCAACCCGATGCTGGACGTCCCGACGGGACTCACGTCGTACCTGGCGGCGCACACCGTCATCGAGTTCCTGGGTCGGATCTGTGACCAGCCCAGGTGGGCCGGGTCCCGCGACCGCCGGGCGGAGCGGCGAGCCGGGGCCGACGAGCGTTCGAAAGGCTAGGAGGCGACGATGGCCGGTGCGGTCAAGGTGGACGTGCACATGCACCTGTACGAGTCGAGCGCGTCCGGCGAATGGTGGAAATCAGGGTACGAGATCTTCGAGTACGGCGAGAAGGCGGGCGTCGAGTTCACAGGGTACAGCGGAACGATCGACGATGGCCTTCGGGCCATGGATGAGGCCGGGTTCGCACACGGCGTGGCGGTGAACCTGCTGAGCGTGGACCTGTTCCGCGCCGAAGCGATCGACATGCTCCCCTCGGCGGTGGAGGGGGACGACCGGGCGAAGGCCGTCGCCGAGATCGACGCGACCATGGGGGAGCGTTTCCGGTCCTTCAACCGCTGGCTGGTGGATTCGGCTGGCGTCCGTCGACCGCATCACGCCCTTCGTTGGCGTCGACCCGTGGGCACTCTCACCCGATGAGAACGTCGCACACCTCCGGGAGATGGCCGATCGTGGCGCGAAGGGGATCAAGCTCCATCCGGTGGTGCAGCGCTTCGAGCCGGCCGACGCACGGATGCAGCCCGTCTTCGCCGCCTGTCGGGAGCTCGGGCTCACGGTGTTGTCGCACACGGGGTCGGCGAAGGGAGGTGACCGGTTCGCCGAACCGTCCGGCTTCGCCCCGGTGCTGCGTGACTTCCCGGGCCTCCGCGTGCTCCTCGCCCACCTCGGCGGCGGGCGGTGGGCGCAGACGGTGGACCTGGCCCGGGAGTTCCCGGATCTGACGTTCGACCTGTGCGAGATCATCGAGTGGACCGGCGCGCCGAACGCTCCCACCGTCGATCAGCTGTCGGCGATGATCCGCGACATCGGACCGGAACGGGTGATGCTCGGGACCGACTTCCCCTGGTACGACCTCGGCCGTACCGTGGACCTGGTGATGGATCTCCCCGGCCTCAGCGAGGGCGAGAAGGAGGCCATCCTGGGCGCGAACGCGATCCGCCTCCTGGGGCTCCCCGTCTGAGACGGGCTCCAGGCGGAGTTGCTCCGGCCGCTGAGGCCGGGGGGATCCGGAGGGTGACATGCAGGAGAGGGCTGGCGACGGTTCGCTGATCGTTCGGAACGCCAGGGTTCACCCCACGGGGGCGGGGCCCCCGGGCGAGACGTACGACGTCGTGGTCCGAGGGGGGGTCATCGAGGCGGTCACCGCGGCGGGAGCCGCGAGATCGGTATCCGATGAGGACGTCACGCTCGACGCCGCCGGCGGCGTGGTCGCGCCCCCGTTCGTAGATCCACACATCCATCTGGACACCGTCCTCACGGTTGGCCAACCCCGTCACAACGAGTCCGGCACGCTGATCGAGGGCATCCTCACCTGGGCCGAGCGGAAGCAGACGCTGAGCGTCGAGGACGTGAAGCGTCGGGCCCGGGAGGCGATCCGATGGGAGGTGGCCCAGGGGACGGGGGTGATCCGGAGCCACGTCGACGTGTGCGACCCCGATCTGACGGCGCTACGGGCGCTGCTGGAGCTGCGCGAGGAGGTCCGGAGCCTCGTCGAGCTGGAGCTGATCGCGTTCCCTCAGGACGGCATCCTGTCGTTCCCCGACGGCAAGGAGCTGATGCGGGAGGCCATGGAGCTGGGGTGCGACGTCGTCGGCGGCATCCCTCACTACGAGTGGACCCGTGAGGACGGCGTGGCGGAGGTCAACTTCGTCTTCGACCTGGCGGAGGAGTTCGGTCGGCCGCTCGATCTGCATTGTGACGAGACCGATGACGACCAGTCCCGGTTCCTGGAGACGGTGCTGGCCAGAACGATGCGCGGAGGTCTGCAGGGCCGGGTGTGCGCCAGCCACACGACGGCCATGGGCTCCTACAACGACGCGTACATGTTCAAGATGCTGCAGATCATGAAACGGGCCGGGGTGACCATCGTTGCCAACCCGCTGACCAACATCGTCCTGCAGGGGCGGTTCGACTCCTACCCGAAGCGCCGGGGCATGGCTCGTGTGAAGGAGCTCGACGCCGCCGGCGTGAACGTGGCCTGCGGCCACGACTGCATCATGGACCCCTGGTACCCGATCGGCACCGGCTCGATGCTGGACGCCGTTCACATGCTGGTTCACGTGGGCCAGATGACGGGTCGCGAGGAGCTGTTCCGCGCTTTCGACATGATCACGGTGAACCCGCTTCGAGCCAGCGGCCGAGATTGGTCCATCGCCGAGGGCCGCCCAGCCAACTTCGTGGTCCTGGGCTGCGCGGACGAGATCGAGGCCATCCGGCTGCGGCCCACGCCGCGCTGGGTCGTCCGAGGGGGGCGCGTGGTCGCCGAGACGGAGCCGGCTCGAAGCCGGGTCGTGGCACCCGGCTTCGAGGGCGAGGTTACGCTCCGGAGCGCCTCGGACTGACTCAGGCCGCCTTGGCGGTCGGCTGCTCCACGGGCAGCTCCGTCTGCTGATGGCGCGGAGCGCTCCGCAGGGAGGCCCAGGCGAACACCACGATGGCTGCCAGGAGCGCGCCGATGATCACCAGCGCGGGCCAGGCGAAGTTGCCCGTCGTGTGCGGCCCGGACTCCAAGATCGGATACAGGCTCGCTAGCATCGAACTCACCTCCCGGTACGAGGGTCGCTCGAACCTGCGCCCGCGTCCGGGGCCGAAGGTCCCGCTTCCCTCGTGACATCCGCGCTGGCCGGTGCTCAGGCGGGGGGTCCGCGCGGCGACCCGCGGCAGAGGGCTGAGGGATGGCTACGATGTTCGGACGCATGCGGCCGCGACGCCGTCGCGACACATCGCAGGTGCCCCCGGCAGGACTCGAACCTGCGCACCCGGCTCCGGAGGCCGGCGCTCTATCCTCTGAGCTACGGGGGCTCGTCCGCGGCCGCGGACTTCGGACCGGAGTCTAGCAACGCGCCTTCGTGCTACCGCATCTCGACCGGTTGAGTCGTTCCGTCGACGGCCCTCGCTATCCTCGGTGCGTGCCGGATGCGCCGCGTCTGCTGCTGGTCGACGACGACCCCGTGATCCTGCGCCTGCTGCAGGTCAACTTCCGGCTGGAGGGCTACGAGATCGAGACGGCTCCCGAGGGCGCCGTTGCCCTCGCGAGCGCCGCCGATCGCCCGCCCGACGCGGTGGTGCTCGACATGATGCTGCCCGATCTCTCGGGGTTCGAGATCTGCCGGCGCCTGCGAGCCCTGCCCGGTCTGGCGGGGATCCCGGTGGTCTTCCTGACCGGGCGCACCGAGGGGCCCGACCCGGCGCAGGAGAGCCTCGGGCCGGGATCCGTCGACCTGCTGGCCAAGCCGTTCGATCCGGCCGAGGTCGTCGCGACGGTCCGGCGCCGTCTGACGGAGCGGGCGACGTGATCGAGGATCAGCTGACACGCTGGCTGGCCGACGGCTTGACGAAGGCCGCGCCGGGGCTCGGGATCGACGGCGAGCTGCCCGAGCCCGAGCTCCTGGTGCCGAAGCAGAAGGCCCACGGCGACTTCGCGACGAACGTCGCGCTGGCGCTCGCGAAGCGGACCGACCGGCCTCCGCGGGAGGTGGCCGACGCCATCGTGGCGGCGCTGCCCCCCGCGTCGTTCGTGGACCGGGTGGAGGTGGCCGGTCCGGGCTTCCTGAACGTCTTCACGACCTACGGGTGGCTGTACGACTCGCTTCGCGACATCGCCAGGCTCGGCGACGCCTACGGCCGCCCCGAGCCGACCGGCCGCCGCGTCCAGGTCGAGTTCGTGAGCTCCAACCCCACCGGCCCGCTCCACATCGGGCACGCGCGGAACGCGACGATCGGCGACGCGCTCGCGTCGCTGCTCGAGCACGCCGGCTGGTCGGTCGAGCGCGAGTACTACTTCAACGACGCTGGCGGCCAGATGGACCGGTTCGGCCGCTCCGTCGAGGCGCGCTACCTGCAGGCGCTCGGCCGCGACGCGGCCCTGCCCGAGGACGGGTATCGGGGCGACTACGTGGGGGACATCGCGCGCGAGATCCTGCGGGCGGAGGGGCCGGAGCTGGCGGACCTGCCCGAGCGGGAGCGGTTCGAGCGCCTGCGCGAGCTGGGCGCCGCGCGGATCCTCGAGGGGATCGAGGCGACGCTCGAACGGTTCGGGGTGCGCTTCGACGTGTACCGCTCCGAGCGGGAGCTGGCCGACTCGGGCGAGATCGCCGAGGCGATCGAGCGCCTGCGAGGGGCGGGGTACGTGTCCGAGGCCGACGGGGCGGTCTGGTTCCGCTCGACGGCGTTCGGCGACGACAAGGACCGCGTCGCGATCCGGTCGACCGGCGAGCACACGTACTTCGGCGCCGACATCGCCTACGTGCTGGACAAGTTCGCACGCGGCTTCGACCACCTGATCTACGTGTGGGGCGCCGACCACCACGGCACCGTCGCGCGCGTGAAGGGCGCCGCGAAGGCGCTCGGTTTCGACCCCGACGCGGTCGAGATCGTCCTGTATCAGTTCGTGGCCTTCCTGCGCGGCGGCGTGCCCGTGAAGCTCAGCACGCGGGCGGGGGAGTTCGTCACGCTGGACCAGCTGATCGACGAGGTCGGGACGGACGCGGCGCGTTTCACCCTGCTGCAGTACGGGAATGACTCGGCCATGAACTTCGACATCGAGCTCGTGAAGCGCCAGACGATGGAGAACCCCGTCTACTACGTGCAGTACGGGCACGCGCGGATCGCGTCGATCCTGCGCAGGGCGGCGACCCAGGGCGTCTCTCTCGCCCCGATCGAGACGGTGGACCTGACGCTGCTCGCCACCGAGCCCGAGCTGGATTCGCTGCGGGGCCTGGCCGATATCCCCGGAGCCCTCGCGGTGGCGGCCGAGCAGCGTGCGCCCCACCGGCTCACGCACCTCTCGCAGGACCTGGCCGCCCGCTTCCACCGCTTCTACACGGAGTGCCGCGTCGTCGGAGACGACGCGGCGCTCACGCAGGCGCGCCTGTGGCTCGCGGCCGGCACGAAGCAGGTCCTGGCCAACCTGCTGGGATCGTGGGCGTGTCGGCGCCCGAGGCGATGGAGCGTGCAGATGCCTGACCCAGTCGTCGACGCCCCCGCCGCCAGGGTGAGCGGGGGTCGCCGTGGCCCGCCACGGCGACCGTGGACGATCGCGGATCCAGGTCGGCGGCGCGAGCGCCGCCGACCTGGCCGCCCGCTACGGAACGCCGCTCCTGGTGGTCGACGAGGAGGACCTGGGCGCGAGGATGCGGGCCGCCGTCCGGGCGTACCTGCGGGTCCTGTACGCGGTGAAGGCCTTCACGGCGCACGGCGCGATCCGCGCCGCGCTGCGCGAGGGCCTGGGCCTGCTCGCCTCGACCGGTGGAGAGATCGAGACCTGCCTGCGTGCCGGGGCGCCCGGGGAACGGATCTGGTTCCACGGACGGAACAAGTCCGACGCGGAGCTGGAGGTGGCCGTGCTGGAGCGACTCGAGCGCGATCGCGGACGACCCCGAGGACCTCCGTCGGCTGGACGCCGTCGCGACGGCCGCCGGGCAGACGGTCGCCGTCAGCTCCGATCGTGCCGGAGATCGCCGTCGATACCCATGAGAAGACGCGACCGGGCACGAGGCCTCGACGTTCGGCATCCCGCGGTCGCAGGTCGTTGCCGCCGCCCGGCTGGCCGACGCGTCGCCCGGGCTCGCCCTCCTCGGTCTCCATCTCCACCTGGGGTCGCAGATCGAGTCGCTCGATCCGTACCTGCGCGCGCTGGACGTGGCGACGGCGACGGCGGCCGAGGTCCGTGACGCGCGCGGCTCTCCGCTCGACGTCCTCGATCTGGGCGGAGGCTTCGGCGTCTCGTACACCGGCGAGCCGGGCCTGCGGCCCGAGGAGGTGGCGACGCAGATCCTCGACCGCCTGGACGCCCGGGGCGCCGAGCTCGGCCTGCCCGAGCCCGAGCACTTCGTCGAGCCGGGCCGGAGCCTTGTGGGTAACCCCGTCGTCACCCTGTACCGGGTGGGCGCGCGCAAGTCGGCGCCCGACGGGACCCAGATCGTCGCGGTGGACGGAGGGATGTCGGACAACATCAGGCCGGCGCTGTACGACGCGAGGTACGCCGTCGCGACCGCGGGTCCCGTCCGCACCACGGAGCGCGTCGGCGCCACGGTCGTCGGGACGCACTGCGAGTCGGGCGACGTCCTGGCCGAAGGGGTGCGGCTGCCGGCCGACATCCGACGCGGCGACCTGCTGGCGTTCGCGGCGACGGGCGCGTACACCTACAGCCTCGCCAGCAACTACAACCGCGTGGGCCGCCCGGCGGTGGTCGCGGTCCGTGACGGCGAGGCGACCCCGTGGCTCCGCCGCGAGGGCGCGGCCGATCTCGACCGGCTCGAGCTCTCGCAGGGACCGCCCGACCGGGCGGCCTCGCCGCCCGCCGATGTCCGGATCCGCCCGGCGCGCCCGCGGGACGCGCGCTCGTACCTGGAGTTCTGGCGGGCGATCGTCGCCGAGGGGCGAGCGGTGCGGACCGAGTCGGTCACGAGCCCGGCGCACGTGTACCGCGCGCGCTTCCGCCGGCCATGGACCGACCGAGAGGCCCAGATCGTCGCCGTCGAGAGGGGCCGCGTCGTCGGCCATGTCTACGTGCAGCGCGAGCTCCACCCTGTGACGCGGCACGTCGCGACGCTGGGCATCGCCGTGGCGGCGGACCGTCGCTCGCTGGGGATCGGTACCGCGCTCATGGCCGAGGCGATCCGCTGGGGTCGCTCGGTGGGCGTGGAGAAGCTGATGCTGTCCGTCTATCCGACCAACCGGGCGGCGATCGCGCTCTACCGGCGGTTCGGGTTCGTGGACGAGGGCCGCCTCGTGCGACACTCGCGGAAGTCGTACGGCTACGAGGACGAGGTGCTGATGGCCGCCTGGATCGGACCGGAGCCGCCGGGATGAGCGAGCGCGTCGTCCGCGTCGGCTTCCTGGGCTGTGGCACGGTCGGCGCCGCCGCGATCCGGCTCCTCGCCCAACACGGCGACGACATCGCGCTGCGGACCGGCTGCCGGATCGAGGTCGCGCGCGTGGCGGTGCGCGACCCGGGTCGCGACCGCGACGTCACGCTCGAACGCTCACGCTTCACGACAGATCCCGCGGGCATCGTCGATGACCCCGGGATCGACGTCGTGTGTGAGCTGATCGGGGGGATCGAGCCCGCCCGCGAGCTGATCCTTCGAGCGTTCGCGAACGGCAAGGCGGTCGTCTCGGGCAACAAGGAGCTGCTCGCGAACCATGGG
>JAXLTF010000023.1:0-50250 GCA_046330185.1 Actinomycetota bacterium
CTACGTGAAGGGGGTGTCCACCCGCAAGGTCGACGACCTCGTGAAGGCGCTCGGGATCGACGGGATCTCGAGGTCCGAGGTGTCCAGGATCTGCAAGAGCCTCGACGAGGAGGTCCGTACGTTCCTCGCACGGCCGATCGAGGGCTCCCACCCCTACGTGTGGCTCGATGCGACCTTCCACAAGGTCCGCCAGGCCGGACGGGTCACCTCGGTCGCGACGGTGGTCGCGATCGGCGTCAACGACCAGGGACAACGCTCGATCCTGGGTGCACAGACCGGCCAGAGCGAGGATCACCAGTTCTGGACCGCGTTCCTACGGAGCCTGATCAAGCGAGGCCTGAAGGGGATGCGCCTGGTGATCTCCGATGCCCACGAGGGACTCCGCCAGGCGATCGCGAAGGTGCTGGCCGGCACGACCTGGCAGCGCTGCCGGGTCCACTTCATGCGGAACCTGCTCTCGACCGTGCCCAAGGGCGCCCAGGACACCGTGGCCGCGGTCGTTCGCTCGGTGTTCTCCGCACCCGATCACGCCTCCGCGATGGCCCAGCTGCACGAGGTGGCTCGGATGCTTTGCCCGCGCTTCCCCCGGGCAGCCGAGCTGCTCGAAGATGCGGCCGAAGACGTGCTCGCGCACATGCACTTCCCTCGCGAGCACCGCCGCAGGCTGCACTCCACGAACCCGATCGAGCGGCTGCACAAGGAGGTCAAGCGCCGGACGCGCGTGGTCGGGATCTTCCCGACGATGGACTCACTGATGCGGATGGTCGTGACGCTCCTCGCCGAGCAAGACGACGAGTGGCAGGTGGCGGAGCGCCGCTACTTCTCGATCGGTTCGATGGTCCGGGTCGACGAACTCGAAGGAGGTGAGGACCCGAAGGAACTACTCGCTGCGACCGCGTGAGACGCGAGGATGGCGGTGACGAATCTCAACCACTTGACGGGACGCGGCCGGGCCGAGTCCGTCAAGGTGGTGTAACTCCACAGCGTCATCCTGACCATCAGCTCGCTGCGACGAGCTCGCCTCTCACCTCCTCGACGGTCTCGCCCTCGATCGCCTCGAGCCGGGCCTTCGCGAGCGACTCGGGGCTCATATAGCGGCGGACGACAGCCCATTCATCGTGCTGTTCGCAAAGGACCATGCCGACGAGGCGGATCACCGAGTCGCGGTCGGGGAAGATGCCGACGACGTCGGTGCGGCGGCGGATCTCCTTGTTCAACCGCTCCTGCGGGTTGTTGGACCAGATCTGGCGCCAGTGCGGCTGGGGGAACGAGGTGAAGGCCAAGATGTCCGGCCCGGCGTCCGCGAGCATCTCGGCCGCGGCCGGGAACCGCTCGGCGAGCTGCTCGATCACCCTGCAGTGTTGGGCGTGGGTCGTGGGTGCATCAGGCTGGGCGAAGATCGAGCGCACGATCGTCGCGACGAAGGGACCGGCCGAGCGCGGGACCTTCGTGAGCAGGTTCCGCAGGAAGTGGGTCCTGCACCTTTGCCAGGAGGATCCGGGAAGGACAGAGGCGATCGCATCGACCAGGCCCGGGTGGGCATCGGAGATCACCAGGCGCACCCCGGACAGGCCGCGAGCCACGAGGCCACGCAGGAACGCGGTCCAGCCCGCCCCGTCTTCGGAGGTTGACAGGTCAAGGCCCAAGATCTCCCGTGCTCCGGCCGCGTTCACACCGGTGGCGACCACGCAGGCGATGTTGGCGATCCGGCCGCCCTCGCGGACCTTCTGGGTGAGCGCATCGAGCCAGAGGTAGGTGTAGGGGGCGCCGTCCAGCGGACGGCTGCGGAAGGCCTCGACCGCGGTATCGAGCTCCTTGGCCATCTGCGAGACCCGGGACTTGGAGATCCGCTCGATCCCGAGGTGACGCACCAGGCCCTCGATCCGCCGCGTCGACACGCCGCGGACGTAGGCCTCACAGACCACCTGGACGAAGGCGCGTTCGGCGCGACGGCGCGGCTCGAGCAGCCAGTCGGGGAAGTAGCTGCCCTGCCGCAGCTTCGGCAGCTGCAGGTCGATCGTGCCGGTGCGGGTGTCCCAGGGTCTGGCGCGGTAGCCGTTGCGCCTGTTCACCCGTTCATCGGAGCGCTCGCCGTAGGCGGCGCCGCAGATCGCATCGGCCTCCTCGGCCATCAGCCGCTCGGCGAAGACCTTCACCATCTCCCGCAGCAGATCCGTGTCGGCCTGCTCGACCTGCTTGCGCAGCCACGAAAGACCGTCCATCGTGGTTTCGACCACCGTGCTCCTCCTCCCCGAGTTCCTTCCAGATCTCGTTGAGGATGACGCGGTGGTCTTCTCGTTCAACGACCCTCAGGGGATCGTTCGTACACCACGTCCGCGGACCCTACTACCTTGGGGGTCTTGAAGAGTGGGCCTGGATGGACTTGAACCATCGACCTCTTCCTTACGCCAACGGGCCGCGGTCCTAATCGAGGGGCAAAGCGAGCCTCCGGCACGAACGACCTTCGGCCTATTGACCCTCGATCCTCTGCACGCATTGACTCCACCGCCCGCGGAGGAGGGATTCGCGACATCGACGGGCAAGACCCGTCACGTCGCCATGCTTCTCGCGCCTGGGATGGTTGCGACGAGCCTAGGAGCCGCCGTAGCCTACGCAGCAGGGGAAGGCGGCAAGATCAGCGCGTGCGTCGGCAAGGCGCTCGGCACCCATCAGGATCGTCGCCTCGACCTCGAGTTGCACCCGCTTGAGCGGTCGCTCGAGTGGTTGATCCGCGGCCACAAGGTGTCCCGGGACTTCCTGGCATACCCGGCACGTCCGGGTCACCGGGTGCTCCAGGTGTCCCTGGTCGGGATGCCGTGCTCGCCGCCATCGAGGGAAACGGCGGGATCATCAATGCCGACACCAACTCGATCCCCCATCGCGATTGGTTCAGCGTCCTCCTTTCGGGGATGTCGGCTGCCATCGACGTCGACGCCGCATCGACGTTGCTCCTACGGTTCACGGCGGCCAGCGCTTGCGGACCCGAGAGGACAGCTTCCTCGTGATGCGCAGCGCGGCGCGGGACTACCGGTGGACTCGATCGTGCGTCGATGCATGCACGCGGGCGAGGGTGTTCGACTTCCAGGGTCTGCTGCGATCGGCAGCAACAACTTCTTCACCGCCCACGGGCCACGTACGAACAGCATCGCCTCCGTCTCGGCTGGTGACCACACGATCACCGCGCAAGCAACGATCGACTCGTTCGATGCACTCCGGGTCGGAACGAGCCCTTCCACTTCGAGACGCTCGGTGCTCTCGATCGAGCGACCGGGCGTCTGCAGCGACAAGGTCTCCATCACTCCCGGGCCTGCTCGGAGCCCGGGAGGATGGAGGTCGAGCCCATCGAACCTCTACTCGTGTCATTGATGTAGGGCAAGTCCCTGCAGAGCACTCCCCGCAACCTGTAGGAACGGCGAAGCTCTCCGCCTGCTTCGAACACGCGCGAGCCCGCCGTGGAGACCGAACCGGAAGTCCGCCGCCTGCCCGAGCGCACGAGCCCGGATCCGACGCCGTGAGGCTTTCCTTCGGCCCAGCGACCGCGCTGCCGGCGTCCTCGTCGGCTCGCTGCGGGCGATGCGCTCGGAGCGCCGTACGAATTCGGCCCGCCCCCGACCGAGCCTCCGGTCATGCACGCGGGTCGGGGCTGTGGCCTCGGGGTGGTGATGGGCCCCCCGGTTTCGATCCACGCGCTATGAGAGTGCTGGTTGGGGTTCAAGCCGTTCGATCCAGGCCCGGTGGAACTCTACCGGCATGAGGTAGCCGAGCGAGGAATGCGGCCGGTCGTCGTTGTATCCGATCCTCCAGTCTTCGATCAGGACCTGGGCCTCGGTCAGCGTGCAGAACTCGGTGATGGCGAGCAGCTCGTCTCGATCCTGGCGTTGAACGACTCGACGTAGGCGTTCTCCCAGGCGAGCCGGGCTCGATGTAGCTCGTGGCCGGGCCGTGGGTCCGGCACCAGTCCCGCAGCGTGAACGCGATGAGCTCGGGTCCTTTGTCGCAGCGCAGGTGCTCCGGTGCCCCGCGCTCGGCGACGAGACCCTCCAGCACCCGGACCATCCTCGGCTGTGCAGCTGCGCGCGGTCCGGGTCGACAGCGCCTCCCGGGTGAACTCGTCGACGATGTTGGCGAGCTTCAGCATCCGTCCGTCGGAGGTGGCGTCGAACTGGAAGTCGATCGCCCACACGTGGTTGATGGGTGGCCTGCCGCACTGGTTCGCCCTGGGGCGGACGGCGGCGCTTGTGGTGCCTGGCAGAGACCTTCAGCCCCCTCCTCTCGCCAGATGCGCAGCACCCTTCCGGTCGGGATCACCCACCCTCGCGGCGAAGCAGCGCGTGGGCCCGCCGGTAGCCGAAGCGCTGGTGCTTGCGCGATCTCGTGGAGTCGGGCCCGAAGCGGCCTGTCCCTGGCCGCGCCGCCGGCGCTGGGTCGAGCGGGACTGACCCGTCACCTGGCAGGCCTGTCGTTCGAGTTCCCGAAGCGGTCCTGGGCCATCGACGTGGCCCGGCGTCGTCGCTCCGGGCTCAGAAGTTTCCCCGGGCGATCTCCTTCATCACGTCGAGCTCGAGGCGCCCGCGAACCTCCGAAGGATGCTTGACCAGCGCATCGAGGTCGGGCTCACAACGGGTGTATCGGCCCCGATCGTCCCGAGCATGCGGGTCGTGCCCGTGCTCGCCATCGGAGATGGGGCAGCGTCGCAGGTCGCGTTCGATCACGCGATCGCGCTGCGCGGCGCGCTCAGGCAGTTCGACCCCGTCGAAGCCGGCGCCACGGCTCCGGTCAAGATCTGGCGTCTCGATGCGTACGGCAACGTGGACGAGAGGCTCTGAACGATCGCTGCGGCACCTGTCAGCCGGCATGCGTGGTTGTCACCTCTCATCGGGCGTAGAAGCACGGACTCCGACTAGGTCTGTGAGCCCCTGGCCAGATACCCTGCTTTCGAGCGACTAGCGCTGAGCCGCACGGGTGACTCGGCGACGTAGCAGAGAGGATCCCGGTATGGCCGTGTGGATAGTCAAGGGCGGGCGCCACGGCGAGTTCGAGGAAGGGTTCCTGTCGCAGGGAGTCGTGGGCAAGGGCGGCGACCTGTCGGACCTGTCCGCAGTGACGACGGTCGATCAACTTCGGGAGATCTTCGAACGGAGCAGCCCGGAAGCCAAGAAGAGCCAGGTCTCGAACCATGTAGGCCAGTTCTGGTCACTGTTGAAGCGGATGACGAAGGGCGAACTCGTTGTGGTTCCGTTGAAGACGACGGGGGCCATAGCCATCGGACGGATAGACGGCGACTACCAGTATCGGACCGACCTTGGTGACTCGCTGCATCATGTTCGACCTGTTCAATGGCTCCAGACGGAGGTCCCGCGAGATGTGTTCGACCTGGATCTTCTCTACTCGTTCGGGACGCTGTTGACGGTCGGACGCGTTCAGCGCGATCACGCCGAGGAGAGGATCCTCGCTGCTGCAGGTCAGCACGCACCACCCGCTCCACCTTCCGTGTCCGAGGACGAGGAGATGGAGACCGCGGTCGAGGAGGCTCTCGACGTCGAGGCGGTCGCCCGTGAGCAGATCCGTCAGTTCATCAGCGCCCACTTCGCAGGTCACGAGCTCGCTCGGCTTGTTGGAGCAGTCCTCGAGGCGCAGGGCTTCATGACAACGCTCAGCCCTCCGGGAGCGGACAAGGGCGTGGACATCCTGGCCGGGCACGGACCGATGGGACTCGACAGCCCTCGCGTGGTCGTCCAGGTCAAGACCGGGCAAGCCGGCGTCGATGAGTTCAGGTCCTTGCGCGGCCTCGTGACTTCGCTCGAGGCCGATCGAGGTTGCCCGTCGCGTGGCGTGGGTTCAAGGGGACGGTTCGGGCCGAGGCTCAACAGAACTACTTCAAGATGCGCCTATGGGATGCGGAGGACCTGGTGTCGGCGCTGTTCTCCGTGTATGAGGGATTGCCGGCGAGCCTGCGATCTGAGCTTCCCCTGCAGCACGTCTGGGCCCTAGTGCCGCCCTCGGAGTAGCGGCGACGCGGTCCTCTGCGATGGCCTTGACCGAGGATCAGTCCGTTCAGGCTGAGGCTCACCCTGGCGCGGCGGTCGCGCCCCCACTACCGTGAGTTCGTGCGTGCGTACTGCCGTTCAGCCGTCGCTCACGCCGGTCGGGCCGAGCGACCTCGATGACCTTGTGACCCGGACGACGAACGAGGCTCGTGAACGCCGCGCCATAGGAACCGGTTCCCTCGATGCCGAACGCGAGGACCTGCCCCGGCTGGTCGCCCACTCGAGCAGCCGCTCGTAGCCGGCCCTGTCTGCCGGCATCGCCGTGTCGGCGAGCAGCGTGCCGAGCTCATCGAGCGCCACCGCCACGTGGACGTACTTGTGCGTGTCTACCCCGATCACGACTCGACGCGCGCGTGCGTCCTCCGGTCCATGCTTGTCAGGCTGCAGCCCCCTTTCCGGGTCGCGGCCTCGCTGGCCGGCCGGGTGGACGGGACTGTGACGAGACCTGGTTGGGTCAGGCTCCTATGAGGTCACTGCCCGTCCGGCCAGCACGTCGGCTGGACGTCACCCGGTGGACGACAGATCAACAGCCAGGACATAGCGGGTGCTCCTCGCAGTCGATCAACTACGAGGTAGGGGAGTCGACGGACTCGAACATGTACCCGCAGAAACGGCACTTCCGTGCGGCTGAGCGAACCTGCTCGGCACAGTCGGGGCACGTCTTGAACTCTGATGCCGCATCCCTGGATGGTGGTGCAGGTTTCGCTTGTGGCGGATCCGCGAAGCCGTGCGCGTTTCTCGTCGGAGGCGGCTTCGGCGGGTCGCTGACGTGGGTCCTCTTGATGAGCTCAGCCTTGTGTCTAATCGCGAGGGCGGAGTTGGTCGACTCGAACGGGCAATCGAGGCAGAAGTGCAGGGTGGACTGCTTCGTGTCGTCTTCGCGGACGCGATGGATCACCATGTCGCCAGGCACGTTCGAGTGAGCCCTCGCCAGCCACCGATCGTCTGTGCTGAACTCGCAGTCCGGCATGCGGCAATGACCGGTGGGGTTGATGAAGCCCAGCGTTACCACGTGGCGGTCGACAGCTTCCTGTGTCAGAGCCTTCTCGGCGAAGTACCAGAGCAGCACCGCGGGCACGAGACCAACGGCGAGGATCAGGAGTCGAGGAACCAACGCGGGCCGGCACGCCTCATCGAGCCAGTGCGGAAGGCTCGCGATGCCGACGCATTTGGACAGCGATCCGAGGTTGACGTCCGCGCCGCTTGCGATCAGTAGGGCGAGGCCGGCGGACCCGACGGAGAGGACCACGAAGAGCTGTCGCTTATTCACACCCGCCGTATCGGCCCCCCCGCGGCGGAGTATTAGCCGCCCAGCTGCTCCTTGCGGAGCATCCCGATCATCACCCCCCGCGTCGCCGGGCTCTCCTCGGCGTCGATCAGCGTGAGCAAGCGTGAGACTCCCTAGGTCAAGCTCACGCGGCTGCGAGCATCGCTGCACCTCCCTGCTTGGTGATGTCGTAGGGCTCGCCGTCTTGCCACATCCGCCAGATGACGCGCACCCACGCGCGGGCGAGGATGCGGACCGCGTGCGGGTGGCGCTTGCCTCGGGCGATCGCGTCGGCGTAGACCTTCGCCGCCCAGGGGGAGACGTGACGGGAGTCATCGGCGAAGTCGATCAGGGCATTGCGCAGCTTCTTGTCGCAGGCCCAGCGGAACCCGACGGATCGGGCCTTGCCCGAGGCTCTGGTCACGGGAGCCACACCGGCGAGGGCGGCGAGGCACTCCTCATCGGGGAACCGCTCACGCACGTCGCCGACCTCCGCGAGCATCGCGGCAGCCCGCACCCCGTGCCCAGCCTTCGGCAGCGAGGTGAAGATCTGGGAGTCGGCATGCAGCTCCAGGCGCTCGGCGACCTCGGCCTCGAGCTCGCGAGCCCTCGCGTTCGCGATCTCGATCGCATCGAGCAGCGCCCCGACACAGACCGCTCGTGCCTCGAGCTCCACCCCCGTCAGTCCGGCCTCGGGTGCGGTCTTCACGCGGCTGAGCAGCTCGCTCACCGGCACGCGTCCGCAGTAGCTGATCCTCCTCAGGAACGCCGCGAGCCGGGCTTCGGTGAGCCTCGCGGCTGCGGCGGCGGTCGGATAGCGGCGCAGGAACGCGACCGACACCGCCGAGTCCAGGTCCCTGAACAGGCCGATCGCACCCGGGAAGCACAGCTCGAGCTGGGCTCGCAGCTGGTTGACCAGGCCCACCCGAGCCTCGATCAGGTCCTTGCGGGTGCGGGTGAGTGCCCGCAGAGCCTTCGTCTCGGGCGAGTCTTGCCGCATCGGGTGAAGCCGGTGCCGATCGGTGCGCAGGACGTCGGCGAGCACGTAGGCATCACCCGGATCGGACTTGGCCCCCGCTGCCGAATACCGCTGCCTCAGCGCCTTCAGCATCCTCGGTGCGATCACGAACACCTGGATGCCGCCCTCGATCACAGCCTCGACGAGCGGTCCATCCGGTCGCTCGATGGCGACGACCGTGACGTCGAGCTTCACCAGGCGTCGGATCAACCCGGCGAAGGACCTGCCGGTGTTCGGTACCTCGAAGCGTGCGCGGATCGACCCATCGGGCTCGAGCACACACACCGCGTGCGTCCTGCTCGCCCAGTCGATGCCGGCGAGCCGTGGTTCCCCTCGCTTCACGAGCTCCCTCCTTCCTGCGAACATCTGGGCACCGCCGGTGTCGGGGTGTCCGGCCGGATGCTCATTGCGTGGCGATCTGCGTCGCGCGTCCCTAGCGCCGGTCAGGCCACCCCGGCCCGTCGGAGCCCGCAGATCTCACGCTGGTCCTCGAGGGACGAGCACGCCCGGCGGTGCTCCAACGGTCACCGGGGGTTCGTCAGGGAGTCTCGCCTCACCCAGCGGATGGTGCACCAATGAGCCCCCGGCTGCCCCCGTCCCCCGACGAGGAGATCCGTCGCGACCGGCCGATCGCGTTCGACTTCGAGGGCCGCCGGGTGAAGGCGTTGGAGGGCGACACGGTCGGCTCGGCGCTCGCGGCCGCCGGCGTCACGATCATGTCTCGCTCGTTCAAGTACCACCGTCCCCGGGGCCTGTCCTGCATGACGGGCTCGTGCGCGAGCTGCCTGATGCAGATCGACGGCGCTCCCAACGTGCGCGCGTGCCTCGAGCCCGTCCGCGAGGGGATGCGCGTCGAGCGCCAGAACGCCTGGCCGTCGGTGGACCGCGACGTCCACGGATGGCTGGACCACCTCTCGTTCATGATGCCCCCGGGCTTCTACTACAAGGTGTTCCAACGGCCGCGGTGGGCGTGGAGGGTCGTGGAGCCCCTGATCCGCTCGAAGGCGGGTCTCGGCAGGGTAGGACCGGACACCCGGGTACCGGTCCTTCTGGCCCCGCCGATCGCGGGGCGGTCTCCAGGCCGCGCGCTCGTCGCGCACGATCACCACCGGGCAGGAGGCGTGGTGGGCGCACTGGGCGCTGACCGAGCCCAGCATCAGCCCCCGGAACCCACCCATCCCGCGCGAGCCGACCACCAGCAGGTCCGCGTCGCGCGACGCCTCGATCAGGGCCTGCGCGGCGGGTCCCTCGGCGACGCGGGTCGTGATGTCCAGGTCCTTGACCTCCTCACGGGCCCGCTCGGCCGCCAGGCTCAGGCGTTCCTCCGCGCCCTGCGCGAGCGCCTTCAGCATCTCGTCGGAGACGGGGGCGAAGCCGTACCCGAACCCCACGCCCGTGACCGGCACCTCCCACGCGCAGACCAGCTCGAGGCCGGCGTCCCGGAGCTTCGCCTCGCGGGCCGCCCACAGGACCGCGAGGGTCGACGCGTCCGATCCGTCGACCCCGGCGACCACCCGTACGGTCATCGTCGATCCCCCTCTCGGTCTTCGCTCAGCGCTCGCGCGAACCCGTCGCGTGGTGCTCGATCGTCACGTCCGACCCCGGGAACAGCAGGCCGACGTGCCCGTCGGCGGACCATCTGATCAGGTACGGCGGGCTCCCATCGGAGCCGTGGACCTCGAGGATCTCGCCGTCCCGCTCCCCCTCGCCGACCTGGTGCCCGCGAACGACGATCCGGTCTCCGACGTTCGCCTTCATGGTGCGCTCCTTCCCGGTCGCGCCGGACCACCCTGCCTCCCGGGCGGTTTCCGCGCGGCCTCGCACGCGAACGTACGGTCGCCGCCCGCCTCGGGCGAGGGGAGAGGGTCCCTGAGGAGGGGGGTCACTCGGCCCCCCGAGGTCCGAGCGGCCGATCGGCCCGCGGCATCGACGGCGAAGGGCCGACGGACATCGCCGCCGGCCCTTCGCCCATGAGACCCGCTAGGCGGCCTTGATCGCCTTCGCGGCGCGGACCGGGATCTCCTTCGCCTTCGGAGCCTCGATCGCCACCGCCTTCGGGGCGACGACCTCCAGCACGCCGTCCTCGTAGGCGGCTCGGATCGTGTCCTCGTCGAACCCCGCGGGGAGCGGGATGCTCCTGACGAACGTCCCGTAGGAGGTCTCCTTCCGGTGGTAGTGCTCCTCCTCGACCTCCTCCTTGTTGCGGCGCTCCCCCGAGATCACGAGGACCCCGTCCTCGACGATCACCTTCACGTCCTTGGCGGGGTCGAGCCCGGGCGCCTCCATCCGCACCACCAGATCGCCCTTCCGTTCGAAGATGTCGATCGGAGGCACGAAGGCGTCGCGCCCGAACGTCGTCCGGGTGCCCAGGAAGGAACGCATCAACTCGTCGATCCGTCTCTCCATGCCGAACAGCTCGTCCCAGTATCCGGTCACGGTTGTCACCTCCCCTCGTGTCCACGTCCACGCTAGACGCGAGCGTGCGCGCTGGAACGTCTCGATGGTCCCTGCGTCGGCGGGGCCTTGGCCTCTGGTCCGCCGATCCCCTCTCGGCCAGCGTGGGGTTGGTGGGGAGGCATGGGTCTCCCTCGGAGGAGGGGAGGCAACGATGACACGGCTCCCGCAGAGCACCATCGAGGCCCGTCCCGAACTCAGGCGCGAGATGGGCCTGTGGACCGCGACCGCGATGGTCGTGGGCAACATGATCGGCTCCGGCGTGTTCCTATTGCCGGCGGCCCTGGCGGTCGTCGCGCTGCAGTACGGGTCGAGCGCCCTGTTGGCATGGGTCGTTACCGGCGCCGGCGCGATGCTCCTGGCGGGCGTCTTCGCCACGATGGGCAGGGCCTACCCGCGGACGGGCGGGCCGTACGCCTACGCGCGGCGGGCGTTCGGTGACTTCGTCGGCTTCCAGACGGCCTGGGGCTACTGGATCGCCGCCTGGGTCGGCAACGCCGCCATCGCGATCGCGTTCGTCGGCTACACGACCGTCGTGTGGCCGTGGGGCGACCTGGCCGCGAGCCCGCTCGCGATGGGCCTGCTTGCGGTCGGCGCGATCTGGCTGCTGACGTTCGTGAACGTCCTGGGCGTCCGTGAGGGCGGCCGCGTGCAGGTCGTCACGACGATCCTGAAGTTCGTGCCGCTCGCACTGATCGGCGTGATCGGGCTGTTCTCGCTGAACGCCGGGCACTTCACGCCGTTCCTGGAAGCGACGGGGACGGCCGGCCGACAGACGCTGTCGTTCCTGGAGGGCATCACCGCGGCGATCGGTCTGACGTTGTGGGCGTTCATCGGGCTCGAGTCGGCGACCGTGCCGGCCGAGGAGGTGAGGGACCCGAGGCGGACGATCCCGAGGGCGACCTACCTGGGCACCGCGGTCACCACGTTGATCTACATCGTGGCCACCGTCGCCGTGATGGGCATCATCCCGCTCACGGCGCTGTCCACGTCGAACGCTCCGTTCGCCGACGCGGCGACGTCGCTGTTCGGTGGGACGTGGGGCAAGTGGGTCGCGGCCGTCGGGATGATCTCGGCGTTCGGGGCCCTGAACGGCTGGACGCTGCTGACCGCGCGCATCTCGCTCGCGGCGGCCGAGGACGGGCTGTTCCCCCGGTTCTTCGGCAAGGTCAGCGGCGAGCGGCGCACCCCGGTCTACGGGTTGATCGCCGCCGCCGTGCTGGTCACGGGGCTCGTGCTCATGAACTACACGAGCTCGCTGGTCGACCAGTTCACGTTCATGCTGCTGCTCGCGACGCTGACGACCGTCGTGCCGTACGCGTTCGCGGCCGCGGCCGAGATCGCGTTGTTCATCCGGGAGCCCGAGCGGTTCACGGGTGTGAGGTTCGTCCGCGACTCGGTCGTCGCGGTCGCGGGCTTCGGGTACGCCGTGTGGGCGATGTACGCGACCGGCTCGGAGACGATCGCGAAGGGGTACATGCTCCTGATGTTCGGCATCCCGGTGTACCTGTGGATGCGCTGGCGCCGTCAGCGCGAGCGGATCCCGCTCCGGACGGAGCACGTCGAGGTGCCCGAGGCGCACGAGATGCCCGTCGTGTCCGGCGTGACGACGCCCGAGCGCCCGCTCACGTCGGTCTGACGATGGCACGACCGCGAGGGGAGGCCGCGGGGCCTCCCCTCGGCGGTGCGGGCGCCCCGGCGGGCGGAGCGCCCGCCCAGGTCCAGATCGACGAGGTCCTGGCAGCCTGGGGGAGCCGGCGAGACGGCCTCCACGCGGAGGAGGCGGCGGCCCGGCTTCTGGCGGACGGCCCGAACGTCCTGCCCGCGCCGCGCCAGCCCGGCGCCGGCCGCCGGTTCGCGGCGCAGCTGACGCACTTCTTCGCGGTGATGCTTTGGGTCGCCGCGGGGCTGGCGGCCATCGCCGGGATGCCCGTCCTCGCGATCGCCATCGCGATCGTCATCGTGGTGAACGGCGTGTTCAGCTTCGCGCAGGAGGAGCGCGCCACGGCCGCCGCCGCGTCGCTGCGCGAGCTCGTCCCGACCACCGCCGTAGCGCTCCGCGACGGCGCACGCACCACGCTGCCGGTTACGGACCTCGTGCGAGGCGACGTGATCATCCTGCGCGAGGGCGTGCGCATCCCGGCCGATGCCCGGCTGCTCGAGAGCGACGGCCTGCTGGTCGACGAGTCGACCGTCTCGGGCGAGTCGCTCCCGGTCGAGCGGTCGGCCGCCATGGAGGACGCCTGTGTCGTGCTGGCCGCCACGTACGTGACGTCGGGATCGGGCCGCGCGGTCGTCATCGCGACCGGTCCGCGCAGCCGGATCGGAGGGATCGCGGAGCTGACGGGGTCGGTCGTCCGGCGTCCGACGCCGCTGCGTGTCGATCTCGACCGCGCGGTCCGGGCGATCGCGTTGATCGCGGTCGTGTGCGGAGGGCTGTTCTTCGTGATCGCGGTCGCGATCGGCACCCCGCCGCAGGACGGGTTCCTGTTCTCGCTGGGCGTGATCGTCGCGCTCGTTCCCGAGGGCCTGATGCCCACCCTCACCCTGTCCCTGGCGATGAGCGCGACCCGGATGGCGAGGGGCGGCGCGCTGGTCCGCCACCTGGACGCGGTCGAGACCCTCGGCGCGACCACGGTGATCTGCTCCGACAAGACGGGCACGATGACGACGAACCAGATGACGGCCCGGCGGATCTGGACCCCCGAGCGAACCGTCGTCGCGACGGGGTCGGGGTGGTCGGGCGACGGCACGCTGCTGCAGGACGAACGGCCGCTGGATCGGCGTGCGCTCGCCGGGCTGTCTCCGCTCCTGTGCGCGGCCGCGCTGTGCGGCAACGCGCACGTCGAGCGCCGTGACGATAAGCCCGGTGCCGGTCGGCGATCAGGCGGAGGCCGCCCTTCAGCTGCTCGCCCGCAAGGGAGCGGTCGACCGCGAGGGCGGTGGAACGGCGGACGCCGCGGGTCCGCGAGTACCCGTTCGGATCGGCGCGGCGCCGGATGAGCACGCTGCATCGCCGCCCCGACGGCACCTGCATCGCCTACGTGAAGGGGTCGCCGGAGGCGGTCATGGAGGTCGTGGCATGGCTCCGGCGCGGCGGATCCGTGGCGCCCGTCACGGGCCCCGATCGGAGCGCGATCGAGGACGCTGCGGACGCCATGGCGCGGCTCGGCCTGCGGGTGATGGCGCTCGCGGCGCGCGACGTCGGCTCCACCGTCCCCGCCTCCGCGGCCGAGGTCGAGCGCGATCTGGAGTTCCTGGGGCTGGTCGGTCTCGAGGACCCGATCCGGCCGGAGGTCGAGCCCGCGCTCCGCGCGTGCGGGCGAGCCGGGATCCGCGTCGTGATGATCACGGGGGACCACCCCGCCACCGCACGTTCGGTGGCCGACGCCGTCGGGCTCCCCGGTCGCAGGGTGGTCCTCGGCTCGGAGCTCCCCGAGGACGAGCGGGCCCTCCGAGCCGTCATCGAGGAACCTGACGTCGGCGTCCTGGCACGTGTCGCTCCGGAACAGAAGCTCCGGATCGCGCGCGCGTTGCAGTCGGCGGGAGCGATCGTCGCGATGACCGGCGACGGCGTGAACGACGCTCCGGCGCTCCGACAGGCGGACATCGGGGTCGCGATGGGCGCGTCGGGTACCGATGTCGCCCGCGAGGCCGCGGACCTGATCCTGCTGGACGACAGCTTCGCCCACATCGTCGACGCCGTGGAGGAGGGACGGGCGGCCTTCGACAACATCCGGAAGTTCCTGACCTACCACCTGACCGACAACGTGGCCGAGCTCGCGCCGTTCGCGGTGTGGGCGCTCTCGGGCGGCCGGATCCCCCTGATGCTCTCCGTGCTGCAGGTCCTGGCGCTCGACATCGGGACCGACCTGCTTCCGGCGCTGGCGCTCGGGGCGGAGCGTCCGGAGGCGGCCGCGATGGAACGGGCCCCGCGGCCGCCCGGCGAGCACCTGTTGTCCCGGCACGTCCTCGCGCGAGCGTTCGGCTTCCTCGGGCCGATCGAGGCGGCGCTCTCGATGGCGATGCTTCCCGTCGGCGCCGCGATCGTGGACGGCTGGTTGCCGGGCGCACCCCTGCCCTCCGGCTCCGCGCTCGACGTCCTCTCGGCCGCGGTCTTCGCGGCGATCGTGTGCATGCAGATGGCCAACGCGTTCGCCTGCCGCAGCGACCCCGCATCCCTCGTATCGATCGGACCGCTCACCAACCGCCTCCTGTTGGCCGCCGTCGGGGTCGAACTGGTCCTGTTGCTCGGGTTCCTCTATGTGCCGGGCCTGTCCGCCGTGATCGGCAACGGACCGGTCCCGGCCGAGCTGTGGATCCCCATCGTCGTCACGCCCTTCGCGCTGCTGGCCGCGGAGGAGGGTCGCAAGGCGATGGTCCGCCGGCGGGTTCCCGCGGATGCCGGCTGAGCGAGGCGCGCTACTCGACGGAGCCCGGCGTCGTGGTGTGACGCGCCAGGTAGGCGGCCGCCTCCGCGCGGCGCGCGACCTCGAGCTTGGACAGGATGCTCGAGACGTAGTTCTTGACGGTCTTCTCGGCCAGGTGGAGCTCCTCGCCGATCTCCTTGTTCGTGCGTCCGTCGGCGACCAGGGCGAGGATCCGCTCCTCCTGAGGCGAGAGCCGCGCGAGCCGCTCGTCCTTCAGCAGGTGCTTGCCCTTGCGCAGCCGGTCCAGGACCGCGTTCGTGACGGACGGATCCAGCAGGCTCTCGCCGGCGCCGACGGCCCGGATCGCGCGGACCAGGTCGCCGGTGCGCACCTGCTTGAGCACGTAGCCGGACGCGCCGGCCATGATCGAGGAGAACAGCGCCTCGTCGTCGGCGAACGAGGTGAGCATCAGGACCCTCGTGTCGGGGTGCTTGGCGCGGATCTCCCTCGTCGCCTCGATCCCGCTGCCGTCGGAGAGCCGTACGTCCATCACGACGACGTCCGGTCGAGTGCGGTCGGCCTCGTCGATCGCCTCGCGCACCGTGCCAGCCTCGGTCGTGACGTGGATGTCGTCCTCGGCCTGCAGCATCGCGCGGATCCCGTTGCGGACGACCTCGTGGTCGTCGACCAGCATCACGCGCAGCGGCGGCTGCTTCCTGGCGGCCATGGACCGGGATGGTAGTCCGTCCGAGGGCCGGGCGACCCCAGGCCTAGGCGGTCGAGCCCGAGCCGTCGGTCGCCGTCGCGGTGTCGTGCTCCAGGGCCATCACGGCGATCGCGACCCCGTCCAGGAAGTCCTTCAGCGTCGCCTCGGCGACGCGGAACAGCACGACGCGGTCGATCACGCGACCGAGCGCCTTGAGCGGCGGCGCGTACCTGGCGCTCATCGCGAGCTGCGTCCGATCGTGCCCGAGCGGCGCGACCTCGAGATCGGCGTCGAGCGACGGGAACAGACCCGGGGCGCCGGAGGGCACCCAGCGGAGCGGGATGAGCGTCTTGGTGCCCGCGTGCACGGGCGCTCCGACCGTGATCGCGACCTCGCGCGCCACGCGGATCTTCTCGCCGAACCCGACTTCGGCGAGGAGCTCGTCGCCCCGATGGTTCGCATGCGAGGCGAGCCCCGGGAGCCATGAGCTGGGGTCGTGCGTGAGCAGCCGCTCGACCCGCTCGGTAGGCAGGGGGATCTCCACGAAGTACCGGGCGAACATGCGCTCAGTATGGGTCCCGCTGTGCGGTCGGTACGGGCCAACGGGCCCCCCGCTCGGGGGACCTCGGGCCCGGGTCGGACCGCCTCGGTCAGCGGGGGAACCGCACGCGCACGGTGGAGCCCTCGTCGGACGTGCTCGCGAGCTCGAAGGTCGCGCCCAGCGACGCCGCTCGTTCGCGCAGGTTCACCAGGCCCATCCCGGACGAGGGGGTGGACGGATCGAACCCCGTGCCGTCGTCGTCGATCTCGAGCAGGATCGCGCCGTCGGCGTCGTGGACCAGACGGACCCGGCAGGTGGTTGCGTTCGCGTGCCGCCCGATGTTGGACAGCGCCTCGCGGACGATCTGCACGATGTCGGGCGCCTTCGACGCCAGCAACGAGGCGGCCGTGTCGTCCACCTCGACGATCGTGACGATCTCGCTGCGTTCGGAGAACTCGCGGCCCAGCTCGGTGAGCGCCTGGTCCAGCTGTCGGTCGGCGAGGATCCCGGGACGGAGCCCGAAGATGTAGTTGCGCAGGTCGCGGATGGCGTGGTCCACGTCCTCGACGGCGGCCTCGATCCTGGTCGCCGTCTCGGGCTCCGACGAGAGCGCCGCCACGCCCTGCAGGCTCATCCCGACCGCGAACAGCGACTGGATCACCCCGTCGTGGAGCTCCTTGGCGATCCGCTCGCGCTCGTCCATGACCTCGAGGCGCCGGAGCCCCACCGCGGCCAGCTCGGCCTCGTCGTAGAGCCGGGCGTTCTCGACCGCGACGGCCGCCTGCGTGGCCAGGACGACGAGGATGCGCTCGTCCTCGTCGTCGAAGGCATCGGCCCCGCGCTTGTCGGTCAGGTAGATGTTGCCGAACACGCGCCCGCGCCCCGCGACGGGGGCGCCCAGCAGCGAGCGCATCCGCGGATGGTTCGGCGGGAAGCCCACCGAACGTGGGTCCGCGCTGATGTCCGCGATCCGCAGCGGCCGCGCGTCGGTTATCAACGCCCCCAGCAGGCCATGTCCGACCGGGGGGTCGCCGATGGCGGCGCGCTCCTCGTCGGTGATGCCGACCGTGACGAACTCCTCGATCGAGCGTCCGTCGGGCGCGAGGACGCCCAGCGCTCCGTAGGTGGCGTCGGTGAGCTCGGCCGCGAGCTCGATGATCCGTCGCAGCACCGCGTCGAGCGAGAGCTCGGCGGCCAGCGCCATGCCCGCCTCGATCAGTCGGCGATCGGCGGTCCGGTCGGCGGTCGTCCGGGGCATCGCGATCGAGCGTAGCGGAGCGCCGGTCCGACGGTCCCGGGTGGGCCGGGTGAGGTCCCAGGCCGATGCGGGTCGGGCGGCCCCTGCGCGGGGTCCGGCGCTGGGGCATCCTGCCTGCATCAGGATCATCCCGGGAAGGGGGACGACGATGGAACGCAAGGTGTGGGACCAGATGATCAGCGTGGCGGGCGCCGTGGTTGCGGTCGTCCTGATCGTGCTGGGTGGGCTCGCGATCTACGGGGGGAGCTTCGCGCAGGACAACGTCACGGACCGGCTGGAGCCGCAGAACATCGTGTTCCCGCCGCTCGAGGGGATGAGCCCCGAGGAGCAGGAGACGGTCGGGGACTTCGCCGGCCAGCAGGTGATCGACGGCGAGCAGGCCCGCGCCTACAGCGACTACATCGGTGGGCACCTGGCAGAGGTGAACGACGGCGCGACGTACTCGGAGACCAGCAACGCCGCGCGTGAGGAGGGGCTCGACCCCGAGACGGCCGCCGAGCTGCAGGGCAAGGCCGACACGCTCTTCAAGGGCGAGACGCTCAGGGCGATCCTGCTGAACGCCTACGGCTGGTGGACCGTGGCGACGGTCGCTCTGTACGCCGGCTACGTGATGGTCGCGGCCGGCATCGCCCTCGGGATCTTGGCGCTCTTCGGGTTCCGTCACGCGAGGCGTGCGGGGAAGGTGCAGGCCGAGGCGGTGGCGCCGCAGGGGATGGTGACGACGGACCGCGTCAAGCAGGACGCCTGACGCCGGCGTAGCCCGGAAAGGCCGCCCGAACCCCCTCGGGCGGCCTTCCCGTTGCTCCGGAACGGCCCCGAGTCGAGCGTCACCTCTCCACCGGCCCGCGGGCCGAGGGCTGGCCCGGACGGCGAGGACCGATGCGGGCGCATATCGGCCGAACGGCCGTCGCCCGAACCGGGGGTGGGTGCGAAGATGCCCGGGTGAGGGCCCGGGGAGCGCGCGTCGCCTTGCTGCTGCTCGCCGCGCTGACGGCGGGGTGCACGCAGGAGGTCGTCCAGGCCTGGCATCCGCCCTCGCCCGCCCCGGTCGAGGCGGCCGGCGGGCCCGTCGTCCTAGGGACCGGGGGCACCAACGTCCCGGTCCTGCCGCGCGGCACGTACGTCGCACGCGCGCTGCTGCCCCGGCTGGACGTCTGGCGCAGGCCCGACCCCGCGGCCGGCAAGAGCTTCGTCTTCGATCCGGTGAACCCGGTGGGCCAGGAGCTGTCGTTCCTCGTGACCGACGCCGTGCGCGACGGGATGGGAGAGGCGTGGCTGAAGATCCTGGTGCCGGAGCGGCCCAACGGCGCGAGCGGCTGGGTCCAGAAGTCCGACGTGAGCATCCGGCGGGTCCGGGAGAAGATCGTCGTGGACCTGTCGGATCGGCTCCTGATCCACACGCGGGGCGGCAGGGTCGTGCACCGCTTCACGGTCGGGATCGGCACGCCGTGGACGCCCACGGCCACCGGCCGCTTCTACGTCTGGGCGCAGGTGCCGCAGGCCGATCCCGGCGGGGCCCTACGGCGTGTTCGCGCTGGGCCTTTCCGGCTTCTCCGAGGTGCTGCTCGACTGGCCCGGCGGCGGACGGATGGCGATCCACGGACCTCCGATCCCTCGGACCGGGGCCGGATGGTGTCCCACGGATGCGTCCGCGTGTACAACCCGCAGATGAGCCGGCTCGAGCGCGTGCCCCTCGGGACGCCGGTGACGATCAGACCGTGACGGAGCGAGGCCGCCAGGAGCGGGATCCGGGACCGCGCCGGGTCACGTCGAAGGAGGTGCTTCCAGCACCTCGCGCCACGCTTCGTTCCAGGCATCCAGGTCGTCGGGCGGCGCCGGGACGGCCGCATCCCGCAGGAAGGCCTCCTCGAGATGCGGGACGGGTCCGATCTCCGATCGGAGCGACGGGAGGACCGATCCGTTGGAGACGATGAAGTGCTTCTGCGTCGCCAGGTACGACTGAGACTCCGCTCCGAGCATGTCGTCGAGGAACGCGTACGCTGCCTCCTCGTTGCGACAGCCTCGTCCGATCGCGAACCCGCAACCGAACAGCATCGAGCCCTCGGAGGCCACCGCGAATCCGACCGGCAGGCCCGCGCGCTGAAGGGCGAGGGTGTCGCCCGGGAAACCCGAGCTGGCCACGACGGTTCGATCTCGGTAGAGGCGCTCGATGTCCGCGAACGTCTCCCACAGGACCGGGAACCTGCCATCACGCTTCAGGTCCAGATAGAAAGCCTTGACACGCTCGAGCTGATCGGGCGCCATCGACGGCGGATCGGGGATCCCCAGGGCGAGGGCGCCGACATGCAGGGCGATCACCGGCTTGGCATCGACAGCGATCCGCCCCGCTCGGCTCTCGTCGAAGAGATCCGCGAACGAGGCCGGTGGGGGTCCCTGGGTCGTGTCGAACGTCAATCCCGTGGGCGCGGAGTCGACCGGCACCATCCAGACGCGATCCCCCTCGACGACGCCGGGCAGGGCCCTGAACCACGGGAGGACCTCGTTCCATCGCGTGAGCCGGCCGACATCGATCGGTTGCAGGTACCCCGACGAGATGAAGTAGGCGAGCGTCTCCTCGACACAGCTCGCCAGGACGTCCGCCTCCTCGCCCGCCGCCAGCAGCGCGATCGCCTCGCCGTCGGTGTCGTACGGGACGTGAACGAACCTCAGCGCGGGGTTCTGCCTGAGGAAGGACCCGATGTACCCCTCGGGGAACGAGCCCTCGTAGGCGAGGACGCGCAGGGTCCCCTCGAGCTGCTCGGTCATCGATCCCTCACCCCGTGTCGTCGATGGCCATCGTCGCACGGTGACCAGACGGTGCGTTAGCGCGGGCTGAGCTGGACCCTCTCGTCGGGAGCCTGCAGGATGGCGGGGTGGCCCGGGCCGTGTTCGTCATCGCGCGCAACCCGCAGGAAGACAGCAAGCTCCCGTACCTGCTGCGCCTGCCCATCGAGGGCGGCCTGGTGCTCAAGGCGCGCGACACCTGGCCCCGGGCTTCGCGCGTCTACTGCCATCGGTTCGAGGAGGGATGGCCGGTCGACGCGGAGGTCGTCGAGGAGACCCCCGTCTCCTCGATCCGGCGACGAGGGGTCGTGGTCGACCTGGTGCTCGATAGACCGAGGCTGACGAGGTCCCAGTTCGTGTTCACCGAAACGCGGGGGCGGCCGGCGATCTTCTGGCAGACGCAGAAGGCGGCGAGGTCCGCGAACCCCGGCGCCCGGATCCCGCGCGGCCGAGCGTCGGCGGGCCCCCTCGCGGTCGCGATCGACACCCGGGAGCGCTACCCGTACCGGTTCTCGGGTCGCGAGGTCACGACGTCGAGGATGGCGTTGCCTGCGGGCGACTACGCGGTCGTCGCCGAAGACGATCCGGTCGCGGCGGTGGAGCGCAAGACGCTGGAGAACCTCGCGTCGTCGCTATCCGACGGCACGCTCGCGTTCCAGATGCAGCGGCTCTCGGAGGTTCCGTCGGCGGCGGTCGTCGTCGAGGCGCGCTACAGCGCCCTGTTCAAGCTGGAGCACGTCTCCGGAGCCTGGCTGGCCGACATGCTGGCCCGGCTTCAGCTGCGGTACCCGGAGGTGCCGATCGTGTTCTCCGACTCCCGCAGGTTCGCCGAGGAGTGGACCTACCGGTACCTTGCCGCTGCGCTGTCGGAGATGCCCCCGGAGAGCACCCTCCCCGAGGATCGGTAGCGCCGGCGACGCTCCGAGGCGGAGCCGAATCGCTTCATCGTGGGCCCCCGGGGACTCGAACCCCGAACCTGCGGATTAAGAGTCCGTTGCTCTGCCAGATTGAGCTAGAGGCCCGCCGCAGTCTAGCAACGAGCCGCTCGGGCGGCGCGAAGTGCCGAGCGTCCGACCCGCCGCGCGCGCGGTGGTTGGTATCGTGGAGCCTCGCGTGGTGGCCGTAGCTCAGCTGGTTAGAGCGCCGGGTTGTGGTCCCGGAGGTCGGGGGTTCGAGTCCCCTCGGTCACCCTCCTCGGGTCGTGGATGGCCCGGACCGCGACACCTCCCCCCGTCGCTCAGAACAACGAGAGGTAGCGCTCCACCTCCCAGTCCGACACGCGGCCGTGGAAGTCGCTCCACTCCCGCTCCTTGACGTCGCAGAAGTAGTCGATGTAGTCGCCGTCGGGCGTCTTGCCGAGCGCCTCTCGCAGGACCTCGTCCCGGCGCAGGTACCGAACGGCGTCGAGGAGGTTCTCCGGCAGCGTCTCGATATTCCTGCGCCTCAGCTCCTCGGGGCTCGCCTCGTAGAGGTTGCCCGTGTTCGGCTCGCCGGGATCGACCTCGTTCTCGATCCCGTCGAGGCCGGCGGCCAGGACCGCGGCGGCCGCGAGGTACGGGTTGGCCGCACCGTCGATCGTCCGGTCCTCGAGCCGTCCGCCGGCGGGCACCCTGATCATCTGCGTCCGGTTGTTGCCGCCGTAGGTGACGCAGGTGGGGGACCACGTGGCGCCGGAGCTCGGCGCCCCGACGATCAGCCGCTTGTACGAGTTGACGATCGGAGCGGTGATCCCGATGTACGCCTTGGCGTGCTTCAGCAGGCCGCCGAGGAAGTGGTACGCGAGCTTCGTCAGGCCCAGCGCGTCCTCGGCGTCCTCGAACAGCGGGGTGTCGTCCTTCGCGTCCCACAGGCTCATGTGGAAGTGCATCCCGTTGCCGGTCAGATGGGAGAACGGCTTCGGCATGAACGTCGCCTCGAGCCCCTGCGTCTGGGCGAGCGTGTGGATCATGTAGCGATGGAAGATCACGCGGTCCGCGGTGGTCAGCGCGTCCGCGAAGACGAAGTTCGACTCGAACTGGCCGTTCGCGTCCTCATGGTCGTTCGCGTAGTTGTCCCAACCGAGCTGGGTCTGGTGCCTGGAGAGCGTCGAGATGAAGTCGTACTGACGCGTGAGCGCGCGCATGTCGTAGCAGGGCTTGTCGAGCGTGTCGAGATCGTCGGCGAGGACGAGCGAGCGATCGGCCGCTCGGCGGAGCAGGTGGAACTCGACCTCGGCGCCGATCTTGAACACGAACCCCATCTCCCGCGCGCGTTCGAGCTGCCGCTTCAGGATGATCCGCGGGCAATAGGCCCACGGCTCGCCCTCCACGTAGACGTCGCACGCGAACCGGGCCAGGTCCGGCTGCCATGGGACGGGCGAGAAGCTCGCCGGGTCGGGCATCGCCGCGAGATCGGGGCTGTGCGGACCCTGTCCCATCTCGCCGGCCGCGAACCCGGCGAACCCGGCGCCCTCGGCGAAGACGTCCTCCAGGTGGGTGGTGGGGACGAGCTTCGCGTTCGGCTTGCCGTGCATGTCGACGAACTGAGCGAACATGAACCCGATCCCCATCTCGTCGACGAGAGCCCGAACCTCCTCCACCGACCGCGGAGCCTCATTGGTCATCGTTCCCCCCCTTCCCGTGCGGCTTCCCGCATCCTGTGGAGCTTCACCACCTTGGTGGCCAGCGCGAGCGACAGCCAGTCGTCGTGGTCGAGCCGGATCCCCGAGACCTCTTCGATCCGGCCGAGGCGCTGGCGGAGCGTGTTCGGATGGATGAACAGCGCTCGCGACGTCGCCACCGCGTTGCCGCGCAGGTCCAGGTACCTCTCGAGCGTGTCCAGCAGCCGGGTCCCGCGCCGGCGGTCGTACGCCACCACGGAGCCGAGCCGCTCGCGGTACCGATCGCGAACGCCCTCCTCGGGGTCGAGCACGTACCTGTAGGGCCCCAGCTCCTCGTAGGTCGTCACACCCGGGGACCCGCGGATGAGGCCGCCGATCTCGGCCGCCGACTCCGCCTCCTCGAACCCGTGCGGATACGTGCCGGCGCCCGCGCAGGGGCTCGACACCCCGACCGAGAGCGCGACGTCGCCGCCGGGGGCGCCCCAGTCCATCTCGCGCAGCTCCGCGAGCACCTCCACCTCGGACGGGCTCTCCGCCGGCACCAGCGCGCGGATCGACCGCTCGAGGCGATCGACCAGCAGGCCGGAGAACCGGGCCGTGAGCCGTCCCTCGACCTGGCCGGCAACGTCGGTCCATGTCCGGTCGCGCCGCGCCCGAGGGCCGCGGCCGCGTCGCGGCGGCTCCGGCCCGGGCCAGGAGGCGATGTGCAGCGCCAGATGGCTCGCGTCGAGGTCGCAACCGAGCCTCCCCGCCATCTCGAAGAGCTCATGCCCGGCGCTCTCCGGGTGGGCGAGCGCCTGGAAGAAGTCCTTCAGGAGGTTCTTCTCCAGCAGCGACTCGATGACCTGGTGCTGCTTCACCGCCACCGCCGTGTGGGAGGCGATCTCGCGAAGGACGGTGTCGACGTCCTCGGACGTCTGCCGGACCAGGACCGCGATCACCCCGAGGCACTCGTCGCCGACCAGCAGCGGCAGGACCAGCGGCGTCCCGGCCGGACGATCCGGCCAGATCCGGCCGGCGAGCTCCCCCCAGCCCTCCCACCCGTCCTCGGATCCCGAGGAGCCGCCGGGGGGCGATGGCGATCGCAGTGTGTCCTCCTTCCAGATGCAGCTCTGCAGCACAGGCCCCCCAACCCCTCTGCCCCCATCTGGAACCCAAAGGAAGCACTTGCTACAAGGAGGAGGAGGAAAAAACCAAAAAAAAAAATTACTTCTGAAAAAAAGACACACACAAAAGAGGGACCCCAGGGTGTAAGCTGCACGGGAAGGCGGCGGCGGGCATCCGGCGCTCGGCGTCCACAGGCCAGGCCCTCCTGCACCCAGGCGGCGTTCGAGAGAGCACCGAGGACCCGCGCACTTCCTCCACGGCGGCGCCACCGCGCGCGAGGAAGGCGCGCTGCTTCCACGTGGCTGCAGGGCGTTGCGGGATCCAGGAGACGGCAGGATCTCCAGGGAGCACCGGTGAACACCAGCGTTGCGCCTCCTCGTAGAGCCTACAGCGTTGTCGACCGCGCCGGCTTGTCGGGGAGGCCGTGTGCTCAGGGAAGTCGAGGTCGGCCCAGGCGAACTCGTGGGGAGCCTCGGCATGCAGGGTGATGACGCCGGTAGTCGCCGCTGCGCGCTGGTCGGCACGGAGACGAGGACTGATAGACCTCGTCGCCGAGGCTCGGGGAAGTAGGCGCGGCGCACCGCGAATCGTCCAGCGTGCTCGATGAACGCCGGCCGCCGGGTCTTCGCGGCCACGGCCATCAGGCCCTCACCCAAGGGGATGGTCACGCGGCCTTCGAGGGTGGGCGTACGACTGCGGGGCCACCCGGAGCTCGAGCTCCTGGTCGCGCAGGAAGTAGATGAAGCAGGCGTGGCAGTCGGTCGCCTCGGTCACCAGCCGGACGACCCCCCGCAGGATCGAGTCGAGGTCGGGCCCCGAGCCGATCGTCTGGATCAGCTCGTAGAGGTAGGCGCGATCATCGGCCACGGGGCGGCCGCGCGCGTGTTCGGCCCCTCGGGAGCCGCCCGCCGTAGCCTCTCGATCGACCGTTCCGGTCCTCCCGATCCGCGACGGATGTGGCATCAGGATATGCCGCCGGACGGTACGCGTCGGGGCCTTCCGGCGTCAAACGTGCTGGTCATGCCCAAGCATGGTCCTGGCGCGACCGGGCCGGGGTCGGCTACGCGGATATGGGTGCTCCGGATACGTCGCATGGGAGGATGCTCGCTCTCGGTATGTGCACATGGGCCAAACCACGTTCGGAGCATACCTGGGAGATCCGTGGTGCCGGCTCTCGCATATGTACACATCGGCCATAGGTCGGCACGTGAAACCGGCCGACCGGCACCCTTCCAGCGGACGCGGGACCGGCGCCCGGCGCGTATCGTCGGGGCGATCGTTCGGCACGACGGCGGGAGGCGCCCGTGTGCGGGATCGTCGGGGTCTTCTATAAGGGCGACAGCGCCGGCCCGGTCGGGCAGGTCATCAGCGACATGTGCGACCAGCTGTTCCGCCGAGGCCCCGACTCCGCCGGCGTGGCGCTCTACGGTCCTGCGACCGACGGCGTGCTCGTCCTGCGGGTCGACCTCGACCGTCCAGACCTCGACACGGCGGAGGGAGAGGTGATCGCCGCCGCGGACGAGCTGACCTCAGTCAAGGACGCCCGGAGGTCCGGACGGTCGCTGCGGTTGACGGTGCTCGACGATGCCCGCGGGAAGCTCGCCGACGTGATCGAGGAGCGCGTGCCCGGCGCGAGGGTCTTCTCCGTCGGTCGCTCGATGGAGATCGTGAAGGACCTCGGCATGGCGCGCGACATCAGCGCCGCCTACGACCTTGGGCGCTTCACGGGCACGCACGGGATCGGACACACCCGCATGGCCACCGAGAGCCGCGTCGACATCCTGCATTCGCATCCGTTCTGGGCGAGGCCCTTCCCCGACATCTGCGTCGCCCACAACGGCCAGATCACGAACTATCACAAGCTGCGTCGGCGCCTGGAGCAGAAGGGCCATCGGTTCGCCACCGAGAACGACTCCGAGGTCATCGCCGTGTACATCGCCGACAAGCTCGAGGCGGGGGAGACGCTCGATGCCGCCCTGAAGACGTCGATAGGAGATCTCGACGGAACCTTCGCCTACCTGATCTCGACCGCCGACGGGATCGGTCTCGCCCGCGACCAGTTCGCGACGAAGCCGCTGCTGTTCGCCGAGGATGACGACGTGGTCGTGCTGGCCTCCGAGGAGATCTCGATCCGGGCGGCCTTCGACGACCCGGACCTCGTGCCCAGGGAGCTCCAGGCGGGGGAGGTGCGCTGGTGGCTCAGGTGACGGACGCGGCCGTCGTCGACGCGGAGGGTCGCGAGACCCGAGAGGTGAACCGGGCGATCAGGAGCGAGATCCGCGACGGCGCCACCGACATCCGGGTGCTGCACCCCGCCGGCCGGCACTCGCTCGGGGTCGGGCTCAAGGCCGAGGACGTGACGGTCACGTTCGATGGACCCGTCGGGTGGTACTCGGCCGGGATGAACTACGGCCCGAGGGTCGTGGTGCGGGGCAACTGCGGCTGGGCCCTGGCGGAATGCATGATGGACGGGCACGTCGAGGTGCACGGTCACGCGGGATCGGGGACGGCCGCGTCGATCCGCGGCGGCCTCGTCTACGTGCAGGGTGACGCGGGCGCGCGCGCCGGGATCGCCATGAAGGGCGGGACGCTGATCGTCGGCGGGAACGTGGGCTACATGTCGGGGTTCATGATGCAGCTCGGGACCATCGTCGTGTGCGGCGACGCGGCCGACGGGCTGGGGGACTCGATGTACGAGGGCACGATCTTCGTCGGCGGGTCCATCGCTTCGCGAGGGGCCGACGCCGAGATCGAAGCGACGACCGACGAGGATCGCCTTCTGCTCGCGACCGCGCTCACGCCCTTCGGCATCGACGCCGGAGGTTTCGACTTCAAGAAGGTTCGCTCGGGCCGCAAGCTCTGGAACTTCTCGACGAAGGAGCCGGAGCTGTGGCAGTCCGCGCTGTAGGGAGGCCGATGTGACCGAGGGCAACGGGCGTATGGCGACCCCGGTGCAGCGCGAGTCGCCGATCTGGCCTCGCCACGTGATCGAGGACATCCAGACGAAGGCCGAGCTCGGCCGCTACCGCATGCAGGGGTTCTCGATGCACCGGCAGGGCGTTCCGAGCTTCGACGACCTCACGTTCGTCCCCTGCACGCTGTCCCGAGTTCCCCTGGAGGGTTACCGGGAGCGGTGCGAGACACGGACGGTCCTCGGCACGCGCTTCGCCGCGAACCCGGTGGTGCTCGACCGGCCGATCACGATCGCCGGCATGTCGTACGGGGCGCTGTCCGGCCGGGCGAAGACCGCGCTCGGGACGGCCGCCAAGCGCGCCGGGATCTCCACCACCACCGGCGACGGCGGGATGTGCGCGGAGGAGCGGGAGGCCGTGGACATCATGGTCTATCAGGTGCTGCCGTCTCGCTACGGCTTCAACCCCGACCACCTGAGGCTGGCGCAGGCCGCGGAGATCGTGGTGGGGCAGGGGGCCAAGCCCGGCACCGGCGGGGTGCTGCTCGGCTCCAAGGTGTCGGAGGAGATCGCCGAGCAGCGGACGCTTCCGGTCGGGGTCGACCAGCGATCGCCCGTCCGGCATCCCGACTTCATCGGGCCCGACGACCTCCAGCTCAAGATCGAGGAGGTCCGGGAGGCCACCGACTGGCAGATCCCGATCTTCGTGAAGATGGGGGCATCGCGGGTGGGCGACGATGTGAAGCTCGCCGTCAAGGCCGGCGCGGACGTCCTGGTGATCGACGGGATGGAGGGCGCGACCGGCGCCTCACCCGATGCGTTGCTGGACCACACCGGGATCCCGACGCTCGCGGCGCTCTGCGAGGCGATGCGCGCCCTGGAGGGGTCGAACGCCGTCGGGGAGGTCCAGATCGTGATCTCGGGCGGGATCCGCAACGGCGTCGACGCGGCGAAGGCCCTCGCGCTCGGGGCGGACGCCGTCTCGATCGGCACCGCCGCGCTCATCGCGCTGAACTGCAACGCTCCGATCTACGAGGAGGACTACGCGAAGCTCGGCGTCGCGCCTGGGTTCTGCCATCACTGTCACACGGGCCGCTGCCCCGTCGGGATCACCACCCAGGACCCGGAGCTGATGGCGCGCCTGGAGGTCGACGGAGCCGCGGACCGCGTCTTCAACTTCCTCCAGTCGATGACCATGGAGATGCAGATGCTGGCTCGGGCGTGCGGCAAGAACGACGTCCACGACCTCGAGGCCGAGGACATGCGGGCACTGACCCTGGAGTCCTCGATGATCACGGGGATACCGTTCGCGGGGTCGGACTCCGCGTTCTCGCTGGACGCGATCGCCGACCGGGTGGCCGAGCGGCTGGCCGGGGCCCTCCCAGCGTCGGGTGATATGGCTGCTCCATGACCTTCCTGATCGGCTACCCGAGCTGCGGGCCCGCAGGAGGCTCTGGAGTTCAGCTACGGCGGCGAGACCACGCGCCGCGCCGGTCCCGACGCGAGCGACCGCGGGCTGGCCAGTACCTGTTCTTCCGCCGCAACGTGAAGGGCTGGCAGGAGGAGTGGTGGCTGCATAGGGACGGCTGCGGGAAGTGGTTCCTCGCGCAGCGCCACACCGTGACCAACGAGGTGCGCCGGACGTCCTGGCCCGCCGATCGCGAGGCGGCCCCGGCGTGAGCCCCGGCTGCCCCGTCCCCCGACGAGGAGATCCGTCGCGACCGGCCGTCGCGTTCGACTTCGAGGCCGCCGGGTGAAGGCGTTGGAGGGCGACACGGTCGGCTCGGCATCACCGGCCGCCGGCGTCACGATCATGTCTCGCTCGTTCCATTGCACCGTCCCCGGGGCCTGTCTACCTTGACGGGCTCGTGCGCGGCACTGCCTGATGCAGATCGACGGCGCTCCCAACGTGCGCGCGTGCCTCGAGCCCGTCCGCGAGGGGATGCGCGTCGAGCGCCAGAACGCCTGGCCCGTCGGTGGACCGCGACGTCCACGGATGGCTGGACCACCTCTCGTTCATGATGCCCCCGGGCTTCTACTACAAGGTGTTCCAACGGCCGCGGTGGGCGTGGAGATTCCGTGGAGCCCCTGATCCAGCTCGAGCGGGTCTCGGCAGGAGTGCCCGCCGAGGAGGATCGCACCCCGCGGGAGGTGATCGAGCCGCCACGTCGACGTCCTGGTGATCGGAGGGGGACCGGCCGGCCTGGCCGCCGGCCGCGAGGCGGCCGCGGCGGGGGCTCGACGCTCGTCATCGAGGCATCGCGCAGGGCCGGCCATGACGACCTGGCGGCCGAGGCCGGGGAGGCGGGCGCGACCATCCTCACGCACGCCGGCGTTCGGCGTGTTCGACGGCCCGCTCGTCGCCGCGGCGAACGCGGCCGGGCTGCTCCGCATCCGGCCGAGGCAGCTCGTGCTCGCGACCGGCGCGCTGGAGCAGCCCGCGGTCTTCCCGGGTAGCGACCTGCCCGGCGTCATGCTCTCCTCCGCTATCGACGCGCTGGTCGGACGGTTCGGGGTCCTGCCCGGCCGCAACGCCGTCGATGCTGACGGCGAGACGCCGGGTACCAGGCCGCCGAGCTCCTGCGGGCTGGTCGGGCGGCGGTCACCCTCTTGAATCTCCGGCCGCCGACATGCCCGCGGTCGGCGGGTCGGGCGCATCTCGGGCCAGACCGTGCTGGCCGCCCACGGCCGGCGAACGGTCCGCGCCGTGACCATCCGGAGCCGCCGGGCGCGACGGGTGGCAGGAAGATCCCGTGCGACCTGCTGGTGATGGCCGCGGTCCCTGTCGCCGTCCACGAACCTGCTCGCGATGACGGGCGCGACCCTCGAGTTCGACGCCGCGGCGCAGGCCTACCTGCCCGAGGATGTGCCCGCCGACGTCCACGTCGCCGGCGCGATCGCCGGGGCAGGGTCGGTGGAGGCGATCGCCCAGGGCCGCCTCGCCGGCCTCGAGGCGGCCGCCGCGCGCTGGGGTGCGCGTCGACGACCCGCGGATGCGCGAGATAGCCCTCGAAGCCCAGGTGGACGGCCCCCGCGCCTCCTCCCGCCCGAATCGTCGACGCTGGGCGGCAAGCAGTTCGCGTGCACGTGCATGGACGTGACGGTGAAGGAGCTCGAGAAGGCCGTGGCGGAGGGGTTCGACTCCATGGAGCTCCTCAAGCGCTACACCACGGTCTCGATGGGCCCCTGCCAGGGGAAGGCGTGCATGCTCGCCTCCCAGCGGCTGTGCGCGCGGGCGCTGGGCTCCTCGTTCGAGCGGGTGGGTCCGACCACCTCGCGCCCGCCGTGGACGCCGGTCGAGCTCGGGACGCTCGCGGGCGCGCGGCGCACGCCCTGGCGGGCGACCACGATCCACGACGTGCACGCCGGCGCCGGCGCGACCTTCATGTGGGCGGGGAACTGGCGTCGTCCCCACAGGTACTCGACGCCCGAGGAAGAGGTCGCGGCCGTTCGGACGAGCGTCGGCGTCATCGACGTGAGCACCCTGGGCAAGTTCCGGATCAGAGGGCCGCAGGCCGTCGAGCTACTGGAGCGCCTGTACCCGAACAGGTTCGCCGATCTCCCCGTCGGGAGGGTCCGCTACGGCGTGATGGTGAACGACGAGGGCGTGATCATCGACGACGGCGCGGTGTGCCGCGTGGAGGAGGACGAGTTCTACGCCACCGTCACCACGGGGAACACCGCGGCGCTCGAGCGATGGATCACCTGGTGGCTGGCCGACTGGCGGCTCGACGTGCAGGTGCTGAACGTCACGGCGGCGTTCGCCGCCCTCAACCTGGCGGGACCGCGGTCGAGGAGCGCCCTGGAGCGCGTGACCGCGGGCGCCGTCGATGCGGAGGGCTTCCCGTACCTGGCGTGCCGTCGCATGGACGTGGCCGGCGTTCCCGCGCTCGTCCTGCGGATCGGGTTCGTGGGGGAGCTCGGGTACGAGATCCACGTTCCGAGCCTGTACGGGGAGCACGTGTGGAACGCCGCGATGGAGGCCGGCGCGGATCTCGGCATCGTGCCGTTCGGCCTGGAGGCGCAGCGGATCCTGCGCCTGGAGAAGCAGCACATCCTCGTGGGCCAGGACACCGACGCGGAGTCCGATCCGTTCGGGGCCGGGCTCGGGTGGATGGTGAAGGCCGACAAGCCCGACTTCCTGGGCAAGCGCTCGCTGGTCGAGCTCGAGGCCGCCGTTCCGGGGGACCGGCTCGTCGGGTTCACGTGCGATCCCTCCTGGGTGCCGCCCGAGGGCGCATCGGTCGTGCACGACGGGACCTGGGTGGGACGCGTCACGTCCGCACGGCGGAGCGCGACCGTCGGCCGGACCGTCGGGCTGGCCTGGGTCCCGGCGGGATGGGCGAGCGACGGGACGGAGTTCCAGATCCGGTTCGGGTCGGCCGGCGCGACGGCGCGGGTCGCGACGCGACCCTTCTACGACCCCGAGGGAACCAAGGTGCGCTCGTGACGCCCACCGCCGTCGTCCTGCCGCCGCTCCGGTCCCCGCTCGCCGCCGTGCATCGCCGGCGCGGGGCGGAGGTCGCCGTCGAGGCGGACGCCGAGATCGTCAGGTCGTACGGGGACCCGGAGCGGGAGCGCGCCGTCGTGGAGGGGTCCGTGGGCGTCGCCGACGTGACGGTCCGCGCGAAGATCGACGTCCGCGGGGACGTCGGCCGCGCCGCCGCGACGTCCGGCGCCCGGGTGGTCGCCCGGATCGCGGAGGACTGGGCGGTGCTCCTCGCTCCCCCCGGTCCGGTCGTGGACGACGTCGCGGCGATGCGAGCGGCCCTCGGGGGCTCGACGCTCGTCACCGACGCCACGCATCTGTACGCGGGCTTCGCGCTGTCGGGCCCCATGCTCGATGAGGCCCTCGCCAGGCTGACCGGCTGGGACCCCGCGACCGCTCGAGCCCGGCGGCGCGACGGCCGCGCCGGTCGCGGACGTCCAGGCCATCCTGCTCCGCCGCGGGGACGTCGGGGGCGTCCTCGAGATGTACCCGTCGATGGAGTTCGCCCGGTACCTGTGGGACGAGGTGGTCGCCGTCGTCGAGCGTCTGGGCGGTGCGCCGGTCGGGTGGGACGCCCTCCGCGCGCAGGGGTGGGGCTGATGCACCCGATCCGCTACTTCCGACCGTGGCGGATGTGGCGCCGGCACGAGCCGAAGCGGACCTACGACGTGGTGATCGTGGGCGGGGGGGCGCACGGCCTGGCCGTGGCCTACGAGCTCGCGAAGCTTGGGATCGCGACGTGGCGGTGCTGGAACGGGCATACGTCGGGGCCGGCGGCAGCGGCCGCAACACGACGATCGTCCGCGCGAACTACCGGACCCCGCAGGGTGTCGCCTTCTACAAGGAGGCGCTGCGCCTGTACGAGCAGCTGGGCCGGGAGCTCGACTACAACCTGCTGTTCTCGCAGCACGGCCATCTCACGCTGGCGCACACCGAGCGCGCGGTGAACGTCGCCAACGAACGCGCCGAGGTGAACCGGCTGCTCGGCGTGGACAGCCGGGTGATGTACCGGGGGAGATGGCAGGGCTTTGCCCGCCGCTGGATACTGTCCGACGCCCCGGAGTTCCCGATCATGGCCGCGCTGTACCACCCGCCCGGAGGCGTGATGCGCCATGACGCCGTCGTCTGGGGGTACGCGCGCCAGGCCGATCGCATGGGCGTGCACATCCATCAGGGCGTGGAGGTGACGGGGATCGACGTGCAGGGTGGACGGGTCACCGGGGTCCGGACCACCGCCGGCGACATCTCCACACGCGTGGTGCTCTCGGCCGTGGCCGGATGGACGTCCGACGTGTCCGAGATGGCCGGCGTGCGCGTGCCGATCGTGACGCACCCGCTGCAGGCGTTCGTGACCGAGCCGCTCAAGCCCTTCCTCGACGTGATCCTGGTGTCGGCCAGCCTGCACGTCTACGTCTCGCAGACCGATCGGGGGGAGGTGCTGGTGGGCTCGGAGATCGAGCCCTACTCGTCGTACAGCCAGGGCTCGACGCTCGACTTCCTCGAGGTCACGGCGAAGCACGCGCTGGAGCTGCTCCCGATGCTCGGGCGCGTGAAGATGATGCGCGCCTGGGGAGGCCTGTGCGACGTCACTCCCGATTACAGTCCGATCATGGGGGAGACCGAGGTCGAGGGCTTCTACCTCGACGGCGGCTGGGGCACGTACGGGTTCAAGGCCACGCCGGTCTGCGGGACCACGATGGCCGAGCTGATCCATTCGGGCCGGGTGCCGGACCTGATCCGTCCGTTCGCGCTGTCGCGCTTCTGGGATCGCGCGCTGGTGTCCGAGATCGCGGCGGCGGCCGTATCGCATTGAGCATCGAATCACGAGCCCCGGCGATCCCCGAGGATCCGCCGTTCGCCTTGAGGGCGAGGCTCCTGAGCCCGCTCCCGGACGGACGGGTCCTGGACGAGGCCGACGGCGTGGTCCAGGTCGATCGCGACGGACGGCTCGCGTACGTGGGGCCCGCGGCCGCTTCGCCTGAGCCATCGGCCGGAGCCGTGGACGTGCGCCCCCTGGTCCTGCTCCCGGGGCTCATCGACCTGCACGCGCACCTCCCGCAGCTCCCGATCTCGGGCCTGGGCTTCGCCAGCGGGCTGTTCAGCTGGCTCACGGACCTGATGCACCCCGTCGAGCGGGGCTTCGACGAGGAGGCGAGCCGACGTCTTTCACCCCTGTACTTCAGGGAGTTCGCCGCGGCGGGGACGACCACGGCGTGTCTGTACTCCAGCGTCGACCGGGGCGCGACCGAGGCAGCCTTCGCGGCCGCGGAGGAGCACGGGATCCGGATCGTGATGGGCCAGCCCCTGATGGACCGCGGCAGGTACGAGGATGCGATCCCCGACGGCGAGGTCACGGCCGTGAGGTTGCGGGAGGCCGCCGAGACGTGCGAGCGGTGGAACGGACACGACGACGGCCGGCTCTCCGACGCGTTCACTCCCAGGTGGGCCCTGCACTGCTCGCGCGACATGATGGCGGAGTCCGCCCGGCTCGCGACCGAGATGGGGGCCTACTGGCAGACCCACATCGCGGAGGATCCCGGCGAGCCCGGCCAGGTCCGAGAGGCCTTCCCAGAGGCGAAGGACTTCCTCGACGTCTACGACCGGGCCGGGGGCCTCGGCCCGAGGTCGATCCTGGCCCACGCCGTGCACATCGACGACCGCGAGATCGACCGGATCAGGGAGTCGGGGACGAGCGTCGCCCACTGCCCGTCCAACGTGTGGATGGGCGGCGGCATGATGCGCCTGGCCCTGTACCGGCACCTCGGGCTCAAGGTCGGTCTGGGGAGCGACGTCGGCGGCAGCATGGGCCTGTCCCTGTTCGTCGCGATGCAGCTGGGGGCCATCTCGCAGAACGCGAGGAAGTGCCTCCTGGGCGATGCCGAGCGGGACCTGTCGGGACGACTCCAGCCGCTCGACTGGCTCCGCATGGCCACGCTCTCGGGGGCGGAGTGCCTCGGGCTCGAGGACCGGATCGGCTCGATCGAGGCGGGCAAGGAGGCCGACCTGATCCTGGTGGACCCCGGCCTGACGTCGCCGGTCATCGGCCATGAGATCGGAGACGTGGGCGAAGCGGAGCACCTGATGGGCCGCCTGATCTTCCGGCCGCACCCGTCGATGGTCGTCGGAGCGTGGGTGCGGGGACGCAGGCTGCCGAGCGCGCCGCCCGACGGGCGATCCCGGTGAGCCGGTGTGGGGCGGGGGTGGGCGTCCGCCGGCTACGAGCGTCGGAGGTCGAGGAACGGGAGAGGGACGGTCGTAGCCGGGACCGGATGCTCCGTCCCCTCGTGGCGCCATGAGACCTCGACCTTCGTTCCGGGGCTCGCCGCCTGTTGGTCCAGGTGTCCGAAGGCGATGATCGCGTGCAGCGTCGGCGACCATGTGATGCTGGTGGCCCGCCCCGCCCCTCGGTCACCGGCCAGGACCTTCATCGGGTAGTAGCTGACCCGCGCCGGCACCATCGTCGGCACGTCGTGCGCATCGGCCAGGCGCGCCAACGCTGCGCGATCCACGACCAGGCCGGTGAGCCGGGTCCTCGCGGCTCCGTCCTCGGCTTCCCGCAGGAGGGCATCCCTCCCCACGAAATCCGCCTTCGCGAGGTCGACGAAGCGTCCCATGCCCAGCTCGAACGGGCTGGCCTCATGGGCGGTCTCGGTCTCGGTCTGGGTGCCCAGACGATCGGGTCCCGCTCGCGCGTAGTCCGCGCCCGGGGATCAGCATGCCGGCCTCGATCCGCGCGATCTCGATGGCGTGCTCTCCGCGGGGAGACGCCCAGGCGTTCGCCCGCCTCGACCACCGCGTCCCACACGTCTGGTCCACTTCACGGGACACCCAGAGCTCGAACCCGAGCTCGCCCGTGAAGCCCTGCCGAGCGACGATCAGCTGGGAGCCCGCGACCCCGGTCTCCCGGATCCTCGAGAACGGGAGCTCCGACCAGCGCTCGCCCGTGAGGATCTCCATGAGCTCCACGGACCGCGGCCCCTGGACGGCGAGGATCCCGAGATCGTCCGTGACGTCGTCGATCTCCACGTCGAGCCCCTCGGCGTGCTTGCGTAGCCATCCACCCACCGGATCGGCCGACAGGCGGAACAGATCGTCGGCCATGCGGAAGATGAGGAGCTCGCTCACCACCTTGCCGTCTTCATCGCACGCCGGCGAGTAGCGAACCTGGTGAACATGGTGCGTCGTCACGTCACGAGTGGTGACCCGGTCGATCAGTCTCGCGGCGTCGGGCCCCCGCACGTCGAACTTCGACAGCGGCGACATCTCGCACATCGCCACCCGTTCCCGGATCGCCCGTAGCTCTTCTGGAACATCGTGGTAGACGTCGACGACCAGGCTGCCGTCCCAGTTGAACCAGAGGTGATGTCGCGCGAGCGCGGCGGTCCTCGCCTGGAACGGGGTCCTGCGCATCTCCATCCTAGGGTCGCGCTCCGCTCCGGGTGGTGCGCGGGAGGTCGGCCCTCGGCGTGCGGGGACGTGCGATTGACACACTGTTGTCCACCGATGCGCGTCTCATGGGACACATCCTATGGTCGTCGATGACCTCCGTGGTCAGCGGCTGCCTTGACAGGTTGTTTTCCCCGACTACAGAATCCCGGCATCTCTACGCTCGGGGGGGTCCGGGTGCATCGATCCGGAGGAGGTAGGCGCCAGATGCGGGGAGACTCAAGGCTCGGACGCTGGGCGGTCGCGGCTGTCTGTTCGTTGGCACTGGTCGCCAGCGCGTGCGGCAACGGTGGGGATGAGGGGACGGACGGTTCAACGACGGACGGCTCAACCTCGTCATCGGATACCGCGCCCGAACAGGGAGCCGGTTACCAGATCGCGTTCCTGTACGACGGTCCCATCGATGACGGGGGATGGAACACCTCGTTCAAGGCGGCCGCCGACTCAGTGGGCGAGCAGCTACCTGGGGCGACCATCACCAACATCGAGAACGTCTCGCCTGGGGACCAGTTGCAGGCGGCGATGTCGGACTTGGCCTCCCAGGGGTACGACCTCATCGTTGGCACTCAATTCGCCCAACCCGACATGCTCAAGATCGCGCCCGACTTCCCGGACACCAAGTTCCTGGGGTGGGGCGGTTGGAAGACGGCGGACAACGTGGGTCAGTTCTCCGGGGCGACGGAGGACGGACGCTACCTCGACGGGATCGTGGCGGGATCGGTCACCGAAGCGAACATCGTCGGGTACGTGGCCGGCTTCCCGATCCCAGAGGTGGTCCGGGGCATCAACGCTTTCATCCTCGGCGCCCAGAGCGTCAACCCCGACGTGCAGGTCATCCCCGTGTACACGAACAGCTGGTACGACCCCGCGAAGGAGCGCGAGGCCGCTCAGTCGCTCGTCGACGCAGGAGCGGACATCCTCGTCATGGAGACCAATACGCCGGCGGTCGCCAGCGTCGCCGAGCGCAACGGGGTCGGGATGATCGGCTACGGATGGGACCAGTCGGCCCGTTCGCCGAACACATGGCTCAGCTCGTTCACGTTCGATTGGGGTCCGCACCTGGCCGGTCAGGCCGTCGCCGTCGTCGACGGCACGTGGCAGCCCGAGGTGTTCTACGGTGGCGTCGCTGACGAGATGGTCGGGCTGTCCCCGTTCGGCTCCGGCGTGCCGCAGGAGGTCCAGGACCTCACCGAGGAGCAGAAGCAGGCGATCGCCTCGGGCGCCCTGGACGTCCTCGCCGGCCCCATCTCGGACAACCAGGGCACCGTCGTCGTCAGCGAAGGGGAGACGATCCCTCCGGAAGAGCGTCCCAACTGCTGCGACTGGTACGCAGCCGGCATCCAGGGCACCGTTCCGAGCGGTTGAAGGCGGGGCTCGTCGCCCATCCCGGCCATGAGGAACGGAGGAGCGGCGACTTGTCCGTAGCCGATCTCGCGCTGGCTGCGGAGCTGCGCGGGATCACCAAGGGCTTCTACGGCGCGCTCGCCAACGAAGCAGTGGATCTGGACCTCGCCGCCGGGGAGGTTCACTCGCTGCTCGGCGAGAACGGCGCCGGCAAGTCGACCCTCTGCTCGGTCCTGGCCGGGCTGTATCGGCCGGACGGCGGCGACGTGATCGTCGATGGACAGAGGAGGTCGTTCAGGTCGCCGAGAGACGCGCTCGCCGCGGGCGTCGGCATGGTCTATCAGCAGTTCAGGCTCGTGAGCAGGTTCACCGTCGCGGAGAACCTCGTCCTGGGTCATCCGGACGCCCGCTTCCGCGTCTCGTCGCAGCAGATCGAGCGTGCCGCTCAGGAGCTGTGCGAGAGCTACGGCTTGGCCGTTGACCCCACGGCTCGGATATACCAGCTCTCGGTCGGAGAGCAGCAGCGGGTCGAGATCCTCAAGCTCCTCTACCGCGGGGTCCGGATCCTGATCCTGGACGAGCCCACCGCGGTCCTGACCCCGCAGGAGAGCGAAGCGCTGTTCGCGACCGTCCGGAAGCTCAGGGACGAGGGTCGCACGGTTGTGTTCGTCTCGCACAAGCTGCGGGAGGTGCTCGGCGTCTCCGATCGCATCACGGTGCTCCGTCACGGCCGCCGCGTGGGCCAGCTCGACGTCGATGAGGCGGACGCGACCACCCTCGCGCGTCTGATGATGGGCAAGGACATCGATCTCCCCGCCCTGGAGGGTTCGCGCCGCCCGGCGAGTGGCCCCTTGCTTCAGGTGTCGGAGCTCCGAGTGGCGGGCGATAGGGGGAACGAGGTCGTCCGAGGACTCGATCTGGAGGTGGCTCCGGGACGCATCGAGGGCATCGCCGGCGTGGCGGGGAACGGCCAGCGGGAGATGATCGAGGCGATCGCGGGTCTGCGTGCCGTGACGTCGGGGACCGTGACGCTCAACGGGAGGGACGTGACACGCGCCCCGGTCATCGACCGCATACGCGCCGGACTCGGTTTCGTCCCGGAGGATCGGCTGGGTCAGGGCGTCGCGGGAGGGCTGCCGCTCGAGGACAACCTCGCCCTGAAGGCGTATCGCGATCCACCCATCAGCCGCGGCCCGCTGCTCTCCTCGAAGGAGCTTCGCCGATGGGCGCGCGAGCTCCGCGAGCGGTTCGACATCCGCGGGTCGCTTCCCGGGCTCCCCGTGCGGTTCCTGTCGGGAGGGAACCTCCAGCGAGCCATCCTCGCGCGAGAGATCTCAGCCCGTCCGAAGGTCCTGCTCGCGGCCTCGCCTACCCGTGGATTGGACATCGGCGCGACCGACGGCGTCCGACGGACGCTCACGCAGCAGCGCGCGGAGGGAACTGCGATCCTGCTGATCAGCGAGGACCTCGATGAGCTCATGCTGCTGTCCGACCGGATCCACGTCATCTACGAGGGGCGGTTCGTGGCGGCGATCCCGAACGGGGACTTCGACCGAGAGAGGATCGGTCTCCTCATGGCGGGGCATCTCGATGATGACGGGGAAGGGGAGCTGGCGCCGTGAGGGTCGGGGGCCGTCGGTTGGTGGTACGGCCCCGCGGTAGGCCGTCGATCTGGGTGAACCTGATGGTGACGCTGATCGCGCTGGCGGGAGTCGCTCTCGTCGGGGGTCTCCTGTTGCAGGTCACCGGCTTCCCTCCGGTCGCGGCGTACCGAGACATCCTGGTGTCCAGCTTCGGCGGGTCGTTCGCCTGGGCCCGAACGCTGATCTCCTCGACGCCGATCATCTTCACGGCCCTCGCCGCGGCGGTTGCCTTCCGGGCGCGGATATGGAACATCGGGGGTGACGGGCAGTTCATCGTCGGCGCGATCGCAGCCTCGTTCGTGGCGTTGTCGCTCGGACCCAGCTTGCCCGGTTCCGTCGTGATCGTGCTGGCACTCGTGGGAGGCGTCGTCGGTGGAGCGCTCTGGGCATCCATCGCCGCTTTCCCCAGGAGCTACCTCGGCACCGACGAGGTGATCTCGACGCTGATGCTCAACTTCGTCGCGCTGTACCTCATGAACTACCTGATCTTCGGCAGCCTGAGCTTCTGGCGCGAGACGGTCGACGCCACGTTCCCGAGCGGCAGAGCCATCCCCGGGTCGACGGAGCTTCCGCAGCTCTGGTTGAGACTGCACATGGGCTTCCTGATCGCGGTCGCCTGCGCCGTCGCATGCTGGTTCCTCCTGCGGTCCAGCAGGTGGGGGTTCGACCTGCGGGTGATCGGCGACTCCCCGGTCGCGGCGCGCTACGCGGGGATCAACGTGACCCGGCGGACGCTCGGCGTGCTGGTCATCTCGGGGGCGTTCGCCGGGCTCGGCGGTGCCGTCGAGATCCTGGGCACCACGTTCGCGCTGAGCCCGGGGAGCCTCTCGGCCGGTGTCGGATACGTGGGGATCGTCGTGGCCGCGGTCGCGGGGCTGAACCCGTTGGCCATCGTCGTGGTCGCGATCCTGCTGGCCGGGTTCACCAACGCCGGCACCTCGCTGCAGATCCTGGGCGTGCCCGGACAGCTCGTGATCCTGCTGCAGGGCCTCGCGCTGCTCTTCGTGGCGGGAGCGGAGTTCTTCCGCCGGTACCGCCTGTCCCTGGAGCGTCCGCAGATCGAACGCGACACGCCCACGGCCACCGAGAGGGCGGCATGAATCGATCGGTCGTGGTCCTGTCGGTGGTGGCTGCCGTCTCCGTGGGCACGCCGTTGATCCTGGCCGCGCTCGGAGAGATCCTCGCCGAACGCGTCGGGGTGATGAACCTCGGGGTCGAAGGCATGATGCTCCTGGGCGCCGTGGTCGGGATCGCCGGGACGTTCGCGACGGGAGACCCCTGGATCGGGCTGGGCTTGGCGGGACTGGCGGGCATGGGGATGGCGGTGTTCCAGGCCTTCGCCGCGATCACGTTGCGCGTGAACCAGATCGTGTCCGGGCTCGCGCTCGTGATCATCGGGACGGGGCTCTCCGGTTATCTGGGGCAGCTGCCCACCCCGCTGCTCACGGAGAGGGAGGCGGTGGAGAGGTTCGGGCCGCTCTTCGGTGGCAGCGTCAGCGATCTCCCGATCGTGGGTCCCGTGCTCCTGGGCCACGATGCCGTCGTCTACCTGTCCTGGCTCCTCGTCGCCGTGGCGAGCTACTACCTCTTCCACACGAGGCTGGGTCTGGCGGCCCGAGCTGTCGGGGAGGATCCGGCCACGGCTGACGCGTCGGGGATCAGGGTCGGTGCAGTCAGGTACGTCCACACGCTCGTCGGAGGGTTCCTCGCGGGTATCGGTGGAGGCTATCTCTCGATCGCCATCACGGGGATCTGGCAGGAGGGGATCACCGCGGGGGCGGGCTGGATCGCCTTCGCGCTGGTGAGCTTCTCGGGGTGGCGCCCCGGTCGCGCCCTCGTCGCGGCCTACGTGTTCGGGGCGCTGATCTCCCTGTCCTTCACCCTTCAGATACAGGGGATCGAGATCCCGAGCGATCTGCTCGCGGGGATCCCGTTCGTCCTGACCCTGTTCGCCCTCATCGTCATCACGGCGAGCCCCAAGCTCCGTCCCAAGATGCATCCACCGGCCGCCTTGGGTATCCCGTACTCGAGGGAGAGCCGCTGACCTCTGCCCGGACCTGATGCCGGGCGAGACCGGGATGTCCTACGAGACCCCCTCCGCCTGGGGACGCCTCTCGCCCAGGAGCCCGGACTCGCTCGCGGTCCTCACCAGGACATCGGCGCCACCCATGCCCATCAGATGCACGCCCCGTACCCCGCGCATCTCGCGGACGGCCCGTATCACGTCGCACGCGACGCGAACACCCTCGTCCTTCTGACGGTCTCCGGGAACCCCTTCCAGCCTGCGCACGACTTCGTCAGGAACGCTGTTCCCCGGGACCTGCTCGGATGAACCGCGCCGCGCGCGCCGATCCCAGGACGAACACCGACACCAGGATGGCGGCGCGCTCGTGCAGTCCTGTCCACGACCTGCGCCATGAACCTGCCGAGCACGTCCAGATCGAACGCGATCTGCGTGAACACGAACTCGGCGCCGGCCTCGATCTTCTTCGCCAGACGAGCGGGGCGGAACTCCATCGGAGGGGCGAACGGATTCTCGACCGCGCCGATCGTGTAGGAGGGCGAGCCGGACAGGGCTCGTCCGCTCAGGTACCGTTCCCCGTCTCGCAGCTCCGATGCGATCCGTATCAGCTGCGTCGAATCGAGGTCGAACACCCGCTTGGCATCGGGGTGGTCGCCGGCCGTGACGTCGTCGCCGGTCATGATGCAGATGTTCCGGATCCCGAGGGCGGAGGCGCCGAGGAGATCCGACTGGAGGGCGAGACGGTTGCGGTCGCGACAGGCGAACTGAGCGATCGGCTCGAACCCATGGTCGAGGAGCACCTTCGCGACGGCCACCGACGACACGTGGGCATGGGCTCCGCTGTTGTCCGTGCAGCTGATGGCGTCGACGTGTCCCAACAGGGGCGCGACCAGCGAGGCGATGGCTGCCGGATCTGCCGTGTCGACGGTCGGCATCTCCGCGGTCACCGCGAAGCGGCCGGACGACGCGATCGCTCCGAGGGCGGCGCGCCGCTCCGGCTCGCCCGTCCCGCTTCCGCTCATCGCGTCCACCCATCGGGCACGATCCGGTCCCGTCCGGTCACGAAGCTTGCCCAGGAGGACGTTCCTCCAACCGGCGGTCGACGGGGTTGAACGTGATGGATGTCCGAACGCCACAGGGGCAGCCGTTGCGACCTGCGCCAGGCCAGCGCCCAGACGCACGGGCGGTCGGGGTACACCTCGCAGCTCCCGTCGCGCCGGACCCCGCCGCACGGCCCGTTCCGGAGCTCCTTCGGGCATCGCATCGGGCAGGTCAGGCCCGTCGAGTGCAGGATGCACTGACCACACATCCGGCAGTCGAACGCGGCCTCCTTCGCCTTGCGCTCACGACGGTGACCAGGCGCAGGGCGCGCTTCTGGTCCGACCCCCGTCGGGGGGCGCTGGGAGGAGGGTGCCGATCCCATCCCGTTTTCCTTGCCGGATTACCTGCCGGGCGAGCCGACCCCTCGAGGGGGTCGAGCGGGGACGCTAGCTGTTGCCGCCGTCTAGGTCAATCACTTGACCTAGACCGGCTCGGGGTTGTATCAATAGCGCATCTCGTATCGGTCGAGAGCGGCACCGGGAAGGCGGAGGCTGTGAACACTCCTCGCACCGTCTTGAGGGCACGCGACAACGAGGTCGTCATCGGCCCCGATCGGCCCTTCGTGATCGTGGGGGAGCGGATCAACCCAACCAACCGCGCCCACGTCTGGCCTCCACGGTGGAGGCGCACGACATGAGCATCGTCCAGCGGGACGCCCTGGCTCAGGTGGAGGCGGGTGCACGTCCTGGACGTCAACGTGGGCACGGCGTTCGGCGACGAGGTCGAGATCATGCCGCTCGCCGTGAGGGCCGTGCTTGAGGTGGTCGACGTGCCGCTCAGCATCGACTCACCGAACCCCGCCGCCGTGGCCGCGGGGCTGGCCGCGTACATCGATGTCTGCGGGCCCTCCGGCAAGCCGCTGCTGAACTCGACGTCCGGCGAGGAGGACCGACTCAGCCATGTCCTGCCGCTCGCCGCGGGGCCAGCGCGGCGGTGATCGGCCTGCCCATGGCGAGGGCGGGATCCCGGAGAGCGCGGAGGGACGGTTCGAGGCGGCGGAGACGATCGTGGCCCGTGCGGAGGAGGCGGGCCTGGCTCGCGAGGACGTCGTGATCGATGGCCTGACGCTCACCGTGGGCGCGAACTACAGGTCGGCTTCGTGCACGATGGAGACGACCGAGCGGGTGGCTCGTGAGCTGGGCGTCAACACGATCTCGGGCGCCAGCAACGTCTCGTTCGGGCTGCCCGGGCGGCTGGATATCAACGTTGCCTTCCTGGCCATGATGATCGCCCGCGGGCTCAACGCCGCGATCACGAACCCGCTTCATCGGGAGATCGGCAAGACCGTGGCCGCCGCCGACCTGCTGATGGCGCGGGACGAGAACGCGCTGGGATGGATCCGGTCGTACCGCGAGTCGGCGGAGGTGGCGTGAGCCGCGACGTGTCATCGAGGAAGGGCTGATGCCCCCGACCACTCCCGAGGGTTTCACGGTCGTCTTCCAGCCCTCCGGAACACGGGGGCGGGTCCCGGCGGGCACGCCGCTGCGGGCGGCGGCTCGTGGCATGGGCGTGGAGATCGAGAGCATCTGCGCGGAGAACGCGACCTGTGGGAAGTGCCGCGTCCTGATCGAGGAGGGGGATGGCTTCGGCGTCCACTCCGCGCTCGATCACGTCTCCGCCATGGGTCCCGATGAGCGCGCGTACATCGATCCCCGCGCCAAGGCATGGGCCAGCATGAACCTGGACCCCGCCCGGCTGAGGCTCTCGTGCCAGGCGCAGGTATGCGGCGACGTCGTGGTCTTCGTGCCTGAGTCGAGCCGTGGCAACAGGCAGATCGTGCGCAAGGCGGCGACCGATCGCCCGATCGAGGTCCGGCCCTCCGTGCGCAGGTACTACGTGGAGCTCGTGCCCCCCACGCTCGAGGAGCCGCTCGGCGACCTGGAGCGTCTGACCCATGGCCTGGTGACGGCCATGACCCTGGTTCATTCGGGCCCCGACTGGGTCGCCCCCTCCCCGGAGGAGCTGCGCATCGACCATCCGGTCCTGCAGCGCCTGGCGGACTCCCTCCGACGGGGGGAGTGGAAGGCCACCGTCGCGGTGCGCGACGGCATCGAGATGATCGACGTCCAGCCCGGGTATCACGAGGCGGCGTACGGGGTCGCGGTGGATCTCGGCACCACGGCGATCGCCCTGTACCTGTGCGACCTCGGATCGGGCGAGGTCGTCGCGACCGAGTCGATGATGAACCCGCAGACCGCCTGGGGCGACGACATCATGTCGCGGATGACCTACCAGATGGAGCACGAGGACGGTCTGGAGAAGCTGAACCATGCCGTGATCACGGCGCTCAACAGGTTGCTGAGGCAGGCCAGGCGCGCCCACCGCCTGGCTCCGAACGACATCCTGGAGATGGTCGTCGTCGGGAACACGACGATGCACCACCTGTTCCTGAACCTGCCCACTGCGCACCTCGGCCTGGCACCCTACGTCCCGACGCTGCATCGGTCGCTCGACGTCAAGGCGAGGGACCTCCGTCTGGACATCAACCCGTCCGCGTACGTCCACCTGCTGCCTATCGAGGCCAGCTTCGTCGGCGCGGACAACATGGCGGTGCTGCTCGCGGAGGCGCCCCACCTGCAGGACGAGGAACTGCTCATCATCGATGTCGGCACGAACGCCGAGATCGTCCTCGGGAATCGGGAACGGCTCCTGTGCACGTCGACCCCCACGGGCCCCGCGTTCGAGGGCGCTCACGTCGAGTACGGCATGCGGGCGGCACCGGGCGCCATCGAACGGGTGCGGATCGATCCCGAGACGCTCGAGCCGACGCTGTCGGTGATAGCCGACGATCGGGAGCCTGGTGCGGATCGTGAGCCGATCAGGGGGATCTGTGGTTCGGCGATCATCGACGCGGTCGCCGAGATGTTCCGTGTCGGGCTGATCGATGCGCGCGGACGCTTCGTGGAGGAGCGGGAGTCATCCAGGGTGCGTCGGGGGGAGCTCGGCTGGGAGTACGTCCTGGCTCTCGCGGAGGAGACGTCGATCGGCAGGGACATCCCGATCACGGTCCAGGACGTTCGTCAGATCCAGCTGGCGAAGGCGGCGCTGTACTCCGCCACGCAGATCCTGCTCCGCGAGGCCGAGCTCACGGCCCCCGACCGGATCATCCTGGCGGGGGCCTTCGGCGCCCACATCGATCCGGCCCACGCGCTCATCCTCGGGATGATCCCGGACCGCCCGCTGGACCGCGTGTCCTCGGTGGGCAACGCGGCCGGCGACGGAGCCCGCATCGCGCTGCTGAACCGGGACAAGCGGCGTGAGGCGTCGGAGATCGCCGCGTCCATCCGGAGGATCGAGCTGCCCGTGGATCAGGACTTCCAGGATCACTTCATGATGGCGCTCCACCTCCCGCACATGACCCACCGCTTCCCGAGCATCGAGCACCTGATCCCCGACGCCGGGCCGGATCCGTTGGCGGCCAGGTTCGTCGAGTCGATGAACAACCGGGTGCGCGGGTGACGAGGTCGCCGCGGGCCGATGCGCTGGCCGTCCTGGAAGGACGACCGGTCCCGGGCTATCCCTGCTTCAGCGGGCTGATCAACGTCACCGCGGAGGGGCTCGCCGGCCTGGGTCTGGACCTCTCACAGGTCCATTCGGACGCGTCGGATATGGCGGCCGCGGCGGCCACGACGTGTCGGATCTCTCCGTTCGGCTCGGCAGTGGTCCCGCTGGATCTGTGCGTGGAGGCGGAGCTGCTCGGGGCCGACGTCGACTTCGGATCGCCCGGAGGGCTCCAGTTCCCGAAGGTCAGCCGCCCGCTCGCGGGGTCGGTGACCGAGCTGTCGGTCCAGGCCCCCCCGGATCCCGCTCGATGCGAGCGGGTCTCCACGGTGGTGGAGGCGATCGGGATCCTGAAGGCGGATGTCGGCGATGAGGTGGCCGTGGGCGCCTGGGTGCCGGGCCCGTTCACGCTGGCCACCCTGATCGTCGACCTCCCCGGGTTGCTGTCCGAGACCAGGAGGCAGCCCGGCGCCGTCGAGGATCTCCTCAGGGCCCTGGTGGGGGTGCTCGAGGACGTCGGCAGGGCGTACGGGGACGCAGGAGCCGACTTCCTGACCGTGCACGAGATGGGGGGGTCGCCCGGGTTCATCGGGCCCGGCCCGTTCGAGGAGCTCGTGCTGCCGCGTCTGCGCGACCTCCTCGGCGCCCTCCCGGCTCCTCGAGTGCTGAGCATCTGCGGGCGGGTCGGAGATTCGATGGGCCTGCTGCGCGACGTCGGCGCCGAGGCGATCAGCGTGGATCAGTCGACCGACCTGGCGAGCTCGCGCGAGATCCTGGGACCGGGCGTGCCCCTGTTCGGCAACATCGATCCCGTCGGGGTCCTCGCGTCGAGCTCCGAGGCCGACGTCCGTTCGGCGGTGGCCGCCGCCATCTCGGCCGGGGTGGACGCGGTATGGCCCGGCTGTGACCTCCTTCCGGATCTCCCGGCGAACAACCTCACGGCGATGGTCGCGGAAGCGGCGCGGCACGAGAGGGCGGCATGAGGACCGGCACCCCGGGGTCCGGCGCCGCCCCGATGATCGTAAGGGGGTCCCATCGATGAGGACGGACTGGCTGGTGGAGATCGTCAAGCGTTCGGAGTCCGGTCCTTACGCGAAGGAGAGCGACTTCGACCTCGACGTCGTCAAACGCGTGCCGAAGCTCGTGAAGGAGTTCGGGATCGAGTTCGACCCGCAGACCCCGATCCCCTCTGACGACGACATGGCCGACCGCCTGTACGAGGCGGGACTGCGGCTGTTGACGGAGGTCGGCGTCTACAACCAGTCGACCGAGCGACGGATCATGTTCTCCAGGGATGAGATCGAGGAGTGCGTGGCGGCGGCGCCGGGCCGACTGGTCCTCGGCACCGGGAAGGATGCCGTGGTCATGGGCAGCCGCGAGGTGGAGGGTGACCAGCGCTGCATCATCCACAGCGCACCCACGGGCACCCCGTGCACGGAGCGGTACCACCCGTCGATCCTGCTGAGCTGCGCCCGGGAGCCGCTGGTCGACTGCCTCGGGTCGGGATCCGTGGCGACGTACATGGGCGAGCGGATCGTGCCCAGGACGCCCACGGAGATCCTGGCCGCGCGGCAGGCGGCGGGCGTGGCGCGGGAAGCGGTGCGCAAGGCGGGTCGCCCCGGCATGCACATCAACGACGTGGCAACCCCGATCACGTGCCAGGGCAAGATGGCATCCCTGGATCCCGAGACGGGCCTTCGTCCCTCGGACGCGTTCATCGTGGCGCAGATGATCGAGATCAAGACCGACTACGACCAGCTCTCGCGTGTCGGACACATGCTGAGCGCAGGCGTCTTCGTCATGGACCTGCTGACCCCGCTGATCGGAGGGATGGGGGGAGGTCCTGCCGGGACGGCCGTCATCACGATCGCGGAGCATCTGCTCGGCCAGGTGTGCTACAGCGCCTCGTACCACGTCTTCGGTCACATGGGTCTGATGAACGTCAGCAACACGGACCGGGGAGGTCTGTGGATCTACGCCCTGGGAGGACAGGCGCTCTCCCGGAACACGCCGATCGTGATGATCAACGCGATCTACACGCGGAACGGGCCCGGGACGACCGACGTGCTGTGGGAGGTCGCGGCGGGATCGGTGGCGTCGACCGTCTCGGGCGTGCATCAGGGCGGGGTCGGCTGCACCGGGGGGAGCCAGACCGACCGGAACACGGGGCTCGAGGCACGGTTCAACGCGCAGGTCTCCCACGCCGCCCTCGGGCTTTCGCGCAAGGAGGCCAACGGGCTTGCGTTGGAGTTCCTCCAGCGGTACGAGCACACGATGCCCGAGCCGGACATCGGCCGTCCGTTCTCGGAGCTGTACGACGAGGAGACGGTCGAACCGAACGAGGGCTGGCTCGAGCAGTATCAGCAGGTCTGCAGCGAGGTCACGGGCCTCGGGCTCGATCTCGATGGCGGTTGGCGTCGGGCGCTTCGGAACGCTTCGTAGGCAGGAGGAGGCCGATGGACGACATACCCAAGGAGATCTCGGACGGGTTGGCGGAAGCCCTGCGCGACGGCAACGACGACGTCGCCGAGGCCCTCACGAAGGAAGCGCTCGAGATGGGGGTGGATCCACTCCGCGTGATCCAGGAGGTGCTGGTGCCGACCCTGACCGAGGTCGGCCGAGACTTCCAGGAGTTCCGGATCTTCCTGCCGGAGCTGATGCTCTCGGGCGAGGCTGCGAGGCGCTCGGGCGCGCTCCTGGAGGAAGCCATCCTCGCCTCGGGCGGCTCCACGACGTCGGTCGGGAAGGTCGTGATCGGCACGGTGGAGGGCGACATCCATGACATCGGGCAGAACATCGTCTCGTCGCTGCTCACCGCCAACGGGTTCGAGGTCACGAACCTCGGTCGCAACGTGAAGCCGAGCACGTTCCTCGAGACGGCGGAGGGGGCGGGTGCGGACATCGTGATGATGTCGGCGCTCATGACGACGACGCTGCCGGTGCAGCGCCGGACGATCTCGCTGTTCGAGGAGGTCGGCGTCAGGGAGAAGTACAAGATCCTGGTGGGCGGCGGCGCGGTCACCGAGCGGTGGACCGAGGAGATCGGGGCCGACGGCTTCGGGCCCGACGCCGCCGCGACGGTGGAGCTGTGCAAGCGCCTGGTGGCGGCCGGCGACGGTGGGGGAGGAGGGGGAGCTTAGCTCTCCGGGGGGCGGCGATGGATACGAGATGGGATGCCTTGTGTGCGGCGATCAACGCCGGTGATGTCTCGACCGGGGTGGCTGAGGCGACGCGCCTCGCTGACTCGGGAGAGACGCCGCTGGCGATCTTCCTGGAGGGCATCGAGCCGTGCCTGACGGACATCGGCGATCGGTTCGGCCGGCTCGAGATCTTCCTCCCCGAGCTGATGATGGCGGCGGGCGTCGTCAAGGGCATCCAGGAGGTGCTCCTTCCGCGGATGCAGGAGGACGCCGGGGGCGAGAGCCTGATCCGGGGCCGGATCGTGATCGGGACGATCTTCGGCGACATCCACGACATCGGCAAGAGCATCGTGAGCGTGCTGCTGCAGGTGAACGGCTACGAGGTGCGGGACCTCGGGGTGGCGGTTCCCGCGGCCAAGCTGTGCGAGGAGGCCGAGGGTTTCGAGGCCGACATCATCGGCATCTCCGGGTTGATGATGCCCTCGTTGCCCTACATGCGGGACGCGATCGCGCTCGTCAAGGAGAACCCGGCACTGGCGGGTCGCTTCCGCGTCATGGTCGGGGGCGGTCCCGTCACACGTGAATGGGCGGAGGCGGCGGGAGCGGACGGGTACGCCGACGACGCTGTCACCGCGGTCCAGGAGGCGAACCGCCTCATGGCACTGGCTCGCGAGGGGGGGTGAAGAACGATGGGTGATCTCGGGAGGCTCATCGATGTCGTCAACCGCAGCTTGACCGGGCCGGTCGTGAGCGAGGCCGACTTCGACATGACGTACGTGGCGCAGGGCCTGAAGCGAGTGGTCGAGGACTACGAGATCCGGGTCGATCCGGAGCACGTCGTGAACGTGGACGATGGTCTCGCGGACCGGGTGTTCGAGGCCGCCGTCGTGTTCCTGGCCGGCTGCGGCGTGTACTCGAAGGACACCGGTCGCGTGATCCGCTACAGCGAGGATGAGATCAGGGAGCTGCTGAAGCAGGCCACGGACGGGGTCTCCGTCGGCGACGGTGCAGATGCTCGCCGCGACACGTACCGAGCCATCGACGAGGACCGCCCGCCGCTGCTGATGGCCGGGCCGATCGGTTCGCCGGCGCCCAACGAGCTGTTCGTGCCGATCATGCGGAGCTACATCCAGGAGCCGATCGCCGACCTCACGTGCGCCGCGACCCTGACGACCATCGCGGACCAGGAGATCCGGACGAAGTCCCCGCTCGAGATCCTGGCCTGTTGGAAGGAGATCGAGCTGATGGCGGAGGCCCGCCGCCTCGCAGGAAGGCCCGGGATCGCCACGACGTCGTTCATGCTGAGCATCAGCGACATCGGCCACCTGTCGGCCACGAGCAGCCCGCACAACCCGTCGACCGATCTGCAGACGTTCGGCGTCATATCCGAGCTGAAGACGAACAACGACATCCTCGACAAGCTGGCTCACATCGTGATGACCCAGGGGGTCGTCGATCCGTTCGCCAACCCGATCTACGGCGGCCTGGGCGGCGGGGTGAA
>JAXLTF010000024.1:0-49441 GCA_046330185.1 Actinomycetota bacterium
GTGAGCGCATCGCCGTCGCCCGCCGCGGGCCCGGTGAGCGATGATCCGTCGGGGAATCGGAACGTCAGCTCGTCGGCCGTATCGTCTCGCGTCACCGACACGCGCTGCATGGGCGCCTTGCTCGAGGCGGAGACGCGCCGGCCGGCGGGGTCTACGAAGAAGAAGTCGCGGTCTCCCACCGCACCGAAGACCTCGATGCGGAGCGCGACGGGCCGGTTCACCCGGGTCGACTTGACGGGAGTGACGTTCAGGCTCGCGACCGTAGGCATGACGAGAGACTACCCGGCGCCCTTCCGCCAGCGCACTTGCGGACCCGCGCCCCAGCGGCCTAGCATCCGCCGCGCGGGCCGGATCGCACGAACCGGACCCGATCGGGGGATGAGGGGATGAGCCCGGAGCCGGAACGGGAGCACATGGCGATGCGTCCGGCCGGATCGGGTGACGATGCGGATAGCGAGCCCGATGCGATCGCGGTGTCGCAGGACGATCTGCAGATCCGTATCGCCGGCATCGACGATCGCGTCGTGCGGCTCGAGCGTCGGCTCGACGGCGTCGACGACGAGCTCTCCCGGCTGGGGTCACCGCGGCCAGGCGAGGGGCTCACGTGGCGGCGCCTGCCCGAGTTCAACCTCTGCCCGCCGGTGATGCAGCTGACGCTCGACGACGAGATCGCGCTGCTGCAGACGACGATCCAGACCAGGCTCGAGCGCGAACGCTGAGCTCCGGCCGCCGCGGATGGCCGTGATAGCGTCGTGACGATGGACCTCGTCGCCGGCCCGCTCCACGAGGACCTCGCGCCGCTGGCATTCTTGCTCGGGACCTGGCGCGGTGAGGGCGAGGGCGGCTACCCCACGATGGAGCCGTTCCGCTACGGCGAGGAGATCGCCTTCGGGCACGTGGGCGACCGGTTCCTGGTGTACGAGCAGCGGAGCTGGTCCGCCGCGGACGGCACTCCGCTCCACCTCGAGCGCGGCTTCCTCCGACCGGGCCGGCCGGGACGGATCGAGCTCACGCTCGCACACCCGCTGGGTCTCACGGAGATCGCGGAGGGCGATCTGGACGGGACCGGGTTCACGGTCGCGACCGGCACCATGGGGCGAACGAGCACCGGGAGCGCGGTGTGGGCGGTGCGTCGTCGGTACACCATCGCCGGCGACGAGCTCGTCTACGAGCTCCACATGGAGATGGACCGGATCCCGATGTCACGCCACCTGCGAGCGAAGCTGCGGCGGGTGACGCGGGCATGAGCGATCGGCCGTCCGCTCCACGTGACCTGAAGCTCTGGTGGCTCGGCGCCTCGATCCTCGGCGTCGTCGCCGGCGCCGTCCTGTGGTTCGCGGATCGTCGGGAGGCCGCCGATGTGCTGTGGGCGATCACGGCCGCGATCGCGCTCGTGCCCCTCACGATCGACGTGGTCGGCGGTCTGTTGCGGCGGGCGGCCGGCGTCGACGTGATCGCCTGGCTGGCGCTGGTGGGCTCGCTCGCGCTGCAGGAGTACCTCGCGGGCGCGGTGATCGCGGTGATGCTGGCGAGCGGGCAGGCGCTGGAGTCCTATGCCGACCGACGCGCCCACCGGGAGCTGTCCGCGCTGCTCGAGCGGGCGCCGGTGATCGTCACCCGCTACGAGGACGGCGGCCTGGTACCGCGCCCCATCGAGGACGTGGCGCCGGGCGACCGCCTGCTCGTCAAGACCGGCGAGGTCGTTCCGGTGGACGGTGTGCTCCTGCAGCCCGGGGTGTTCGACGAGGCCGCGCTGACGGGGGAGTCGCGCCCGGTCGAGCGCCTCGATGGGGACCAGGTCCGCTCGGGCGCGGTGAACGCGGGCTCGGCGCTCGACCTGCGTGCGATCGCGACCGCCGAGGAGAGCACGTACGCGGGCATCGTCCGGCTCGTGCGCGAGGCCTCCCAGGAGCGTGCGCCGGCCGTCCGCTTGGCCGACCGGTACGCGGCCTGGTTCATCCCGGTCACGCTCGGTCTCGCCGGCATCGCCTGGGCCGTCTCGGGCGATCCCGTCCGCGCGTTGTCGGTGCTCGTCGTGGCCACGCCGTGTCCGCTGATACTCGCGGTGCCGATCGCCGTCGTCGCCGGGATCTCGCGGGCCGCGCACCGCGGGATCATCGTCAAGGGCGGCGGGGCCCTGGAGACGCTGGCCCGCGGCACGGTCCTGCTCTTCGACAAGACCGGCACGCTGACGTCGGGGATCCCTCAGCTCGCCGACGTCGAGGCGTTCGCCGACGTCGATCCCGAGCAGGTGCTGCGGCTCGCCGCCGCCCTGGACCAGGTCTCGGCGCACGTGCTCGCGAGCGCGATCGTGCACGCGGCCCGCGAGCGCAACCTGGAGCTGCCCTTCCCGGCCGATGTCGTCGAACGGCACGGGGCCGGGATCGCGGGGACCGTCGACGGGCGCAGGGTCGCGGTGGGCAAGGCGGCCTACGTCTCGGCCGGTGCGTCGATGCCTCGGCGCGCGCGGGACGTCAGGCGTCGGACCGCCCTGGACGGGTCTTCATGCGTCTTCGTCGCGGCGGACGGCGTCGTCGTCGGTGCGCTAGTGATCGACGATCCGATCCGCGCGGACTCGCCGCGCGTGATCCGCTCGCTCCGGCGAGCCGGGATCCGCCGCGTCGTCATGGTCACCGGCGACCATCCGGATGTCGCCGAGTCCGTCGGGGCCGCGCTCGGCGTCGACCGCGTGCTGTCGGAGCGGTATCCCTCGTATAAGGTTGAGGCCTTCGACGCCGAGCGCGGCGAGGGGGTGACGATCTTCGTGGGCGACGGGCTGAACGACGCGCCCGCGCTGGCGACCGCGGACGTGGGCGTCGCGATGGGCGCCAGGGGGGCCACGGCGTCGTCCGAGGCCGCCGACGTCGTGCTGGTCGTGGACCGGCTCGATCGGATCGCGGAGGCGATGGCGATCGCCCGGCGCTCGAGGCGGATCGCCGTTCAGAGCGTCGTCATCGGGATGGGGCTGTCGCTCGTCGGCATGGTCGCCGGAGCCTTCGGGCTGTTCGTTCCGGTCATCGGCGCCGCGATCCAGGAGGTGATCGACGTGTTCGCGATCCTGAACGCGCTCCGCGCGCTGGGGGGAGACGGTCGCACACGGCGCGGCGTCCCGGCGACCGACGTCGGCGAGCGCTTCCGGGCGGAGCATCGGGAGTTCGCCGGCGATCTGCAGCGGATCCGTGCGACCGCCGACCACCTCGGCGAGCTACCTCCCGACGAGCTCCGCCGAGAGCTGGCCGAGATCCGTGCGTTCCTGCTCGAGCGGCTCCCCCGCCACGAGGAGGAGGAGGAGGCGGACGTCTACCCGGTCGTCGCACGAGCGATGGGAGGGGAGGATCCGCTGTCCAGCATGGCCCGGGCGCACCTGGAGATCTCGCACCTGGGCCGGCTCTACCAGACCGTCGTCGACGACCTGCCGGCGGATGGACCGACGGACGAGGACCTGCTGGACCTGCGGCGGCTGCTGTACGGGCTGCACGCGGTCCTGCGGCTGCATTTCGCGCAGGAGGAAGAGGTCTACGCCTGGCTCGCGTCCGAGGTGCCGTCCCTGTCCGGGACGGTCGCTCGGTAGCCTCCGGGGTGGCCGGGTAGGAAGACCCGGAACGAAGCCCCGCCACCGGGTCTCTCCTCGACCCATGCGCCGCCGTCGTGCAGTTCCGCGAACCGCGCGACGAGCGACAGGCCGACCCCCATCCCCGCGGTGTAGGTCGTTCCCTCCGACCCCGCCTGCTGGAAGGCCTCGAAGATCCGGTCGCGGTGCTCCGGAGGGACGCCCGGCCCGTCGTCCTCGACGACGAGGAGCGCGCCGTCCTCCCAGGCCCTGACCCCGACCCAGACCCTGGCGTCGGGCGGGGTGTGCTTCGCGGCGTTGCCCAGGAGGTTCTCGACGATCCGCTCGACCTTCGGCACGTCGACCGGGATGACGACGGGATCCGTGTGCAGGAAGACCCGCCGGCCCTCCAGGACGGGGGTCGCCTCGACCAGGTCCGTGACCAGCGCGCCCACATCCGTCGAGCGGAAGACGAGCTCGACGTCCCCGCGGGCGATCCTGTCCAGGTCGAGCATGTCGGTCACGAGCCGGTCCAACCGTCGCGCGTTCTGCGCGATCCTGCGCGACAGCTCCCGCGTCTCCTCGGGTCCGAAGGCCACGTCTTCGCGGCCCATCGTGACCGCCAGCCCGAGGATGGCGGCGAGAGGGGTCCTCAGGTCGTGTGACACGGCCTGGAGGAAGGTGTTCTTCAGCTCGTCCATCTCGCGGAGCCGATCCGCGGCCCGCCGCTCCAGCTCCAGATCTCGCGCCAGCTCCCGCGCGACGTATCGCTCCGTCACGTCGAGCAGCATCCCCTGGCGGCCCGTGATCGCGCCGTCCGCGTCGCGGAGCAGGCGCGCGACGTCGCGCACCCAGATCGCGCGACCGTCCCGCGCCCGGACGCGGTACGTCGCGTCGCGGACCTCGGAGACGTCCTCACGCGGAGGCAGGAGCCCGGCGTCGGCGGGATCCACGATCCGCGCCCGCAGGTCCACCTCGTCGTCCCAGTCCTGCGGCGTGTAGCCGAGCATGTCGACCGTCTGTGGCGACACGTATCGGACGCGCCCGGTGGGGTCCTCCACGTACGTGACCGCGGGCATCTGCTCGACGATCGAGCGATAGCGAGCCTCCGCGTCCCGGGCGATCGTCTGCGCCTCCTTCAGCGCGGACACATCCGTGATCACGCCCTGCCGCACGCCGGGGGCGCCGTCGGGACTGGGAACCACCACCGAGCCGTCGTGCACCCAGAGCGTCCGGCCGTCTCGCGAGATCATGCGGTAGTCCGCCTCGAACGGAAGACCGTCGCGATCGGATGCCGCCCTGGCCTTCTCGACGGCGTCGCGGTCGGCCGGGTGTATCGCTCCGCTCCAGGTGCCGAGCGGGTCGGCGATCCACGCGTTCGGGTCGATCCCCAGCAGGGGAACGGCGGCCGCGTTGACGTAGCCCCGGCCGGCGGGGCCCAGATCGTGCGCGTACACGACCGAGGGAAGCTGGTCGACGAGCGCCTGGTAGCGCGCCTCGGAATCACGGGCTCGCGTCTCGCTCTCGCGCGCGCGAGTGACGTCCTCGAGGATCCCCTGGATGTAGCGCGGCACACCGTGCTCGTCCCGGACCAGCACCGCCTCATCGCGGACGTGGACCACGCGTCCGTCCGGCCCGACCAGCCGCAGCTCCAGCGAGAGGACGTCGCCGCCTCCGGCGATCCGCGCTCTCGCCCGGACGAAACGGTCGCGGTCCTCGGGGTGGATGCGCTCGGTCCAGGGTGTTCCCGCCCAGCCGGCCGGCGAGACCCCGACGACCTCCTCGATCCGGGGGCTCACGTACAGCATCCGGCCCGGCGCCCCGTCCTCCTCGATCGCCTCGAGGTAGACGACCGCGGCGAGCCGCTCCACGACCCGCCGGAATCGCTCCTCGGCCTCGCGCCGCTCGTCCTCCGCGGCCCGTTGGCGCGTGACGTCGACCATCAGGCCGCGGAGCAGCGTCGGCCTGCCGTCGGCGTCCTTCACCGCGTGGCCCAGATCGCGCACCGCCCGGTAGCCGCCGTCGCCGGCCAGCAGCCGGTACTCCGTGTCGAAGCTCCAGCCGGACGTGGCCGCCCTGACGAACTGCGCGGTAACGCGCTCCCGGTCGTCCGGGTGCAGGCGGTCGGACCAGAACGTCGGTGCGTCGAGCCACTCGTCGGGCGTGTAGCCGAACAGGTCGGCGACGCCCTGGCTGACGAACGTGAACCGGAGCGTGCGCGCATCCGCTTCCCATGCGACGGCGTCGAGGTCCGAGAGCAGGCTCCGCGCCCGCCGGAGCTCGCGGTCGGTGTGGGGGGGCCGCAGGTCGTCCATCCGCGGGCTCAGGTTGCCATCGCGCCGCCGTCGGCGCGCGGGTCGCTCGCCGCCTCGAACGAACCGTCGTGACTCGTGACGATCAGGTGGGCGTGTCCGACCTCCTCGCTCGGCCGGTCATCCAGGCGGAGCCGGTAGCCGGCGCGTTCGATCGATGCGGCCGCGGGGTCGGGGAGGCCACGCTCGGCGAGGACGAACGGCGGCGCCGACTCGACGTCCATGCCGCCGACCAGCCATCGCGGCTCCGACAGCACCTCGGCCGGCGTCCGGTCGCCAGCCGCGAACAGCCGCAGGATGTTCTCGGCGTTGATCTGAGGCTGCGCGTATCCGCCCATCGTGCCCAGGGCCGCGGCCAGGTGATCGCCGCGGTGGACCAGCACCGGCATGAGGGTGTGCGCCGGTCGCTTCCGGGGCGCCAGGACGTTCGGATGACCATGCTCCAGCGTGAACCCCGCCCCGCGATCTTGAAGGACGATCCCGGTCGCCGGCTCGGCGATGCACGCCCCGAACCCCGCCGCGAGGCTCTGGATCAACGACACGGCCCAGCCGTCGGCATCGGCCGCGACCAGGGCGATCGTGTCGCTCCTGGTCCCGGCCGGCATCTCGGCCTCGCGGGCCCGCACCTCGTCGGCCAGCGACGCGAGGTGCCCGTCATCGAGGAGCGTGGATGGGTGCACCGTCATCGCGTCGGGCTCGGCCAGGTGCCGGTCGCGGTCGCGCCCGGCGGCCGAGGCGATCAGGGCGAGCGTTCCGGCGTGCGGGCCCCCGGGGTCCGGGTCGATCCCCAGCCGCTCGACCAGCGCGAGGATCTGCAGCAGGACGAACCCCTGCGAGTTCGGGGGTACCACCCGCACGTCGAGGTCGCGGAACCGGCCGACGAGGGGTGGGACGACGTCCGCACGGTGCTCCGAGAGGTCCACCAGCGTCAGCGCCGAGCCGAGCGGCGCGAGGCCGTCGACCAGCCGACGGCCCACCTCCCCGCCGTACAGGGCGGCGGGTCCGTAGGCGGCGAGCGTCTGCAGCGTCGCGCCGAGACCGGGCTGGACGAAAGGGTCGCCGAGCGCCAGCGGCTCGCCGCCCGGCGCGAACACGGCGGACAGGCCGGCGTCGGAGCGCACGGGCTCGGCGAGCTCGGCGAGCGACCGCGCGAGCGACGGCGAGACGGCGACCCCTCCGTGCGCGTAGGCGATCGCGGGCGAGAACGCATCGGCCCAGGGGAGCACGCCGCCCTCTCGGTGGAGCTGATCCCATCCGCTGACCGCCCCGGGGACCGTGAGCACGTCCGGTCCGTGGTCGGGCAGCCGGTCTCCGTGACGTGCGCGCACGGCGTCGACGTCGATGCCCGCGGGCGAGCGCCCGCTCGCGTTCAGCGCGACCGTCTGGCCGTCGGGGCGTTGGATCAGGGCGAACAGGTCCCCGCCCACGCCGCACATGTGCGGGTAGACGACGGCGAGCGTGACCGCGGCAGCGAGTGCGGCGTCGAGCGCGTTGCCGCCCCGTTCGAAGGCGACGGCGCCGGCCTCGGTCGCCAGGGCGTGGGGCGTCGCCAGCGCCCACCGCGCGCCCGCCGCGCTCAGCTCCATCGCGCCTCCCCTCGGGCGGCCCGGCCGTCCCTGGGCGGAGTCTGGCAGGTCGGGCCGCGCCGCGTCCCCGGGGGCAAGGTGCCGCCGCGCCTCCGGATGCCGGGCGCGTCAGGCGCGGACGGTGAGGCCGCGGTAGCCGTCGACGAACCCGGCCCGGCGCAGCGCCGGCGCCACAGCCGCGTCGTCGGCGGGACCCCGTCGACCGCCGTGAGCTCGATCCGGCGCAGGCGCCCGTCCTTCACGAGCCCACGAGCGCGTCGGCCCAGGCCTCGGGCGGCACCCCGAACGTCAGCAGCCGCCGTGCGCCGCGCTCCAGGAAGGCGGCGAGCGCGCCGTCCACCAGCACGGCCATGGCGCCGGCGCTCCGGGACGGCCGTCCCGGACCGTCGGGCCACGGGAGCGCCGCGCCGTAGGGTTGTGCGGGGTCGGCGGCGGCGAGGGCGAGCGCGCCGCCCCGGTCCCGCTCCGGCTCGCGCAGCGTCCGTAGGCGATCCACCGCCCCCGGGTGCGCGAACTGAGCCGCGCCGAGCCCGGCGACGAAGTAGCCGCGCCGGACCGCCCCCGAGGACTCCATCGCGCGGAGCACCCCGTAGACCCCGGCGAACCCGCCGGGGATCCCCTCGGAGAGGACGGCCTCGCGGGTCACGACCCCGAACCGGTCGAGGAGCTGCGTCGCGCGAGCGTGGGCGATCTCGGTCGGCGTGGCGACCGGCTCCAGGAGCGAGGACACGAGGGACCAGCGCCCGGCGCCCGCGGGCGGTCCCGCCCGCCTGAGCGCCCCAGGTCGTGGCCGGGCGCTCGCACGCGGCGGGCGGGACCGCCCGCGACCCACGGCGGCGCGCAGCGGCGTGAGGGTGTCGTTCGTGACCTCGCCGGCCCAGACCAGGTCCCACAGGGCACGCAGCACCGCCTGTTCGTCGGCCGTGCCGGCCGCCCGGACGAGGTCGGGCCAGAACGAGGCGCCGCGCGCGGCCAGGTGCGCCCGCAGCGAGTCGTGGAGCGCCCCGGACGGACGCTCGTCCGCCGGGGCCGGAGCCAGCAGGCGCGCGCGGTCGCGGAAGCACAGCGACACGCGGCCGTCGTCGGCGCCGAGCCCTCCGGCGCCGATCCAGACCAACTCCCGCTCGCGCACAGGGCGTCGAGGTCCGCCGGCCGGTAGCCGCGGACGCGCGCCGGCAGCACGTCGGCCTCGAGGATCGAGGCGGGGATCGCCGCGCCCTGGAGCCTCCCAGCGCCTCGACGAGCGCGTCGCCGCCGCCCCCGGGGTGGTCGGCGCCCTGCCACGCCGGCAGGAACCGCCCCAGCGCCGGACCGTCGACGGGCTCGATCTCGCGGCGGAGCGCCGCGAGGAGCGCCGCAGGCGGCGCAGGACGTCCGTGTCGCACCACTCCCGCTCGACGCCGCCCGGACGGAACTCCCCGTTCACGACCCGGCCGTCCGCCTCGAGTCCTGCGAGCCTCCCGCACCCTCCCGGCGCCGATGCCGAGCCGCGCGGCCGCTTCGTCGGCCAGGAAGGGCCCGTGCGTCCGCGCGTAGCGGGCGACCATGTCCTCGAGCGGCGAGGGCGCCGGCTCCCTGAACGCGGCCGGGATCCCCGGCGGCAGCGCGACGCCGAGCGCGTCGCGCAGACGCGCGGCGTCCTCGACGGCCGCAAGGCGGTCCTCCCCGGCCAGACGGATCGCGATCGCCCGGCCGTCGTCGAGCACGCGCTCGATCGCGTCGACGGCGTCGGCGGGGCCGCCCGCGAGCCGCGCGCGCAGCTCGTCGTCGGAGAGCGGGCCCAGCTCGCGCAGCAGGTCGTGGGCCCCGTCAGCGCCCCGGGCTCCACGGCCCGGCGCCAGGCGCTGGAGCTCGAGCTCGACCTCGTCGAGCGCACGCGGATCGAGCAGCTCGCGGAGCTCCTCGGCACCCAGCAGCTCGCGCAGCAGGTCGCGGTCGAGGGCGAGCGCCGCTGCACGCCGCTCGGCCAGCGGGGCGTCCCCCTCGTACATGTAGACGGCGATCCAGCGGAACAGCAGCGACTGCGCGAACGGCGAGGCGTGCTCGGTCTCGACGGTCACGAGCTTCGTGCGCCGAGACCGGAGGCCGGCCATCACCTCCCGCAGGGCCGGGACGTCGAACACGTCGCGCAGACACTCCCGCGTCGCCTCCAGCAGGATCGGGAAGGTCGGGTGCTTCGCGGCCTCGGCCAGCAGGTCGGCGGCGCGCTGGCGCTGCTGCCAGAGCGGAGTGCGCTGGCCCGGGCGACGTCGGGGCAGCAACAGGGCGCGCGCGGCGGCCTCTCGGAACGCGCTCGCGAACATCGCGGTCCTGGGGAGCGCGGCGACGACCGCATCCTCGACCTCATCCGGTTCGAACAGCAGGTCCTCGAGCGGGATCCGCTCCTCGGCCTCGGGCAGACGGATCACGATCCCGTCGTCGCTCCACAGGACCTGTCCGCCGGGTCCGAGACGCTCGACCAGGCGGGCCTCGATCGCGAGCGCCCACGGCGCGTGCACGCGCGAGCCGAACGGGGACAGGACGCACAGGCGCCAGTCGCCCACCTCGTCGCGGAAGCGTTCGACGACGATCGTGCGGTCGTCGGGCAGGACGCCGGTGGCCTCGCGCTGGTCGTCGATGTAGGCGACGAGGTTCGCGGCGGCGAGCGGGTCGAGCCCGGCCTCTCGCCGCAGCCGCTCGACGGCCGCCGGAGGCTCCGCCGCGGCCAGCTCTCGGGTGAACGCCCCTAGCGCGCGTCCGAGCTCGAGCGGCCGGCCGGGCTTGTCCCCGTGCCAGAACGGCATCTTGCCGAGCTCCCCGGGCGCGGGGGTGACCACCACGCGGTCGCGCGTGATCTCCTGGATCCGCCACGCCGACGCCCCCAGCAGGAAGACCTCGCCGACCCGGCTCTCGTAGACCATCTCCTCGTCCAGCTCCCCGACCCGCGTCCCGTCGGGCAGGAACACGCCGAAGAGCCCGCGGTCGGGGATGGTGCCGCCGTTCGTGATGGCCAGGCTGCCGGCCCCGTCGCGCGCGCGGACCGTGTCCGTCGCGCGGTCCCAGACGACGCGCGGCCGGAGCCCCGAGAACCCGTCGCTCGGGTAGCGGCCGGCCAGCATGTCGAGCACGGCCAGGAAGACCTCGTCCGACAGGTCCTCGAAGTTCGCCGCGCGGCGGACGACGTCGCGCAGCGCGGGGACCGACCACGGCCCGACCGCGCACATCGCCACGAGCTGCTGCGCCAGGACGTCGAGCGGGTTCCGCGGGTAGCGCGTCTCCTCGATCAGGCCGGCGAGCATCCGCTCGGTCACGACGGCGGCCTCGAGCAGATCCCCGCGGAACTTCGGGAAGATCTTGCCCTTCGACGGCTCTCCCACCCGGTGACCTGCCCGTCCGATCCGCTGGAGCCCGCTCGCCACCGAGCCCGGCGACTCGACCTGGATCACCAGGTCGACCGCGCCCATGTCGATCCCGAGCTCGAGCGAGCTGGTGGCGACGATGCCCCGGAGCCGGCCGGTCTTCAGCCCGTCCTCCACCTCGAGCCGCTGCTCGCGGGCGAGCGACCCGTGATGCGCCCGGACGAGGTCCTCGCCGGCCAGCTCGTTCAGGTGGGCGGCGAGGCGCTCCGCGAGCCGCCTGGCGTTCGCGAACACGATCGTCGACCGGTGCGCGCGGATCAGCTCGACCAGGCGCGGATGGATCGAGGGCCAGATCGACGCCTGCTCCGGGCCGCGCCCGCCCTCGCGCAGGGAGGGCTCGGCCGCCCGCCCGACCTCGGAGAGATCCTCGACCGGGACGACGATCTCGATCTCCATCGGCTTGCGATGACCCGCGTCCACGATCGTCACCGGGCGCCGGCCCTCGGCGGTCCTCCCGCCGAGGAACCTCGCGATCACGTCGAGCGGTCGCTGCGTGGCGGAGAGGCCGATCCGCTGGGGCGGTCGCTCGGCGAGCTCCTCGAGCCGCTCGAGCGAGAGGGCGAGGTGCGCGCCGCGCTTGGTCGCCGCCAGCGAGTGGATCTCGTCCACGATCACCCATCGGACGCTCCGCAGGGTCTCGCGGGCCGCGGACGTGAGCATCAGGTACAGGGACTCCGGCGTCGTGATGAGGATGTCCGGCGGCGACCTCAGCTGCCGCCGCCGGTCGGCCGCAGGCGTGTCGCCGGTGCGAACGCCGACGTCGGGAAGGTGGGGGAGCGTCTCACCGAGCCGCTCCGCCGCGAGCTGGATCCCCCCCAGCGGCGTGCGCAGGTTCTTCTCGACGTCGACGGCGAGCGCTCGCAGGGGCGAGATGTACAGGACGCGAGTGCGCCCCCCGGGCGGCGGAGCCGGTTCGGCGGCGAGGCGGTCGATCGCCCACAGGAACGCGGCCAGCGTCTTGCCCGATCCGGTCGGCGCGAGCACGAGCGTGTGGTCGCCCCGGGCGATCGCCGCCCACCCGTCGCGGTGTGCGGGCGTGGGCTCGGCGCACGTGGCGTTGAACCACGAGCGGACGGCGGGGGAGAAGACGTCGAGCGTCACGGGGACACCGTACCCGCGCCGGGCGACAGGCCGGGCCGGACCCTCGGCGTAGGATGACCGCCCATGCGTGCAGCCCGCTCCGACAGGCGTCCCCGCCGCGCACGCGCGGCGGGATCCTCGCGGCCGGAGCCCTCGCCGCGTGGGCGGTGCTCGCGCCGCCCACGCTCGCCCAGGAGGTCACCCCGGAGCCCTCGCCGGGACCGTCGACCGGATCGTCCGGGACCATGGTGGTCCTGCTCGGCAGGGTCGCGGTGGACGCGGGCGAGTCGGTGCGGGAGGTCGTCGTGTTCTCGGGCCGGGTGCAGGTGGACGGTCTCGTGCGCGGCGACGTCGTGGTGTTCGACGGCCCGGTCGCCGTGACCGGCCAGGTGGGCGGCAGCGTGGTGGCGCTGTCGGGCTCGGTCAGGCTGGCGTCGACCGCGAAGGTGGGCGGCGACGTGCTCGCGCACGAACGGGTACGTGTCGACGCGGGCGCGTCGGTCGGGGGTCAGGTGCGCGAGGGCGTCGCGTTCTCGGCCCGCGGCCCGCTGAGGACCCTCGGGACGCTGGTCCCGTGGCTCTCGATCTCGATCTCGACGCTGCTGCTGGGGCTCGTGCTCGTCGCGCTCGCGCCCAGGGGGCTCGGGGATCGGCCGCGGCGGCGCGCACCGCCTGGCTCTCCTCCGCGGGGTAGGGCTCCTGCTCGCGCTGGTCTTGCCGGCCGTCGCGGTCGTCGCGACGGCCTCGGTGCTGGGGCTGCCGCTGGGGCTGGCGCTCCTGCTCGCGCTCGCGCTGCTGGGCCTGGTGGGTTACGTGCTCTCGGTGTTCGCCGTCGGACGCCTCGCGGTGGGAGCGGCTCGCCGGGGGATCGTGGCGCTGCTCGCCGGATGGGGGATCGCGACCGCCGTGGGCATCGTCCCCTACCTGAACGTCGCGGCGCTGGTCGGGGGCGCGGCGTTCGGTCTCGGGCTGGCGCTGGTCGCGGCCTGGCGTGCGCGCTCGGGCGGACCGGGGTCCGGCCCGGCTCCCCGCCGGGGGGGACGCCATCGCGCGGGCGCGCCGGCGTCGTGGATCGGAGACCCCGGTGGGGGCGCGGCCCAGGCCGCGCCCCCACCTGTGGCCTAGCGCATCAGGGCGAAGGACCCGGCGCCCAGGAAGCGCACCTTCACGCGCAGGTCGAAGCGGACCCGGTCGATCCACGAGTAGACCCGATCTACGTCCGCGACGCATGCGGGCGCGGGTCCGGAACGGCCGCACCACGGGAGGCTCGCGACGAAGAGCCCCGTCTGCGCATCGCTGAACGCGACACGCACACCCCTGGCGCTGGGGACGATGGATCGATCCAGGAGGAGGTACCCCGTGAACGGGGCCCTCGCCGTACCCCCGGCGGGGGTCGAGACGGTGACGACGCTCCCCAGCACCGCCGCCGGCGGCTTGCCGCCGGTGCCGAACCGATGCGTCGCGGGGCAAGCGAACGCTCCGCCGCAGGTGGTCTCGACGATCGAGAGGACGCCGCCGGGCCCGCCGCCCGGGCTCAGGACCCCGGCCGTCGTCGGGTCCGTCGAAGTCGCGATCGGCCAGCCGCTTCGCCATCTGGTCACCGCGTCGGTGATGAACCGGCGTTCGTCGTTCGGCGGGACGAAGCCCGAGGCGAACGCCGTCTCCCTCGGCACGATGGATGTCTGCTCGTCTCCCGTGTCGTTGGACTCATCCGCGTCGTCGGGCGAGGCCACCTCGACGACGCTCGCGATGGACGTCGTCTCCGACACCTCCGCCGTCCGTAGGATGAGGAGCGCGGACACCGACCCGCCGGCCGCGATCGTGCCGATCGCGCACCTGGCGGTGCCGTCCACGGCCTGGCAGGCGAAGGGGTTGGGGGTCGGCGCCACGAACGCCGTGCCCGGGGGAAGCGTCTGGGTCAGCACCGAGTCATGGGCATCCTCGACGCCCTCGTTGCGGATCACGACCGTGTAACCGATGAGGTAGCCACCCGTGACCGGGTCCGGTGCGTCATCGAAGCTCTCGATCAGCAGATCCGCCCCACCGGCCGGCACGAGCGTGGTTCGGTCGGACGCCGAGTCGTTCGTCGGATCCGGGTCCGGCTCGGCCGCGTCCACCGAGGCAGTGTTCTCGAGCTCGGTGTCGACGTCGACCGCGTCGGTGCGGACCACGAGCGTCACGGCGACCGAGCCCCCGGCCGACACGTCACCCAGCTGGCACGTCAGCACGCCGCCAGCCTCGGAGCAGGATCCCTGGGACGCGTTCGCGGATGCGAAGGCCGTGTCGTCCGGGAGCGGGTCTGTGAGGGTCACGTCGGTCGCGTCGCCCGGCCCGTCGTTGTGCACCGCCAGGGTGTAGGTGAGGTCCTCCCCGCCGGACGCGCTCTCCACCCCGTCCGTCTTCGAGATGGAGAGGTCCGCGCCGGCCGGGTGTTCGGTGACGGGGGCGGTCGACCGCTCGTCGCCGGGCGCCGAATCGACCCGATCGGAGGCCACCGACGCCGCGTTGTCGAACGACCTGGGATCCCCGCCAGCATAGGTGCCGGCGCGGACCGAGATCGTCACGACGACCGAGTCGCTCGCGCCGATCGACCCGAGCGCGCAGGTGACCGTCCCCGCGACGTGTGAGCAGGAGCCCCGGCCCGCGGACGCGGACCCGAACACGACCTCCCCGGGGAGGGGGTCGGTCAGGGTCACGTCGTGCGCGGGGTCCGGGCCGCGGTTCGACACCGTCAGCGTGTAGTCGAACGCGTCGCCCTCGATCACCTCGGTCGGCGCCGACTTCAGCAGCGCGAGGTCGACGCGGCGGCCTATCACGTCCGCGTCCACCGAACCGGCGTTGTTCGAGTCGTCCGGATCCGCGGTCGTCGACGACACCGAGGCGACGTTCTGAACCGTCGTGAGGTCCTCGACGTCTGGGAGCGTGACGGTGAGGCTCACGGTCGCCCCAGCTCCGGGGGCCAGGTCACCGAGGCCGCACGACACGACGCCGGCGTCGGTCTGGCAGGCCCCCTGGCTCGCGGTCGCGAGGACCAGGGCCGTGCCCGCGGGCAGCGCGTCCGTCACGGTCACCTCGGCCGCCGCGTCGGGGCCGTCGTTGCCGACCCCGAGCTCGTACGTCAGCTCCCCGCCGCCGACGAACGGCGGCTGGCTCGTGATCGACTTCGTGATCGACAGGTCGGCGGACGCCGGTCCGCCGCCACCGAGCTCGAGGCAGTTCGAGAACTGCGATGTGCCGCCGTCGTCCGTGGCGGTCGCGGTGACGGCCCCCCACGTGTCCAGCGGGATCGGTGTCGAGAACGAGGCGGCGCCCTGGGCGTCCGTCGTGAACGAACGCTGGCGCAGGAACGCCCTGCCCTCACCCGCGCCGGCGGCGCAGTCCGGGTTCCCGAAGAACTCGATGCGGTACTCGTGGTCCGGCGCGAACCCCGTGAGCGTGCCGTCGACCCACGTGTCGGGCGTGGTCGGATCCGGGGTCAACGCGGTGAGCTCTGGAGGCTGCTGGTCGTTGTTCGCCGTCGGATCCAGCAGGATCCCGAGCCCGGCGTTGTCGTAGATCGAGTTCGCCTGGATGCGCTCGTTCGTGTTACCCGCCCCGACGCGCACGCCGGCGCCGCCGTTGAAGGCGATCAGGTTCCCCAGGCTCACGCCGGTGCCCCCGATCATCGCGCCGTCGTTGTCTCCGCCCAGGAAGTGGATCCCGTCGCCTCCGTTCCCCAGGTTCGTCCCACCTCCGGGGTCGGTGCCGATCGCGTTGTTGACGAGCGAGAGGCCGGCCACGCCCGCCCCCGGGACGGGGTTCTCGTCGCCGATCCGCACGCCGGCGCCGAGGTTCGCGGAGATCTGGTTGCTGGCCAGCGAGAGGCCCTCGCTCACGCCGTCGCCGCCTCGGATGTCGATGCCCGCGGCGTTGGGCAGCGCCAGGCTCCCTCCCAGGTCCACGCCGACGGCGTTCCCGTTCATCGTCACCCCGTCGGTGTTCACGATCACCACGCCCGTGCCGTCGTTGCCGCTGATCTGGTTCGCGTTGATCGTCGTCGTGCCGTGGTCGAGGACCGTCAGCCCGTCGCCGGCGTTCCCTAGGTCGCCCTCGGTCGCGGCGTCGGTTCCGACGAGCGCGCTGGTGATCGTCGAGCTGCCACCGCCCTCGATCACGATGCCGCGCCCGTTCGCCGACACGACGGTCCGGTCGTCGAGGAACGAAGATCCCCCGATCGACAGCCCCGACGCGCCGATCGCGTGGATCCCCGCGCCCGCGTTGCCCGCCGAGACCATGCCCGACAGGTCGGTCCCGATGAACGTGCCCGCGATCTGGACGTCATCGGCGCCGACCACGATCCCGTCGCCGGCGAACCCGTTCACGGCGAGACCGCGGACGCTCGACATCGCCGCCTCCACCCGCAGACCATCCGCCGCGCCGGCGAGGGAGCCGTCCACCTCGACGCCGGGCACGGGGAAGTTCGGCGGGATCGGGGAGGCCACGCTTCCGTCGATCGCCAGCGCGTCCGTGATCGCCGGCAGCGCGCTGCCCGGTCGGATCGTGGTGACGCTGGAGCCGAACAGGATCACGTCGGGGCCAGACAGGGCGTTCGTCTCCTCGATCGCGGCGCGGAGCGTGCAGACGCTCCCGGCCGTCGCGCAGGCACCATCGCCGGGGGAGGCGTCGGACGCGTCGCCGTTCGAACCGACCATGAACGTGGCGGCGAGCGCTGGGCCGCCCGGGAGGCTCACCAGACCGGCGACGAGGACGAGGCCGACGCCGGCGCGCGCCGCGCGGATGAACGGGTTCCGACGGCGGGAGCTTCGAAGGCGGATCATGCGGGATTCCCTTCCGGTCGCTACCACCCACTGGGTATGCGACGAGGATGGGCCGTGCGCGAGGGTGCGTCATCGGGCATCGGTTCACGATGCACCGGCCCCGTCGAGGGGGCATCCCTCACCCGGTTCGGGTCCGACCTTCGCCGGACGGCGCCCGGGTCACCCCGGCCGAACGCAGGGGCCGGCCTCGGTCCGGGGGAGGGCCTCCGGGACCGCGTCCCTCCGCCGGACCTGCCCGGGGCCCGCCCGCTATCCTCGGATGTCGCGAACGCGCGCTCGGGCGCTTAGCTCAGCTGGGAGAGCGTCGCCCTTACAAGGCGAAGGTCGCAGGTTCGAGCCCTGCAGCGCCCACCTTGTGATCGTGTTCGGGTGATGCTGGTCGGCGTCACCTGATACGAGACAGAGCTTCGACAGATCGGTCAGGGACAGGGGTTGATCGGCGCCGGGCTCATCAGGGAGTTCCCAGAACACCTCGCACCCGCGATGGCTTGTTCCTGGAGATAGGAGGTGTCGGGATCCGACAACACCCCGTCGTTCAAGAGGTTCACGAGCTCCCAGGGATCGTTCACGAGGTCGTAGTACTCGCGGAACGTCACCTCGCCCGAGGCGTTGTAGTACTCGACGTACATGAGATCTTGGGTCCGGATGGAGACCCAGGTGGGGATCGATGGATCTCCGGGGTCGATCCAATACTCCAAGACGATCCTCGTGCGGAGTCGATCGGCTCGCAGCGGATATCCGTCAAGGGGGTAGTCGGGTGTCACTCCGGCTGCAGCAAGGACCGTTGGCACGACGTCGACCATGCCCGCGAGTCGTTGATCCGTGGCTCCGGCCGCCACCCGCCCGTCCCATCGCATCAGGAAAGGGATGCGCACGGATGCGTCGTAGGGGTACCGCTTCTGCGCCGCGACGCCGTAGTCACCGCCGATGCGATGCTCGCTCCACAGATACCCGTTGTCCGATGTGTAGATCACGAGCGTGTTCGACAGCTCCCCCAGCGCCTGTAGCCTGGTCATCACTACGTCGACCATGTCGTCCACCGATCGCAGAGTCCTGAGCTGTGGGGCACGGACGGCATCTGCCTGGGAGAGCGTGTAGTTCCGAGCCCGGACCCAAGAGGGCTTGTCAGTGCGGTCGGACTCCTGCGTGGCCGGATTCCCTGCCCACGTCCCAACGTCGTCGCTCGCATGCACCGCCGCAGGCTCCCAAGGATGGTGCGGGGCGGTCGTCGCCGCGATCAGCATCCAAGGTTGGGCGTCGTCTTCCTCGAAACGGTCCAAGTACGTGACGGTCTGCTGCCCGATGAAGTCCGTCGTGTACGGCACCTTTCGAGCCACGCCGTCGATGTTGAACCACCTATCGGCGTAGCCTCCCGCCACGAGCGCTCGATCGGAGAAATAGGGCGGTGACGTGGCGTTCTGCCACCCGTTCAAGAACTTGCCGACGTAAGCGGTTCGATAGCCGGCCTGTTGCAGGAGGCGTTCCATCGAGAGCGCGTGATCGAGGTTCGACGTGTCGGCGTTGACCCTGACTTCGGTGTTGTGTGCGTATCGGCCCGACAGGAGCACGGATCGGTCAGGACAGCACAACGGCGTCGTGCTGAAGAAGTTCGTGAACCGCGTTCCCGCTTGTTGAACCCACGCCCTGAGCCGCGGCATCACGGCAGCCGTGATGGTGTCCGTGGCTCGCTGGTCGTCGGTGAGGAAGATCAGGACGTTCGGTCGAACCGGCGGTGGAACGGGTCCCGTGTCGACCACGATGACATCATCGAAGGAGATCGTGAACGTCCGCCGCAGCGGATCGCCGATCTCGATCCGACCCACCGGAGTTGTGCCCGTGTTCACCGACCAGTCGGTCACGAGCGGGACCCCGTCGCGGGCAAGGCTCCAAGTGCCGGGGTTGCCCACCAACCCACAAAGGTCGAGTCGATGCCATCCCGTGCCGATCCTGACGGTGGTGCCGATCTGCTGACCCGTCACGTCCGACCTGATCCGGAGGCGTCCGGCCTCGTTCACGAAGACACGCACGATGTTCCCGTTGGTCGCGGTGCGCAGCCGGAGCAGGGTGACGTAGGGACTGCCGATCGTGGCGACGTTCACGTTCCAGCCAACGCACACCTGATCAGCTGTCTTGCCAAGCACTCGGAACGCCCAGGCTGGCAACGATACGGCTCGTGCCCGGGCGCTCGGCGGGGCGGAACCGCCCGTCGACGGGTCGATCGTCAGGTTGGAGGATCCGGACCAGGCGGAGAAGGCACCGCTCGAGAAGTCATCCGCGAAGAGCGTCGAGGCGGAGGCGACCTCGTGCGGTCGGATCGCGAGCGAGGCGATGAGGACGATGATGACGACGGTCGCGCGCTTGATCGGGATCCGGGTCATGGTGATCCCCCTGTCGTGAGGACGTACGCGCCTCGCGTCGCTACCTTGCCGTCCAGGAAACACACCGAGAAGCCATCGATGAGTCCGACCTCGAGGTAGTGCCAACACGAGACCATCGGCTCACGGCGGAGACCCTCGGCGGGTCCGGCGGTCCTCGTCGATGGATCTCCGATCGCCGTGCGGACCTGGGCGGTGGACATCCCAACGCGGACAGTCGCGAAGTCCTCGCGGCTCACCGTGCCGGTCGTGGCAGCCCGCCCGCATCCCACGAGCGACCCCGCGTTGACGAGGGTACCTAGCAGCAGCGCGACGCCGATGGTGCTCGCTCGGCGCGAGAACCGATCCCGGTCGGTCCTCCCGAGGCGACGTTCCAGACCCGGCGTCATGACTCAACCTCGCGGTCTGCGGGAGGGGCCGTCCAGGGTACTTCGCCCCGTCCGGGGCGGGACCATCGCCGCCGACGGGCGTCTACCCAGGGTGCAGGCCATGCGTCTCGTTCTGCGGCCGGAATCGTCGCCTAACTTGATGCCATCCGGATCCCAAGCCGACCCGACAGCCCTCACCGCCCGCCCTAGCGCTTGGTTGGTCAGCCCGAAGGCCGCGGGCCCACGTCGGTGCGACGATACGTGGATGCGGAAGAACCGATGCCGGACGGCCGAGGTCGGCCGAGCGCTTGATCGACCATGACTCGGCGGGTCCGGATCCGTACCGTTGTTGCGGGCGTCGCGATCGCGGCGCTCGTCGGTTGTGCCGGGAACACGGGTCCGGAGCCTCGCCCGGGCGCCACGTCGTCCGAACCCGGGCCGCTCCCATGCCCCCCGACGTCGCGGAACTGCCTGGCCTGGGATGGGTTCGACGCTCCTGGGCCGATCGCAGAGGCGGCGACGGATCAGCCGTGGGAGCCCGTGGGACTCTCCTGCCCCGACTGCCGTCCCGCTTTCGTGGCAACGGACTCCAGGGCCACGATGCGTCCCGGCTCCGACAAGAACTCGGTCTGGCTGGCGACGGTGGATACCGGGCGGGCGACCGGCATCGAGGTGGTCTCTAGGATCACGCTGTCGCCGACGCGTGAGCGTGCGAACGTCGGACTGGTAGGTCTCTTCGTCGACCGGATGAACCATCTCACCTGCAAGCTGGAGGTGAGCGAGGGACACCCGGACGGCCTGCTGGCGATCGGCGAGGAACTGGATGGCCGGACCACGTCTCTCCTGTCGTCGCGCACCGGCGTCGGTCTCCGCAACGGCGCGAGCTATCGGCTGGTGCTGACGATACCGACCGATCCGGCGAGCGCGCCCGTCCGGTGTCGCGTCCAAGGCTCGGGAGTAGGGCGCCAGACGGTTGCGTTCCGCCTGGGTTCGGAGAGCCTCGCCGCCTTCGGTGGGGGCACGGGCCAGGGCCTGCGGATCAAGATCTTCGGCGACGAGGACGACGGCGGGTCCGCCTGGCGAGACTTCTTGGTCGTGCCGGTCTGAAACCGACGAGCGACCTGCATGGTTGCGAAGGCACGCTCGGCCCTCTACGGTGGGTGCCGTCGCGGACCTCGCCCCGGGCGTTCTGGGAGGTGACGGGTCTGGTCGCGCGCAAGCCCCCAACCCAACACGTGGCTTCGCCGTTGCCTCGTCAGGCGGTGGTCGCGGGAGTCCTCGCCCTCTTCGTGCTGGCGACGGTCCTGGTGACGGTGCTCGTGCGATCGGCGAGCGCGTTCCCGGGGAGCCTCCTGCCGGCGCAGGGGGCGTATCTCGGTTCCCGTGTGGAGGCCCGGGGCAGCGAGGGACCGCGGGACGCGATCCGCCGCGTCGAGGACCAGATCGGGCGGAAGTTCGATATCGATCACGCGTACTACTCGTGGAACGCGAACATCCCAACGTCCCACCAGCGGTGGGACGTGGAAACCGGACGCATCCCGTTCGTCAACTGGGCTGCCGGCCCCTCGTGGAGGACCATCGCCAGCGGCTCGGAGGACGGTTGGATCCGCGATCGCGCCGATGCGTTCATCGACTTCGGCTCACCGGTCTACGTCGCGTTCCATCATGAACCTGAGGACGACCTCTCGCGGTACGGATCGCCGGCTGACTATGCCGACGCCTTCCGTCACATCGTGGAGGTCTTCCGCGATCGCGGTGCGGACAACGTCGCGTTCGTGTGGACCCTCATGTCGTGGACCTTCAACCCGAGATCCGACCGGGACCCCATGGCCTACTACCCCGGCGACGCCTACGTCGACTTCGTCGGTGCCGACGGCTACAACTTCTATCCGGGTCGCGCCGGCGATCAGTGGAACTCGTTCCAGACGATCTTCGCGGACGTGAACGCCTTCGCGATCGCCAGGAGCAAGCCCTGGATGGTCGTGGAGTTCGGTGTTCAGGAAGACCCGGCCGTTCCGGGTCGGAAAGGCCAGTGGTTCCGGGATGCCCTGGCAACCGCGAGGGGGTGGCCCTCGCTGAAGGCGGCGGTCTACTTCGACGTCGACAAGCTCTACAACTGGGTCACGGACACCTCGCCATCCTCGATGCAGGGCTACAGCGAGATGGCCAACGACCCCTGGTTCCGCCAACAGGGGGGAGGACAGCCACCGCCCACCCCGACCCCGACGCCGACCCCGCCGCCGCCGTCCGAGCCGCCGCCGTCGGGTGGAGGCCCCGCCGTTGTCAAGAACGCGCTCAACGCGGGCCCCGACGGCGCGCCGATCCGCGCGGGCAGAGGACGCGGACCCACGCCCTTCGACCACGTGTCGATCACGCGGGGCGCGACGCTCACCTACGACGACGCCCACTCGCGCGGCCCGTTCTCCGCGAGGCACGTGCTGAACGAGGGGAGCGATGCGTTCTACCAGTGGGACGGGCAGCGGGGCGTCTGGTTCGGGCGCATCTACGTCTGGATGAGCGTCCACCCCGCGGGCGATCTGCGACTCGTGCGCGCGTGGTCGTCCGGGAGCGGCCTCCGATGCTCGATCAACGTCCGGTCGTCCGGGCTGGTCGGGTTCCAGGATCGCGAGAACCGGTGGGCGGCGATCGGCCAGCTCCCGATCCCGGTCGGCCGCTGGGTTCGTCTCGAGTGGAAGGTTGATCACCGGAGAGGTCGTGTCCGGATCCTCGTGTTCGCCGACGCTCGATCAACGCGACCGAGCGAGGTGATCCGCGTGGGTCCCAGGTTGAACATCGGATCGTCGGCCGACCAGTTCCAGTTCGGTCGATCTGGTTCGAACCGGTTCGCGGTCACCTTCTGGACGGACTCGCCGGCCCTATCGACCAAGGGTTTCCTGGGGCCGGATAAGCCTCGCCGGCGTTGAGCTACGTCGCCATCCAGGCGTCGATCCGCTGCTCGACCTCGCGCAGCCGATCGACCAGCGCCTTCATCATCGACAGCGCCAACTGCGGGTGTTCGAGCACGAACGCACGGAAGTCGTGCGCGCCGATCCGCAGTGCCCGCACGGGCTGAGCCGCCTTCACGGACGCCATCCGCTTCGTGGCCCCGATCAGCGCCATCTCGCCGAAGAACGACCCTCCCGTGAGCCTGTGGTAGCGGCCACCGACGTCCACCTCGGCGGTCCCGTCCACCACGATGTACATCGCGTCGCCCGGGTCGCCCTCGGCCACGATCGTCTGCCCCGCCTCGAACGCCACCGGCTGGCCGACGCGCAGGATGCCCTCGAGGTCTTCGTCGGATAGCCCCGAGAAGAACGGCGTGCTCCGCAGGGCCTGCATCTCGATCGCGTCGCTCACGGATCCTCCCTCGCGCTCGGCGGGCCCGAGTCTATCGGGGCGCCGACGGAGCGCTCACGACAGCTCGCGCGGGGGCACGAACCGGGTCAGGATCGCCGAACCGGCTCCCACCTCGGCCCATGTCGGCGCGTCCAGCTCGAGCTCCGCGAGTGCCCCGGTCGGGTACTTCGTGCGCAGCTCCTCCAGGCGTTCCCCGGTGCGCGCGAGCCAGACCGCCAGGGCATGCATCGCCGGGTTGTGTCCGACGAGCATCGCCGAAGCCACGGTGTCCGACACGCGCTGGAGCCGCTCGGCGAGCGGCTCGCGGTCGAACGTGTAGAGCTCGGGCTCGACGAGCACCTCGGGCTCGCCCAGCGACGGTCGCACGAGCTCGAGGGTCCCCCTCGCCCGCGCGGCGGGGGAGCACAGGACGAGCTGTGGGCGGATCCCCTCGCGATCTAGGTATGAGGCCATCGCACGAGCCGCGCGTTCCCCGCGGGGGGCGAGCGGCCGGTCGATGTCGGCCAGATCGGCGTCGTCCCAGCTCGACTTCGCGTGACGGAGCAGCCACAGACGCACCGACGGAGTCTAGGCCCCCCCACCTTCGAAGCGGTACTGGTCCATGTCGGCGATCGGCCGGTAGCCGATCCGCTGGTAGATCGCGTTCGAGGTCGGGTTGGCCAGGTCGGTGAACAGGAAGCAAGAGCGGCGTCCGTCGGCCAGCAACCGCTCGGTGAGCGCGGCGGTGAGGGCGCTCGCGTACCCGCGCCGTCGGTGCGGGGGCGGTGTGTAGACGGGTCCGATGCGGATCCCGTTCGGCGTCGGGCCCGCCCAACCCGCCATCGCGACGGGCGAGCCGCCGTCCTCCCAGAGCACGTAACCGGCGTCGGGATCGCGTTCGCGCCTGGCGAGGTGCTCCTCCGGATCCTCGGGGCGGGCGTCTGCGGGCAGGGCCTCGGTCAGGAACGCGTCCACCCAGGCAAGCAGCAGGGGCCGGTCGTCATCGCCCGCCGGTCGGGATGATCCCGGCACACCGGTGGGAACCCGCGCCCGGTCCGCCTGGTAGACGCGGTGGGCGAGCTGGTGGGACACCCTCGCCCCCGTGTGGGTCGCCCAGGTCTCGACGAACCGCGCGGCGACGCCGGCCGGGCCGAACACGCCCGGCAGCTCGCCGAACCGATCGTGCGCGTCGGTCGCGATCAGCCCTATCGCTCCGGGGTCGTCCGTCGCCGACAGGATCAGGTTGTACGGCGGCGTGCGGATGGCGGCGGCGATCACCGCGCCGCGCCCGTCGCGGACGACGATCTCGTAGATCGGCTCGTCGTAGGCGTCCGGCGCTTCGACGGCCCGCCCCGCGAGCCCCAGCATCAGGTTGTGCTCGGCCTCCCGTTCGGTCAGGAACGGGAACGCCGCGCGCACGAAGTCCGCCGGGTCCTCGATCCGCTCGAGCAGGGGCATCCCTCGCATCCTGCGGCGTCGCCGATCGGATGTCACCCGGCAGGACGCACTCCGTAGGATGGTTCGGAACCGGACGGGGAGGATCCCATGCTCGACGCGAAGCTCGAAGCCGCCCTGAACGATCAGATGAACCTGGAGCTCTCTTCGGCGCACGTCTACCTCGCGATGGCCGGGCACCTGGACGCGCGCAACCTGGTGGGCGCCGCGACCTGGATGCGCGCGCAGGCTCGGGAGGAGACCGATCACGCGATGCGCTTCTTCGACCACATCCTCGACCGCGGGGGCCGGGTGCGCCTGGGTACGATCGAGGCGCCGCCGCAGGACTTCGGCTCTGCGCTCGAGACGTTCTCGCGAGCCCTGGAGCACGAGCGGAAGGTCACGGCGGCGATCCTCGAGCTCTCGAAACAGGCGGACCGGACCACGGAGGTCTTCCTGGAGTGGTTCATCGCCGAGCAGGTCGAGGAGGAGCGGACCGTCGAGCAGATCGTGGGCTCCCTGGAGCTCGCCGGCGATAGCGGGGCCGCCCTGCTGATGATCGACCGGGAGCTCGGCGCACGGACCGCTCCCCCCGGCGCCGCCCCCGCGTGAGCTCATCCGGCGGCACCACGCTGTACGACGCGGTCGGCGGGCTGCCGTTCTTCGTCACGCTCGTGGACCGGTTCTACGAAGGGGTGGCCGAGGACGAGGTGCTGCTGTCGCTCTATCCCGAGCCCGAGGATCTGACCGACGCCCGGCACAAGCTGGCGCTGTTCCTCGCGCAGTACTGGGGCGGCCCCCCGACCTACAGCGAGGAGCGCGGTCACCCGGCGCTGCGGATGCGGCACGCCCCGTTCGCTATCGGTCCCCGGGAGCGCGACCGATGGGTCCACCACATGCTCGCCGCGGTGGGGGAGCTTGACCCGCCGGCCGAGATCCGGGAGCCGCTCGAGTCGTACCTGACGATGGCCGCGGAGGCGCTCGTGAACCGGCAGCACGCTGATCCGTGACGGACTAGGTGTACCGGACGCGCGGGTCCAGCGCCGTGTACGTTGACCACATCGACGACGAGGTTCGCCGTCGCGACGAATAGCGCCCCCAGGATCGTCACGCCCATCACCATCGGGAAGTCGTTCGTGCCGATCGATTGGACCGCGAGCGCCCCGACCCCCGGCAGCCCGAACAGCGCCTCGGTGATGAACAGCCCGGAGAACACCGTGGCAAGGTCCATCCCGAGCATCGTGACGACGGGCGTCGCGCCGCGGAGCCCGTGCTTCATGATCACGCCGCCTGGACAGCCCCTTGGCGCGCGCCGTCCGCATGTAGTCCTCGGACAACGTCTCGATCATGCTGCCGCGCACCATCCGCGCGTAGAACGCCGTGTACCCACCGCCACCGTGATCCACGGAGGATGAAGCGACCCTCCAGGACGGCCTGCCACATGGACTGCCCGATCGCCAGGCCGCTCGCGGGGAACAGGTTCAGCTTGAACCAGAACACATACAGCAACAGCTGGCCGAGCCAGAACACGGGCAGGGAGCACACCGATGATCGCCGTAGCGGCATCGACGCGCGGGCCCAGAACCCGCGGCGGCGCACCGCCGCGAGGATCCCGATCGGGATCCCGGTCACGAGCCACAGGCATGCGGCGCCCAGACCGAGCGTCAACGTCAGGCAGCCGCCGGGCGACCTCCTCCTTCACCGGTACGAAGTTGCTGTACGAGCAGTGGCATCGCCCTCGGCCAGGAAGAGCCCGGGCCAGGGGATCAGCCCTTCGCGAACCGTCCGTACTGGACCCACAGCGGGCGGTCCAACCGAAGGCCCTGCGGGCGTTCGCGATCACCGCGTCGAGGTCTTGCCCGTGGCGCGTCGCGCCGCGGATCACCCGCCGGGAGCTTCACGAAGATCAGGAACGCTAGGCGAGACGACGAACAGGATGAGCACGGTGAACAGCAGGAGCCGCCGCACCAGGTATCGGAGCATGGCTCGACGGTAGGCGCTAGGTTCGGTGCGGACTCGCGGTTCCTTGCCGGAAGCGGCACCGGCTCCGAACGCGGCAACATCGACAACTGGAGCTTCGCGCGCCCGGCCAGCCTCCCCGTCGTCACGGCCCCGGCGGGGTACGCCCCGCCGTGGAGAGCCCGGACCCCGCGTCGCCGCCGACCCCGCGCTGGCGGGGCTTGGCCTCCACCAGATCGCGTTCTTCGTCTCCCTGCCGATGGGCGCGGCGCTCGTGGCGCTGGCGCGCACCGGTGAGGCGCGGGCCGCCGCCGCCGTGTTCTCGGTGGGGCTGGCGGGCGTGTTCGGCGTGAGCGCGGCCTATCACCGGGGCCGCTGGTCCGCACGCGCCAAGGTCTGGATGCGCCGTTCGACCACCTGATGATCTACGTGCTGATCGCCGGGTCCTACACGCCGTTCTGCTTGCTGGTCCTCGACGGCGCCACCGGCAAGCCTGGTGCTGCTGTCGATCGCGTGGGCGGGAGCGTTGATCGGGATCGCGATGAAGATGGAGAGCTGCTCGGCCAGAGAAGCTGACCGCCTTCCTCTACATCGCCTTCGGTGGTGGCCGGTGTTCGCGCTGCTCCAGATGGCGCGGGCTCTCCCGGGGCCGCGGCGGCGCTGGTGGTCGCGGGGGGCTCCTCTACACGCTGGGCGCGATCGCGCTCGCCAGCCATCGTCCGGACCCTCGTCCGACCGTGTTCGGCTACCACGAGGTCTGGCATGCTGCCGACGATCGGCGCGAGCTGAAGTCACTGGTTCGCGGTGCTCATGGTGGTGCTGGCAGCCGGGTAGCGGAGGCCCGCCAGGCCGTGCTCCGGAGGATCGGAGATGGGAGACATGGACGAGGGCTCCGGCGACGCCTGGACGACGATCGGCTCGGTCGCGGACCTGCCCGAGGACGGTCACCGGGTGCGGGTCGACGGGATCGACGTCATGGTCCTGCGCGCCGGTGAACGTGTCTTCGCGATCGGGAACCGATGCACGCACCAGGGCGCGCCGCTCGACCGCGGCGTCGCGCGCCGACGGGCCGATGCCCACGGTGACGTGCCCAGCACGCCGAGCGCCTCGCCCGAGGACGGCGCGGTCCGGCGCGGCCCGGCGGCGAGCCCCGTCCCCGCCTACGAGACGCGGACTCGACGGTCGGTGCAGCCCGACCCCGTGACGGTTCGGCCTAGTCCGGGTCCCGTCCAGCCGACTGGATCCAATTCCCGCTCCGCCCTCCGCCGGCCGGGCGCGCCCGCGCCGGACCAGGATGACCCCGATCACGGCGATCGCCGCGAAGCAGAACCACTGGATCGAGTAGCTGAGGTGAGGCCCTCGAGAGCTCCGGCAGCGGGGCGGGCCGGGGGAGCGCTCCGCCCGGCGGCGATTGCTCCCGCAGCAGCAGGGTGACCGGCGCGATCGCGCAGGGGAGCTGCCCTGGAATACGACAGGTCGGCGCGCGTCAGCGTCGTCGCGCTGCATGGGGCGCCGGCTTCGGCCTCGCCGGGCAGGCCGCCCTCGAGGCCATCAGGACGCCTGGCCGGCCGACGAGGTGCGGCCTCGACGGGCGGCTCGTCCATGGCGAGAGGCACCCAGCCGCGGGTCGACGAGGACCGCGGTGCCGTCCTCCAGCACGAGCGGGGTCAGGACGTGGCTGCTTGGGCTTCATCTCGTCCTGGGTCCGTCCGTACAGGACGACCTCGCGCAGGACGTCGTACGACCCGGTCGCGGTGGCGCGCCGGTAACGGAGCTCGTCGGGATCGGTGCCGGCCGCGAACCGGCCCTGCAGCGAGAGCGGGCGGCGGCGAGCCCGGCTCGGACGGCGGCGCGGCGTCCGCCGGCGGAGATGGCCGGCTGGCCGGATCCTGCGCCGGTGACGCAGACGACCGTGACCAGCGCCGCCGCCGCCACGATCTTGGCCTGACCCCGAGCCCGCCCCTGCCGATCGACCACGATCGACGACCGTAGCAGCGCAGGTGCGCTCCGCCCGGCCCGGTCCGGGGCCCGCCTCACGAGCCGCTCAGGTTCCCGCTCCGGTCTGCCGATGACTCCCCGTAAGACGGCGCGCAGGGCCGCCCAACTCGGGCGGCCCGAATCGCCGGACTCACCTTGTAGGGGGCGTTGGGATGCTCCTGAAGCCCGCGACGGATGCGCAGACCCGGTGTTCGGAGCTCCGCCTCCGTACGGAGGGGGGACGGCGGACGGTCGGCCGTCGAGTACGCGACTGTGCGTTCGCCTTCATCGCGGCGGTCATCGTGACCGGGGTGGCCCTGCTGGGTCAGGGAACCAAGAGCGGGTACGAGAAGGTGGTGTTCCCCTAGGGGCGGCGATCCCGCCCGGTCGGGAGGCCATCGGCGACCTGGGGCTCGTCGGGCCCCGGTCGCTTCCCGCGGGCCGCCTCCGCCGGCCGGGGTGCTTGTTCCACCCCCACCCGAGATGCCAGCATGGTCGCGGAGGTGGTCGATGGACGCGCTGGCGCGATCGAGCAGCTACTCGACGGGCTTCTTCTTCTTCTGGGTCTGGATCATCGCCGCCCTGATCCTCGCGATCTTGCCGCTCTGGGGCATCTTCGTGAAGGCGGGGGAGGATGGCTGGAAGGCGATCATCCCGATCTACAACTACTACGTGCTGCTCAAGGTGGTCGGGCGGCCTGGTTGGTGGTTGCTGCTGTACCTGGTCCCGATCGTCAACTTCGTGATCTACATCATCGTCATGAACGATCTCTCGAAGAGCTTCGGCTACGGCGCGGGGTTCACGGTCGGGCTCGTGCTCCTCAACTGGATCTTCCTGATGATCCTCGCGTTCGGGAGCTCGACGTACCGCGGGCCGGCCGCGCTTCCGGGCGGCGCAGGCACGACGGGCGGGACGCCGCCCCCGCCGCCCCCCATGCCCGTGGGCTGATCGGGCGCGGCCGACGACCCGGGCCCGGTCCGCGGGGCGGGTTCCGCTAGGCTTCCTCAGGATGCCCGGCCAGGAGGCTCTGCTCACGTTGCAGGAGCTCGACCTCGCGATCGACCGCGCGGTCGCGCGGGAGGCGTCGCTCCGCGCGGGGGAGGAGGTGCGCTCGATGCAGGCGCAGGCCGATTCCGCCGAGGGGGAGCTGGGCGAGCTCGGCCTCAGGCTCGACGAGCTGTCGCGCGACGCCGCGCGGTTCGAGCACGAGATCGACTCGCTGACGCGCAAGGCTACCGACGAGGAGCGACGCCTCTACGACGGCAGCATCGCCAACGCGAAGGAGCTGGCGTCGCTCCAGCACGACATCGACAACCTGAAGCGTCGGCGTTCGGACCGGGAGGACGAGCTCCTGGCGCTGATGGAGATCCGCGAGGGGGTCGAGGCCGAGGCGACGACAGCGCGCGGGCGATCCGACGCCCTGAGGCAGCAGGTGGATCGGCTCGTCGACGACGCCGAACGGGAGCTCGCACGGCTCGAGGGCGAGCTCGGGTCGCTCCGCGCCGAGCGTTCGGCGCTTGTCCCGTCCGTCGAGCCGGACGTGCTCGAGCTCTACGAGGACCTCCGCCGACACAAGAAGGGCGTCGGTGCCGCGGCCCTGGTGGACGGGGTCTGCCAGGGATGCCACGAACAGCTCTCCGCGGTCGAGCTCGATCGCCTGAAGCGGACCGACGGCGTGAGGCGGTGCGAGCACTGTCGACGGATCCTGATCTCCTGATCGTCAGCTGCGACGGGGCGGCCCGCGGCAACCCCGGACCCGCGGGGATCGGCGTGCAGATCGCCGATCCGCACGGCCACGTCGTCGCCGAGATCGCGGAGGGGCTGGGCGAGACGACGAACAACGTGGCCGAGTACACGGCCGCGATCCGCGGCCTCCAGCGGGCCGCCGAGCTGGGGGCTTCGCGCGTCCTGCTGCGGTCCGACAGCAAGCTCCTGATCGAGCAGCTCGCCGGCCGGTACCGGGTGCGGGCCGCCCATCTGAAGGATCTGCACCGCGCCGCGATGGATCAGGCGGTGGCCTTCCAGGAGCTTCGGTTCGAGCACGTTCCCCGGGAGCGGAACCGGGAGGCCGACCGGCTGGCGAACGCGGGCGTCGACTCCTGGCTCGCCGAACGGGGTCGCTAGGATCCCGGAGTCGGGCTGGGAGCCGGCGCGGGCGACCCGCCGGCCACCTCGATCGGATGGATCTTCCCCTCGAGCGGGATGATGAGCGTCGTGCGCGTGTGCGGCCCCGTGAGGTCGAGCCGCAGCGAGAGACCCTCCGCGCTGGACCGGGCGTCGAACGCGACGAGGCCGCGAACGGTATCTCCGGCCCGAGGTTCGCCAGCTGCGTCGTGATCGCGCCCGCCGTCGAGACGAGCGCGCCGTCGGCGTCCACGAGCGTGACGTCGCCGGGGCCGATCCGCAGGGCGTCGGAGGCATGCAGCACCAGCCCGAACTGCCAGGTGGGCGCGGCGAAGAACACCGCGACCGCGACCCGTGCCCGCGCATCGCCGGCGCGGGCGTCCGTCACGCCCTCGAACTGGCTGGTCAGCGGGATCGCATCCCGGGTGAAGTCCAGCACGGTCCAGTCCCCGCCGGGACCCCGGATCAGGCGCATCGGCCCGTCGAGCGATCGCACCACGCCGAACGGATCGGCGTCGGTGGGGGAGAAGGCGAACGCGACCGACGAGCGGAGCTCGAGCTCGCGCAGGATCTCCGAGGCCCCCGGCACGCTCTCGACCTCGAACGGCACGGCGGGTCCGACCGCGATCGCGACGGGATCGCCCTCGATCGTCCCGGGGAACCCCTCGTCCTGGACCCGCAGCCAGCGGGCCCATCGGCGCAGCAGCGGCGTGCCGACCAGCCGGGCGAGCTCCGCCCCGCCGTCCTCGGGAGCGGCCGCATAGGCCTCGACGAACGAGCGCGCGACCTCCCTCGCGCCCGCGGCGCGCAACGCATCGTCCAGATCCACATCGCCGCCCACCGGAGCGCCGGGTCCCGCGGGTCCCCGGGTGCAGGCGCCGCCGAGCAGCGCGAGCACCAGCGCGATGGGAAGCAGGCGGATGGCCATGGGCCCCGGGAGTCTACGGCGGCTATCCTCGCGTCAGGAGGAGCCGGCCGGGCGGCCGCGGCGGGCCTTCGGGACCGTCGAGGAAAGTCCGGACTCCGCAGGGCAGGGTGCTGGGGAGACCCAGGCGGGGGCGACCTCGCGAAGGCGCAACAGAGAGGAGACCGCCGCGCGTGCTCGTCACGCTCGGCAAGGGTGAAACGGTGAGGTAAGAGCTCACCAGCGGCGCGGGCGACCGCGCCGGCTCGGCAAGCCCCACCCGGAGCAAGGCCAAGCAGGGAGCGTTCGAGGGCGGCCCGCCCGAGCTCCCGGGTAGGCCGCACGCCGCCGGCGAACGGCGGCGCGGCGCAGCGGCACCCCTCGGGGGGCGCGCGCGCCGAGAGAGATGGTCGCCGGCCCGCCCAGCGCGGGCGCACAGGATCCGGCTTACAGGCCGGCTCCTCCTTACCCCGCCACCGCCATCGCGGCCCGCGCCCGTTCGTACTGGACGCCCGCGTGGTACGAGCTCCGCACGAGCGGGCCCGCCTCCACGTGGGCGATCCCGAGCGCCTGGCCGGCGACCGCGTGCTCCGCGAACTCGTCGGGGGTCACCCACCGGTCGACCGGCAGGTGCTGGGGCGTCGGCCGCAGGTACTGTCCCATCGTCACCAGGTCGCATCCCGCGTCGCGGAGATCTCGGAGCGCCGCGGGCACCTCGTCCGGGCGCTCGCCCATGCCGAGGATCAGGTTCGATTTCGTGATCACGCCCGGGCGCAGGCGCTTGGCGAGCCGGAGCACCCCGAGCGAGCGGTCGTAGCCGAACGCCGGACGGATCCTCGGGTGCAGCCGCCGCACGGTCTCGAGGTTGTGGGCGAACACGTCGGGTCCGGCCTCCAGGACCGTCGCGAGGTCGCGCTCGCCGCCCTTCAGGTCGCTCGGAAGCACCTCGATGCGGCAGCCGGGTGTCGCGTCGCGGACCGCGTGGACCGTCCGTGCCCAGATCCGGGCGCCCCCGTCGAGCAGGTCGTCGCGCGCGACCCCGGTGATCACGACGTGCCGAAGACCCATCGCCCCGACGGCCTCGGCGATCCGATCCGGCTCGCCCTCGTCGACCGGACCCGGTTTGGCCGTCATCACGTCGCAGAAGCCGCATCGCCTTGTGCACCGGTCCCCGAGGATCAGGAACGTCGCCTCGCGCTGCTCCCAGCACTCGCCGAGGTTGGGACACATCGCCTCCTCGCAGACCGTGTGGAGGGAGCGTGTCCGCATCAGCTCTCGGAGCTCGGTCACGTTCGGCCCCGCGGAGAGCCGGACCTTCAGCCACGGCGGCTTGCGCTCACCGCGTGTGCTCACGCCTGCGCGCTCGGGCCCGGGTCCGTTCGTGACCCCGACGATCGGCAGGTGGAGGCGGCGCCCGGAGGGGTTGTGATCGCGGATCGGCATCCGCGACCGAGTCTAGCCTGCTCGCGCACGGTCCCCGGTCGGCGGCGCGTCCGCATGTCGTTCGCCTGCGTCGTCCGGCCCGTTGGGGAGGAAGACGCGGAACGAAGCTCCTCCGCCCTCCCGCTCCTGGACCCAGGCGCGCCCGCCGTGGAGCTCGGAGAAGCGCGCCACGAGCGAGAGGCCGATCCCGGTTCCGGGCGCGCGGGATGCCTCGGCGGAGCCCTGGCGGAACGGCTCGAAGATCTCCTGGCGGAGCTCCGGGGGGACCCCCTCCCCGTCGTCCTCGACGGCGATGAGCACACCCCCTTCGCTCTCCTTGACGCTCAGCCAGATCGTGCGCCCGCTCGACGTGTGCCGAGCGGCGTTCATGAGGAGGTTCTCGACGATCCGTTCGACCTTCGCCGCGTCGACCGAGATCGTGACGGGCTCGGCCTGGACCTGGATCGTGCGATCGCCCAGGTAGTCGAGGTTCTCGACGGTCCGGCGAGCCAGCGCCCCGACGTCGGTGGTCCGGTACTGCGGCTCGACGATCCCTCGGTTCAGGCGGTCGATGTCGAGCAGGTCCTTCAGCAGCCGGTCGAGCTTGCGCGCGTTCGCGGCCAGGCGCTGGAGGAGATCGTTGCGGTCGGCCTCCTCGATCTCCGAACGTTCGAGCGTGATGGACAGGCCGAGGATCGAGGTGAGCGGGCTGCGAAGCTCATGGGACACGGCGGCGAGGAACGTGTTCTTCATCTCGTCGAGCGCGCGCAGGCGTTCGGCGGCCTCGCGCTCCCGCTGCTCGCTCTCGCGCAACGCCTGCTCCGCGAGGCGACGCTCGGTGACGTCCCAGATGACGCCCTGCATGTAGGTGGGGCTGCCCTCCTCATCATGCAGGAAGACGGTCTCGTCACGGACCCAGATCGTGCGACCGTCGCGTGTGCGCATCCGGTATTCCTCCGCCCAAGCCCGCTTCGCGTCAACGGCCTCTCGATAGGTCCTGAGGATCTCGTCCCGGTCGCGTGGGTGGATCGCCTCGATCCAGGCCTCGGGACGCGCGCGCCATTCCTCGGCCGGGATCCCCGTCAGGTCCTCGATCTGCGGGCTTATGTACTCGGTCTGCAGGCTCTCGTCCGGCCGGTCCAGGTAGATGGCGGCCGGCACGTGCTCGACGATCGCGCGGAAGCGCTCCTCGGCCTTCCGAAGCTGGTCCTCGGCCTGCTTGGCCGCGGTCACGTCGATCACGACGCCCTGGGAGAAGCGCTGGCGCCCTGCCTCGTCGTGGATCATCACCGCCTGATCGCGGACCCAGATCCATCGCCCGTCGCGGTGGCGGAAGCGGTACTCGGCCTCGTACGTGATGCCCTCGCGGTTGTGCCGTTCCACGGCGGCGATCACCCGCTCCCGATCGTCGGGATGCAGTCCCTGCTCCCACAGCCAAGGCTGCGTCTTCCACTCCTCGGGCGTGTACCCGTAGATCTGCTCCACCTGCGGGCTCATGTACAGCGCCTGCGACACCGCGTCGACCGTGTCGATGTAGGTGGCCGCGGGGATCGTCTCGATCAGCGAGCGGTATCGCTCCTCGGCCTCGCGCAGCTGCTCCTCGGCCTCCTTGCGCGATGTGACGTCGAACCGGACCCCCTGCCAGTAGAGCGGCGCCCCACGATCGTCCCGGAGCAGGACGGCATCGTCCTGGATCCAGACCACCCCGCCGTCGGCCCGCCGCATCCGGTACTCGACCGCGAACGGCTCGCCCGAGCGAGCCGATCGCTCATCCTCCGCGCGGACGCGATCACGGTCATCGGGATGGATGTGGTCGAGCCACGCCTCATGGCTGGATGCCGTGTCGCGGACCCCGAGGATCGGTTCGATCTGCGGGCTGATGTACAGCGTTCGCCGCGGCCCGATGGCCGACTCCATGTAGGTGATGGCGGGGATCTGCTCGATCAGGCTCCGGTACCTCGCTTCCGCCTCGGATAGCCGTCGCGACGTCCGCTCTCGCCCGATCGCGGCGCCCAGGGTGTTCGCGACCACGCGTAGGGCGTCCAGCTCGGCGTCCTGCCAGGTCCGCTCCTCGTCGGCCTGGTCGCACACGACGTGGCCCCACCACTCGCCGCCCGCGCCGATCGGTATCACCGCCAGCGAACGGATCCCGGCACCGCGGAGCACGGCGGCCTCGTCCGGCGGGAAGTCGCCCGACCTGCCGTGGATCGCCTCGCCTGCCGAGAGGATCCGACACCAGCGCGCGATCCCCGCCTCCTCGAACGAGACGAGGCGGCCCTCGATCTCGGGCGCGAACCCGCCCACGTCCCGGTGGGTCCACTCCTCGACGAGCGCCAGGCAGAGCTTCCCGTCCTCGCGCGGGGTGTTGCGATACACGGCGGCCCGCGAGGCTCCGGCGGCGGTCCCGACCCGCGCCAGGACCTCCGCCACCACGTCGTTCCAGGAGTCGACCGAGAGCAGCCGCTCCGCGGCGAAGCTCGCCGCCTCGAGGATCCGGTCCCGGCGCGAGAGGCGCTCTTGGACCTCCTTCGCCTCGGAGACGTCGGTGAGGACCCCCTGCCAGGCGCGGACGCCGTCGGGCATGTCCACGAGGTTCGCCCGGTCGTGGACCCACACCGTCCGCCCGTCCTTCGTGACGATCCGGTACTCGATGTCGAAGGGATCGCCCGTCTCGTTCGTGCGCAGCGACTCGGCGAGGACCCGCTCCCGGTCGTCCGGGTGGAGGATCCGCGTCCAGAGCTCGGGCGTGTCCACGCGCTCCTGCGGCGAGTAACCCGTCAGCTCCTCGTACTGCGGGCTGATGTAGACGGCGGAGCTCACCTCATCGACGGCGTCGATGTAGACGGCCGCGGGCAGTCGCTCGACGAGGTGCCGATACCGCTCGCGGGCGTGCCCCAGCTGCTCCTCGGCGGAGCGTCTGGCGGTGACGTCCTCCAGGACGCCCTGCCACACCGGTCCGTCGGGACCGTCCCGGTCGACCAGCACCGCGGTATCGCGGACCCAGACGACGCCGCCGTCCGCTCGGGCCAGGCGGTACTCGAGGCTGAAGCGATCGTCGGTGAGGTCGGTGCGCTCGTCCTCGTCGAGCACGCGCCCGCGATCGTCCGGATGGATGCGCGACTCCCAGGCGCCGTCGGTGCCGGTCCAGTCCTCGGGGTCGTCGCCGGTGAGCTCGCGTATCCCCGGGGCCATGTAGAGCGTGCGATGGCGACCCCCACCGGACATCGCGAGGTATGACACGACGGGCAGCTGCTCGACCAGGAGGCGGTATCGCTCCTCCGCCTCCTTCTGCTCGGTGATGTCGAACATGACGCCCTGGTAGACGGCCCTTCCACGCGGCCCCGTGGACACGGGGACCGCTTCGTCGCGGATCCAGATCCACCGCCCGTCCCGGGTCCGCAGGCGGTAGTCCATCGCGAAGGGATCGCCGTTCACCGCCGCCCCCGCGCGCGCCGCCAGCACCACGTCGCGGTCGTCCGGATGAGCGCACGCCGACCAGAGCGAGGGATCGTCCTGCCACTCCTGTGCCGTGTAGCCGAGGAGCTGATGGATCTGCGGGCTGACGTAGTACAGGGCCGACGCCCCGTCGGACGCGTCGGCGCCGTCCCACGTGTAGGCGACGGCGGGCACGCGCTCGACGATCGTCCGGTATCGGTTCTCGGCCTCCTGGAGGCGGGCATCCGCCTCCTTCTGCTCGGTGATGTCGACCATCACGCCCTGCACGAGGGTCGGCCGGCCGGCGGCATCGCGCTCGACCACCACCCGCTCGTCGCGGACCCAGACGTGGCGGTCGTCCTTCGTCAGCGATCGGTACTCCTCGAGGAAGGGCATCCCCGCCCGGTCCGCCCGGTTCGAGGAGGCGACCACCCGGTCACGGTCCTCCGGGTGGATCCGCTCGATCCACAGCCGCGGGTCGCTCGACCACTCCTGCGGGGTGAAGCCCAACATCCCCGCGATCTGCGGGCTCACGTACGGGGGAGCGGCCTCGCCGGCGGGCCGGTTCGGCATCCACGTGTACGTCACCGCGGGCAGTTGCTCGACGAGCGAGCGGAACCGATCCTCGGTCGACGTGCGCAGCTCCCGTTCACGGTCGGCGTGGAGCCACTGCCTGATGCCGAACACGCAGAACACGCCCGAGAGCACCAGCAGGACGGCGAGCAGGTTGTCGATGGGGAAGCTCGTGTGCAGCTCCAGCCAGCGCCGGACCCGCTCGAAGACGTCGAACGCCACGCCCAGGAACAGCAGCGCCAGGGCGACGGCCGAGATCATCAGGAGATCTCGTTGCGCACCCCTGCGGTTCCGGTTCCCCGACGGTCGTTCGCGCTCGTTCACGGCGTTCGTGGTCGTTATCGACGCGTGTGGAAGGGGCCTGAACGGACGCTCGGGGCGTGGGCCGAACGGCGGTCGTCCGTGTGGGGGACCTGACCCGGGTGGCTAGGAGCGGGCGAGCTCGAGCATCCGGCGGAAGATGTGGTCGGGCTCGGGCTCCATGAAGAAGTGCTCCAGCGGGGCCGAGAACGGCATCGCCGGAACGTCCGGCCCTCCGATCCGCACGATCGGTGCGTCCAGGTCGAACATCGCCTCCTCGGCGATCGCGGCGGTGATCTCGGCGCCGGCCCCGTACGTCCGGTTGTCCTCGTACACCACCATCGCCTTGCCGGTCTTTCGGACCGAGGCGAGGATCGTCGAGACGTCCAACGGGGCCAGCGTCCGGACGTCGACGACCTCGGCCGAGAAGCCCTCCTCATCCAGCCGGGCAGCGGCGTCCAGGCACCGGTGCACCTCGAAGCCATAGGTGATCACGGACAGGTCCTGGCCGTCACGCTTGACGTCCGCCTGCCCGATCGCGGTTCGGAAGGCGCCGTCCGGCACCTCGCCCTTCACGGTCCGGTAGGTCTTCTTGTGCTCGAGGAACAGGACGGGATCCGGGTCGCGGAGCGCGGACCGCAGCAGCCCCGCGGCGTCCGCGGGCGTCGAGGGCATCACCACCTTCAGCCCGGGCACGTGCGCGTAGAAGGCCTCGATGGACTGGGAGTGGTAGAGGGCCCCGTGGACCCCTCCGCCGCAAGGCGTCCGGATCACGAGCGGGACCCCGAAGTCCCCGTTCGAGCGGTACCGGATCCGCGCGGCCTCAGACACGATCTGGTCGAACGCGGGATGGATGAAGTCCGCGAACTGGATCTCGGCCACCGGGAGGAGCCCGTGCAGGGCCATCCCGATCGCGACGCCGACGATCGCCGACTCGGCGAGCGGGGTGTCGATCACCCGGGCGTCGCCGAACTCATCCGCCCAGCCGTCCGAGATGCGGAACACCCCGCCGCGGGCGCCGACGTCCTCGCCCAGGAGGACCACACGCTCGTCCTCGGCCATCTCGTCGTGCAGCGCCTCGCGGATCGCCATGAGGACGCTCAACTCGCTCACGTCACGGGGTCCTCCGCGAACACGTGCCGGAGCGCCGACGCGGGATCGGGGTCCGGCGCTTCCCACGCGGCGGCGATCGCCCGCTCGATCTCATCCTTCACGTCGGCCCTGACGGCCTCGCGCTCGGCATCGTCGCCGACCCCGTTCGCCTCTAGGTAGCGCGCGAACTCCATCAACGGGTCGTGGTGCTTCGCCTCCTCGACCTCCTCCCGGCTCCTGTAGCTCTTGTCGTCGTCGTCGGAGGTGTGGGGGAAGTAGCGATAGGTCTTGCATTCGATCAGGGTCGGTCCCTCGCCGGCGCGGGCCCGATCGTGCGCCGTCCGCATCGCGGCGTAGCAGGCGATCACGTCGTTCCCATCCACGACGACGCCCGGGAACCCATAGCCCTCCGCACGAACGGCCACGTCGTCCACCGCCATCTGCTTCGACTGGGGGACGCTGATCGCGTAACGGTTGTTCTCGCAGACGAACACCACGGGGAGCCGGTGGATCCCGGCGAAGTTGAGCCCCTCGTGCCAGTCGCCCTCGCTCGTGGCGCCGTCTCCGAACCAGCAGCCGACCACGGCGTCCTCGCCGCGCAGCCTTGCCGCGTACGCGATCCCCGCGGCGTGCGGGACCTGGGTGGCGATGGGCGACGATCCCGTGATGATCCCCAGGCGCCGCGATCCCCAGTGCGACGGCATCTGACGACCGCCCGAGGAGGGGTCGTCGGCCTTCGCGAACACGCCGAGGAGGATCTCGTACGGGGTCATGCCGGCCACCAGGACGACCCCGAGGTCGCGGTAGTAGGGGAGCCAGATGTCGGTCCCGCGGCGCATCGCCCACGCGGTCCCGATCTGACAGCCCTCGTGACCCGAGCCCGGGACGACGAACGGCGCTCGACCCATGCGGTTCTGGCGGAGCGCCGCCTCGTCGAGCATCCGCGCGAGCAGGAGGGTCCGGTACATCGCCCTCGCGTCGTCGTCGGTCAGGCCGAGGGCACCGTGAGGGCTGTCTTTCACCCGGGTGGCCACGTCCAGCCTCCTCGCACGCTGTGGGCGAGTCTAGCACCGGGCCCTGCGTGCCTCGAGGAGCTGGGGGCGTCGAGACGAGTGGTACCCCCCGGGGGTATCCTCTTTCCAGGTGTCCGAGTCGCTGGGAGGTGCAGGAGATGATCGATCCGGTGTGCGGCATGACGGTCCAGGCCGAGGACGCCGCGGCCGCCTGGGAATACGAGGGCCAGACCTACTACTTCTGCTCGCTGGGATGCTTCGAGCGGTTCCGTGAGGACCCGCGAGGGATCCTCGACGCGGGCCCGTCGGGGATGATGAGCTAGGGTACCCGGCCGGGGTATCCGCCCAGCGGCGTGATGGACCGGAGGCGACGTGTACGGGTACGCGATGAAGGAGAAGGAGCTCCATGATCGGCTGCGCCGGATCGAGGGACAGGTGCGGGGCCTTCAGCGCATGGTCGACGAGGGCCAGTACTGCATCGACATCCTCACGCAGGTCAACTCGGTGGTCGCCGCCCTGAAGGCCGTGGGCGTCGGGCTCCTGGACGGTCACGTGCGGCACTGCGTCACGGAGAGCATCGAGCGTGGAGACGGGGACGAGAAGGTCGAGGAGCTGATGGCGGCCGTCGCCCGGTTCGCCGGACGATGACCGCGACCTCCACGGCGACGGCGCGCGAGGTCGTGCTGGACATCGAGGGCATGACCTGCGCCTCCTGCGTGGGCAAGGTCGAGCGCGCGCTCGGCGGGGTGGACCTCGTCGAGGCGGCATCGGTGAACCTGGTCACCCGCACGGCGACGGTCCGGACGGCCTCCGACGATCCGGCCATCCTGATCCGAGCGGTCGAGCGCATCGGGTACGGAGCGCGACCGCATCGGGACGAGCGCGTCGACGACGAGCCGGCCGTATACCTCCGGCGGCTGGTGGTCGCCGTCCCCCTCACCATCGCGATCCTCGCCCTCACGTTCGGGACCTCCGCCGCCTGGGCGATGTGGCTGGCGTGGGCGCTGGCGACGCCGGTCCAGTTCTACTCGGGATGGCCGTTCCTGCGCTCGGCCTGGCGTTCGGCACGGCACGGCACGACGACGATGGACACCCTGATCGCCGTGGGGTCCCTCGCCGCGTACGGATACAGCGTGTGGGCGATCCTGTCCGACGCCGGCGGGCACTACTTCGACACCGGCGCGGTGATCGTGACCCTCGTGCTCCTCGGCAAGACGCTGGAAGCACGAGCCCGGGCGACGGCCGGCGACGCGTCCCGCGCGTTGCTGGAGCGACAGGCCGACGAGGCGACGGTGCTCGAGGGGGACGTCGAGCGGAGGATCCCGCTCGCCGACGTGCACCCGGGCATGCTCGTCGTCGTCCGTCCCGGCGAGAAGGTCCCTGCGGACGGCGTGATCCGCGAGGGTACGTCGTGGGTCGATCTCTCGCTCCTGACCGGGGAGTCGGTTCCGGTCGATGTCGGTCCCGGTGACGAGGTCGTCGGAGCGTCCGTGAACGGGACCGGGCGGCTGGTGGTGTTCGTCACGACCGTCGGCGCCAACTCGCGGCTGTCGCAGATCGTCCGGCTGCTTCAGACAGCCCAGGGATCGAAGGCCCCCATCCAGCGTCTCGCCGACCGCGTCTCGTCGGTGTTCGTGCCGATCGTGCTGGCCGTGGCGATCCTCACCTTCGCCGGGTGGTTGGTCCTGACCGATGCCTCGCGGGGGACGGCGCTACTGCACGCCGTGGCGGTCCTGCTGATCGCCTGCCCGTGCGCCCTCGGCCTCGCCACCCCGGCGGCCATCATGGCCGGGACCGGCCGCGCCGCCGAGATCGGCATCCTGTTCGGTGGGGCCGAGGTGCTCGAGGCCGCCCACCGGATCGACACCGTGCTGCTGGACAAGACGGGGACGGTCACGCAGGGGACGATGACCGTGGAGGAGACGTTCCCGGTCAACGGGGTGAGCGCCGGCGAACTGCTCGCCTGGGCGGCGGCCGCGGAGCGCGGCTCCGAGCACCCGATCGCTCGCGCCGTCGTCGCGGCCGCGCTCGAGGCCGACGTGACCGTGCCGACGGCCCGTGAGCACGCGATCACGCCCGGTGCGGGAGCGCGCGCCGTGGCCGACGGGCTCGAGGTGGTCGTCGGCCGGCCCGAGGGCTTGCCGCCGCCGATGACCGTGCGGGCGGAGGGGATGGCCGGGCGAGGCCTCACGCCGTTCGCGGTCTGGCGCGATCGGGTGCCGATCGGGCTGATCGCCGTCTCGGATCCTCTCAAGCCCGAGGCCGGATCCGCGGTGGCCGAGCTCTCGGCGATGGGGCTTCGGATCAGGCTGGTGACCGGCGACCGGTCTGCCACGGCTTCGGCGGTCGCGGCGCGCGTCGGGGTCCCCGAGGTGGCCGCCCAGGTGCTCCCTGCGGGGAAGGTCGAGGAGGTGCGCTCCGCCCGCTCCGGGGGCAAGCGCGTGGCGTTCGTGGGGGATGGGATCAACGACGCGCCGGCCCTCGCGGAGGCGGACCTCGGGATCGCGCTCGGGACCGGGACAGATGTGGCGGCCGCGGCGGCGGGGGTGCGCCTCCTGGGCGCGGACCTCCGCGGGGTCGGCGACGCCCTGCGGCTGGCGCGTCGGACCTACCGGGTGATCGAACAGAACCTGTTCTGGGCGTTCGCCTACAACGTGGTGATGATCCCGTTGGCGGTCTTCGGTGCGCTGTCGCCGGTCTGGGCGGCCGCGGCGATGGCCGGGTCCAGCATCACGGTCGTGCTCAACGCCCTGCGTCTGCGCCGGTTCCGGCCGTCCTCCCGTAGGCTGGCGGGATGAGCACGACGATGGAGCACGTCGTCGACGTCACGGACGAGACCTTCGAACGGGTCGTGATCGAGGGTTCGAAGGAACGTCCCGTGGTGATCGACCTGTGGGCGGCCTGGTGCGGCCCCTGCCGGACGCTGGGGCCGATCCTGGAGAAGGTCGCCGGGGAGCGCGACGGCGCCTTCCTGCTGGCGAAGATCGACGTGGACGCGAACCAGGTCGGCAACGCGCTGCTGCAGGCGGTCCGGAGCCAGGGGATCCCCACCGTGGTGGCGTTCCGCGACGGGGAGCCGGTGGGCATGTTCATCGGGGCGTACCCGGAATCCGAGGTGAACGCTTTCGTCGACTCCGTGCTCCCGACCGACGCCGAAGCGGCCGCCGACGAGGCGCAGGCGGAGGAGGCGGCCGGGGACCTGGTCGCGGCGGAGCAGGGGTACCGCGACGCTCTAGCTCAGGACCCAGAGAACCGCGAGGCGGCCGTCGGTCTCGGCCGGATCTTGGTGGACCGGGGGGAGGACGACGCCGCGAGGGATCTGGTGACCCGGTTCGCGCCCGACCCCGAGGCCGAGCGCGTGCTGTCGATCGTCCGCGTTCACGGGTGGGCCTCGCTCGAGGGGGTCGGCACCCTCGTATCGGGGCAGCGGCTCGCGGCGGCGGGCCGATGGAGGGAGGCCCTCGACGGCATGCTCGGAGCGCTGGCCGACGACCGCGAGGAGGCGAGCGCCGCGATGCGCGACGTGTTCGCGGTTCTTGGCGACGAGGATCCGCTGGTGGCCGAGTACCGCCGCCGCCTCGCGAGCGCCTTGTTCTAGGGATGGCCGAGCTCCACGATCGCATCCGGGCCTGGTGGGACGAGGACGCCGGGACCTACGACGCGGCGGCGGGGCACTCTATGTCCGACCCGATCGAGCGCGCGGCCTGGCGCGCCGTGCTCGAGCGGTCGCTGCCGCCCGCCCCGGCGCGAGTGCTGGATGTGGGCGCCGGGACCGGGGCCATGTCGCTGCTCGCCTCCGAGCTCGGCTACGACGTCACGGGTGTCGACCTCTCCGAGGGCATGCTGGCGAGGGCCCGGCGCAAGGCCGAAGAGGACGGCCTCGCCGTGACCTTCGCTCTCGGGTCGGCGGCCGAGCCGCCGCCGGGACCGTTCGACGCCGTGATGGAACGCCACGTCCTGTGGACCATCGATGACCCCGTCACGGCGCTCCGCGGCTGGCGCGAGCGCGTGGTCCCCGGCGGCCGGCTCGCCGTCTTCGAAGGCTCGTGGGGAGGATCGGGGCCGTTCGCCGGGTTCCGGGAGTCGATCCACCAGGCGGCCCGGAGGCTCCTGCGCCGAGACGGTGCCGCGGCCCATCACGCGCCGTATCCGCCGGAGATCCTCGACGGCCTCCCGCTCGCCGGAGCGGGATCGCCGGAACCGTTCGTGGCGGCGGTCCGCGATGCCGGCTGGCGTCGGATCCGGATCGTCCGGCTTCGGGACGTGGAGTGGGCTGTGGCCCGGCGCGAGCTGTGGCCCCTAGGGTGGCTCGGCCATCGCGATCGCTGGGCGTTGTTGGCGGAGGCCTGATCGGGGAAGGGGACCGGCGAGCTCCGGCCGCCGATGCTCGAGCGACAGCGCGAACCTCCGGAACTAGCCCATGGTCTGGTCGACGCGCACGTCGTCGACGTTCGCCGTCCACGTGCCGGCGTTCGGGTTCCCCAGCTCCAGCTGCCCGATCCCCGTGGCCCCGGTGTTCGCGACCCACCCATCGATGATGACTGCGCCGTCACGGTAGAGCGTCCAGGGATCCGCCGAGCCCACCGTGCCGCACAGCTCGAGCAGGTGCCAACCGGTCCCAACCGACGTGGTTGAGTGCACGGTCGCGCCCGAGACGTCCGAGCGCAACCCCCAGATCCCAGATGAGGTGATCAGGACGCGGATCACGGATGCGCCCGTCGCGGTCCGCATCCGCCACAGCGCCACCCCAGAGCTCCGGCTGCTCACGTTGACGCGGGCGCTGACGCAGACGCCGGCATAGCTGCCTCCGAAGGACCGGATCATCGACGACGTCTGGTTGGAGACCGACACCCGTGCGCTCGGAGCCGACGGGCTTCCCGTGTTCGCGTCGATCGTCCAACGGGTCACCCCGGACCAGCCGGCCAGCGATCCTCCGGAGAAATCGTCCGTGAGGATCGCCGTGGGGCCGGATGCGACGGTGACCGGAGCGGAGTCGGCGCTGACCGGTCCGTCGTTGGACGCCTCGTCTTCCGCATAGACGGCGTAGACGTGCGTCGAGCCAGGGGTGAGCCCGGTGTCGCTGAACGGGACGGTTGCCGCACCCGTGGTGGTGATGCCGACCTCGGATCCATCCCTGAGCACGTGGTAGGTAAGGACGGTGCTCATGTCGTCCGTTGCAGCGCTCCACGTGAGGTCGACGACCCCGGGGGTCGTGCTCGTGGCGCCCGGCGTTCCCGGTGCACCCGGAGGCGTCACGTCCGGCTCGCCCGGGTCGCCGGTCCCGACGAGCGCCACGGAGTAGTTCTGTCCACCGTGGACCGCATCGACGTCGCTCAAGCCCGGTACGGGCACGGGCGAGGTCCTGTTGACGGTCGTGCCGTCCCCGAGCTGGCCGAAGTCGTTGCGACCCCAGGCGCGGACGCTGCCGTCCATCATGACCGCGAGCGAATGATCGCGCCCAGCTCCGATAGCGACCACGCCCGCGAGGCCTGAGACGGACACCGGCGTGCGCCGTTGAGTCGTGGTGCCGTCACCCAGCTGGGCGAGGTTGTTGCGCCCCCATGCGAAGACGGACCCGTCTGCCAGCAGGACGAGAGAGTGATGCGCTCCCGCCGAGACGTCGACGGCGCCCGAGATCCCGGGGACCTGCACGGGGGACCGTCGATCCGTGGTCGAGCCATCGCCGAGCTGACCGTAGGCGTTGTCGCCCCAGGACCACACCGTCCCGTCTCCCCGGACGGCCAATCCATGATCCCGTCCACCCGCGAACGCGACCACGTCCGTCAGGGATCCGACGCGCACGGGTGAGAGGCGACGGGTTAGCGTCCCGTCCCCGAGTTGTCCGTTCGCGTTGTCGCCGCACGCCCACAACGTGCCGTCGGAGCGCAGCGCATAGGTCATGCTGCGCCCTCCCGCGGTCGCCGTAACCTCGGTCAGACCGCCGACCCGGACGGGGATGCGTCGGTTCGTCGTCGTGCCGTCACAGAGCTGTCCCAGCGCGTTGTATCCCCAGCCCCATAGGGTCCCGTCGCTGCGCACCGCCAGCGTGTGGTAGTGGCCCGTGGCCACGTCGACGACGTCGGTGATACCGGCGACCAGCGTAGGCGTCGGCCGCGAAGTCAAGGTTCCGTCGCCGATCTGCCCATCGTTGTTCCGGCCCCACGTGTAGACACTGCCCTCAGGCAGCAACGCGACGGCGTGCTCCCGCCCGCCTCCGATGTCGATGGCTCCGTCCAGAGCCACCGGCGCCGGCGAGCGATGGCTGGTGGTGGTCCCGTCGCCGAGCTGTCCGAACGGGTTCGCGCCCCATGCCATCGGGGTCCCGGGCTCCGCCGCTGCGGCGACGGGCGTCAGGATCGGTCCCGCGACGAGAACGAGCACGATCGTCACGAGCGTCACGAGCGTTCTGAGGGTCGACCCGACCCCTCGTGAACGAGCGGGGGGATGTCCGGCGGTGTGGTGGAAGTGGAAGGGGTGCCGTGATCCGGCCGGCTTCGGCATGTGATCGATCCTCATCGTCCCTCGTTCATCCCCGCCCCGATGCGGGCCGCGGACCCGCACCTACGCTAGTCCGGCGAGCCCGGATGGGCTACAGACCATCGGCCCATCGTCGACCGGTTCGGCCTCGGCCGCGCCATCCCGGTCAACCCGAGGCACCGTCCACGACCACGTCGTCCCAGTTGGCGGTCCAGGTCTTGGCGGCCGTATCCCCGATCTGGACCCGGCCGACCTGCTCCGCGCCCGTCGAGGTGATCCAGGTGTCCACGATCCGCGCCCCGTTCAGGTACAGGTCCCAGGCGCCGCCGTTCCCCACGGTCCCGCATAGCTCGAGCCGGTTCCATCCCGCAGGGAGCACGACGAGCGAGTTGATCTGGGACGAGGCGTACTCGTTCCGCACGATCAGGCGGCCCTGCGTGTCGACGTTCACCTTCGCGATCGCACCGCCGCTCGGGGTGCGCACCCTCAGCAGGTCGAGCGCGGCGCCGCCGCGGTCGGTGACGTTGACCTGAGCGCTGACGCACGCCGAAGACAGGGAGGTGGATAGATCCACGTATGCGAACGCGCTCTGCGCGCTGGGGTTGCCCCGTGCGCTCGGGGGCTGTGCCGATCCGGATCCGAGGTCGGACGTGATCCGGGTCACGCTGGACCATGCCGATAGACCGGTGGAGAAGTCGTCTGCGAACGCCGCCGTCATGACGGCGATCGGAGCGGATGCAACCTTCGCGCTGGGGTTCCCGGCTTCGTCCAGCGCGCGGACCCAGTAGGTGTGCACCGACCCGGGCCAAAGCCCCGTGTCGGTGAAGCCGACGGTCGGCGCTGAGGAGGCGACCGTGCCCACCAGGTTGGAAGGATCGTCACGGAAGATCTCGTAGTCGATCTCAGCGCTGACCGCATCGGTCGAACCCTCCCACGACAAGGCGATGGAAGCGGTCGTGGGGCTCGTTCCTGTAGGGACGCCGGGATCCGTAGGCGGGGTGAGGTCCGGGGCGAGGACGACGATCGGTTGCGAGGTGCCGCCCTGGAGGCTCACGTTGCCGGCCTCGTCCTCTGCGGAGATCGAGTAGCTGTGTGTGCTGCCTGGCTCGAGTCCGCCGTCGTGGTATCCGACGGTGGTCGTCGACGAGCTGACCACCTGATCCACCTCGATGCCGTCACGGAAGACGTGATAGGTGAGCGCGGAGCTGAGGTTGTCGGAGGACGCCGCCCACGACAGGTCGATCGACCCGAAGTCGGAGCTCGTGCCTGTGGGAACGCCCGGCACCGAGGGCGCGAACGTGTCCGCGACCTGGCGGAAGACGAACAGCCCGCGCGAGGCCCAGAGCCGGGCGTCGATCCCGGGGCCGCTGACCTGGACCGGGGTTCCTGCCGGATGACCGTTCGACCAATCGACGCTCCAGAGCCGGTCGTCCGAGGTCGCGTACAGGAGCTTCCCGTTCGCGATCGTCATGCCGCGAACGGTGCTCCAGGGGATGGTGGTGTCCTGGGGGTTGCTGCTCGCCACGAACAGGTTCGCGCCGACGACGGCGCTCTCGGGCGTGAAGTACCGGTAGTAGAGCTTGTCGTTGTTCGCGGCGTTCGTCGAGCCAGCTCCGGGACGGTTGACCGTGTAGTAGATGCGTCCATCCTCGAAGAACATCCCTGTCATGGCGGCCAGATCCGTGGTGAACGCGGGCACCCTGGTGGTTGTCCCGGGGATCAGGAACGCGGAGGGAGGCTGCACCTGCAGCCCGTTGAGGTTGATCGTCGTCGAGGCACCGAGGGTCGACCCATCGAAGGTGCTCACCGTGAACGTGCCGTCACTCCACCCGGTGTACAGCCGATCGTTCACCAGGGATGCTCCTCTGGCGTTGGCCAGGTCGATGCCCGCCAGGGTGGAGTCCGCACCGAACGCCGTGAGGTCATATGACCGACGCGTCAGTTGTCCGGTCGTCTGATCGATGTCGTAGAGATCGTTAGGCAGGCCGTACGTGACGCTCGGAGGAGGCGTGGCGCCGCCGGCGGTCGGGAAGAACGCCAGCTTCATGTGGTACTCGCCGCCGGCGTGATCCGTGTCGCTCCCCGCCCAAAGACCGTCGTCAGACGCCGGCAGCGCGAAGATGCCGACCCCCCGCTCGTGACTCGGGTTCCAGCTGAACGGCAGCCCGTTGATCGGGTCCAACGCGGCGATACCCTCCCTGGCCACCGCGCCTGGTCCGGCCGAGTCGCCGCTGTAGGAGTTGTTCCACCAACGGAAGTGGCCTCCGATGTAGATCGCGGAACCCGTGGCGCTGATGCTCCACGAGGTGTCGCCGCCGCTCCAATCCACCCAGGTCGGGTGTTGGTTCGGGCCGGTCGGTCCCAGCTCCCACCGCGTGGCGGTATCGCACAAGCGGTTCGCCCGGAACGCCCCGGTGGTCGCCACGACGAAGTAGCTCCCGTCGGGAGCGACATCCACGTCGCGCATGTAGGTGTTGAACGAGGAGGAACACCAGGTCGTGGTCGTGTTCGGGATGTAGACCGGGTAGTCCGCCGTCTGCCATGTGGACACCACCGCAGGGGTTACGCCGACGTCGAGCATCGCGATCTGCACGCGGTCGAGGCCAGCGACCTTGCTGAAGCTCCCGATCGCCACGAGGGTGGACCCATCCGGCGAGACGTCGAACTCGGGCACGCCCAGCGAGCCACGGAGTGGGTCCGTGAAGGGGAGGTCCAGATCCGGATCCACCGATCCCGTGTCGGGGTTCAGCCGGGCCAATCCCGATCTGGCGATGTTCTTGATCTTCGTGAACTTGCCGGAGACGTAGAGGGCCCCGCTCCGGAACACGAGGTCCTGAACCAGCGCGCTGGCGTTGGCCTTGAACGACGTCACGACGCTCCCGTCGGCGATCCTCAGCCGGACGAGCTTCTTGTAGCTGCCGCCGTTGACCGTGTTGAAGCCGCCGCCCACGAATACCGAGGTCCCGTCCGGTCCCAAGGCCAGTGCTTCCACCGAGCCGCTCAGGACGGGAACGAAGTTCGGGTCGATGACTCCGGTCTCCATGTCGAAGGCGAACAGGAAGTTCCTGCTCAGCATCGCCGAGGTTCCAGCTCGCCGGACGGTCGTGAACGTTCCGCCGACGATCACCTTGGAGCCCACCTGGAGGACGGCGTTGACCTGGCCATCCTCGACCATGGGCGTCCAGTCGGCGGGATCCGGGTTGACCAGGTTCGGGAGGTCCGCCTGGACGGCGAGCGCGGGTGGGGCGATCGAGGTTGCCGCGCCGATGAGCATGACCGAGACGACGATCGTGGACATCCGTCGCAGCAGACGACTCGTGGGGTTCAGGGGGGACCTCCTGTTGGGGAGTGGCGCCGAGCGGGGCGCGACCTCGGATGGGGGGCAGGTCCCCCGGACGATACAGCATGCCGCCGAGGCCGCCTACGGACCTTCGACCCACTTCCGGGCCGAACGCGTCTCACCGATGCTCAGCAGGACGGCCGGAGGACCTAGTTCGAGCTCCTATCCCTCCTCAACGGTCACGTCGTCCAGGCTCGCGATCCACGTCTTCGAGGCGGTGTCGCCGATCTGCACACGTCCGATGGGCGTCGCGCCGACATCGACCTGCCAGGCGTTCACGATCGCGGTCCCGTCGCGAGACAGGGTCCATGCCGACGACATCCCCACCGAGCCGCAGAGCTCGATCCGGTGCCACCCCGACCCGATCACCACTCCGGACGATCGTTGGGCTCCGTTGAAGTCCGACCGTATCCGCAGGATCCCCGACGTGTTGACGAACACCTTCACGACCGGACCGTCGGACGCCGTCCGCAGCCGGATGAGGTCCACACCGGTCCCCTGCTGGGCTTGCATGTCGACGCGCACCCCTACGCAGATCGAGGAGATGCCGGTCCCGAGGTCGCGATAGG
>JAXLTF010000025.1:0-49207 GCA_046330185.1 Actinomycetota bacterium
CGAGATCGTCCAAGAGCCTCGGTCTGGGTTGCTGGGGATCGGGGCCCAGCCGGCGATCGTTCGGGTTCGCCGGCGGATGCCCGAGACGTCGATGGAGGACCTCGAGGATCAGGCCGACGCGGCCGCGGACTTCCTCGAGGAGCTGCTCGGGCTCATGGGGATCGACGCGGTGGCGGAGCCCACCGTCGAGGGATCGCACATGTACGTCGACCTCGAGGGAGCCGACGAAGACGATCTGGCGCTCCTGATCGGCCGGCACGGTCAGACGCTCGATGCCATCCAGGAGCTGACCCGGTTGGTCGTCGGGCGACGCCTCGACGACCGCATCCGAGTCATCGTCGACGTGGAGGATTATCGCAAGCGGCGAGATCAGCGCTTGGGCTCGCGTGCTCGAGATCTCGCCCAGAAGGTCGTGCGATCGGGTCGTGAGGAAGAGCTCGAACCCATGAACCCGTACGAACGCAAGCTCGTCCATGACGCGGTCTCCGAGATCAGCGGTGTCGAATCGGTCTCCCGCGGCGACGAGCCCAACCGGTACGTCGTGATCCGTCCCCGCTGAAGGGACGGCCATCCGCCAGCCGCCCGCCCCTCCCCACCATGGGGGCCGAGTCCCAGGTGGTGACCCCGACCCCTTGCCCCGCTGCGGGCTACCATCGCGTTCGTGGCCGAGGCGATGTTTCACGTGAAACACGAGGGTCCGCTCCCGCGCCTCGATGCCGCTCAACACAGGCGGCTGGCGCGATACGAGGATCTGCTCGCCAGTCGGGCCGTCCCGGCCGGCATGGTCTCTCTCGAGGACCTGCCGCGCCTCCACGAGCGCCACATCCTGGACTCGCTTCGCGGGGCGGCCGTCGTGACGCCGAACGATCGAGACGCCTACGACATCGGATCCGGGGCCGGGCTACCCGGGATCGCGATCGCGATCGCCCGCCCCGAGCTCCGGATCACGCTCGTCGAGCGTCGCCGCAGCCGCGCGGCGTTCCTCGAGCTCGTGATCGACGAGCTCCGCCTGACCAACGCAGCGGTGGTCGCCGGGAGGGCCGACGCTCTGGTCGATCGCGTGCATCTCGTGTTCGCCCGCGCCCTCGCCCCGGCAGGGCCGGCGTGGGCCCTCGCGGAACCGCTCCTTCGGCCGGCCGGACGCCTCGTGTACTTCGCCGGCGAGGGCTTCCGACCGGGAACCGACCTGCCGCGGGACGTGCGGGCAACACTCTTGGATCCGGCGCTTGCAGCTTCGGGCCCGCTCGTTATCATGGCGCGGCAGTGACCGACGCCTCCAGCGCGAGGGCCGAGTCCGCTCGTCCCGCGTCCCGTTCCCGGCAGCGAGGTGTGCCCGTGCCCGAGACCCCCGGGATCGCCCGTGTCATCGCGATCGCGAACCAGAAGGGTGGGGTGGGCAAGTCCACGACCGCCGTCAGCCTGGGAGCCGCGCTCGCGGACCTCGGGTATCGGGTGTTGGTCGTGGACCTAGACCCACAGGGCAACGCGTCGACCGGCATGGGGATCCGGCACGAGGCGCGCGGTGTCACCGTCTACGATGTCGTCGTCGCGGAGTCGCCGCTCGACGAGGCGATCGTCCCGACGGCGGTCGACCGTCTCCACGCCGTTCCCTCGACGATAGATCTGGCGGGCGCCGAGATCGAGCTCGTCAGCCAGCTCTCTCGCGAGACACGGCTCAAGAAGGCGATCGCGCCCGTCCTGGAGGGCGTCTACGACTTCATCTTGCTCGACTGCCCTCCATCCCTCGGGCTCCTCACGATCAACGCGCTGACCGCCGCCGAAGAGCTGATCGTTCCGATCCAGTGCGAGTACTACGCGCTGGAGGGTCTCGGTCAGCTCCTGCGAAACGTGAGCCTCGTGCAGCGGAACATCAACCAGGGCCTGTGTCTGTCGGGGATCGTGATGACGATGTTCGACCCCAGGACGAAGCTCTCGGAGCAGGTGGTCGAGGAGGTGAAGCGCTACTTCGGCGAGCTCGTGTACGACGTCATCATCCCACGAACCGTGCGGCTGTCGGAGGCCCCCGGCTACGGACAGCCCATCACGGTGTACGACCCGCGATCGAAGGGCGCCGATTCGTACCGGAGGCTCGCCAGCGAGGTCGCTCAGCGACCACCTCCCGAGGAGCCGATGCCCGCGTTCGACGATCTGCCCGCCGTGGTGCTACCGGCGTTGGATGACACCATCACACCGAGCGAAGCCGATGAAGCGAGCCTGGAGGCGCTGTCCACGCCGACGGTCCACGAGGTGATGGAGCACGTCCAGGCGGAGGGCGAGGGTGGGGCTTCGGGGACGCCCGAGCCGGCCGATGGGGAGGACCCATCGTTCTCGACGGGGGAACCTATCGTTGACGGCGAGTCAGGCGCGGATGTGGGAGCCCTGCGCACCGGCGGCGAGGAAGCGGGATCGGCTGGCCCCGTGATCGAACCGCCCCACGTGGGAGTGCCACCGGAGGATGAGAGCGAAGCCCGGCCCCAGCCCCAGCCTCCGGATGACCCTCCACGGCCGGCGCCCGAGCCCGCGAGCCCGGTGGGCCCGGCGGACACCGGAGAGCTCGAGGTCGGGTTCGAGATCGACCTGCCGCTCGGTGAGGACGAGTTCTGGGGCGAGGACGAGGAGCCGCCGATCGGTGATCCCACCCCCGAGCGGCCCGGAACGAGCCGCGATCATCGCGTCGTGGTGATCGACGAGGACGCCGAGTCCGATGCGCCGCGTCCCGACCCGGGTCGGCAAGGTCCTGGGGCGCGCGATCAGACGCCGCCCCGGAGCGGGGTCGCCAAGATCGGGGCGACGCTCGAGGAGGACGAGACGCCGAAGCGCCGATGGCGGCTGTTCCGCAAGGGAGGAGCGTGATGTCGAAGCGGGGTGGGTTGGGTCGAGGGTTGTCCGCACTGATCCCGGGCGCGCCGGAGTCCGGTGGCGCGGGCGGGCTGCTGGAGGTGCCCGTCGGGGCGGTCTCGCCGAACCCGAAGCAGCCACGGACCAACTTCGACGACGAGACGATCGCTTCGCTGGCCGCCTCGATCCGTGAGGTCGGGGTCCTTCAGCCCGTCGTCGTGCGGCGCGGCGACGGCGGCTACGAGCTGATCGCCGGCGAACGGCGGCTGCGGGCGGCGCGCCTGGCCGGCCTGGCCACGATCCCCGTCGTCGTCAGGGACACCGACGATTCCGACACCCTCCGCGAAGCCCTGATCGAGAACATCCACCGGCAGGATCTGGGGCCGATCGAGCTGGCGGAGGCCTTCCGGCAGCTCCTGGAAGAGCTCGGGCTGAAACAGGAGGAGCTCGCCGACCGGGTCGGCGTCTCCCGCTCCCACGTCGCGAACACGATCCGGCTGCTGCAGCTCCCGCTCGAGACCCAGCAGCTGCTGACCGACGGCCGGATCCAGGCGGGTCACGCCCGGGCGCTGCTCGCCCTTGGCGATTCCGACGCCCAGAACGCGCTCGCCGTCCGCACGGCGGCCGAGGATCTATCCGTGCGCGAGGTCGAGGAGCTGGTGCGGCGCTTCGTGGAGGGGCCGCCGGAGCCGGAGGCCGTGACGCCCGAAGCGGAGGCGAGCGGGCCGCCGCCGGACACGTCGATGGCGGAGGTCGAGGAGATCCTCTCGGAGCAGCTCGCGACGCGCGTGCGGATCGAGATGGGCAAGCAGCGAGGTCGCGTGATCATCGAGTTCGGATCGGCGGACGACCTGGATCGGATCGTGTCCGAGATCGTCGGCTCCGGGCCGGGGCTGGCTCCGGACTGACGCACGCTCGCCCCGGCCAGAGGATGATCCGGGGCTCGTATCTGCGATAACGGTTGCGCCGGAAGGCGTGTCAGCCCGTCATCCGCCGTGAGGCCGCCCGGACGATCCGCTCGCAAAGATCTCCCCTCGACCAGCCGGCCACCCGGGCCGCCATCGGCAACAGGCTGGTCTCGGTCATGCCCGGTGAGACGTTCACCTCCAGCACCCAGGGGATGCCGTCGCGGTCCACGATCGTGTCCACGCGAGTGACGTCGCGCAGGCGCAGGGCACGCAGCGCGGAGCGCGCGAGGTCGTTGACGGCCTGCGCGGTGTCCGCGTCCGATCGAGCCGGCGCGAAGTACTCGGTCGCGCCGGCCGTGTAGCGTGCGGCGTAGTCATACACGCCGCCCTTCGGCACGATCTCAACCAGGGGGAGCGCCTCCGGCGGGTCGCCCGCGAACCCCGCGGCCACCTCCGAACCCTCGACCTTCGTTTCGACGATCGCGGCCCCCGAGAACGACAGTGCGGCCATGACGGCTGCGGCGAGATCGGCCTCGCGGTCGACGAAGCTCACGCCGAGCGCCGAGCCCGACCGGGAGGGCTTGACCACGCAGGGGAGCCCGACGCGGTCGACGACGCGGCCGAGCGCCGCGCCCGCACCGAGGTCGCGCAACGCCCAGCCCTCGACCACCGCCCACACGGGCGTGCGGACACCCTCCCGCGCGAGGATGTCCTTGGCGAGCACCTTGTCGAACGCCAGCTCGCAGTCGAGCGCGGCCGTGCCCGTGTAGGGGATCCCCAACAGGTCCAGCAGTCGCTGGACCGTGCCGTCCTCGCCCTCCTTGCCGTGCAGGGTCAGGTAGCAGAGGTCCGGCGCGAGCGTCTGCAGCGCCTCCGTCAGCGGGACCTCGGCCGGGTCCAGGAGCGCCGCGTCGTGTCCGTGGCTCCCGAGCGCGGCCAGCACCCGGTGGCCCGAGCGCAGGGATACGTCACGCTCGGGGGTCCGTCCGCCGGCGACGACCGCGATCCTCATGGGTGCAGCGACCGGTAGAGGCGTTCCTCGTCCGCCAGGAGGGCGCCGAGCCTGGCGACCCCCTCGCGGATCCGATCCTCGCTCGGGTAGGAGAAGGCCAGGCGCATCTGGTTGCGCCCGCGGCCGTCCGCGTAGAACGCTGTGCCCGGAACGTAGGCCACCAGCCTCTCGACCGCGGCGGCCAACATGGCTTGCGCGTCAACCCATCCGGGTAGTGTGACCCACACGTAGAAGCCTCCCGCCGGGTACGTCCACCGGGCGCTCGCCGGGAAGTGCTCCCGCAAAGCCTCCAGCATCGCGTCTCGCCGCTGGCCGTAGCGCTCGACCAACCCGCCGAGGTTCGTCCGCCAGCGGGGTCCGCTCAGGTACCGCTCCGTCACGAGCATGTCGAACGAGGATCCGCAGAGGTCGGCGGCCTCCTTCGCCAGGACGAGCCGCTGGATCACGCTCGGCTCGGCCAGCGCCCATCCGACTCGCACGCCGGGAGAGAAGACCTTCGAGACGGTCCCCAGGTACACGACGTTGTGGGGGTCGATGGAGCGTAGCGACGGGAGGGCGTCGCCCTCGAACCGGAGCATCCCGTACGGGTTGTCCTCGATGATCGGCACGCCCGCCTCGCGGCAGAGCGCCACCAACCGCTCACGGCGGGCGAGCGACATCGTGACCCCCGCCGGGTTGGCGAAGTTCGGGACCGTGTACACGAACTTCGGGCGCGCGCCGTGAACGAGAGCGTCCTCGAGCTGCTCGACGACCATGCCGTCGTCGTCGAGGTCGATCGACAAGAAGTCGGGCTGGTACGCGGTGAACGCCGTCAACGCGCCGACGTACGTGGGCGCCTCGACGACGATGAGGTCGCCGGGGTCGATGAAGATCTTCCCCAGCAGGTCCAGCGCCTGTTGCGCCCCGGTCGTGACCACGAGGTCGTCCGGGTCGGCGACCAGTCCCTCCCCGGCCATGAGGACGACCAGGCGCTCCCGGAGGTCGAGGTGGCCCTGCCCGCCGCCGTACTGCAAGGGCGCGGAGCCGTGCTCGGAGAACGCCTCGGCCACGACGTTCAGGACGTCCTGCGTCGGGATGGCCTGCACGAACGGCATGCCACCGGCGAGCGAGACGACCTCCGGCCGGGACGCCACCGCGAAGAGGGCCCGGACCTCCGAGGCCGACATGCTCGAGGTGCGCGCGGCGTAGCGGTCGACGAAGCGGTCGATCGAGAACTCGGCCATGGGAAGCGGCTCCGAGGATAGCATCGGCCCCTCCCCGGTCCCCTGAACCCCGGAACCATGGGGTCTCGGGGCGAGCGCGACGTGCCGATCCGAGATGTCGCAATCCGCGAGTAGTCGAAAACCCTTGGGACACAGACCATATCGTCGCGAAGCCGTGGAGATCGGCTCCACGGCTCGATAGGATGGCAGCGTGCAGCCGTCACCCGCCGGCTCGCCCTCGTCGCCCGCCGCCCGGACGGAGCGTGACGAGGCGGGCCGCGCGCTGAGGGCCTTGATCCTGGGCGTCGCCCTCGGGGCGGCGCTCGTCGCCCTCGGGCGACGTCGCACCTGATCGCGGCGCTACTGGGCGCAGAAGCGGCGTATCCCCCTGGCGACGGCGGACCCGACGCGCTCCACGAATCCGGCGTCGGACGGCTCGGCGCGATCTCGATCTGGACCGCCGGCATGCGCGTCTCGCGAAGAAGCGTTCCGGCTAGCGGCCGGATCCGGCCCGGTCGGCCCACCGCGGGCTCGAGCTCCTCGACGATCATCCGGGCCAGGAGCATGCCCGAGGGAGAGTGAGTGCGGGCGCTGCCGAAGTAGGAGCAGACGGGGCCGGCCTCGGCCGCATCGCTCCCATCCAGGAAGGAGACGCACAGGGACGCGCCGGCGTCGTTGGCGGCGGCGGCGCTGCTGGACGGGTCGGCCGGACCATCGTCGGGACCGGTCGCGACCGCCTTCGCGCCGATCGCGGAGAGCTCGTCCACCACTCGCGCGACGAGGCTCCCCTCCGGCTCGGGGTCCTCGCGCGGCCCGCGATCCACGGCGACCACCAGGCCCTCGATCGACGCCCGTAGGGATCGAAGCTCCTCGCGCTCGCGGACCATCGCCCGCCCGGGTCCGGTCTCGTACGGTCGCATGCGCTGGAGCGCCCGGACGGTGGATGGTCCGGCGATGCCGTCGGCGGCGTCGCCGGTGTTGTCCTGGAACTCGCGGATCGCCCGATCCGTGGTGGGGCCGAAGAGGCCGTCCTCGCGCCCCGCATCGAACCCGAGGGCGTTCAGCATCCGTTGGAGGTCGCGGACGTCGTCGCCCCGGAACAGCGGCATGCGCAGGTACAGGACGCGATCGCCCAGCCGGTAGCCGGCCTCGACCAGCTGGCCCCAGGTATCGGGTCCGACGATGCCGTCCACGCGGAGGCGCCGCTGCTCCTGGAACGCGCGTACGGCGCGCGAGGTTGCCTCGCCGAAGCGCCCCTCGAGCTCGGCCGGATCGATCCGGTAGCCGAGCGCCATGAGCCGCTGCTGGACGTCGTGGACCTCGGGGCCCTCGTCCCCGATGAGGAAGGATCGCACCGCGTCAGTCTGGGCGGTCGCTCAACGGTCGGCAACCGCGCGACCGGGCGTGGCGCCGTTCATGCGGGATCCGCCGATCAGACCGCGCCCTTGACGAGATGCGGGTCCAGGGCGCGCAGGATCGCGTCCTTCGGCTTGGCGCCGACGATGCGGGCGACCTCCTCGCCGTCCTTGAACAGGATCAACGAGGGGATGCTCATGACCCCGAAGCGCCGCTGCATCTCGGGGTTCTCGTCGATGTTCAGCTTCGCGACCCTCAGGTCGTCGCCCTTCTCCTGCGCGATCTCCTCGACGACCGGCGCGACCATGTGACAGGGCACGCACCACTCCGCCCAGAAGTCGACGAGCACGGGCGTGTCGGATCCCAGCACGCTGGTCCCGAAGTCCGCGTCGTTCACGTCTCCGATGTTGGCCATCTCCGGTGGTCTCCTCCGTTCGCGTACGTCGTGTCTTCGCGGGGCTCGCAGGCTCAACGTCCGAGGGTTCCCGGTGATTCCAGGCTACGCCCGATGCTCCTCATCCTGGAGGAACCGCTCCGCGTCGATCGCGGCCTTGCATCCCTGTCCCGCGGCGGTGACGGCCTGGCGGTAGATCGTGTCGGTGACATCGCCCGCCGCGAACACGCCGGGCACGCTCGTGAGCGTGCGGGGTTCGGCAACGTCGACGTACCCGTCGGTCATCGACAGCTGTCCCTCGAACAGCTCGGTGTTCGGCGTGTGCCCGATCGCCACGAACACCCCATCGGCCGCCCGCTCCGTGATCTGGCCGTTCGACACGTCTCGGATGCGTACCCCGGTGACCGCGTCGTCGCCGAGCACCTCGGAGAGCACGGCGTTCCACACGACCTCGATCTTCGGGTTCGCGAGCGCGCGCTGAGCCATGATCCGCGACGCGCGGAACTCGTCGCGCCGATGCACGATCGTCACCTTCGAGGCGAACTTGGTCAGGAACGTGGCCTCCTCCATCGCGGTGTCGCCCCCGCCGACGACGATCAACTCGCGGTCGCGGAAGAAGAACCCGTCGCAGGTCGCGCACGCGCTGACCCCCCGGCCGCGGAGCCTCTCCTCGCCCGGTATACCCAGCCAGCGGGCGCTGGCGCCGGTGGCGACGATCAGCGTCCGCGCGCGCCACTCCTGGTCGCCGGCGCGCACCGCGAACGGCCGCTCGGACAGGTCCACGCCCGTCGCGTGCACCGGGAGGATCCGGGTGCCGAACCGCTCCGCCTGCTTCTCCATCTGCTCCATGAGCTCGGGCCCGAGGATGCCGTCGGCGAAGCCCGGGTAGTTCTCGACGTCGGTCGTGATCATCAGCTGCCCGCCGGCGTCGAGACCCTTCAACAGCAGGGGCTCGAGGCTGGCACGGGCCGCGTAAAGGGCCGCCGTGTAGCCGGCGGGCCCCGATCCGATGATCACGACGTTGCGGGTCTCGGTCATGACGTGGCTCATCCTCCCATAGGCCTACAACGCCCGCCTATTCCTCGGTTCGCGCGGCGACGTCGGGCTAGAGCTTGGCCTGAGCGAACGACAAGATCGCGCAGTCGCGGCGCGACACGACCCACACCGTGGCCTTGTCGGGCGGCTGTCCGACGCCGGGCCCCTCGACGTAGATCCCGAAGTAGGCCGGCCGCCCCTGGAACCGCGCCTCGATCAGCTGGGTCAGGTCGCCGGGTGCATCGGGAGCGGCCGCCTGCAGGCACTCGAGGGCCCGTCGCGTGTCGGCCTCGGTCCCCGGGCGGCCCGAGCTCGATCCCGCGCCGGCCACGGCGTCCCGCCGATAGGGAGCGATCAGGGCTCCGAGGTCGGCGGCCGTGTAGTCGACGTCTCGCACCTCGATGCTAGCGGCCGCGACCTGCGGAGCCGACTCGGCGCCCCCCATGTCCGCGGCGGCCTGGCTGGTGCCCGACGCCGTCCGTTCCCCGCCCTTCGGGTTCGGCAGGACCACGATCAGCACGAGCGCCGCGGCGGCGACCGCGGCGGCGGCCGGCGCCCCGGTACCAGCGGGGGGGGCCGGCCCCGACCGCGGGCCCGCCGCCGTGGGCCTCCGCCAGCGCCCGGCCGGCGACGTCCTGCGGCGCCGGCACCTCGGGCAGGGCGATGAGCACGGCGCGGGCCGCCCCCGCAAGGGCGACCTCGTGCCGGCAGCGATCGCAGCCGGACACGTGGGAGTCGACGGATGCCCGCTCCGATGGGGTGAGGCTGCCGTCGACGTAGCCGGCCAGGAGGTCCTCGGGGTGCGTCATGACTCTGGCTCCGACGCGCCCGCGGTGCCGCTCGGTTCCCGGTGGTAGCGGGTCGGTGCCCCCTCCAGGCCCATCGCACGCGCCAGGGCGAGCCGTCCGCGATGCACGCGCGACTTCACCGTACCCACGGGCACGTCCAGGATCTGCGCGATCCGCTCGTACGGCAGGTCCTGGACGTCGGCCAGGACCAGCACGACCCGGAACTCGTCGGGGATCCGGGCGAGGGCCCGCTCCGCGTCGATCGCGCCGACCGATGCGTCGGCGTGATCGGGCTCCGGCGGCCCGATGTCGGGCTCGGGCTCGCCGTCGGTCGCGAGCCGCAGGACCGGCTGGCGGCGCCGGCGGCGGAGCAGGTCGTAGCAAGCGTTGACCGTGACGCGGTGCATCCACGTGGTGAAGGCCGCGTCTCCTCGGAACGAGCCGAGCTTGCGCAGCGCCGTGAGGAACGCGTCCTGGGTCGCGTCGCGCGCGTCCTCCGCGTTGCCCAGCACACGCAGCGCGACGTTGTAGACGCGGGTCTGGTGACGCTCGACGAGCTCGCCGAACGCGGGCGTGTCGCCGGACAGGTAGCGGCGGACGAGGTCCTCGTCGCGGTCGGCCTCGGTCACCGCCCGAACCTACACCACGGCTCCTGCACGCGAGCCGAGCCGTCGTCCGGCTCAGCCCGACAGCGTCGCCGGGCCCTCGGTGGCCGAGACGACCACGCGCGCGAAGCGTTTCGAGAGGTCGAAACGTTGGGCGACCAGGGTGTTGGCCTGTCTGCGCAGGGTGATCGTCGCCTGGCCGGTCTGGACGTTGACGATGCATCCGTCCCTCGTGAAGCGCGCTTCCGCGTCCTCCTGGGGGAGGGCGGCGACGGCGGCCTGGCATGCCGCCCGTGTGTCGTGCGTGCCCTTGAAGTTCGTCGCCGCCACGGTCGCGACGGCGCTGGCCGCGTCGGCGAGCTTGAACTTCGTGAAGAGCACCGACACGACGTCGAGGGCCAGCACGCCCACGATCACGAGGGCGATCAGCCAGCCCACGATGAGCTTGCCGACCATGCCGGCCTCGTCGCGGCGTAGCTGAACCAGACCGTTCACCCGCGGAACCTCCTGAGCACCGCGCTCTTGACCTCATCGACCTCTCGGATGCCGAACATGAGGGCGCAGCCGACGAACGCCAGCACCCCGGCCACCACGCCCGCCGCGACCTCGACGAGCTGGACCCCGAGCGCTCCCGGGTCGCCGGCCAGCTCCCGTACCCCCCATGCGGCCAGCGCCGCGGCGCCGCCGGATGCGAGGGCGGCGGGCAGCACCCGGGCCGCCGTCTGCGCGACGCGCCGGCCGTCGATGGAGCTCAGCCGGCGCCGAAGCAGCAGCGCGCAGGCCACGGTCGCGAACGCGTACGACACCGCGTGGCCGAGCGCGAGCCCTGGCACGCCGAGGCCGAACGCGTTGATCAACACGAGGTCCGCGCCGATGTTCACGGCGGCGGCCGCGGCGTTCACGAGCGCGGGGGTCCGGGTGTCCTGCAACGCGTAGAAGGTCCGCGTGAGGAGCTGGAACGTCGAGAAGAAGGGGAGCCCGAGCGCGAAGGCCTGCAGGGTCCGCGCGATCTGCTCGGCGTCCGTGGGCAATGCCTGTCCGTGCTCCAGCAGCAGCCGGACGATCGGGAGCGCGAGCGCCACGTAGCCGAGGGATGCGGGCACGATGATCACGACGGTGTCGCGGATCCCGCGAGAGAACAGGGTGCGGACGCCTGCCGGATCGGCCGCGGCCCAGCGGTCGGACATCCCGGGGAGCAGCGCGGTGAAGATGGAGACGACGAAGATCGCGTGCGGCAGCGAGAACAGGATGAATGCGGTGGCGTAGATCTGGTAGCCGGCCTCGAACCGGCCGTTCAGCACGATGATGATCACGTAGGCGATCTGGTTCGCGAGCACGTAGACGACGACCCATGACGCGAGCCGGCCCAGCCTGCGGACGGCTGCGTGGTTCCAGTCGAACCGCAGGTGCCATCGGAAGCCCAGCCGCCGCAGCGACGGCCACAGCACGACCGTCATCGCCACGACCCCGAGCGTCGTCCCCGCTGCGAGCACCAGGCGCTGAGTGCCGGTGATGTCGGCGACCGAGGGGCTGGCGCCGTGCAGGGACCACGCGTACACCCCGAAGGTCGCGATGACCACGAGGTTGTTCAAGATCGGCGCGAACATCGGTACGGCGAAGCGTCGCTCGGAGTTCAGCAGGCCGGTCGCGACGGCGCCGATCCCGTAGAAGACGATCTGCGGCATGAACCAGCGCAGGAAGTAGCTGCCGAGCGCGACCTGGGAGGCCTTGTCGGGCGCGTCGGAGGCCGACAGGTACAGCCGCATGATCTGCGGTGCGAGGACCGCGCCGATCACGGCGACGAGCAACAGGACGACGAGCGCGATCGTGAGGACGCGTTCGGCGACGGCCCACGCCTGGTCGCGGCCGTGACGCTGCTTCCACGCGACGAACACCGGGACGAAGACCGACGTCAGGATCCCGCCCAGGACCAGCTCGTAGACGATGTTCGGCGTCGTGTTCGCGGTCGCGTACGTGTTGCCGAGCGCGCTGACGGTCACGCCGAGCGCGGCGGTCTGGGCGGCCAGACGCAGGAAGCCGGTCAGGCGCGAGAGCGCCGTACCCAGGCTCATCACCGCCGTGTTGCGCACGTAGGCTGCCCGGCTGTCGTCCGCCGGGAGATCGATCACCTCCGCCTCCCCGGGCGGGGGGATCGCGATCAGGTCGTCTTCGGACGTCGCACGTACCTCCTGGCCCACAGGGCCGCCAGGCCTATCGCTGCCGCGATCGTGATCAGCAGGGCGATCCGGCTCACCGCCGTCGTCCGCACCACCAGGACCTGCTGCTGGATCCGTCGGCCCGACGGCGCGCGGACGACCACGAGGATCTGGCTGCGTCCGCTGGTGGTCGCCGTGGCCGTGAAGCTCACGACCTGATCGGGCTCGGTCAGCGTGACGGTCTGCTCGTCGCCGTCGGGGAACCGGAACTGCGCCGAGCGCAGCTGGAGCACCACGGTGAGCGGCGTCTCGCCCGGGTCGGCCATCAGGATCGGGATCGACCCGGTCCGCGACGTGAACGTGAAGACCTGGCTCGTGTCCGGTCTGGCGCGGGCGAACGCGTCCTCGGTGATCCGATCGGCCCGCTCGATCCATCCGCGTCCGGCGGACTCGTCGCCGAGGTACTCGCGCGCCTCCGCGTACAGCAGGTCGCGGGCCAGGCGCGCCGGCGAGGGGTCGCCGACGGGCAGCATCGAGGCGTACGCGCGGACGTCCCGCCGCTCGCCCTTGATGGCGGTCACGTACCCCGGTGAGAACGACGCGGTCGACGGTATGGCCAGGTCCGCCGGCTCGGTCGGCGGCGGCACGAGGCTGACGAGCTCATCGGCGGCGACGAGCCCCAGGAACGGCGCCCGGACCAGGCGGCGCACGAACGGTTCCCAGAACGCCGGCTGCGCGCCCGCCGGCAGCGAGAGCGCGACGCCGCGAGGCAGGTCGGGGACGGGTGCCTCCCGCCAGATCGTCGCGAGCTCGCCGAACATGGCTTGGGCTCGACGGATCGGATCGCCGTCGAACGTGGGCGAGACGTACAGGGACTGCGTCGCCGGGTCGGGCAGGATCGCGGCGACCGTGAGCGGCCCGGCATCGAGCGTCGTCGTGGGCAGGGGGGCGAAACCATTGGTCGTCGCCGGGCGCTCGACCGCGTCCGCGTTCGCGAGGATCACATCGGCGCCCCGCGACGCCATCACCTCGAGCGCCGGTCCGCTGAGGGCGCCGTCCGTCGGCCGGACCACGGATCTGGAGGGAGCCACGTCCAGGAGCGAAGCCAGGGTCTGCTCGCCGACGTCGAGCTGGACCGAGGCGTCGTTGGTCAGCCCGCTCGCGATCAGCGAGGGCACGGTGGCGCCCGAGAAGGGCAGGGAAGTGACGAGCGGCCCGCCCGGCGCGGCCACGCGCCGGATCTCCGCCAGGAGCGCGGCCGCGTTCGCGGCTCCGTCGTCGCCGGGGGCGACGACGGAGCCGTCCGCACGCTCGTACCCGTCGCCCATCCGCGACAGCTGGTCCAGCAGGGCTGGCTCGATGACCAGGTCGAACGGCCGCCCCGCCGCCCGCGCGACGCCGGAGAGCGCGGCGACCTGGCGGGCGAGCGTTCCGCCCGGCGCGATCTCGGCCTCGAACCCCGGGTCCGTTAGCCGTCCGTCGGGGCCCAGCGCGATCCCGGCGGTGAGCTCCGTCGACCACGACAGCAGCAGCGGTCGCTCGGGGATCCTCACCAGGACGATCGCCGGGGTATCGATCCACGCGATCGACGCGCCGGCGCTGCGCAGGTCGATCCGCATCGGGTACACGAGCGAGTCGACCGTGCTCACCCCGTCGAGCTCGCCGAGGTCCACCTGGAGATCCAACAGCTGCTGATCGCCCGGTTCCAGGCTCCCGACCTGCGCGAACGTGTTCGCGTAGATCGGGAGGTCGGGACCGCCCGTGAGCGAGGCCTCGTACGCATCGCGCGAGCGGATCGCGGCGCCGATCGTGATCCCGAGGGCCAGGTCGTCGAGCGCCTCGTCCCCGGTGTTCGCGGCGCGGACCGTGACGCGCAGGACGGGATCCTCGAGCGTGTTCCACGGGGTTTGCGAGCGAAGCGTCAGGACCACCGGCGGGAGGTCCTGGCCGACCGCGTAGGGCTGGGCTCCCGAGGTGAGCACCGCGACCGCGAACGTCGCGATCGCGGCGGCGACGAGCGGCCGTGATCCGCGCCCTCCGGCCTCCGCTCGGTTCGGACGGGTCCCGATCATGCCGGAGGGGTGCTCTGCCCTGGCTTGCGGCGACGGGACCGCGGGCGGCGACGTCCGCGCAGGACGGACGCGGCGCGGCCCAGCACCTCGCGCTCTCCCCGATAGGCGGCTCGCTTCAGAGCGCGTTCCAGCGGGAACCACCGCACGTCCTCCATCTCGTCGTCCCGGTCGTTCACGTCGCCCTCGCCCGTCGCCTTCATCAGGAAGAAGTGGACCGTCTTGCGGATCCGGACGTCCTCCCAGACGTAGAAGTAGCGGGTCTCGCCCAGCGAGCGTTCGATCCGGGCCTCGAGGCCGGTCTCCTCGCGAACCTCGCGGACCGCGGCCTCCTCGATCGTCTCGTCCGGCTCGATCCCGCCCTTCGCCAGCCCCCAGGCGATGTCGCCACGCCGCGTGCGGCGGGAGGCGAGGATCACCTCGACCCGTCCCTGGATCCTGCGGTAGACGACACCGCCCGCCGACACCTCCGTCTTCGTAGAGGCGGCGTCGGGCGCCGCGGGCTCTCGCGCCGTCTTCCTGCGGGGGCGCCGCCGGCGGGTCTTCGCCGCAGCCGGGCCGCCGTCCCGTCGCCGGCCGGCCCGATCGGTGCCCGCGGCCGGCTCCTCCGGGCTCGCCATGCGGCCTATCCTAGGCGGCTCCCGACCGGGACTTCGGCTGGCGGGGGAGCCTGCCGATAGAGACTCCGTGGAGATCCAGGAGCTACTTCGCTACGCGGTCGAACGCGGCGCGAGCGACCTGCACCTGAAGGTCGGGAACGTGCCGTTCATCCGCGTGGACGGGGCGTTGCAGCCCACCCAGTTCCCGACGCTCGCCGCCGCGGACACGGAGTCGTTCGCGGAGCAGCTCATGTCGGATCACAAGAAGCGGGAGTTCCGCGAGCACGCCGAGGCCGACCTGGGCCACACGATGGCCGGCGTGGGGCGGTTCCGGGTGAACGTGTTCCGTCAGCGTGGCGTCGTGGGCCTTGCGATCCGCCGCGTGCGCTCGGAGGTCCCGACGTTCGAAGAGCTACGCCTCCCGCCCGTGCTCCGCGAGCTGGCGGACTCGCCGCGCGGCCTGGTCCTGATCACGGGCCCCACGGGGACCGGCAAGACCACCACGATCGCATCGATGATCGGCCACATCAACGCCACGCGGCGCGCGCACATCGTGACGGTGGAGGACCCGATCGAGGTCGTGCACGACGACGCCCTCTCCATCATCCAGCAGCGGGAGGTCGGCCTGGATACCGACTCGTACGCCGCGGCGCTGCGTCACGTGATCCGCCAGGACCCCGACGTGATCGCTATCGGAGAGATCCGCGATCCGGAGTCCGCGCTCTCGGCGATCCAGGCGGCCGAGACCGGTCACCTCGTGATCTCGACCCTGCATACGATCGACTGCGTCGAGACGATCAACCGTATCCTCGACCTGTTCCCGCCGCAGCAGCAGCGCGAGGTGCGCACGTCGTTCGCCGGTTCGCTGCGGGGGATCGTGTCGCAGCGGCTCGTGACGCGAGCCGACGGGAAGGGTCGGCTCCCCGCGGTCGAGGTGCTGGTGAACACGGGCCGCGTCTTCGACCGGATCGTGGACCCGGACGAGACGGATTCCATCGGCGAGGTGATCGCGGACGGCGAGTACTACGGGATGCAGACGTTCGACCAGGCGCTCGTGAAGCTGGTCAAGGAGGGGCTGGTCCAGGAGGACGAGGCGCGGCGGGCCTCGACGAACCCGCATGACTTCGACCTGTTGCTGCAGGGGACCACCGAGCGGCGCGGCGCCATCCCCGAGTTCCAGGATCCCCCGAGCATGGTTCCGTGGCAGGTCGGGTAGGCCCTCACCACGCCCCGCCCCCGCCGCCCCCGATCCCCTCGCCGGCCGCGCGCTGGGCCGAGAGCTCCATCGGGTGCCGGCGGTAGCCGAACGCGAGCGCGAGCAACAGGTAGACGGGGATGAACAGCGGGCCCCACGCGCAGTACTGCCGCACGTGGTGCCGCTCGTGAAGCAACAGCCTGCCCTCCACGGGCCGCGCTGACACGACCACGAACCCGATCGTCATCGCGACGCGGTGCATGCGCAGCATCAGCCGCGTCAGGCCACGGGGCACGCGATCGAACAACAGCAATCCGTGCGCGCGTCGCGGCCGCTGGAACGTGAGCAGGCCCGCGACCAGGCCGATCAGCGTGTTAGGGAGCGTCCACACGAACCCCAGCCAGGTGGGCACGCCGCGCACCGTACACCGGCGGGCGCGCGCTACGGCCGGGGTATCCTCGACCGGCCATGACCGAACCGACGCCGCCCGGCGCCGTCCTGGAGGTCGACCCCCTCGCCCGTGAGCTCGGTGAGCGGTTCGCCGCGGCCGGACACGAGCTCTACCTGGTCGGCGGGGTCGTGCGCGACATGGCCCTGGGCCGGCTCGATCCGGACGGGGACTTCGACCTCGCGACCGATGCGGCGCCGCACGAGACGGTTCGCGTCCTGCGCGGTTGGGCGGACCGGCCCCCGTACCTGGTCGGCGCGCGCTTCGGGACCGTCGGCGCGCTGAAGGGCCACCGGCGGTTCGAGATCACGACGTTCCGCGAGGAGGTCTACCACCAGGAGCACCGCAAGCCCGCGGTGACGTTCGCGAAGGACCTCCGGACGGATCTGTCGCGGCGCGACTTCACGATCAACGCCATGGCGGTCGGCTTGCCGGGAGGCGGCTTCGTCGACCCGTTCGGCGGGGTTCGCCACCTTGCGACGAAGGTGCTGGACACGCCGCTCGAGCCCGAGGTCGCGTTCTCGGACGACCCGCTGCGGATGCTGCGCGCCGCGCGGTTCGTGTCCCAGCTCGACGTGTCGCCGGCGCCCCGCGTGATCGACGCGATCGAGCGGATGCGGGAGCGGCTGTCGATCGTCTCGCCCGAGCGGATCGCGGACGAGCTCGTGAAGCTACTGGTCGGTGACAGGCCCGGCGCCGGCTTGGATCTGCTGGTCGAGACCGGCCTGGCCGACCTGTTCCTGCCCGAGCTGCCGGCGCTCCGCTTGGAGCAGGACCCGGTCCACCGCCACAAGGACGTGCTGCGCCACACGTACGCCGTCATCGAGCGATGCGAGCCCGACCCGGTGCTGCGCCTGGCCGCGCTCCTACACGACGTCGGCAAGCCGAAGACCCGCGAGATCACGCCGGACGGCGTGCGGTTCCATCACCACGAGGTCGTCGGCGCCCGGATGGCGGAGTCCCGACTGAAGGAGCTCCGCTTCCCGAACGCGATCGTCGACGAGGTCCGCACGCTCGTCGAGCTGCATCTCCGGTTCCATGGCTACGGCGGCGGGTGGAACGACTCCGCCGTCCGGCGGTACGTGCGCGACGCCGGGCATCTGCTGGACAAGCTCAACCAGTTGACCCGCGCCGACTGCACCACCCGCAACGCGGCGAGGGCGGCTCGACTGGGGGCAATGCAGGACGAGCTCGAGGAGCGGATCGCGCACCTGGCCGAGCAGGAGAACCTGGACGCCATGCGCCCGGCGCTCGACGGGAACCGGATCATGGAGCGGCTGGGGATCGAGCCCGGCCCGCTCGTGGGCGAGGCGTACCGGTACCTGATGGACGTGCGGCTCGATCGCGGTCCGATCGACGAGGACGAGGCCGGCGAGCTGTTGGACGCGTGGGCGCGCGAGCGGGGGATCGCGCGGGATTAGCGGGCTGACCGGCGCCGAGGTCGCCGAGCGCGTCGCGCGCGGTCAGACGAACGCGGTCGAGCTGACGACGACCCGTTCGGTGGCGCAGATCGTCCGAGCGAACGTCTTCACGCGGTTCAACGCGCTGCTCGGCGGGATGCTCGCGATCATCATCATCGTCGGCCCGGTGCAGGACGCGCTCTTCGGCTTCGTGCTGATCGCGAACGCGCTGATCGGGATCGTCCAGGAGCTCCGCGCGAAGCGCACCCTGGACCGGCTGACGCTGCTGACCGCGCCGCGCGCCCGCGTCGTCCGCGACGGGTCCGCGATCGACCTGGCCGTGACGGACGTCGTCCTGGACGATCTCCTCGTGCTGGAGCCGGGGTTCCAGGTCGTCGTCGACGGCGAGGTCGTCGACGGCGACGGCCTGGAGATCGACGAGTCGCTCCTGACCGGCGAGGCGGATCCGGTCGAGAAGGGGTCGGGGGCGGAGGTCCGGTCCGGTTCGTTCGTCGTGGCCGGTTCGGGCCGATACCGGGCCGTCGCCGTCGGGCCCGACGCGTACGCGACGCGGCTGGCGCAGGAGGCGCGCCGGTTCACGGTGACCCGGTCCGAGCTGATCGACGGGATCAACCGGATCCTGACCTGGGTCACCTGGGCGATCGTCCCCACGGCGACCCTGCTGTTCATCAGCCAGCTGCGCAACGCCGCCGACTGGCGCCGCGCCGTCTCCGGGGCCGTGGCCGGCACGGTCGCGATGGTTCCCGAGGGTCTCGTGCTGCTGACGAGCCTCGCCTTCGCCGTCGCCGCGGTCCGCCTGGCGCGTCGTCGCGTCCTGGTCAAGGAGCTGCCCGCCGTGGAGGGGCTGGCCCGGATCGACGTGCTGTGCATCGACAAGACGGGCACGCTGACCGAGGGCAGGCTCGAGGTCTCGTCCGTCGAGCCCGTCGACGGGACGTCGGACGATGAGGCGAGCGTGCTGCTGTGCGCGCTCGCCGCGGCCGACCCGGCGCCGAACTCGACGATGCGGGCGATCGCGGTCCGCTTCGCCACCCCGCCGGCCGGATGGTCGCCCTCGGGTTCGGTCCCGTTCAGCTCCGCGCGGAAGTGGAGCGCGGTCGCGTTCGAGGAGCGCGGGACCCTGGTGCTGGGTGCCCCGGACGTGCTGCTCGCCCACGAGGATGACGCGCGGACGGTCGCGGAACGCGCCGAGGAGCTGGCGGGGGAGGGCCGCCGCGTCGTGCTGCTGGCCGTCGCCGACGCTGCGGCGGTCTCGGCGGGACGCCTCCCGGACGGGCTGCGCCCGGCGGCGCTCGTGATCTTGGGCGACCGGATCCGGCCCTCGGCGGAGCAGACCCTGCGCTACTTCGCGCAGCAAGAGGTCCGCGTGAAGGTGATCTCGGGCGACGACCCGCGCACCGTGGGGGCCATCGCCATGCGGCTGGGCCTGGAGGGGGCGGACCGCCCGCTCGACGGCCGCGAGCTCCCGGCCGATCAGGACCAGCTCGCGGCGGTCCTCGACCGACGCTCGGTGTTCGGCCGCGTCACCCCGGAGCAGAAGCGCGAGATGGTCAGGGCGCTCCAGGGCGCTGGGCACGTCGTGGCGATGACCGGCGACGGCGTCAACGACGCGCTCGCGCTCAAGGATGCCGACATCGGCGTCGCGATGGGATCGGGGACCGAGGCGACGCGCGGCGTGGCACAGCTCGTGCTCCTGGACTCCGACTTCGACGCGCTGCCGCCGGTGGTGGCCGAGGGCCGCCGCGTGCTCGGCAACATCGAGCGCACGTCGGGCCTCTACCTGACCAAGACGGTGTACGCGATGCTGCTCTCGCTCGCCGTCGGCGTGGTCGGCTTCGCGTTCCCGTTCCTGCCGCGGCACCTGACGCTGGTGGGCGCGCTGACGATCGGGATCCCGTCCTTCTTCCTGGCGCTCGCGCCGAACGCCGACCGCTTCCGCCCCGGGTTCGTCGGACGGGTCATGCGGTTCGCGATCCCCGCCGGGACGCTCGCCGCGATCGCGGTGTTCATCGCCTACGCCGTCGTCCGCGAGGAGCCCGGCGTGACGCTGCTGGAAGCGCGGACGGCCGCGGTGATGGTGCTTACCTGGATCGGCCTGCTCGTGCTCTCGATCTGCGCCGCGCCGCTGAACGCCTGGAAGCTGGCGCTGATCGGCGCGATGGCCGGTCTGTTCCTGCTGGCGATGATGCTCCCGGTCACGCAGGAGTTCTTCGCGCTGCAGGCGCCGCCGCTGATCGTGTGGCTCGCGGCGTTCGGGATCGCGGCGATCGTGTGGTCGTTCGCGCGCCTGTTCGTCGTGGCCGAGCGGCCCGTCGGCCCGCGGGCGATGGGGGGCGACGGCTGACCGGAGGCCCCGAGGAGCGCCCGGCCCGCCCGGGCTAGTGGAGCAGCCCCATCCGCGACGGCGGCCAGATGATCACGAAGGCCTTGCCGACGACCTTGTCGATCGGGACGAAGCCCAGGCCGAACCGGGAGTCGAGCGAGTTGTTGCGGTTGTCCCCCATCACGAACAGCTGCCCTTCGGGCACCGTCGTCTTCGGGAACGGGTTCGTGCGCTCGTGCAGGTAGGGCTCGACCAAGCGCTCGCCGTTGACGTACACGTTGCCGTCCTTCCCCTCCACCGTGTCGCCCGGCAGGCCGATCACGCGCTTGATGAACTCCTCGTCGGCGGCGCCCTGGATCCCGAGGCCCTGTCCGAGCCAGTGGAGGAGCCCACCGATCAGCCCGCGGTCCTCGGTCCCGTGAGGGTTGTCGAACACGATGATGTCTCCGCGCCGAGGGTCGTGGAAGTAGTACGGGATCGAGTTGACCAGCACGCGGTCACCGTGCACCAGCGTCGGCTGCATCGACGGGGAGGGGATCCAGAACGCCGCGAAGAGGAAGGTCTTGATCAGCAGCGCCAGGACGAACGCCATCAGGATCAATCCGGGGAGCTCCGAGAGGAACCCGAGCGCGTTGGCGCGTTTGACCTCGGGCGGGTCGGGGGCCTTGCCCGCGGTGAAGGAGTCGTCGGTCTGGATGGCCATGGGCCGAGACAGCGTACCCGGTACTAGGCTGTCGACCGCCGTGGCGACCGCCATGGTCCGCCCTGAACGAGGAGGTCGAGCATGGACACGAGTGCCCGGAACCAGCTGAGCGGGACCGTGACGAGCGTCAGCCTCGGAGCGGTCATGGCCGAGGTCTCGATCGACGTCGGCGGAGCCACGATCGTGGCCGCGATCACGAAGGCCTCGGCCGAACGCCTCGGGCTCGCCGAGGGTGCTCAGGTCACCGCGATCATCAAGGCGACCGACGTGATGGTGGGGGTCGGCTAGCTCGCCCTGAACCACGGCTCAACCCGCACGGCCAAAGCCTTGAACGAGGCCCAGGCCGGCGTCCCTCTGGAGTCCGAGCCGCCGGAGCGACCCCAGGGTGATCTGACGGTCAGCGCTGGCCGGCCGTCGAGACGAACTGTGGCCCGATCGCCGTCGACGGCGATCGACGCGACCAGCGTCGATCACGTTCCACGCCGAACCGGCCGGTGGTGGCTCCATGTGTAGCTCGATGTCTGGAAGGCGGGACGACGCCGATCACGTTGGAGCCCGCGGATGTCGGTCGCGCCTGGGCGATCATGGAGCCGTCGGCCGACTCGATCCTCGACACGCCGTCCGGCAGGGACACGAGCGTTCCCTCGATCATGTTCTGGCCGCATGAGCTCGGCGATGTAGGCGGAGCGCGGCGCTCGGCGCAGATCGTCGGGCGTCCCGACTGCGTGATCCGGCCTGAGCACGATCAACCGGTCCGCGAGCGTCATGGCGTCGACGGGGTCGTGGTCACGATGACCCGAACGCCCGGGAACGACCGCAGCGTGTCGGAGATCACCGACGGAGGAGGCTCTTGTTCTGATGTCGAGCGCGGAGGTCGCGGCTCGTCGAGGAGCAGCAGCGCAGGGTTCGGTGATCAGCGCGCGGGCCAACCCGACGCGCTGCCCTCGCCTCCCGACAGGGCCGAGGACGAGCGGCGGCTCGATCCGAGGGCAGCCGAGGCGTCTACGAGCTTCCGGGCCCTGGTCCGCGCCGCCTCCTTATCGATCCCGCGGGCACGCAGCGGGAACGCGGCGTTGTCCACGGCTGAGGTGCGGGAACAGCAGCCCGTCCTGGAACAGCATCCCCACGGACCGGGCCTGTGGCGCGACATCGATCGAGGCGGACGTGTCCAACAGGACCTCCCCCGCGACGATGCGCCCGATCTCGCGGTGGTTCCGGCAAGGCACGAAAGGACGGTCGTCTTGCCTGATCCGTTCGGCCCGAGCAGGACGAGCGTCTCGCCGCCGACCCGAAGACGACCTGAACGCGGGAAGCGCGACCGCGCGACCTCGAGATCTACGTCGAGACTCACCGACCGAAGATCCGATCCCGCATCGCGACGAGGACGCCCAGGACAGGACGACCAGGATCAGGAGGTGGCGATCGCCGCCCAAGGTCGGTCTGCCGGGCTCGTAGACCGCCAGCGAAAGGTCTGGGTCCGCCTGGCTAGGTTCCCGGCGAACGTGATCGTCGCGCCGAACTCACCAAGTGCCCGGGCCCAGGCGAGGATCATCCCTGCGGCGAGCTGTGGGCGCAGCAAGGGGAGCGTGACCGCCTGGTGATCGGCCGAGCGAGGTGCCCATCGCCGCGGCCTGCTCGAACCGCCTGTCGATAGATCTGAGACCGCCTCGGCCGACAAGATCACGAGCGGGATCGAGACGAAGGTCGCGGCGACGATCGGCTCCGCCTGTCGAAAACGTCAGCTGGATGCCGAGGTCGTGGAGCCAACCGCCGACGATCCCCGAGCGTCCCAACGCGGTCAGCAGCGCCATTCCGCCGACGACGGGCGGCAGCACCAGCGGCAGGATCAATGATCGCTCGTACGACCGCTTCGGGAAGCCTGTTCGCGCCAACACCCACGCGATGGGCGCGCCGAGGACGAACGAGGCGCCGCCGCCGATAGCGAGACCGCGAGCGAAAGCCGTAGCGCCACCCACGCGCCCGAGGCGGAGAGCTTCTCGGCGATCTCACCCCAGGGGGCGAAGAGCAGCGCCAAGAGCGGGATCAGAGGAAGGCGATCCCTATCGCCGCGAGCACGGCGACCGGGATCGGCGTCGTCCGTCGGACCACGCTTGACCCTAGCGCGTTCCGTCCGGCGCCTACGACGAAGGCGGCGGCAGGAACCCGTAGTCGGCGAGCGTCGCCTGCCCGTCCGAGCCCGTCACGTAGTCCACGAACGCCTGCGCCGTGTCCGGATGTTCGACGGCGCCGTCGACCACGGCGATGGGATACGCGGGCGACCACGTCGGCGGTGTCCGGGATCTCCACTGAGCTCACGTCCGGCGCCACCGCCTGTAACGTCCGACACGTAGACGATCGCGGCGTCGGCTTCGTCGGCGATGATCTTGGCGACGACCGAGGCGTTGTCCTCCTCGTTCGAGACGACGTTGGCGAGGATCATGTCGCTGATCCCAGCCGCATCGAGCGCCTCGCGCGAGTAGTCACCCACGGGCACACCTTCGGCGGCTAGCACGACCTGGACGCCCTCGTTCCCCAGGTCCTCGAACGAATGGATGTCCGCGGCTATCCGGCGGCGTGATCACGACGAGCTGGTTCTGCACGAAGTCCGTTCGACCGGTCACGCCGGGATCCTCAGCGACATCGTCCATGAAGCTCTGGCTCGCCGACGCGAAGACGTCGGCCGTGCCCTCCGACGCGCGATTCGAGCCGCGAGGTCGCCCGAAGATCCGAAGTTGAACGTGACGGTCACGCCCTCGTTAGCCGTCTCGAAGTCGCTGCCGATCTGGGTGAAGGGGCGTTTGGTCAGGAAGAGGCGGCGAACACCGTCAGCTCGACCGCACCCCGTCGTTCGACCCCTCGTCCGAGCTGCAGGCTGCGAACAGCAGCGCCGCACAACCGATGATCGCCAGGAACTGGTCGATCGCACCTCCTCGGTCAAGGGATGGAGGACAGGTCGTACTCCATCCGCGCAAGGAATAGCTGTGAGGAAGCGGTAGGAAACCGGAACTGCGGAACGCGACCGGCCCCGGTCGCTTGAAGCGCGCGGCTGGGGCCGGTCCGGATCCTGAGCGAGGTGGCGAAGACCTGGGGCTGATCAGTCCGGCGGCAGGTTGACCATCACGCTGGTCGCCTTGACGGTCGCGATCGCCTCCATCCCCGGCTCGAGCCGCAGCTGGTCCGCGGCCTCGCGGGTGATGAACGCCAACACGCGGGCCGGCCTGATCTCGACGGTGGCAGCCAGGCCGTCGCGCTTGACCTCGGTGATCACGCCCGGGAACCGGTTCCGTGCGCTGGCGGCCGCGATCGGCTCGGTCGTTCGGGTCTCGAGAGCAGGCGCGCGACCTCCGAGGCCGGCATTCGACGCTGCCTGCCCCGGGGTGCTCGGTGCGGAGCTTGCCGTCGGCCTCCCAGCGGCGTGTTGCCCCGACACGCACGCCGAGGATCACCGCGGCCTCGCCGATCCGGTACGAGTCGGCCATAGGCGAAGGATAGGAGGTCGGGGTCGCATCGCGCGACCGCGACCGCGAGCGCGAGTCCGGACCGAGGCTCAGACGGCGAAGCGCACGTGCAGGATGTCACCGCGGACGACGTAGTCCTTGCCCTCGACGCGGATCTTGCCCGCGGCCTTCGCCGCGTCCATCGACCCGGCGGCGACGAGCTCGTCGTACGCGATCACCTCGGCGCGGATGAAGCCGCGCTCCAGGTCGGTGTGGATCACGCCGCGCTCCGGGCGGCCGCGCCGCGGCGGACTTCCCACGCGCGTCTCGTCCTCGCCGGTCGTGAGGAACGTGACGAAGTCCAGCGCGGTAGACGCGGCGACCACGGCCTCGAGGCCTCGGCTCTGCGACGCTGAACTCTTCGAGCAGGGCTCGCGCCTCGTCCGGGTCCATTCGCGGTCTCGGCCTCGATCGACGCGTAGACGCCGATCGCGTCCGGCAGCTCGGCCGGCACGGACGCCCTCCTCGAGATTCGCGACGACGACGGCCGGCTTCAGCGTGAGCGGGGCGATCCCGCGGAGCTCGGCGACGCTCTTCCGACAGCCCGGCCTCGACCAGCGGGTCTCGGCCTCGAGCGCGGCCTTCGCGGTCCGCAACACCTCCACCTCGGGTCCCGGCTTGCCGCGAGCTCTCTTCTCGGCCTTCTCGAGCGCGCCTCGATCACGGCCAGATCGGCCAGCAGGAGCTCGGCCCGGACGCTCTCCAACTCGGCCGCGGGAGCCGCGTCGGCGCCGAAGCACCGGACCACGATCGCCAGGGCGTCGGCCTCGCGGAGCCTCGCGATCCCCTGGGCGCTGGAGACGCCGCCGGGCACGTCCACGAACCGGACCTGCGCCGCGACGGTCTTGCGGGAGCGCTCCATCTCGGACAGGACCGCCAGGCGTGGGTCGGGGACGGGCACGACCGCGACGTTCGCCTGTCCACCGTGGGAACCCGCACGGGTGAGGGCGGTGAACAGGGTGGACCTTCCCGAGAAGGGCACCCCGACCAGGCCGACGTCCTTCATCGGTCGGGGACGGTATCAGCCGAACGTCCCACGACTACCGCCGTTCGGTCGATGTCCTCGGGGCCCCGTAGTGCCGATGCGTGTCGACGAGACCGGGCGGGGCGGGGTGCCGCCAGACCCACTCCGCTCCGCCGGGTCCTCTCGTTCGGTCTGGACGGCCGGTCTGGGTTCATACCGGTCTGGCAGCCATAGCGGTCTGGTTCGTGCGGGCGGGGTCGGGATCCGACGGCCCAACCCCGTCCGCCGTCTCTTCCTGCGAAGGGACGCCGAAGGGCGGGACCAGAGGGTCCCGCCCTTCGGGTGTTCGCGGGCGCCTTACGACTTCGTGTCCCAGAAGATCTTGGACAGCTCGTCGATCGCGTCCAGCAGCTGCTGCCCCTGGGCCGGATCGACGCTCTTCTTCGCGTCGCCGGCGAGCTTGGTCGCCTTCCAGAACCTGTCGTGCAGGTCGGGGAAGCGCTCCAGGTGCTCGGGCTTGAAGTAGTCGGTCCAGAGCACCCACAGGTGCTCCTTGACCATGTTCGCGCGCTCCTCCTTGATGGCGACCGCGCGGTCCTTGAAGATCGCGTCGTCGGAGCCCTGGTACTTCTCCTGACAGGCCTTGACCGACTCGGCCTCGATCCGCGCCTGTGCGGGGTCGTACACGCCGCAGGGAAGGTCGCAGTGGGCGTGGACGGTGCGGGCCGGCTTGAGCAAGGCTTCGAGGATGGACATGCAGCCCTTCCGATGGCTCGACGTCGGAAACCTACCACCGGGTCGGAAACCGTTGCTGGGCGCCGGCATCGTCGCGGCGGCGCTGCTCGGTACGCGTGCCTGCGATGGCGGCCGGCCCTGGATCGAGGTCAGAGGCGGCAGCATGGCTCCGGTCCTCGCTCCCGGCGACTGGGCGTTGCGGTCCCGCTGCGTCAGCCGGTGACCGGGGAGACGTAGTGGTCGTCGAGCACCCAGGACGACCCGGCTACGAGATGCGCAAGCGGGTCAGGCGCTCCTCGGCGACCTGGTCGGCGAGCGCCGCATGCGCGAGGACGAGTACTGGGTGGAAGGCGATCTCGTGTTGGCCTCGACCGAGCAGCCGGTACTCGGCCCGGTGACGCGCGAGGAGCTCCGTGCGAAGGTCGTCCGGATCTACTGGCCGAAGGAACGCCGCCGCCGTCTGTAGTCCGCGGGGCGCCCGCGGACGTTCGCTGCCGGGACCGACGCACGTGCCGGTGTGTGCGGACCGACCGTCGCTAGGATGGCGAACGACGAGCGGGGGAGGGGCCGTTGGAGCCGTCGAACGGCCGGTCGGACACCCGAGGGGTTCGAACGGCACCTGGGCCGAACGCGCCTGCGCTTCGAGCCGGAGCTCGAGGCCGCGTATCGCGACGACTACTTCGAACGCTGGCGCGGCACCAACCGGTTCGCGTTGGCCGGGGCTCGTTACCTGGCGTTGCCCGCATCGTGGCTGCCCTGGGCGACGCCGCGATCGCTCGGGTCCGTGTGGATGCTGCGTTACGATCGGGTGCAGCACCGCCGCGATCACGCTGATGCTGACGTACCGTTCGAGCTGGCGACGGCTGATGCAGCCGGTCACGGCGCTCACGGTGTTCGTGCCTCGGCGACGATCGTCGGGATGGAGGTCGTCGTCCATCGCGGTGAGATCGGGTACCAGCTCTACGTCTGGCTCGCGCCCGTGACGGCGTTCGGCATGCGCGGGGCCGCGGCTCCGGTTCGTGTACGCGACCGTGGCGGGCTGGTCCGCGCTCCTGGTGGCGCTGTTCGTGGGTGCCGACCACCAGGTCTGGGCGACGGAGCGAACCACCGTGCGGTTCGGCGTGATGCTGGCGCTGCTGGCCGCGGTGAACGTCGCCGGCAACGCATCGGCGCGTACCTGATGGAGGCGGGGAGCCGTCGGGGCTTCATCCAGGACCGATCGTCCGGCGCGAGCGCGAGCGATCCGAGGCCCTGCTGAACGCGCCGCCCGCGTCGGTCGCCGAGCGGCCAGCGCGAGCCGGTCGCCGAGGGGTACGACGATGCGAGCGTGCTCTTCGCCGACCCGGGTGGGGTTCACGCCGTCGCGCAGCGGCTGAGGCCCGCTGAGCTGATGGCGCTGTTGAACCGACCGAGGTTCGACGAGCTGGCTGACCGCCACGGCCTCGAGAAGATCAAGACGATGGGCGACTGCTACATGGTCGTCGGTGGCATACCGGAGACCCGACCGGATCACCTGGAGGGCATCGCGACATGGCGCTGGACATGATGGGCGCGCTCGACCCGGGTGCGGCCCGATGTCCCGCTCCAGCTCCGGATCGGCATCGCCGCGGGTCCCGTGGTCGCCGAAGCATCGGCACCCGGAAGTTCAGCTACGACCTATGGGGCATACGGTCAACACGGCGAGCCGGATGGAGTCCCACGGCGTCCTGGGATCCGCGTCACGGCGGCCGTGTTCGAGTTGTCCTGCGGCCGCTACCGGTTCGAGGGTCCCGAGGCGGTGCAGGTCGGCGGCAAGGGCGAGCGTGGACGTACCTCCTGCTCGGTCGCGCGAGCGACCTGCCCGGGGCGCGACGAGCATGCCGGGGCGCCGGGACCGTCGGCCAGGGTGGTCGAGCTGCTGGATCGGGCGACGTCGGGGCGCTGGCGTCGATGCTCGACGAGCGTTCGCCGACGATCTCGACGATCCGGTGGAAGCTCCGGCCCGACGGGAGCCCCCGACATCGGTGCGACGTTCGAGCCGCTGCTCGGCCCCCACGCCGCCGCCGGAACACCTGCATGTGGATCCCCGACGCCGCGGCGGCGGCGGCGGCATCCCCAGAGCTGGTGGAGTGTCTCGACGAGCTGGGCGCAGCGGCCGGGCGGCGATCCTGCCCCACACCGACGACGACGGCGCTCGGTTCGATGCCTTCTGGGACTGGGTGGCCGAGCGCCTGCCGACCGACGCCTGGTACCTGGACTTCGTCGGCGTCGAGCCCGAGCAACAGGGCCGTGGGCTCGGTACCGCGCCTCGTGCTCGACGGGGTGTCACGTGCGCACGCGAGGGGGCCGCGGGCTTCCTCCACCGAGACGGAACGCAACGTCGCGCTCTACGAGCGGCTCGGGTTCCGCGTCCTCGAGCGGGCGGAGGCCGGGGAACGGCCCGACGACCTGGTTCAGCGCGCGCGGACCCCCCAGCGCTGAGCCGTTCACGAGCGCCTCGGGGCGCCTGGTCCGACCCCGGTCATGTGGCCCCATCCGTGCCGATGTACGGGAGGATGGTGAACCCGGTAGAGCGAGCCCTCCCGTGACGACCGAAGACGACCCCGAACACATCTCCGCACCAGCGGTCGCCCCGCCGGTGCCGCCGCGACCCGATCTGCGGCGAGATGGGACGCTCCGCCTCCGGCGTGGTCGGATGTCGCGCCGGCCCCGCGTCGCACCTCGCGCCGGCTGGTCGCGGTGGCCGTCCTGGCCGCGTCCACGCGGTGCTCGCCCGTCGGCGCTCAGGCACCTCGAGCGACGGGGGCGCAGCGACGCGTACCGCTTCCTCGCTACGACATCGCCGGGGAGCCCCTGCGATGGAACCCGTGCGAGCCGATCCACTACGTCGTGAACCTCGCCCTGCGCCCGCCGGCCTCCTGCAGGATGCGCAGGACGCCGTGCTCCGCGTCGCGGGCATCACCGGGATCGCGTTCGACTACGACGGGCTGAGCGACGAGGTGCAAGCTGAGCCCGACCGGGAGCCTGTTCAGCCCGGCGGTACGGCGACCGCTGGGCGCCCGTGCGTCGATCGCGTGGGTACATCCTCGCCGGAGCGCTCGACTCGAACCGGGCGGACACGATGCCGCGGCCATCGCGAGTCCGTCGCCAGCACCCGGCAGCCGGGTCCTGGTGAGCGGCGTCGTGGTTCTGAACGCCATCGATCCCAACCCGCCCGGGTTCGACTTCCCTGGCGCCCAGGGACCCGTGCTCCTGCACGAGCTCGCTCACATCGTGGGCCTGGGCCATGTGAAGGACCAGGGGGAGCTGATGGAGCCGTACGGCGGCGGCGTCGCCGACTACGGCCCCGGGACCTGGAGGGCCTGAGACGACTCGGCAGGGAGGGCGGTGCTGCCTCACGACCCCGATCCTCGATGAGCCGCGCCGGGTTGTGGTCTGGACCGGACGGTCGTACGCTGTTGCACCCGCAACACGACCCGCACGCGTGAAGCCGGCGCCGTGGCGGCGACGATCCCCGACCGCCTCTGCTGTCCACGCTGACGGGACAGCTCCGTTCGAGCGCGCACCCAGCGCGCGGTTCCGCTCCCGCACCCCACCCGTCAGGAGGCTCGCCGTGGATACGATCACCCGCACCGTGGACGCCAAGGGGCAGTCCTGCCCCGGCCCGCTCGTCTCGCTCGCCAGAGCCCTGAAGGACGCACGGCGTGGCGACCTGCTCGAGCTGCTCGCGACCGATCCGGGCTCGACGAGCGACGTCCCGAGCTGGGCGGAGCTCGGCAACGAGCCCATCGAGCGGTCCGACGTTGGGGACGTGTACCGCTACGTGATCCGGAAGGCGTGAGGATCAGGTCACGGTCGAACGAGACCTGGACGTCACGCCCGACACCGCCGCTCGGCTCGCCGAACTGCGGGAGCGCGTCGAGGCCCTCGAGGCAGCCGACGCGTGCTGGTCGAGCGGAAGAACAAGCTCGCCGATCATCGCCTGGGGCGGCATCGTGGGACCGCATCTGGCCGACCACGATTCCGGCCACGACCGCGGCCGCGAGCGGGATGGAGGCCTCGGTCTTCTTCACCTTCTGGGGGTTGTTCGCGATCGTGAAGCCCGGTGTGCGGGTCGTCGGCGACAACTGGATGCAGAAGATGATGGCCGGCATGAACCCGGGCTCCGCGCAGAAGGCGAAGCTCAGCCGCTACCACTTCGCGGGCGCCGGCCCGGCGATGTTCAAGAAGCTCGCCGACGACCACCGGGTGGCCAGGCCCGAGGAGCCGATCGAGACGGCCTTCATGACCTGGGGTGCGGGCTGATCCCGTGCCAGATGACGATGACCCTGCTCGGCCTCAAGCGCGAGGACCTGCTCGAGGGGCTCGAGGAACCGACCGGCGCCGCTACTTCGGCGATCGCCGAGATGCGCGAGGCGTCGGTCTCGTTGTTCATCTGAGCGCTATCCCGACCGTTCCCGCGAGCTTCGGCCCAAGCATGCCGCTTCGCCCGGGAGCAACCGGAGGAGGTGCTCGACGAACCAGGGTCGATCCCCGCGGTGGAGATCTCGGTAGACGTGGTCAAGGAGGGGTGAGCTCGGCACCGACCACCGTGCCTTCACGGAGCTCCCGCTTGGCCATGATGTTCAACCGTACGTAGTCGATCCGGGCGATCGGGCATCCGTCCGACGACATCTCGGACGAAGGCCTCTCGTCCCGCGTCGTCCATCTCGGCCACGACCGCGCCCAGGCATGGTCTCGACGAAAGCGCAGGAAAGTCTCGGCCGGGATCTCGGCCGGCCTGTCGTGGAGCTGGCCGGTCTGGACGTCGACGAACCCTGCGCGCGTCAGGGCTCGCGCGGGTCTCGTCCGGCGTCGCGAACCGCCAGCCGTCGAACGGATGGCCGAGCTCGCGCACGATCGTGTCTAACCGCGCGATGTTCCTGGCGCCGCCGCACTGCGCGACGAGCCGGCCGTCCGGCTCGAGCACCGCAGCGAGGTTCGCGAACAGGGCGTCGTGGTCGAGGTATCCAATGGAACGTCGCGTTCGAGAAGACCGCGTCCACGGGTTCGATCGGGACCGGGTCGAGCGCATCCCCCACGACGAACGTGACCCGGTCGGCGTACGACGCGAGCGTTCGGCGCGCGGCGGCGACCATCGAGGCGAGCCGTCCAGCGCGACCACGTGTCCGCGCGCGGCAGCCGCTCGAGGAGCAGCGCCGTCACGCGGCCCGAGCCGCACCTGGCGTCCAGCACGCGCTCGTCGCCGCGGAGATCGGAGCCGGCCGACGACGACCCGCCCCCATCGAAGCTGCGGCTCGGAGAGCCGATGGTAGGTGGCCGCGTCCCAGTCGCGGGGCATCAACCCAGGCTAGCGAGGGACGCGTGCTTCGGAGGACATCCGGCGATCAGCATCTCGAGCTCGGGCAGGTAGATCGAGAGCGACGCCTCCTCGACCGTGAGCATCGTCGCGTCGGACACCTCGGTCGAGTCGACGCGGCCCGCCTCGTGTTCCCGAAGCAGCGCGCGGTACCAGCCGGGCTCGTAGGACTCGAGCTGACAGGCCGGACAGTCCGCGATCGTGCCGGGTCGGTGATGGGCGTGGTCCACCCAGCCAGATAGCCCGGAACCCCGCGCCGCCGGGATTTCCGCATGGTCGGTGCTTCCTGGGCCGGAGGTCCTCAGCGCACGGCGCCGTAGTCGACCAGGTTGCCCATCCTGCCCGCCTCGCCCGCCAGGTACAGCGCCCAGGTTCCGACAGAGGAACGCGACCACGGCGGTCCAGCTCTCTCGCGTCCCCTGGAGACATGGGGAGTGAGCAACAGGTTCGGGGTCGTCCAAAGAGGGCTGTCCCTCGGGAGCGGCTCCCGCTCGGTGACGTCCAGCATCGCCCCGCGCAGGCGGCCGCTCCGAAGGGCGCGATCGAGGGCCGCCTCGTCGACCAGGGCTCCGCGGGCGACGTTCACGAGCAACGCCGTGGGCTTCATCGTCGCCAGTTCGGCCGGACCGATCAGGTGCCGCGTGGTTCGGTTAAGCGAGGCGCAGAGCACGACCACGTCGCTGCCCGGACAGCAGCTCCCCGAGCCGGTCCGGCGTGAGGAGGCGGTCGAGCGGCTCACCGGACGGGAACAGCGGGGTCCGCTTCGTGGCCCACACCTCCATGCCGCAGGCCCTGGCCGCCGCCGCAAGCTCTCGGCCGACCGCGCCGTACCCCACGATCCCCAGGCGCTTGCCGCGGATCAGCGAGAGCCGTCGAACGTATCGGCGTCCAGCCACCCCGGCGCGCTGGCTGTCGAGCCATCCCGAGGTTCCGGCTGAGCACGCATCATCCCCGCCAGCAGCGTACTCGGCCATCGCGCTCGCGTAGGCGCCGGCGGAGCTGGTCAACAGGATGCCGCGCTCGGCCATCGCCTCGAGCGGCGATCCACGCCCGCCGAGACGCTGTGGACCCATCGACCGGCGCCTCGGTGACGGCCCTTACCAGCAGCTCGGCGGCGACACCGGTCACCACGACCTCGAGCTCGGCTGACCGTCCCGGTCAGGCGCCGGTCGTCGTCGGCGACGAACCGCCTGGGACCCGGCTGCGGACCCGGAGCTCACCCGATGCGCATCCAGGATGAAGCGCGGCACGAGGACGGCTGGCTATCGATCTGCTGGGATGTCGCTCATGGTCGCACGTAGGCTGTCTTCACCGTCGTGAACTCCGGATCGCGTAGCGCCCCTGCTCACGCGTGCCTGGCTCCATCCTCGCGGCGTCCGGAACGGGACGTGGAAGTCGACGCCCGCGGTCGGCAGGTTCACGGTGACGATGCCGGCCTGCAGCCCATCGCGGAACCGCGCCGCCTGACCGAGCGATGTCGTGCATACCCTGGCCGAGAGCCCGAACGCCGTGTCGTTCGCCGCGGCGAGCGCCTTGCCCATGCGTCGCCGACGCGCACGACCGTCGCGATCGGACCGAAGATCTCCTCGCGGTTCACGCGCATCGCGTTCGTGGTCTCGACGAGCAGCGCGGGCGACAGGAAGTAGCCTCGGTCTCGCGTTCCAGGCGGTCGCCGCCCCAGGCCAGCCGGGCGCCTCGTCCTCGTCCTCGATCGTCAGGTAGTCGAGGTCTGGCGCAGCTGCGACTCACGACCGGCCCGATCTGCGTGTCGTCGGCGAGGGTACGTCCGATGCGGAGGGCGCGCATCGCCTCGAGCATCGCGTCCACGAACGTGTCGTGCATCGCGTCCAGACGCATCAGTCGGGAGCTCGCCGTGCAGCGCTGCCCCGTCTGGAAGAACGCCCCTGGCATCGCGCAGTCGACCGCGAGCCCCAGCTCGGCGTCGTCCAGGACGACGAGGGGGTTCTGCTCTCCCATCTCGAGTTGACGCGCGCGAACCGCTCCGCGGCCGCGAGCGCGACCCGCCGGCCGACGTCCTGCGAGCCCGTGAAGGTGAGGCCCTCACGTCTGGGTGTTGGACAGAGCCGCCTGCCGACGGTCCCTCCACCGCCGTTCACCAGGTTGAACGTGCCCGGCGGCAGCCCAGCGCGCGACAAGGATCCGGCCAGGGCCTACGGCTTTGCCGGCACGAGCTGGGCGGTTTCCGAAGACGACTCGGCGTGTTGCCGTAGGCGAGGGCCGGGCGACCTTCCAGAAGTGGTCGCCATCGGGAAGTTCCAGGGCGTTATGACGACGCCGAGCGGCTCGCGCAGGACGTCGACGTCGACGCCGGGGCGGCCGAGCGGGTGACGAAGTCGCTGGGGATCCGGAGCGTCTCCCCGGCGAACTCCCTGAAGATCCACGCGGCGCGGTGAACCTCGGCCACGCCCCGGCGCGCGGCTTCCCCTCCTCGCGGGAGAGGAGCTCGCCCAGCTCGTCGGCGCGGGCGGCGAGCTCGGCGCCCACGCCTCCAGCGCGGTGAACCTCTCGGCGGTCGCGGCGGCCCACGCCGGCCGCGCGGCGAGCGCCGCCGCGACGGCCTCGTCCACCTGTTCCGCGTCGCCCATCGCGAAAAGAGCCGATCACGTCCGAATGGTCGAGGCTCACATCGTCCGCCCAGGTGGGCCCACCCGCCAGTTCGCCTGCCACGAAGTTCGGATGCCTCGGGTCATCGCCGTCTCCTCTCCCGGCCCACCATCATCCCTGCTGGGGCCGCCCGCGTTCGCCTCGAACCCCGTGCTCGCCGGTGAGCCGAGATGACGATAGTTAGCCTGGCGAACTATCATGGGTTCCATGTCACGCACCGCTTCCCTGCCAACGTAGCGCCCTCGCCTCGCGCCGCGGGTCTCGCTGGCCCGGCTCGCGAGACGGCTCCGGAGCGAGGAGGATGCGCGGCCTCACCCAGGCCCAGCTCGGGGCTCGCCTCGATCGAGCGCCATGGACCGATCACCGCGGGAGGACTCGCCCGGCACGAGCACATCCGCAAGCCGACGGCCACCCGCCTGATCGCCTCGCTCGTCGAGCGAGGGCTGGTCGAGCGGCTCCCCGACCCGCTCGATCGCCGTGTGACGTGGCTGCGCCTGACCAAGGAGGGCTGCCGTTCGCTGCAGGGGTTCCGCCGCCGGAAGGATCGGTTCCTCGCCGAGCGTCTCGGACGACTCGACCCCTCCGACCGGGAGGTGCTGACGCGCGCCGTCGAGATCCTCGATCGCCTGGCGGAGGATCCGCCGTGAGCCGTGTCCGACGCAGCCTGGGCCGGACCTTCGGGTCCCTGCGCGCTTCGCGCAACTTCCGCCTGTACGTGTTCGGGCAGCTGATCTCGGCCGCGGGGACATGGATCAACGCGACCGCGCTGGCGTGGCTCGTATTGCGCCTGACCGATAGCGGGATCGCGCTGGGCGTGACGACGGCGCTGCTGTTCCTGCCGATGCTCCTGTTCGGCGCCTGGGGCGGCGTGCTGGCGGACCGCTTCGACAAGCGGCGGATCCTGCTGTACACGCAGTCCGCGTTCGCGATCATCGCCGCGGTGCTGTGGGTGCTCGTGGCGAGCGACCGGATCGACCTGTGGATGGTCTACGTCCTGTCGTTCACCAACGGCATCGTCACGGCCGTGGACAACCCGACGCGGCAGAGCTTCTACGTCGAGATGGTGGGCGAGGAGGCGCTGACGAACGCGGTGAGCCTGTTCAGCGCCGCGTTCACCGGCGCCCGGATCGTCGGACCGGCGATCGCCGGCATCCTGATCTCGACGGCCGGCATCGCGGTCTGCTTCCTGGTGGACGCGGTCTCGTACGTGGCGGTGCTGATCGCGTTGTGGATGATCCGGCCCGCCGAGCTGTTCCCGCAGGCGCGGAGCACCCGCGAGAAGGGCCACCTGATGGCGGGGCTCCGATACGTGTGGAGGACCGACGAGCTCCGGCGGCCGTTGATCGTCATGGCCGTGATCTTCACCCTCTCGTTCAACTTCTCGGTGCTGGTCCCGCTGCTCGCCCAACGGACGTTCGGCGGCGACGCCGGCACGTTCGGGGCCTTGTCGGCGCTGGGAGGGTTCGGTTCGTTCGCCGCCGCGCTGGTGATGGCGAACCGCAACGCCGCGCCGACGATGCGCCGCTTCGGGCTCTTCGCCGCCGCGGCGGGCGTGACTCAGGTCATGGTGGCGGTCTCGCCCACCCTCGACTGGGCGCTCGCGGCGATGGCCGGCGTCGGCGCCACGATGATGATCTTCATGATCACCGCGAACACGATGCTGCAGTTGAGGGCCGTGCCCCAGGCACGCGGCCGTGTCATGGCCCTGTACGGGATCGTCTTCCTGGGATCGACGCCGATCGGCTCGCCCATCGCGGGCTGGGTCGCCCAGCACCTCGGCACGCGAGCGACGGGTCCTCGGATCGGGTTCGCGCTCGGCGGCGCGGTGGCGCTCGCGATGGGCCTCGGGGTGCTCGCCCGGCTCCGCGCGCGCGCGGTTCACGCCGACGGCGATAGGGCCGCCGACGCGGACCCCGCCCAGGGGTTGCGGGGGACGGCAACCAGCAGCGGGTAGCATCCCCGCCGGGATGGTTCCCGAGACCCAGCTCGCGTGTCTTCAGGCCGACGCGCTCGCCCTGTCCGAGGTGCTGGCCACCGGGCGGCTGGACGTTCCCGTCCCCTCCACGCCGGGCTGGACGCTGGGCGATCTGGGCTTCCACGTCGGCGGGATCCATCGCTTCTGGGAGCACGTCGTGAGGACGGGCGCGACGACGAACGAGGGCGCGCCCACCTTCGATCGCCCCGAGGACCGCGGGTTGTCCGAGTGGCTCCTGGAGGGCGCGGCGCGGCTGCACCGAACGCTGGCCGACGCGTCGCCCGAACGCAAGGTCTGGTCGTGGTCCCGACGTGGCGACGTCCGGTTCGTCGTCCGGCGGATGGCGCAGGAGACCGCCATGCACCGCTGGGACGGCGAGAACGCCGTCGGCGACGCGCGGGCGATCGAGCCGGTGGAGCTGGCGGCCGACGGCGTGGACGAGTTCTTCGACACGCAGATCGCCGAGGACTTCCTGGGTCCCGGAGGGGAGCGGATCGCGCTCGTCGCCACCGACGGGCCGTTCCGCTGGCTCGCGACGGTGACGGACGGCTCGGTGAGCTGCGAACGGGCGCAGGGGCCCGCCGACGCCTCCGTGCGAGCGTCCTCATCCGACCTGCTCCTGATGCTCTGGCGGCGGATCGTACCGCCCGACCCGGGCGTGACGGGCGACCGCGATGCGCTGGTCCGTTTCCTCGGCCGGGCGGACCTGGACTAGGCGAGCGCCCCTGAGCCGTCGTCGGGCGCCGATCGCTCAGACCGGTGCCCGACGTCGCCCTCGCGGTCGATCCGCCAATCACCGTCGGGCTCGGCGCGGCTGATGTCGAGGACGGTCCCGTCCGCGAGCGCGAGCCGGAACCGGAGGCGACGTTCGTCGTCCAGCACCTCGCGCCACGATCCCAGGACCTCGACGGGCTCCTCGACGCCCCCCCATACGATCGCGCGCGGGGTCTCGTCGGCGCGGCCGCCGGCGTAGGATCGGAGCCGGATCTCCGGGTGCCTGGCGATCCACCGAGGCAGCACCGGCGTCCACAGCAGGAACACGATGCCGACCGCCGCGACGGACCCGGTCACGCCCAGGCCCGGGAGCATCGGGATCGCCAGGCCGGCGGCCAGCAGCCGCGCCAGGTTGTACGCGACGTCGTAGACCGCGAACACACGCCCGCGGTAGCCGTCTGGCATCGACCCCTGCACCATCGTGTCCACCGGGATCTTCTTCCAGGCGAACGTGATCCCCACGACGAAGCTCGCGATCAGGACGCTCCAGCCGGTGATGTGGAACGCCACCGCGACGATCGTCACGCCGCCCAGGAAGAACGAGCCGGCGACGATCCGCTCCTTCGGGAAGCGGTCCTCGAGCATCCCGACGGTGAACACGCCCAGAAGGACGCCGGCTCCACCGGCGCCGATCAGGTTCGAGAACGAGCCCACCCCCTCGCCGAACCGGTCGCGGAACACGAAGAGCGAGAGCACCAGGACGACCCCCTGCCCGACCTGGTCGAGCGTGATCGACGTGATCGGGCCCAGGGCACGCGGCGACCGCCACAGCCGCCCGATCCCGTCGGCGAACTCGACGCCGACGCGCCGCAGCTCGTGGCGCAGCAGCTCGGGGTCCTCGGGCAGCGCGTGCGGCGCGAGCTCGCTGCGGATCCGCGAGGCGATCCAGGAACCGAGCAGCCACAGCAGGCCGGCGCCCACCACGGCGGGCGCCGCGCCCTCGGCGTCGACGGCCTTGCCGCCGACGAACACGCCCAGCAGGAGCGACACGGTGCCGCCGACGGTCGCCATCGAGTTCGCGATCAGCAGGTCGGCGGTGGGGACCAGGCGCGGGACGACGGCCTGCGCGGTCGCCAGGAAGAACCGGTTCGCCGACAGCACGATCAGAGCGCCGGCGTAGAACGCGACCGCGGCGCGATCGGCGTCGAACAGGACCAGGCCGACCGCGGCGACCTTGACCCACGGCGCGACGACCAGGATCCGGCGGCGACTCCACCGGTCGATGAACACGCCGGTGAACGGACCGATCACCGAGAACGGCAACGCCACGATCAACGACGCCTTGAAGAAGCCGACCGTCGTGCTCTGCTCCTCGGGGGAGAAGACGACCGAGGCGATCAGCGACGCCTGGAACAGGCCGTCCGCGAACTGGCTCGCCAGCCGGATCGCGAACAGGCGGCGGAAGTCCGGGCTCCGGAGCGCCCCGCGGGCCCGCTGGAGCGTTCCCTCCCGCATCTCGGCATCGTAGGCGACCACGATCGCCGACCACGATCGGCGCTCGTTGGCGGCCGGTCCGTGAGGCTCGACGACGGCGCTAGCCTGTCTCGATGCCTACCGAGCGCGTGCGTGCGAGCTGGGGGTTCGAGGAGGGCGACGAGATCGCACCCGGCCGGATCGCGCTCCAGGCTCTCGGCGGCGGTTGGGACTTCGAGGTCTTCCTCGTGTGGGACGAGCACCTGTACTCGTTGGCGGTGGCGAAGCTCGTCCGTCCCAACCTCGTCGGCGACCCGCACACGTTGCGCTCGCTGACGAGAGAGGCCGGGCTGCTCGAACGCCTCGCCCACCCGGTGATCGTCCGGGGCTTCGGCGCGACGCTCGGCGGGGAGAGGCCGCACCTCCTGCTCGAGCATCTGGAAGGCTCCGCGCTCTCGTCGTCCATCAGGCGCGGAGCGGGGATGGATGTCCACGAGGTGGTCCCGCTCGCCTTCCAGGTGGCGAGCGGGCTGCAGTACCTGGCGAACGAGGGCGTCGTGCACCTCGACGTGAAGCCGGACAACATCATCTTCGGAGCTCCACCGCGCCTGGTCGATCTGAGCGTCGCCCGATCCCTCGCGGATGCCGCGCGGCTCACGGGTCCGGTCGGAACGGACGCCTACATGGCGCCCGAGCAGTGCGACCCGTCGATCGCCCCGGTCGGCACACCCGCCGACGTCTGGGGGCTCGGTGCGACCCTGTTCCACGCGATCGTCGGCACGGTTCCGTTCCCACGTCCCGAGGGATCCGATCGGCGGGTCGCGGAACAGCGGTTCCCGCAGCTCGCCGCGGCCTCGGTCCCGAGGCTCCCGCAGGCGCACCCGCTGTTGGCGGAGCTGGTGACCGCGTGCCTGGCTCGGGAGCCATCCGAGCGTCCGTCACCGGGCGAGGTGGCGAGCGGGCTGGAGCCGCTCATCGACGTCATGAGGCCGAGGATCGTCCTCGGGCGCCAGAAGCCCCGTTTCCGATGATCGCGCGCGGGGCGATCCCTTCCCGGATCGCCCCGTGCGCGTGCATCCGATCTACGCGCGTCCGTCGGTGGCCGTGCGGGTGTTGCCCGTCGGCCCGGTCTGGCCTGCGCCGTCGGTCAGCGTCCCCGTGTTCCCCGTCGGCCCGGTGGCACCCGTGCCGTCGGTGATGGTGCCTCCGTGCGTGCCCGTGTCCCCGGAGGGCCCGGTGGCGTCGGTGCCGGTCCCCGGGTGTCCTCCTTCGCCTCCATCGCCTCCGTCGTCCCCATCGCCGCCTCCATCGCCGCCTCCATCGCCGGGGTCGTCCTCGGCGAGGCGCGCGTCTTCGTCATCGAGGCGGGTGGTCGCCTGGTCATCGCGGGCCGCGGACGCGGGGACGGCCCGCACCGCTCCGATCGCGAGCAGCAGCATGGCCGCAACGATCACGAGCGGCCATCGGCGCCCTCCGTCGGAGGGTTCGTCCGCGCGCGCGAGGGCACGGGCGACCTCCATCGATCCGCCGGATCCGCCGTTCATCCGATGTGCCATGGGAGCCACTCCTTACCCCGGCCGCGGGTCGGCCGGCATCGGCCAGTCAACCAGCAGGCCCGCAAGGCGGGCCGCAAGCGCTGGTTAAGGGAGCGCAAAGCATGAGACGCGGTCGGCACCGGGCGACGGCCGACCCGAGATGATGCGCGGGGTAGGTCGGGAGGCCTACCCGATTTGCACGAGCCGCCGGTCACGACCATCATCGGGCGGTCCGGGTGCGAAGCCCGGGGGAGGGGGGACCGTCATGAGGTGGATCACGCGACGGGTCGTCGTCTTCGCGGCCGCGCTAACGATCGTCACGGGGATGACGGTCGGCGCGAGCGCGCCGACGGCCTCGGGAAGCACGCTCGGGGGCGGCGGGGACCACGGGCACGGGTCGAGCCCAACCCGCGTGCTGATCGTGTTGTTCGATCAGATGCGGCCGGAGTACGCGGATCGCTTCGACATGGAGAGCTTCCAGGCGCTCCGCGACGAAGGACGCAACTTCCGGTCCGCGTACCTCGGGTACATGGGCTCGGAAACGGTGATCACGCACAACGTGCTGGTCTCGGGGTTGCTTCCGAAGAACATGGGTTGGGTCGACGAGGCATACCGCGACTCGAAGGGGCTGCTCGGGGCCGCCGGGAGCATGTGGATCACCGGTGACCTGACCCAGGCGCAGTTCGACACGATCGTCGCGGACGCCGGGTACGCCAAGCTCGCCGACTACCTGCACCGCACGTTCCCCGGGACGAAGTTCATCACGGTCGGCGAGAAGGGGTACGCGGTCGAGTCGGCGACGGCGCCCACCGGCGACATCGCCGTGCGCATGTCCAGCCGACAGTCCGACGTCACGCCGGAGACCGGGTGCGCCAACCTGGGAGGGCGGTGGCGCTACCCGGCAGGCAAGAACGTCCCGACGTACCTCACCGAGCCGAAGTGCGGGCGCTTCTACGTCAACTCGGACTCCGCGAACGACTACGGCACGCTCACCACACCGCCCGCCTGGATGTACCCGACCGACGGGAACCGCTACCAGCCTGGGACCGACCCGGAGCATCTGGGCGGCGACGTCTGGGTCGCGGACGCCGCGATGGCGATGATGGAGAACGAGAGCTGGTCCGGGATGTTCGTCACCCTCGGCGGGATCGACAAGGCCGCCCACATGTGGGGAGCGGATCAGGATGTGACGGGCAACGACTGCTCGACCGGAGCCGGCCAGACGCACGTCGACTGCTCGGCGGCGATCGCGGACGAGCAGCTCGGGCGGATGGTGGACAAGCTGGAGTCGCTCGGCCAGCTCGACGAGACGCTGATCGTCTTGACCGCAGACCACGGGGCGACGCACGGGGCGAGCTTCTACGGTCAGAACGTCCAGAACGGCGGCACGACGAACTGGTACTACGGCAGCGCGCTCAACGGCAGCTACCTGAACCCGTCGCCCGCTCTGGCGCCGCTGATCGCGACCGGGAACGTCCAGTTCTCGTACCAGTCGACCGGGATCGAGACCTGGCTGACCGACAACTCGCTCACGAAGAAGCGGGAGGCGGCGGCCGTCATGGACACCCTGCCGGGTGTGATCGCCAGCTACTACCGCGACGGAGGGCGGTTCAAGCTGGCGGCGCTCAACCCGATGAGCCGCTCCGAGTTCTGGTGGTGGCTCCGGCACGGGCAGGAGATCGTGAACACGATGGTGGCCGACAGCGGTCCGGACGTCATCGCGCTGCTGCACGACGACACGAGCTACGGGGTCTACGGGGACCACGGCGGCGCCCAGGAGGAGGTGCAGCGCGTTCCGATGGTCTTCTGGTCGGACGGCATGCGCGACGGATCGACCCCGGCGTGGTTCCGCAGCGTCGACGTGATGCCCACGATCCTGCGGGCGCTCGGGATCTCGCTCACGGAGCCCGTGGACGGGTACGGGCACCGGCTCTGAGCGATCGCCGACGACGGACGAGGGGCGGCCGGATCGGCCGCCCCTCGTCTACCGGGTCGTGATCACGGCCTCCAGGTCCACCTCGATCATCGCGTCGGGGTGAACGAGCCCCGCGACCTGCACCAGCGTGCTCGCGGGCGGCTCCGCTGCAGGTACTCGGCCCGCCTCGCGGGCCGAGGCCAGGTCCGCGAGGTCGGTGACGAACGTGCCCATCTTCACGACGTCTGCGAACGTAGCACCGCTCGCCTCGAGGGTGATCCGCAGGTTCTCGAACACCTGACGCGTCTGCGCACGCAGGTCGCCAGGGCCCACCAGGTTGCCGCCGGCGTCGAGGGGCAGCTGGCCCGACGACCAGCAGCGTCGCCTCACCGAGCGGGACCCGGACGGCGTGGGCGTACCGTTCGCCGCGGGAGAGCGCGACGCGCCGTCAGGTTCGAGCGCTTGAGCTTCGCCACGCCTCAGGCGCGAACGTCGAAAGTCGGTCCAGTCGGCGTTCGCCGACGAGGGCGATGCCCAGGATGACTCCACCACGACCATCTCGAGCCATGTCGTCGCTGAACTGGACCGGCGGCGACTTCATGAAGTAGGCGCTGGGGCCGATCAGCGGGCCGCCGATCCGGCGGTCCAGGGCGAGCTTCGCGCACGCACCGCGTCGATCACGTGCCGGTAGCCGAGTTCGGCGAGTCCCAGACCTCGAGCTTCAGCTCGATGTTCAGGGGCACGTCGCCGAAGGACTGGCCCTCCAGGCGGATCTGCGCCCACTTGCGGTCCTCGAGCCACGTGGTCCGACGGGCCGATGTGGATCTGCTGCTTGTCGAGCTCCTTGCGCAGCTGCGACTGCACGCTCTGCGTCTTCGAGGTCTTCTTCGACGTCAGGCGCTTGCGCTCCAGCATGTTCATGAAGTCCATGTTGCCGCCGAAGTTCAGCTGGTACGTCCGGTTCAGCTTCACGCCGCAGGTCCTCGAACAGCTTCGTCAGGACGCGGTGCGTGATCGTCGCGCCGACCTGGCTCTTGATGTCGTCGCCGACGATCGGCAGCCCGGCGGCGGCGAACCGCTCCGCCCACTCGCCCTCGGACGCGATGAACACCGGCAGGCAGTTCACGAACCCGCAGCCGGCGTCGATCGCGGCCTGCGCGTAGAACTTCGCCGCCTGCTCCGAGCCGACCGGCAGGTAGGACACGACCACGTCGGCGCGCGCGTCACGCACAGGGCCTGGGTCACGTCCACGGGCTCGGCGTCGGACTCCGTGATCATGTCGCGGTAGTACTCGCCCAGGCCGTCGAGCGTGTGGCCGCGCTGGACGATCACGCCGGTCGGCAGGACGTCCGAGAAGCGGATCGTGTTGTTGGGCTCGGCGAAGATCGCCTCGGCGACGTCCACGCCGACCTTTGCCGTCGACGTCGAAGGCCGCGACGACCTCGACGTCGCGCACGTGGTAGCCGCCGAGCCGACGTGCATCAGGCCGAGCACGCGCTGCTCGGGATCGGCATCCTCGTAGTACTCAAACCCTGCACCAGCGACGACGCGCAGTTCCCACGCCGACGATCGCGAGACGAACCGTGCTCATGAGGTGTTATCCTTCCTAGGTAGCGCCGCGCTGCGGCGCCGCCTCCCCCCGGGGGTCGCGACCCCGCGGCTGCGTTCGGCCTGGATCAGGCCGTCCAGCCATTCGATGTCCGAGATGGTCGCCCGCCGTCCGTGCTCCATCAGGGCGAGCGTGTAGTCGTCGACGCGGTCCCGCGCCCCCCGCAGGGACTCGTCCATCGCCGACAGCCGGTCCTCCAGCAGGTCGCGGCGCCGCTCCAACAGGCGGACCCGCGTCTCGGGCGGGAGGTACCGGAAGAACGCCAGGCGCACGCGGAAGCGCGCGTCCTCGCTGGATCCCTCGTGCGGCGCCTCCTGGAGCAGCTCCAGGAACAGGCGCTCGCCCGCGGGGGTGATCTCGTAGACCGTCTTCTTGCGGCCGCCGGTCGGCCGCCGTTCGGTGCCGGCCGCGCTGATCGCGCCCTCGGTCTGCAGGCGCTTGAGGGTCGGGTACAGCGATCCGTAAGAGACCCGCCAGAACCCCCCGAGCGACTCGCCGACCTCGCGCGTGAGCTGGTAGCCGTGCATCGGGCGGTCCTTCAGCAGGCCCAGCACGGCGAGCTCGAGCGCCCCGTGGGAGACCCCCCGGGATCGCGCGCGGCCGGCGGTCGACGGATGTATCGGGCTCATATATCTAGCCGATATATCTACCCGAGACCTCGTGCCGCGTCAAGTGCGGGTGCCGGACGGCGGCCCGCGGCCAACGCCAGCAGCGCGGCCACCACGCCCAGCGCCCCGCACCCGAGCCACAGAGCGGTCGGATCGGCCTGGTAGACGGCCGTTCCCATGATCGGCCCCACGGTCCAGGCGACGCCGAACATGGTCCCGTACGCCGACTGGTAGCGCCCGCGCGCGTGCTCCGGCGCCCGGTCGGCCACGAACGCGGCGCTCACCGGCGACTCGATCATCTCCCCCAGCGTCCAGACGACGATCATCGCGACGAGGGCCGGGATCGAGGTCGCGACCGCGAGCGAGGCGAACGCGCCGCCGATCAGCAGCGCCCCGAGCGCGACCATCGAGGTCTTGCGGCGGCGCTGTGTCCACGCGGTGACGGGCAGCTCGATCAGCACGATCAGGGCGCCGTTCAGCGCCTGCAGCAGCCCGTACGTCGTGGCGGGGTACCCGGCCTCGGTGATGTGCAGCGGCATCGTGGCGACGTTCTGCGCGTACACGATGGCGGACGCGAGCGCCGCGCCCAGGAACAGCAGGAACCCCCGGTCGACCAGGATCGAGCGCCGCGCGGTCGGCAGGTGACGCTCCTCGTGCTTCGAGGTGCGGACGCCGTGCGGCAGCGCGACGAGGGCGATCGCGCCGAACAGCACCGAGGACGCCGCGTCGGCGACGAACAGGATCGTGTACGAGCGCTCGGCGATGAAACCGCCCAGCGCCAGGCCGAGCGCCCATCCGACGTTGATGAAAAGGCGGTACATCGTGAACGCGGTGACCCGGCGCGCGCTCGGCACCAGGTCGGCGATCAGCGCGGAGCTCGCGGGGCGGTAGAGCTCCGCCGTGAAGCCGAACGACGCCATGACCGCCACGATCGGGGCGAGGGCATGAACCCATACGAGCGACAGCACGAGCCCGGCGCAGCCGAACATCGACAGGGCGATCGCGAAGCGGCGCCCCAGGCGGTCGGCGATCAGACCACCCACGGCCTGGGCTCCGATCCCGCCGATCCCGTAGGCCGCGATCGCGACCCCCGCCGCGGGCGCGCCGTAACCCTCGCCGACGAGGTACAACGTCAGGAACGGGAGCGTGAACCCGCCCAGGCGGTTCACGAAGGCGCCGAGGAACAGCACCCAGGCCTCGCGCGGCATCGCGCGCAGGTTCGCGCGGAGCGTGGGCGGCGCCGGCGCGTTCAGAAGCGGTTCCCGGCGGAGAAGGTCTCCCAGTCCAGCTCGGAGCGCGCCTGGTACTCGCGCCAGTCGGCGATCAGGTCGTCCTCGATCCTTATCAGCGCGACCCCATTGGAGGTCGAGCCTTGCCCTCGATACGTGTACTCGGCGGCGCCCACCTGCTCGACTTCATCGAAGACGAGGTGGTGCCAGGCGAGCGACATCGGCGGTGGGTCGTCCCCGCCGAAGTAGACCCGGAGCTCGTCTCGTCCGACGTATCGCTGCACGTCCGGCGGCTCCACGTAGCGCGCGTCATCCGAGAAGCGCGCGAGCGCCCTGTCGGTGTCGCCCCGCATCCACGCGTCCGCGACGTCGTCCATCATGGCGACGAACGCGGCGCGGTCGAGCGTCACGCCGTGAGACCTCCCCCGCCAGGCCGGCGATACGCCCGCACGTACCCGGGAACGTCGAGGCCGACCTTCAGGTCCGCGGCGGGGACGGGCTCGCCGACGGCCAGACCGAGCGGTAGGACGCCGGCCCACACGTCCAGGCGAAGGTCCTCCTCGGGGTCGTTCGGACCTCCGACGCGCACCTTCGCCGACGCCTCGTCCAGGGGCATCGCCAAGATCGCGGTCTGCTTCAGCTCGTCCACGGTCGGCGGGCGCGCCTCGGCCGCGCGCCCGCGGACCACGTGCTCCACGAGGATCTCCTGCGCGCGCGACATCTCGTCGGGGTCCGTCACCTCGCGCGCCGTCGCGTACACGACGACCGAGCGGTAGTTCATCGAGTGGTGGAACGTCGACCGCGCCAGCACCAGGCCGTCGATCAACGTCGCCTCGAGGCACAACGGGAGGTCGGTGCGCAGCGCCCGCAGCGTCCGGCTGGCCTGCGATCCGTGGATGTAGAGCGTGTCGCCGTCGCGTGCGTGGATCGTGGGGATCACGCGCGGTCCGCCGTCCTCGCCGACCCAGGCGACGTGGCAGATGAGCGCCTCGTCGAGGATCGCGTCGATCGTGGCGCGGTCGTAGTCGCCGCGTTCCGGGTGCCGGCGGACGCGGGCCTTGTCGCTCGGAGCCGGGCGGGTCTGCATGGTGCGAATGGTACCCAGCGTCGGTGTCAGGAAGGCTCGGACCGAGGTGGTGCCACGTGCGGCGGTGGGACGGTCCGTGCGGGCTCGAGGTCCAGACGCAGCTTCCTCGCGGCGCGGTCGAGCACGGCGAGCAACGGACGCCCCAGCACGAGCACGAGCAGCGCGTCGCCCACCGCGCGGAACGTGTCCCACGCGAACGACGTCACGGCGTAGAAGGCGACGTAATGCCGCAGGTTGGTCGCCGTGCCGGCCGACGGGTCCCAGCCGAGCGCCGAGCTCCCGGCCAGGAACGGCCACGACCACAGGTTCATCACCGCGCCGAACGCGTAGCCGACCACGAACCCGTAGGCGGCCAGCGCGCCCACCCGCCGCGGCCAGGTGGTGTGCCGGGGGAGCATGCCCGCGCCCATCCCGACCCACCCGACCGCCACCATCTGGAACGGGAGCCATGGCCCCAAGCCACCCACGAACAGGCCGCTCGCGAACGTCCCCACGGCCCCCAGCAGCCACCCGAACGACGGCCCGAAAGCATTGCCCGCCAGCAGCACCACGATGAACATCGCGCTGAACCCCGCGACGAACCCGGGGAGCCGAAGCGCCACCATCGCGGCGCCCAGCACCCCCAGCAGCGCCACCGTCTTCGGTCCCATCCCACCGCGGCCGAGCTCGACGAACAGCAGCAGCCCGAGCGAGCCGAGCAGCACGAGCAGGATCACGGGACCGTCGACCCGGTGCTGCTCGTTCATGCCGGGCGCGAGCGGCAGGACGAACGGCCAGACGAACGCGAGCACCCCGACGACGTTCACCGCGATCAGCGTCCACGTGCGCAGCCGGTCGCCGGGGACCCGCGCGCGCGGCGCGGTGGCCGTGTGGGGGACGGTAACGGCGCGGACGGCGCTCATCCGATCGCCGCCGCGACCTGCTCGGGCGTCAGCCAGCCCGGTCCGAAGACGCGCGTCATCTGCGGCGCGAACACGTGCGGAGTCGCCCAGGACGACGGCGGTCGGGCCGTCGGCGATGACCTCGCCGCCCGCCAGCATCACCACGCGCGTCGCGATCGCGGCGGCGAGCTCGACGTCGTGGGTCGCCAAGAGCGTGGCGCCGCCGTCCTCCGCGTGCCCCCGCAGAACCCGGCCAGGAGCGCCTTCGTCTCGGGGTCGACCCCGCGCGCCGGTTCGTCGAGCAACAGGACCGGCGCACCGGCCGCGACGGTGGCGGCGGTCGCCACCAGCAGGCGCTGGCCCGCCGAGAGGTCGCGGGGTGACGGTCGGCGAGCGCCTCGATCCCGAACCTCTCCAGGATCGCAGCGGGTGTGCCGAGCCGGCCCCGGGCCGCGAGCGAAGCGCGGATCTCGTCTCCCACCGTCTCGGCGAACAGGGATCGACCGGGATCTTGGGGACATAGGGCGGCATCGACGCCCGGCCGCGGCCGGCGGCCGTCGATGGACCACGCCGCCGCCCGCGGGCTCATGGACGCCGGCGACGCAGCGCAGCAGCGTCGTCTTGCCGGACCCGTTGCGGCCCATCACGGCGAGGATCTCGCCGGCGGAGACCGTCAGGTCGACGCCGGCGAGCGCGACCGTTGACCGTGCGCGGCCGTCGGGCCGCGCACGACTACGCGCGATCACCGGGGACGGAGGTCGTGGGGCGGGACCGGTCCGGGCCGGACCGGCGAGCGCCGATCCGCCCCGTCGCGCCGCCGCACGCGCGTCGCGCACGGTCAGGGATCGGGTCCCAGCCCAGGAACCGACCGACCCGGGCGACGGGCGGGCCCACGCGTGCCTGGCCGATCACCGCTGCGGGCTCGCCGACGAGCACCCGTCCCCGATCGAAGCCCAGGACGACGTCGGCCGCTCCGGCGACGCGGTCCAGGCGGTGCTCCGCCAGGAGCACCGTCATCGCCTGGTCGTGCACCAGGCGCTGCAGCGCCGCGATCACGTGTTCGGCTGCCTGGGGATCGAGCTGGGAGGTGGGCTCGTCGAGCACCAGGATCCGCGGTCCCGCGGCGAGGGCCGCCGCGATCGCGACGCGCTGCTGCTCCCCGCCCGAGAGCGTGCGCACGCTCCGTCCGCGCAGCGACGCGATGTCCAGGAGGTCGAGCATCTCCTCGACGCGACGGCGCATGTGCGCCGGGTCGACGCCGAGGTTCTCCATGCCGTACGCGAGCTCGTCCTCGACCCTGTCCAGCACGAACGACGACGCCGCGTCCTGCGGCACGAACGCCACGACGTCGGCCAGTCGCCGCGGCGCCTCGCGGCTCGCCTCGCGACCGCCGGCCAGCACGCGACCCGCGAACGTCCCCCCGGTGAACTGCGGCACCAGGCCGTTCGCGGCGCGCAGGAACGTGGACTTGCCGGCGCCGGTCGGCCCGATCGCGAGGGCGAACGTTCCCTCGTCGATGGCGGCGTCGGCGTCGGCGAGCGCGGGCCGCTCGGCCTCGGGATACGTGAAGGTGACCGCCTCGTAGCGAAGGGCGACCGGGCTCATGTCGCGCCCGCTCTCCGCGGCCCGACCGGGGTCACGGCCCGACCTCCGCCCGCGGTCGGGCCGGGGGGACGTGCCGGTCCAGCAGCAACGCGGGCAGCGCCAGCAGGCATTCGGCGCCGAGCAGCCACGGATCGACGGCCGGCACGCGCAGGGGGAACGTCGACGGATGCAGCGTCGCGCCGCTGCCGAACGCGACGGCCAGGAACGTCGCCGCGGCCGCGCCGCTCGCGACCACGACCGCGATCGCGGCGGGCGTCCAACGCGCCGGTCGGTATCGGGTCCGACGGCCGCGGCCGTGTCCGCGAGCGTCCATGCTCTCCGCGAGCGTCATCGCCTCCTCGAGCCCGTTGGCCAGGACGGGCACC
>JAXLTF010000026.1:0-42997 GCA_046330185.1 Actinomycetota bacterium
CAGCACGGCGTCGGCGACGTCGGCTGCGGGCTCCCGCGTCTCGCGGTCGCGCACGAGCTCGACGCCGAGCAGCAGCCCCGCGGAGCGCACGTCGCCGATCGCGTCGTGACGCTCCGCGAGCGTGCGGACACCGTCGGTGAGCCGCGTGCCCATCGCGCCGGCGTTTGCGATCAGGCCCTCGCGCTCGATCACGTCCAGGACGGCGAGCGCGGCCTCGGCGGCGACGGGGTTGCCGCCGTACGTGCTGAAGAACTCGGTCTCGGCGGCGAACCGCTCGGCGATCGATGACCGCGTGATCACGGCGGCGACCGGGTGGCCGTTGCCCATCGGCTTGCCGAGCGTGACGAAGTCCGGCTCCAGGCCGTGGACCTGGAACCCCCACAGGTGTCGGCCGTTGCGGCCGTAGCCGACCTGCACCTCGTCCGCGACGTACAGGCCGCCGGCGCCGTGGACGCGCTCGACGACGTCGCGGAGGTAGCCGTCGGGCGGCGAGAACACGCCGTCGCTGATGAAGCCGGGGTCGATCATCACCATCGCCGGCTCCAGGCCGCGTTCGCGGAGCGACGCGATCGCGACGTCGACCGAGGCAGCGGCGCGTGAGGACCAGCCCTCCGCCTCGCCGAACGGGCCTCGGAACGGATCCGGCGGCGGGAACGTCGCGACGTGCGGGGGCCGTCCCGCGCCGAGCCACTCCTCGGGCGAGAGGTCCGACGTCGCGGTCGTGACCCCGTGGTACGCGAACGTCGTCACGAGCGCGCCGCCGTGACCGGTCGCGACCCTCGCCATCCGCCACGCCAGGTCGTTCGCCTCGGAGCCGGAGTTCACGAACATCACGGTGGCCAGGCCCTCGGGCATCGAGGCGACGAGCCGCTCGGCAAGGTCCAGCGCCGAGCGGTGCAGGTAGCGCGTGTTCGTGTTCAGGAGCGCGGCCTGGCGCGCGATCGCCTCGACGACGTGGGGGTGGCAGTGCCCGACGACCGGCACGTTGTTGTACGCGTCCAGGTACGAGCGCCCGTCGGCGTCGGTCATCCACGCCCCGCGCGCGCTCACCAGGTGCAGCGGCCGGTCGTAGGTGAGCGGCGAGATCGCCGGACCGAACAGGCGGCGACGGCGCTCGATCAGCTCGTCGAGCGACGCGCCCATCGCGATCGTCGTCGGCGCGCCGGTCGCGGCCGCGACCGCCTCGTGGATCCGCCGCTGGTACTCGGCGTCGCCGATCTCATCCCAGAGGTCGAGCATCGCCCAGACGCCCGCGTCCCAGCCGGTGATGTACTCGGCGTTCTCGGGGTAACGCTTCGAGCGCCAGGCGGAGATCGTCGCGGTCGTCGTCCAGCGCGCGTGGCGAGCAGCAGGTCGGGCAGGAGCGCGATGTCGTCGTCCTCGAACAGGATCGCCGGACGCGAACCCCGAGGCGGTCGCGGCGAGCGTCTCGAAGTGGTCCGGGCGCTCGCCCATCAGCGCCTCGACCGTCGAGACCAGCTCGCAGACGGTGGCCGTGTGCGCCATGTCGCCGAAGTCGATCACCCCCGAGATCCGCTGGTCGTCGTCGAACAGCGCGTTGTCCGAAGTGAGGTCGTTGTGGATCACCTGCGCGCGCAGGTGCCCGAACGCTGGGTGCACCCGTTGCTCGAACCGGTCCAGCACGCGTTCGGCGATCGCGCGGCGGCGCGGGTCCTCGATGTTGGGGACGAGCGGGCGCAGGTCGAGCGCGTTGCGGATGTTCCACAGCAGCGGGTGATCGGCCGAGGGGTGGACGAAGCCGCGCAGGGCGCGCGCCAGGCGCGCGGAGGCCGCGCCGAACGCCGGGAGGGCGTCCAGCCGCATCTCGTCAGGCTCGTACGTGCGGCCGGGCATCAGCGTGACAATCCGCACGACGTGCTCGCGCCCGTCCGGACCCGTCACGTGCGACTGGACCTCGCCGTCGAGGCTCGGCACGAGCCGCATCACGGGCAGGCCCGGGTCGGTCTCGGCGACGTGGAGCATGGCGAGCGTCTGCATCTCGGCGACGCCGGGGTCCTCGGCCGGGTTCATGATCTTCGGCACGAAGCCGGTGCCGTCGTCGCGCAGGATCCGGAAGTTCTGGTCGCGCTCGCTGACGAGCGGGGAGGCCTTCCCGTCCACGCCGAACTTCGACCGCGCGAGCTCCGACGCCTGCTGGAGCGTGAACGCGGGCGGCGGCGCCTCGAGCGTGTCGGCCTGAGCTGCCGGCGACGGCGGGGAGGGCTGGGTGTCTCGCATCTCGCGCGGATGGTAACCCGAGGCCAGATTGTTGACAGTCGACCAACGACGCTCCTAGCCTCGCGCGATGGTGGCGGGCTACGACGCGATCGTGGTGGGCGCGGGGCACAACGGCCTGGTCGCCGCGTTCCGCCTGGCCCGCGCCGGCCTGCGGCCGCTGATCCTGGAGCGGCGCGACATCGTCGGCGGGGCCTGCGTCACCGAGGAGTTCGCGCCCGGGTTCCGCGCATCGACCGGGGCGTACGTCCTCTCGATGCTTCGCGCGTCGGTCTGGCGCGACATGCGGCTCGTGCGGCGCGGTATCGTCGTCGACCCGGCCGGCCCGACGCTGAACCGCTTCCCCGACGGCGCGTCGCTGCTCGACGACGGCGGGGACGAGCTGCGGGCGGAGGCGCGGCGGTTCGCGCCGCCGGACGCGGCGGCGCTGGACACGCTAGACGAGGACATGGCGCGTCTGTCGCGCGCGGTGCTGCCGTTCTTCGAGCGGACGCCGCCCGACCCCGGGATCCGGACGGCCCGCGACGCGCGCGAGGCGCTCCGCGCAGGCTGGCTGGGGCTGCGGCACCGGGCCGACCTGCTGGAGCTCTCGTTCCTGTTCACGACGTCGATCACGCGGTTCCTGGACGAGCGGTTCCGATCCGACCACCTGAAGGCGGCGCTCGGCTGGCACGCGATCAACGACAGCGTGGCGGGGCCGTCGACGCCCGGTACCGCGTTCGTGCTGCTGCACGACCACGCGAGCGAGTCCTCGGGCGGGGGCCCACGCGAGTGGGGGTTCGTCCGCGGAGGGATGGGGCGGGTGACGGCGGCGATGGTCGACGCGGCGCGCGAGGCCGGCGCGACGATCCGGACCGGGGCCGAGGTCGCGCGGATCGCGACGCGCGGCGGGCGCGTGAGCGGGGTCGCGCTGGCGGACGGGGAGAACCGTCGCACCGCTCGTGCTCTCGAACGCCGACCCGAAGCACACGTTCCTGCGGTTGATCGACGAGGCGGAGCTGCCGCCCGCGTTCGTCGACGGGATCCGCGCGTACCGGTGCATGGGCACGAGCATGAAGATCGACCTCGCGCTCTCCGCGCTGCCCGCGGTGGTCGGCTCGACCACGACCGAGCCGCAGCCGTACCACCGCGGGATCATGGAGCTCAACCCGTTCCTGGCCGACATGGACGACCAGCAGGCGCAGGCGGTCGCGGGCATCGCGGCGGACCCCGCGCACATCGAGGTCTGCTTCCCGACGGTGCACGACCCGTCGCTCGCCCCGGAGGGCAAGCACATCGTCACGATCGACGTGAACTCGCAGCCGTACCGGCTGCGCGACCAGGAGTGGGACGAGGTCAAGGAGGATCGCGCCGACCGCGCGATCGCGCAGATCGCCGAGCACTTCCCGGCGCTGCCGGGCCTGATCGAGCACCGCCAGGTGCTGAGCCCGCTCGACCTGGAGCGGCTGCTCGGCCTGTGGGGCGGGCACGCGCTGCACGGCGACATGTCGCCGGACCAGCTCCTGTTCATGCGGCCGGTGCGCGGGTACGCGGACTACCGCACGCCGATCCGCGGCCTGTACCTGTGCGGTGCGGGGACGCATCCCGGCGCGGCGGAGTAACGAGAGGGCGCGAACGGTGGGAACGCGGCGCGCGAGGTGCTGCGCGACGCGAAGCGGGCGCGGCGCCGTCGGCGTGTGACTTGACCTCGGAAAGGGTCATCCGTAGATTGTCGACAGTTCACGGCACCGGGGTCCGTTGGCACCCGGGTAGGGTGCCCTGCACGGGGGAAGGCGATGGCACGCACTGACCCTGGCACGCTCATGGAGGACGCCGAGCGGCGCGCCAGCATCGGTCGCCGCAGGTTCATCCGCATGGGGGTGGTCGGCACCGCGCTTGCGAGCGCGGCGCTCATGGGCCGCAGCCCGTCCGCGGGTGCGGCGCCGGCGAGGCGCCGCATGTTCGCGCCGACACCCCAGACGCCCGGGTTGGTGGCCGCGGGGCCGGAGCTCGCGCTCCCGCCGGGCTTCACGTACCACACGTTCGGGGCCTATGGATCGGCGATGTCGGACGGGTTCATCACCCCGCCGATCCTGGACGGGATGGCCGCGTTCGACGGCGGCAACGGCACGATCCGGCTCGTGCGCAACCACGAGCTGGGCGAGAGCAACGACATCCCGGGCGGGACCGTGGTCGGCGACCCGGACACCGCGTGGGACACGAAGGCGCCAGGTTGCACGACCACGCTCGTCGTGGACGCGGCCACCGGCGAGCTCCAATCGCACTGGATCAGCCTGAACGGCACCGACTCGAACTGCTCCGGCATCGTCACACCGTGGGGGACCTGGCTCACGTGCGAGGAGACGGTCGCCGGTGTCGACAGCGGCAGGCGCAAGCCGCACGGGTACGTGTTCGAGGTCGATCCTCGGGCCGACGCGCCGGTGAAGACGAAGCCGTACAAGGCGATGGGGCGGTTCCTGCACGAGGCCGGTGCGGTCGACCCGGTGACGGGTGTCGTGTACATGACCGAGGACGAGGGGCCCGACGGCTTCTACCGGCTCCTGCCCAACGACCCCGGGAACCTCGCGGCCGGAGGCACGCTCCAGATGCTGGCGATCAAGGGCAAGCCCGGGTACAGCACGGTCGTCGGGCAAACGGTCGGCGAGGTCCTGGTCGCGAACTGGGTCACGATCGACGACCCCGACCCGAAGAACGCCGAGGACGACGCATCGGCCGTATACCGGCAGGGCCGTCAGAAGGGCGGGGCGAAGTTCCTGGGCGGCGAGGGATGCACCTTCCGCGATGGCAGCGCCGTGTTCGGCTCGTCCGACGGGGGCGACAAGGGCCTCGGGCAGGTGTTCCAGTACACGCCCACCAAGAACGCCGGCAAGAAGAACGAGGAGGGCGAGCTCGTGCTGCTGTACGAGTCGACCCGCCGCGAGGACCTGGACGGGCCCGACAACATGTGCACCAGCCCGGCCGGCGCGATCATCCTCGCCGAGGACGGGAACCTGAACAACAACTGCGTGCGGGCCCTCTTGCCCGACGGCAGCCTGATCACGATCGCCGAGAACCTCGTTCCAGTGCAGCGGCATTACCTGGAGGCCTCGGGCAAGCTGTACGACCCGACGGTCCCCGACGACGGCCCGTCGGCCGGCGACGGACTCGGCTACTCGGAGTTCGCCGGCCCGACGTTCAGCCCGGACGGCAAGTGGCTGTTCGTCAACGTCCAGGTCCCGGGATTCACCTGCGCGATCACCGGTCCGTGGGCCAGCTTGGGCGTGTAGGACCCGCATGACGGAGGGGGTCCCCCGGATCGTCGCGACGCCGCCGGGGCCGAAGACGCGCGAGATCCTCGCGCGCCAGGAGGCCGTGCTGTACGCGGGGCTCGCGCACGATCTGGGGCCCTTCGTCATCGCCCGCAAGTCCGGGTGGACGGTCGAGGACGTCGACGGGAACGTATTCCTGGATCTCATCAGCGCGATGGCGTCCGTGCCGTTCGGGGCCGGACGAGAGGACATCCTCGAGCCGACGATCGAGGCGCTCCGGCGGTTCGGGAACGAGGACACGCACTACTTCTCGAACCCGTACGTCCTGCCGCTCGCCGAGGAGCTGTTGCGCGTCGCGCCGGGTGGGCTCTCGCGCGTCGACATCGCGCTGAACGGCACCGAGGCGGTCGAGACCGCGGTCCGCTTCATGCGCCGCGCGACGGGCCGTCCGATCGTGATCGGGTTCATGGGCGGCTACCACGGCGAGGCGGGCACCGCGGGCGCGATCGGCGCCGAGACCTCGGACCTGTCGTTCGGCTACCGCGCGCTGATGCCGGGGTTCGTCCACGTGCCGTACCCGAACCCGTACCGGACGCCGTTCGCCGCACGGCCCGGCGGGACCGGGGACGGGACCGTCGACTACCTGCGCGACCACGTCTTGCACCACGCGATCGATCCCCGCGGTCGCCGGCGTCGTCATCGAGCCGGTGATGGGCGGCGGCTGCGCGGCGCCGCCGGACGCGTTCTGGTCGGGGCTCGCCGAGGTTCGCCAGGAGCACGACCTGCTGCTGTGCCTCGACGAGGTCAAGACCGGCTTCGGCCGCCCGGTCACCTGTTCGCCGCGGAGCCGCGGCCTCGAGCCCGACCTGATCGCGCTCGGCAAGGCGATGGGTGGGGGCGTCATGCCGATCGGCGCGGTGCTCGGGACCGAGCGCGCGATGGGTTCGACGACGTCTCGACGGGCTCGACCTGGTCGTGGCTGCCGGCGGCGTGCGTGGCGGCGCTCGAGACGCTCCGTATCTTCCGCGAGGAGCCGGTGCTGGAGAACGTCCGGGCGACCGAGGCCGCCGCGCTGCGCGCGCGCTCGAGCCGATGCGCGATCGGCACCCGCATGCCGGCGACGTGCGCGCGACCGGATGCTTCATCGCGATCGAGTTCGTGCGCGACCGCACGACGAAGGAGCGGGACCTTGAGTTGATGGAGCGCGTGGCGCGCGGCTGCATCGCGCGCGCGGGCTGCTGGCGGACGCCAGCACGACGTCGCTCAACCTGCAGCCCTCGCTCGTGATGCCGCCCGCGGTGATGGAGCAGGCCCTCGCGATCGTCGACGAGGCGATCGTGGAGGCGACGGCCTGACGTCCGGGGGCCGCGCTACGCCGTCGCGCGATCGATGCTGAACCGCGCCAGCACCGAGCGCTCGATCGCGTCCTCGTCGAGCTCGACCCCGAGCCCCGGCCGGTCGTCGATACCGATCGTGCCGTCGGACGCGCTCTCGATCGGCGTCGCGACGCCCCAGTCGAACTCCGCCGTCGGGACGGCGCGCTCGACGAAGCTCGTGCGCCCGAAGGCGAGGGCCACGTGGAGGTTCGCCGCCTGCACCAGCGTCTGCCCGTACCCCGTGAGCTCGACGTCGAGGCCGGAGCGCTCGGCGACCGCGAACAGCCGCCGCGCCGAGGTGATGCCCCCGGCGAACGTCACGTCGAACCGCATCGCGGTCCAGGGGGGGTCCGCCAGCAGCGCCGCGCACAGCCGCGGGTCCCAGATCGCGTCGCCAGCGGGCAGGATCGGCACGCGACCGCGGCGCACGAGCGACCGGTACCCGTCCACGTCGAGGTCGGGCAGCGGCGCTCGAACCACCGAGCCCCGAGCCCCCGAGCGCGTCGGCCATCCAGGCGGCGTCCTCGCGCGAGAGGAACCCTCCGCGTCCGTACATCAGCGCGACGTCTCCCTCCCCGGCTTCACGCGCGGCGCGCATCATCCAGGTCGCGGCGCGGCTCGCCCCATGCGTGCACCTTCGCGGCCGTGTACCCCTCCTCCAGGCGGCGTGCCATCTCGTCCGCGTACGCGGCCGGCTCGGAGAGCGTGGGGATCGACGCGTAGGCGGGGAGGCGCTCGGGTCCGGGGGCGGCCCCGACCCGCGCGAGGTCGCGCAGCGGCATCCGCTCGCGCCGCGCGGCGAGATCCCACAGCGATGTCCAGCGCCGACCGCACGCCCGGCAGGTCGGGCGCCGTGCCGCCGTCGCGGATCTCGTCCCACACGGCCTCGCGTTCCTCGGGCGTGCGGCCAGAGGAGCCGTGGGGCGAGCGTGCGCAGCGTTTCGAGCGGCGCCAGGTCGAACGCGCCGTGGCTGTCGTTGTCGAACTGGCCCACGCCCGTCGCCCCGTCGGCATCGGTGATCCGCACGAGCGTGCTCGTGGTGAAAGGCGCGTCCAGGTGGCTCGTGTACGCGTGGCGCGGCGATGCGGGCCGAGGGCCAGGACCTCCACGCGGTCGACCGGTGAGTCGTTCCCCATTGTCAACGGTAGACAGTAGGCTATCCGGCCGTGGATGGAGCGCGCGGCGGTGGCTGATCGCCGACGCCGGGACCCGCGGAGGAGGCGCTTGAACGGGACGTGGGACGCGGTATCGTGGGCGGCGGACACAACGGGCTCGTCGCCGCCGCGTTCTACCTGGCCCGGGCCGGGATGCGGACGCCTGTCCTGGAGCGGCGGGGCATCGTGGGCGGCGCGTGCGTCACCGAGGGGTTCGCGCCGGGGTACCGCGCGTCGCCGGGGCCTACGTCCTGTCGATGCTGCGGGACCCCGTGTGGCGCGACCTGCGGCTGCGGGAGCGCGGGCTGCGCGTCGATGAGGCCGGGCCGTCGCTGCACCTGTATCCCGACGGCGAGCTTCGGTTCTCGACGGCGACCGCGGTCGAACCGTCGACGCGGTCCGCCCGCGTCGGCCCGCGACGCGCGCGCGTTCGAGGCGTACGAGTCCACGTTGGAACGGATCGCCCGCTCGCTGGTGCTGGTTCGATCGGGTCGCGATCCCCGTCTCCGCAGGGTCGCCGACCTGCCGGCGCTCGCCCGGCTCGGGGGGCTCGCCCTGACGCGTCGCCGCGACCTGGGCGAGATCGCGTACCTGTTCACGGCGTCGGCGAAGCGGTACCTCGACGAGCGGTTCGAGGACGAGCTGCTGAAGTCGGCCCTGGGCTGGGAGTCGATCAGCAACACGCTCGCGGGCCCGTCGACCCCGGGGACCGCGTACGGCCTGCTCCACGAGGCGGCCTCGGGCGGCGGATCGGGCGGCGGCGTTGGCTGGGGGTTCGTCCGCGGCGGGATGGGGGTGGTGACGGCGTTGATGGCCGAGGCGGCGCGCGAGGCGGGCGCGACGATCCGGACCGGGGCATCCGTCGCGTCGGTCCGCACGGCGGGTGACCGGGCGACGGGCGTCGTGCTCGAGGACGGGGAGGAGATCGCGTCCGCGACCGTGCTGTCCAACGCCGACCCGAAGCGGACCTTCCTGGGGCTGGTCGGCGAGGAGCGGCTGCCGTCGGCGTTCGTCGAGCGCGTCCGCTCCTACCGCAGCGACGGCGCCAGCCTGAAGCTGAACCTGGCGGTCGCCGAGCTTCCCCGCCTGGCGGACGACCACGGGGGCGACGTTCGGCCGTACCATCGCGGCTTGGTGCAGATCACGAAGCCGTTGGCCGACCTGGACGACGACCAGGCGTCCGCTCGACGAGGGGTGCCAGCGACCACGGCGCACCTGGAGGTGTGCGTGCCGACCGTGCACGATCCGTCGCTCGCTCCGGAGGGACGTCACGTGGTGACGGTCGGGGTGCGATCGCAGCCGTACCGCCTGCGCGACGCGTCGTGGGACGACGTGCGGGACGACGTGGCGGACCGCGCGGTCGCCCGGCTCGGCGAGCACTTCCCGAACCTCCCCGGCTCGGTGCTGCACCGCGAGATCTTGACGCCGCTCGACCTCGAACGGCGGCTCGCCCTCACCGGAGGCCATCACCTGCACGGCGACATGTCGCCGGACCAGCTCCTGTTCCTGCGGCCGGTGCGCGGCTACGCGGACCACCGGACGCCGATCCGGGGGCTGTACCTGTGCGGCGCCGGCACCCATCCCGGGGGCGGCGTCACCGGGGCGAATGGCCGCAACGGCGCGCGGCGGGTGCTGGGAGACCTTGGGCGGCGGCGCTGATGCTCGATCGCTTCGAGGAGCTCGCCGGCGACCTGAACCACCCCGAGGGCGTGGCGTGGAACCCGGTCGACGGGCGCGTGTACGCGGGGGGCGAGGGCGGGGAGCTCTACGCGGTGACGCTTGACGGCGAGGTCGAGGAGCTGGCCGCCACGGGCGGCTCGATGCTCGGGATCGCGGTGGACGAGCGCGGCCGTGTGTACGCGTGCGACGCGGGCGTCGGCTCGATCGTGCGGCTCGACCCGGCGACCGGCGCGGTGGAGACGTACGGTCAGGGCCCGGCCGCGAGCCGGCTCGATACGCCGAACGTGGTCGCCTTCGGACCGGACGGGATGCTGTACGTGACGTGCTCCGGCGAGGACGGCCGGCCGGACCAGGCGGATTGCCCCGGGCGGCGAGGTCACGACGTGGTCGATGGACGTCCCCGGGTACCCGAACGGGTGCCTCGTTACGCCCGACGGGGCCGCGCTCGTCGTGGTCGAGGCGCACGAGCAGCGGGTCGTCAGCGTCCCGATCCTGCCTGGAGGCGACGCCGGCACGCCCCAGGTCGTCGCTGAGCCCCCCGACACCGACCCCGACGACTTGCCGCCGACGGGGCGCTCTGGGTGACGCTCACCGTCCCGACGGGCTCGCGGCGGATCGCTCCGGACGGATTGGTCGAGACGGTCGTCGACGACCACCTCGCGTCGACGTTGAGCGCGCCGACGAACCTCGCCTGGGTCGGGGAACGCCTGGACCGCGCCGTCGTCGCGAACGTGTCGGAGACCGCTTCCTCGCGATCGCGGACTCATGCGGGGCGCACCGCTGCACCTGCCGGAGGTCCCGTGACGGCGCGCTTCGCGATCGCAACGTCGTCGTGACGGGCGGCGCCCAGGGCATCGGGCGCGGCATCGTCGAGGCGTTCCTGGCCGAGGGGCGACCGTGCTCGCCGCGGACATCCTGGGCGACGGGCTCGAGCGGATGCGCTCGGGGCAGGAGGACCCCAGACGCGTCCTGACGCGCCGTCGACCTCGCCGACGTCGACGCGGCGCGCGATGGCCGTCGAGGCGGTGCCGAGCGGCTCGGACGCGTCCACGCCCTCGTGAACTGCGCGGGCGTGATGCCGGACGGTCCGCTGCTCGAGGTCGGTCCCGCGACGTTCGACCTGGTGTTCGCCGTGAACGTCCGCGCCCCGCTGGCCACGATGCAGGCGGTCGCGCCGAACATGGCGGCGCACGGGGGCGGGGCGATCGTGAACATCGCCTCGGCGAACGCCTTCAAGAACGAGTCCCCTGGAGTCCGTCTACAACGCCTTCGAAGGCGGCGCTGGTCGCGCTGACGAAGGCCGCGGCGCACGGTTCGGCCACCTCGTATCCGCGCGAACTGCGTCGCGCCCGGTCAGACGCTAACGCCCGAGGAGGACGCCGTGATCGCGAACGACCCCGACGAGGCGCGGCTGCAGCGGGAGTACCTGCGCCGCGTGCCGTTGCGTCGCGCCGGGACGCCGAGGGACCAGGCGATGGCGGTGCTCTTCCTGGCATCCGACGACGCGGCGTGGATCAGCGGCCAGACGCTGATCGTCGACGGCGGCGAGGTCGGCGGCGGCGACTGGTACGACCCGGCGGACGCACCGCCGGTTCCGGGGGGTGACGCGTGAGCCCCGGTCCCGCCGACCGTCCGCTGGAGCTCGCGATGTTCCGCGTCGCCGACGTGGTCGAGGACGACGCGACGGCCTGGGATGCGGGCCGGCTCGTGATCGACGCGACGGGGCTCGCGTCGGCGCCGGAGCCGGCGCTCGCCGACGTGACCGTCGAGATCGTCCGTCCCGGTGACCCCGTGTGCGCGTCGTGAACGTGTTGGACGCGATCCTGCCCGACGCGAAGGCGGACGACCCCGCCGACACGTTCCCGGGCGGTGCTGGGGCCTATGCGCCTGGCCGGCCGGGGCCGGACGCACCGCCTTCGACGGCGTCGCGGTCCTTCCCGTCTGCGACTGGGGCGCCGCGGGTCACGCTGGACGACGACGAGCGCCTGATGCGTTCGTCGACATGGCCGGCCCGGCGCCGAGGTCACGCGCTGGGGCGGGACCACGAACGTCGTCGTCTCGCGCCGCCGCCGCGCGCCTGCTGCTGACGCCGACCGCGCCGTGCGGCGGACGGCGCTGCGCATCGCGCGCGACCTGGCGGTGACGACGCTCGACGCTGAGCTCCGACGAGGTCCGAGTCGGGGTGCTGGGCACCGGCCGCGGGCGGGCCGGCGAGGAGCTACCCGGTGGTATGCGCGATCGTGCAGGGCGTCCGAGGGTCCGCTCACCGACACCTTCTTCTACGAGCCGGTCGGCGGATCGTTCCCACGATCGTCGAGCCGCGTGAGCTGCTGGACGGCGCCCTCAACGAACGGTGCTTACGACTGGGCGGGCGCGCATCCCACCGCGCACTACCAGGGCTCGGCGCTGCCCGCCTGCTGCTCGACGCCGACGGTTCGCGGCTGCGGTTCCTGGGGGGCGTATCCTCGCGCTCGGCTACCTGGACCGCGTGGCCGATGCGAAAGGCGTCACGACAGCAGTCGGCGCCCTGGCGGTTCGCCTACGCCCACGCGCAATCCGCACGATGTCGCTGTCCGGGAACTCCCACACCGACACGATACGGTCCGCGCGCTCGTGGAGTCGCCCGGCGTCCGGGCGACCGCGCCCGTCACCGTGGAGGACGAACGCTATGGCGGCCTGACCGACCTGGCCGTGCTCGAGGCGGACGCGCTCGTCGCTACCGGGAACGAGGACGCTGTCGACGCGGTGGACGCCCTCGCGCGTCGTGGAAGGCGACCGCCCTGATCGGCGAGCCGGTCCCGATGTGGGCCTACCTGGGGTCGTGCGTCCAGACGGGCGACGAGGGCATGGACGGCGGTGCCGGGCTATGAACACGGCCTGTCCGGTCTACCTGAACCAGTTCTTCGCGGGCTCATGGCGAGGAGTCGCGGACGACGGTGCGCCTTGACGGCGCCGTCATGGGGGCGCGGCCTCGAGGCGGCGCGTGGCCTGGGCGGCCGACGTGACGCTCGCGTGCGGCGACGACCGCTTCGGTGAGGACGAGGCCGCGTCACAGCCTGCTGTTGTCCTGCTCGACGAGCCTCCGGCCCGACGTGCTGGTCGCGGGCTGTCGTTCGGCCTGGCCGGCATGGGCACAGCGTGCGGACCTGCCCGCGAGGCCGCCCTCAGCGGCATCCCCGTGGTGATGATGAGCGACGCCCGACAGCCCCGTGCTGGCGGCCGAGGGGGCCGCGTACATCGCCCTGACCGGCTCGAACGTCGCCGATGCGGCGCGGCGCCTCGGTGGTCGCGGCCTGGCCTCGAGGCTGGCTGCCGGGGATGAGGCCTACCGGCCCCGAGGAGAGGGCACTTGCCGCGGTAGTCTGCTGCGTCGTGCGCGCCGAGCGGCAAGGCGAGCGCAAGCGTGGAACTGCTGCTCGCCAAGCTCGCCGGGGACGTCCGGACCGAGGTGGGCCCACGGTTACCGCGCAAGCCGCCCGCCCTCGGCGGTCGATCTCGGCCGCCGTCGCCGTGGCGCCTGGACCGAGGCGGGTGCGTGCCGCAGGGCAACCCTGACCATTGCCGAGCCGGCACGCGTCCACCTGGCTCGGTACCGCTGACCGGCGTCGACGATGGGAGCCTTCGCGCTGCTGCGTCGGTACGCCGGTCGACAACATGACCGCCAACGCCGACCCGCAACTTCGTGCCGCTCGACGCTGTCCAGCTTGAGCGCGAGGCCGCATCGGCTCGCTGCACGACGCGTTCTACACCACGTCCGGCGTCGACGCCTGGTCGCCGCGGCCAGCGCGGCTCGACAGCAGGTATCGCCCAGGAGCTTCATCGATGCGGGCGGTGGTGGCGTGGGCGACCCTGACCGGCACCTGAGGAACGGGCACGCGTTGCGGCAACGCCTTGCGAAGGAGATGGAGCGTGAAGTGATCGCGACGGTGCTTCCGTGACGGCGTTGCCGACTATCGCGCAGATGGTGGAGCGCCGGCACGCATCCGCGCGCGTGTCGATCTGCACCGGCTGGTGACCCTCGCCGCGCCGCCGGACGAGGCCATGCTCCGCCGCCGATCGTCGGCGCCTCGACATGCTCGCGACCGAGGCCGGCCTGGGCAACGTGGGAGATCGCGTCGACGGGCAGGGCTGTCGATCCACGGCGTCGCTGACGCTCCAGCACGCCCGACCTGCGCATGGCCGAAGCCATGGCGGAGGCGGCGCCGTGGCCGCACGCCGCGGCGCTGCGTCGTCGGATCAAGCCGCCGTATACCTGCCGAACGCCAGGTGTTCTCCCTGGGCAGCCTGGGGCCCTGAGGCCCTCGGCGACATCGAGCGGCCGCAAGGCGGCGGCGGCCCCGCGATCCGGTCGGGCCGTTCGGCGAGGCTGCTGACGCAGGACGCGTTCTACGAGCTGCTCGCCGAGCCTCGACCGGTTCGAGCTGGTGCGGCTGAAGGACGAGCCACGGCCTGGCGAGCCTCGCCGTTGCGGGGCGACGAGGTCGTGGAAGTTCGCGCCGGCGCACGACGAGGACGAGAGCCTGGCCGCCCCCGTCCTGCTCGAGAACCCGGCGTGCAAGGCCGGGGCGGTCCACGCTGCGCGCACCTCCTCGCGGCTACCGGCGATTCCGGCCTCGATCACGTACGCATCGGCGCGGGCGAGGAGGCGACGTGGCGACCGGTACCAACGGGCGGCGGGAACTCGGCAAGGCCGTGGCCGAGGCGGCGGATGACCGAGTACTTCAGCAGGGCTCGACGAAGGCGCCTGCGCGGCGCCGGACCTGCTGCGCCGACCTGGCGGCGGGCCTGGTCGTCGGGTGTGCACGACCGCGTGGCCGTAGTAGCCGGCGGCGCGCTCGCGAAGCTCGGGATGAAGTTCGAGGGGCGCTCGAGCACGGCGTCCCGATCCTGGAGGACGTGCTGGCTGCTACCGGGCGCATCCTGGTCGTGGCCTCGCCGACGACGGTCCGGCTATCGCGCCGCGACCCGGCTGGATGCCGTCGACGCCATCGGTGGGCCGCGGATCCGCGCGAGGCGCTGCTCGAGGACATCGTCGGCCGTCCTCGACGCGATGGGCCGGTCGGTCGGCGACGTCGACGTGTACGCGACCGGTTCTCCACGACCCCGAGATCACCGAGGTGGCGGGCGGCGCGACGTCCCCGCCCGGAACTACCGGATGCTCGCGGGACTGGGGGTCGTGCGCGGCGAGCTTACGCGTGACGTGGGATCGAGGACTTCGTGGCCGTGCACGGGCTGCCGTTCTCGCCGACGCAGGGCCACATCGCGTCGGCTATCCCGTGGCTGCCGCACGCGCTCCGGAGGTTCGACGCCGGCTCGGCAACACGATGCTGTTGGCGAAGGGCAGCCTCTTCCTGGGCCGGATGACGCGCCTGGACGGCGCATCGATCACGCTGGAGGTCTGGAGATGGCGGTCGACGCGACGGTGGAGACGTTCGACGAGGTGGCGCGCGACGGCCACGTGCTGCTCGACGTCTGGGGCCTGACTGCGCGCCGTGCATAGCCCTGATGCCGCACGTCGAGGCGCTTCCGAGGAACGGTTCGCGGGCAGGTTCACGCTCGAAGCTGAACGCGCCCGACAACCGGAAGGGGTGTGCCGCGACCTGCGGGTCGCCGGGCTGCCGACGTACATCACGATGCGTGACGGCGGCGAGGTCGAGCGCGTCACGGGCAACGGGACGACGCTCGAGGACATCGAGGCGGCGGCGGAGCGGCTGCTGGCCGGGGCGCCGGTCACGCCCGTGCCGGTGCCCGAGCACCTGGAGATGAAGGAGGGGAGGCGACCGAGCGATGGACCTGCGGGGCAAGAAGGCGAGCCGCGCTCGGCGAGCGCGACAGCGTGCCCGGCGAGGCGACGCCGAGGGTGGCGCGGTCGGCCGGCGCCGAGGCGACGGTGCGCACGGAGTGCTTCGTCTGAACGGCGTCCGGCGCCATGGACCCAGAGAACCAGGGGTCGATCAAGCGGACGCCGGCGAGTCGGGACCGAGGACCTCGGCAACAAGTTGCTGGGGGCGGCCGACGCGGACGCGGTCGAGGTCGCCGCCGAGACCGTCCGCGAGGGCGACCCCGCCTACGTGGGTCCGTTGGCCGGGATCCAGTTGGGACTCCCCGTGATGCACGTGTTCGAGGACGAGGTCAAGGAGCAGGCGGACCCCGGCCGTCTACGAGACGCGTATCGGGTTCTTCGAGCTGTCGTTCGACACCGATTCGGTGAAGGAGGCGATGCCGAGCCCGGGGCGAGGCGTGAGCGCGGTCCGGGAACGCGGGGTACTCGGCCTTGCATTGCCAGTGGTCGACAGTTTACAGTTCGACCCCGTTGGGGGAGACCTGCCCGTCCCGGGCGGGCCGCGACGCAGGGAGGCTCCGTTGGCCGAGACGTCCAGGTCCGCCGCCCTGCAGCCGCTCGAAGCTCCCCGGTCACTCGCGGAGGACGCCGCCGACCGGATCCGCGAGCAGATCCTCGCCGGGGGCTTCCCCCAGGGCGAGCACCTGGTCGAGGCCCGGATCGCCGAGCAGCTGAACGTCAGCCGCGGGCCCGTCCGCGAGGCGTTCAAGCTCTTGCGGGCCGAGGGCTTGCTGATGGAGGAGCCTCGGCGGGGCACGTTCGTCGTGAGCCTGTCCGCGCGCGACGTCCGCGAGATCTACGGGCTGCGGGCGGCGATCGAGGGCAGGGCCGCCCGGCTGCTCGCGGCCGAGCGGGATCCCGACGCCATCGAGGAGCTCCGGCGGCTCCTGGACGCGATCGAGGTCGCCGCGGCGGAGGGGGACGCGGCGGCGGTGTACCGGGCGGACCTCGCCTTCCACGACGGGGTCTGCCGGCTGTCAGCGAACGCTCGCCTGCATGAGGTGTTCGAGCGCTACGTCCCGATGCTGAGGGCCCTGCTGCGCGTCGACGAGCGGATGCACGAGTCCCCGGATGCGGTCGCGGCGCAGCACCGCCCGTTGTTCGAGGCCATCGAGGCCGGAGATACCGTCCGCGCCGTAGAAGGGTTCGAGGCGCACTGCGACGACTCCGGCGAGCTGATCGCCTCGTACCTGGACGCGCTGCCGGAGCCCCGAGACGAGGAGGGATCGGCATGAGTGGATCCACCCTGCGAACGCTCGCCCTGGCGGTGAGCCTGGCGCTCGTGCTCACGGCATGCGGCTCCGACGGCGGCGACGACCCCGCGCCGTCGACCGGGGGAGGCGGAACGGGGGCCACGACGGGCCCCACGGCGCCGGAGGACATCACCGGCACGATCAGGCTCCTGTCGTACACCGACGGGTTCGACCCGGGCTACCTGGAGGGGTTCCACGAGCAGTACCCGAACATCACGATCCAGTCCTCGGCGATGGGGTCGAACGAGGAGGCCATCGCCAAGCTGCAGGCGGGGTTCGAGGCCGACGTCGTCAACAGCTGCGTGGACGAGGGCACGCTGGAGATGGTGGAGAAGGGCCTGTACGCGCCGATGGACGCCGACCGCCTGGTGCACTGGAACGACCTGTTCCCGTCGATGCAGGACCTGCCCGGCGTCCAGGAGGACGGCCAGATCTACATGCTCCCGGTCGACGCGGGGACGGCTGGGATCATCTACGACGCCGACGTCGTCGAGCCGGCGCCGACCTCGTGGACCGACCTGTTCGATCCGCAGTGGCAGGGCCGGGCGGGCATGGAGGACATCGCCGTCACGGCGATCATGATCGGCGCGCTCGCGACCGGGATCACCGACCCGCTCGCGATGACCGACGAACAGCTCCAGTCCGTCAAGCAGTACCTGATGGACCACAAGGATCAGTTCCGCACGTTCTGGAAGGGCGACCCGGCGGTCAAGTCGCTGTTCAAGTCGGGCGAGATCGTGATCTCGTCCGGCTATCCGGACACCGCGATGTCGCTGCAGAAGGAGGGCGTGAACGCCAAGTTCGTGATCGCCAGCGAGGGGCAGTTCCTGTGGGCGTGCGGGTACGGCATGACTCCAGACGTGGATCCGGAGAACCTGGACGCCGTGTACGCGCTGCTCAACTACTACGCCAGCCCCGAGGCGGAGCTGTACGAGGCCGAGAACTGGAACTACCAGGTCGCGAACGAGAAGACCCTGGAGATCGCGAGCCCCGAGGTGATCGAGCGGGCCTCCCTCGAGGCGCCCTTCGACCTGGAGAACGCGATCCCGGCGAGCCCCCCGCCGGACCGCGCGGCGTGGGTGGCCGCCTGGACCGAGGTGAAGGCCTCCTAGGATGGCGGCGACGGCGGATGCCGCGGCCGTAGGCGTTCGAGCGCTGCCGCCCTCGGCAGGGGTCCGCGTCCGCGCCGGCGCCGAGACCTGGGGCTGGCGGGTGTTCCTGTGGTCCGTGTACCTGATCCTGTTCGGGCCCCTGGTGATCCTGGCCCTGTTCGCGTTCAACGACTCCAACGTCCTGGCGTTCCCGATCGAGGGGTTCACGACGCACTGGTTCGCGGACGCGTTCCGCGATCCGTTGCTGCGGGAGTCGCTGAAGAACTCGATCCTCGCGGCCTGCATCGTCGCGCCGGCGTGCCTGGTGCTCGGGACGCTGGCGGCGTTCGGGCTGACGCGGTTCCGGTTCCGGGGCCGAGGGGTGCTCGGCGGGCTCGTCGGGGCGCCGCTGGTCCTGCCGTGGCTGATCATCGGCATCGCCGCCCTGATGTTCTACGTCCGGGCGAACGTGGACCTGTCGCTCAAGACGGCGATCGCGACCCAGGCGACCCGTTCCCGCTCGTGACGGCGACGTCAGCGCAGCTCTTCCGGTTCCAGCGCGTGCAGGAAGAGGCTGCGATCGACCTCGGATGCTCGCGCATGCAGGTGCTGCGTTACGACCCTGTCGCACATCGCCCCCGCGCTCGCGGCCGCGACGATCTTCGTCTTCACGTGGTCCTTCAACAACTACGAGATCAGCGCGTTCAATGCATCGGCTTCCAGCAGACCTTCCCGATCTGGGTCTACTCATCGGTCCGCAACCGGACCACACGGCGGTCGTCAACGCGATCTCCACGGCGACCTGTCGCATCGCGCCGATCTGGCTGGCGGTGCGGTTGCTGCGTGGCCACGAAGGGCAGGGACGCCGGCGTCCTGACCGGGACCGACGCGATCGCCGGGGTGTCGGAGGCCGGCTGGAGAATGGGGTGATCGAGGAGCAGGTGTCGGCGATCCGCGACGCGCCGCGTCGGTCGGGGCCGCGGGGCGCTCGGGATCCTGTTCGCGCCGGTCACGCTGCTGATCGTCTTCTTCCTGGGGCCCATGGGCGATCATGACCTGGATGAGCCTGGTCCGGTTCCCGCCGAGCACCGAGGGCGGACTGACGCTCACGCACTACGTCGACGTGCTGACCGACCCGCTGGAACTGGCATCGCGTGGACCACGTTGTTCCTGGCGACGACCGCGACGGGCTATCATGCTGCTGATCGCGATCCCGCTCGGGTACTACATGGTGTTCCGCGCCGGGAGACGCGATCTTCCTGCTCCTGGCGCTCGTCCTGGCGGACGAGCTGGCTCCCGTGGTCAAGGTCTACGCCTGGCAGGTGATCCTCGGCCGCGAGGGCATCGTGAACTGGGTGGTGCCCGGCCTCCATCGACTGGCTCCTGTTCAGCCGGTTCGCCGTCGTGGTAACGCTGGCCGCGACTTACATCACCTACACCACGATCCCCATCTACGCGGCGATGAAGGCCATCGACCCGACGGTGTTCGAGTCGGCGGTCGACCCAGGGCGGGCTGGTGATCCAGACGGCCTGGATCCTGATCCCGCTGGCCGCCCGGGATCTTCATCGCCATGATCCTGGTGTACATCCCGATGCTGACGGACTTCGTCACCTCGGACATCGTGGGAGGCACGGGCTCGTACATGATGGGGCAGCGGGTCCGCGACTCCATCCTGTCCGAGGGAACTGGGGCGCCGGGTCGGCGCTCAACATGGTGATGCTGTTCGTCCTCTCGGTCGGCGCGTCCCTGTTGGCGTACAAGCTCGCCAGGCTGAACATGATCCAGACGTGACGGGGCTGGACGCGGATCGCAGCGGCGAGATCGTGGTCGAGACGTGCACGAAGCGGTTCGGCGAGGTGACGGCCGTCGACGGGGTGACGCTCTCGGCATCCTGGGCGGCGAGTTCTTCTCGATGCTGGGTCCCAGCGGCTGCGGCAAGACCACGACGCCCGCATGATCGCGGGTTCGAGACCCTGGACGACGGACGGACCTCCTCCAGGGCCGGGACGTGACCCACATCCCTCCAGCGAAGCGGCACGTGAATACAGGTTCCAGGCGTGACGGCCGTTCCCGCACATGACGGTCGCCGAGAACATCGCCTTCGGGCCGAAGATCCAGCGCCTCGGTCGCGAGGAGACGGCCGCTCGGCTGGCCGACGTGATCCGGACCGTCCGCCTGGAGGGCATGCAGGACTGACGGCCGGGCCAGCTCTCCGGCGGGCAGCAGCAACGGGCGCTCGCGCGCGCGCTCGTGAACTGACCCGCGGCGCTGCTGCTGGACGAGCCGCTGGGCGCGCTCGACCTGAAGCTCCGCAAGGAGATGCAGCTCGAGCTCAAGGAGCTTCAGCAGCGGACCGGCACGACGTTCGTCTACGTAACGCACGATCAGGAAGAGGCGATGACGATGTCGGACCGCATCGCCGTGATGAACGGCGGCGTCGAGCAGCCTGCGACCCGAGGAGCTGTACCAGCGACCGGCGAGTCCGTTCGTGCGGGGTTCATCGGCGTGTCGAACTGATCACGCCAGGTCAAGATCGGCGCGAGGACGGGCTGCTGACGATGGACCTGGGCGAGGGTCAGCGATGGGCTGCCGATCCCGGTGACGTGGAAGCCGCCCGGACCATCACGGTCCGCCTCGAGTGATCGTTGGCGTCGGGCGAGGTCGGGCCCCGGGCTCCACACGTGGGCGGGGTGGTGGCGGACGTCGTGTTCACCTGGGGTCCGTCACGCAGCCGATCGTGCAGCTGGGCACGGGGAGCGACTGACGGTCCACCGCCTGGCGACGAGATCGGGACGCGGGACCCGCGTCCCGGCGATACGGTGACGCTGCACTTCTGGGCGGCCGAGCACAGCTACGTGATCGGCGCCGACCTGGAAGCTCGAACGGACGAGCGAGGAGAAGGCGATGAGCGAGCTGTTCGCCAAGGAGATCGTCGAGCTCGTCGAAGCGCTACACCGATGTACGACTGGCAGGTCTCAGTCGAAGGCATCGCCGATCGCGGTGGAGCGCGCCGAGGGCGCCTACCGGGACGTCGACGGCAAGCGTTACATCGATTTCAACAGCTCATGGGCGTGAACATCGGGCACGGCGACCACAGCGACGACGCGATGCACCGGCAGGCGCAACGGCTGACCTACATCTCCCCCTTCATGGCGTACGGCGAACGCATGCTGCTCGGACAGAAGATGGCGGAGATCCTCCCCGGAGATATCCAGAAGACCTTCTACACGCCCGGCGGAGCCGAGTCCAACGAGAAACGCGATCAAGATCGCGCGCCTGGTCACCGGACGCCACAAGATCATGGCGCGGTACCGCTCGTACCACGGCGCGACGACGGGCGCGATGACCGTGACCGGCGACCCGCGCCGCTGGGCGAACGAGCCCGCGATGTCGGGCGTCGTCCACGTCCTCGATCCCTACCACGGCCCGGATCGGCCCGCGGACGATGCCGCCACCGCGCTCGCGAACCTGGAGGAGACGATCCAGCTCGAGGGTCCCGACACGATCGCCGCGTTCTTCCTGGAGACCGTGACCGGCACGAACGGGATCCTGATCCCGCCGGACGGCTACCTCCAGGGCGTCCGTGAGCTCTGCACGAGGTACGGGATCTTGATGGTGTGCGACGAGGTCATGTGCGGGTTCGGCCGCACGGGCGAGTGGTTCGCGGTGAACCACTGGGGCGTCGTGCCGGACATCATCTCGTGCGCGAAGGGCCTCACCTCGTCGTACGCGCCGCTCGGCGCGCTGGGGCTGCGGCCCGAGATCGCGGCGTACTTCGACGACCACGTGTTCTGGGGCGGCCTCACCTACAACACGCACCCGCTGTGCGTGGCGGCCGCCCTCGCCACGATCGCGGTGTACGAGGAGGACGGGCTGATCGAGCACACCCGCAAGATGGGCGACGTGATGGCGCGTCACCATCAGGAGCTCAAGGACAAGCACCCGTCCGTCGGAGCGGTCCGCAACATCGGCCTGTTCGGCGCGATCGACCTGGTGAAGGACCGGGAGACGATGGAGCCGATGTCGCCGTTCAACACCACGAACGAGGTGATGGCGAGCATCAACCGGTCCCTCCTGGACCAGGGCCTCTATACGATGGTCCACTGGTGGACCGTGATGACGAACCCGCCGCTGTCGATCACCGAGGAGCAGCTGGCGGAGGGCTTCGAGATCATCGACCGGGCGCTCGAGCTGGCCGACGCGGCCGTCGAGGGCTGAGCGTGCCAGGTCGCGAGCGCGTCGCCTTCATCGGGCTCGGCATCATGGGGCGCCCGATGGCCCGCCGGGTCCTCGAGGCCGGGTTCCCGCTGACGGTCCACTCCAGGAGCCAGGGCCCCGTGGACGAGCTGGTCGGAGAGGGGGCCTCGCGCGCCGGGTCTCCGGCGGAGGCCGCCTCGCGCGCGGACGTCGTGATCACGATGCTGCCGGACACGCCGGACGTCGAGCACGTGGTGCTGGGCGACGACGGGGTCGCGTCCGCCGCGGCACCGGGTTCCCTGGCGATCGACATGAGCACGATCGACCCGGGGGCGGCGCGCCGCGTCGCGGAGGCCCTCGCGCCGAACGGCATCGACGCGCTCGACGCGCCGGTCTCGGGCGGGGAGCGGGGCGCGATCGACGGGACGCTCTCGATCATGGTGGGCGGCGAGCCCGCCGCGTTCGAGCGCGCCCTGCCGCTGCTCGAAGCGATGGGCAAGAGCGTCGTGCACGTGGGGCCGAGCGGAGCGGGGCAGGTCGCGAAGGCGTGCAACCAGCTCGTGGTCGCCGCCACGATCGAGGCGGTGGCCGAGGCGCTGCTGCTGGCGGAGCGCTCCGGCGTCGATGCGGCGAAGGTGCGGGAGGCGCTCCTGGGCGGGTTCGCAGGGTCGAAGATCCTGGAGGTCCATGGGCAGCGGATGCTCGACCGCGCGTTCGAGCCCGGGTTCCGCGCGCGCCTGCATCGCAAGGACGCGCGGATCGTGCTCGAGGCCGCGGCGGCGACCGGGACGCCGATCCCGTCCTTCGAGGCGGTGGCAGCCCAGCTCGACCGGCTGGTGGAGGACCTGGACGGCGGGGAGCTGGACCACTCGGCCCTGTACGCCGCGCTGGCCGATCCCGCTTAGGGATCCGTGGTCCCGCTCGCCCCTCGCAGGACCTCCCGCGCCCCGAACGGTCTGCGCTCCACGCGCTCCTCGAGCTCGGCCAGGTTCTGCCAGAGCTGGAGCCGGACCTGGGACGGGGTGGTCCGCCAGACCCCGGCGAGGTTCGCCTCCGTGTCCGAGAGCTCTCCAGGACGGAGCGCCGGGCCCCCGGGCACAGGCGGATCGCCGGGGTTCATCGGGATGCCGGTCCTCGCTTGGATGCAGGGCGCGTCCGTCTCGACCAGGATGCGCTCTCGTGGGAGCCGAGCGACGATCTCCGGGCCCGCCAGCGTGGCGAACATCGCGTCGTTGACCGAGAAGAAGATGTCCATCTCGACGGCTCGTTCGAGGATCCTCCCGCCTCCCATGAACCAGTGATAGACGGCGCCGGGGGTCGGCTCGGAGTCGAGCACGTCGAGGAGCTCTCCGTACGCGTCGAAGCCGTGAACGCTCACGATGCGACGCTTCGTCTCCGGGTGCGCGAGGATGGCCGCGAGCCCCTCCTGCTGCTCGGCCATGCTCATCCGAGGTCGGTGCGTCCCATCGACGCCGATCTCTCCGACGGCGTCGGCCTCCGGCAGCAGCTCGAAGAGGTCCGCCAGCTGGTCCTTGCCGACGAAGACCCATGGATGGAGCCCCAGGGCCCATACGGCGCGGGTCCCACGGGGGCTCTCGCGGTGAGCCAGCCACTCCCCGGGCGTCATCGTGACGGCGAGGACGGCGGGGTCGTCGGGGATCGATCCATCCGCCAGGGACAGATGGCAGTGCATGTCCAGCGGGGGCAGCGCCGGGTCCATCATCTCGGGTCGCCTCCGTCCGACGGAACGAACGGCGCGCGCCGGGCGAACAGCTCCTCGGCGGCCCGCTGGCCCCGCTCGCGGACCTCGTCCTCATCGACGGTGAGCACGCGACCGCCTTCGACCAGGAGCTTCCCGTCCACCCACACCCGGTCCACGTCTCGCCCGTTCGCCGTGTAGACGAGGTGCGCGACGACGTTGAAGTGCTCCCCGTGCATGACCGGCGTGAAGTGGATCGAGCGGAGGTCGACCGTGACGATGTCCGCTCGCTTGCCGGGCTCGAGCGATCCCGTGATCGCGTCCAGGCCCAGGGCGCGGGCGCCCTCGAGCGTGGCCATCAGCAGGACGTCCCATTCGTCGCCCTTGAGCGGGTCGAGCGTCGTCACCTTCTGCAGCAGCGAGGCGAACTTCATCTCCTCGAACAGGTCCAGGTTGTTGTTCTCCTTCTCGCCGTCCGAGCCGATCCCGACGGAGATGCCGGCGTCTCGCATGTCCCCGACCCGCGCCGGCCCCGACGAGACCTTCATGTTCGAGCACGGGCAGTGGGCGACGCTTGTCCCGGTCTGCGCGAGGATCTCGATCTCCCGGTCGTCCAGCCACACGCAGTGGGCGATCACCGTCCGTGGGCCCAGGATCCCGAGGTTGAGGAACTGCTCCACCGGCCGGCGCCCGTACAGGCGCAGACACTCCTGCACCTCCCAGATCGTCTCCGAGGTGTGCGTGTGCAGACCCGTCCCGAACTCCTCGGCCATCCGCCCCGCCTCCCGGAACCCCTCCGGCGTGCAGTACAGGAGGAGCTCGAGGCCGACCCATGTGCGGACGCGCCCCTCGGCGGCCTCCAGGTGGGTCTCGAGGAGCGCGCGGTTCGAGTTCAGGGTCTCGAAGTAGTCGTACTGGGGCAGGTCGGCGACGTAGGGGACCATGGTCGCGCGGATCCCGATCTCTTCGGCCGCGCGCGCCGACCCCTCCATGAACCGCCACATGTCCATCACCGAGGTGGTTCCCGACCTGACGCTCTCGGTGTAGGCGACGTACGAGGCGGTCTCGGCGATCGCGGGCGTGAGCGCCTTGTGGGCGGGGTCGACGTAGTAACGCAGCCAGTCGAACAGCGTCTTGCCTTCGGCCGTGCCGCGCAGCAGTCCGGAGTGCAGATGGGTGTTGTGCAGGCCGGGGATCACGACGTGATCGGCGGCGTCCACGATCTGGGCCCCGGCCGCCTGCGCCTCCACCTCCTCGCGGGGGCCCACGGCCAGGATCTCCTTGCCTTCGAACAGCACGGCCCCCGGGTCGAACACGACCCGGCGCCCCTCCATGGGCAGGACGACCCCGCCCCTGATCAGCACCCGATCGGTCACCCGCTCCCCTCCGATCCCTCGCCATCCGGCTCGGATCCCGGCTCGGATCCGGCACCCGGCAGGCTCCATACCCTAGTGGCGGGGTTACGGGGCGACCGGCTCCTCGGCCCAGCGCTCCGCCCAGGCGCGGAGCTCCGCCATCACCCTCTCCAGGTCGCGGCCCCGATCGGTGAGGCGATATTCGATGCGGACCGGCGTCGACGGCGTCACGTCGCGGCGGATGATGCCGTCTGCCTCGAGCTCCTTCAGGCGTTCGGAGAGCAGCGTGTCGGAGATCGGGGCGACCGCCTCCCGGAGCTCGGAGAACCTGGTCCTCCCGTCCAGCAGCGCGAGCACGATCTGGGAGCTCCATCGCTTGCCCAGCAGATCGGCCGCACGCCGAACGTGCCGGCAGATCCCGGCTTCCTCGTGCCGCTCCTCGGGCCGCATGGTGTCCATCCTCGGCTTCGCACCCCCGGTCCCGCAACCGGGCCCGGCATCTCGTTCCGCCATCGGCAGGAACTCAGGAATACTTAGCGACTATTCCCGCGTTAGCAACCCCAGGGACCCGGCGGGAGGCCGGGCCAGGGACGAGGAGGCTCACGATGTCGCAAGCTGCTCGTGTGATCGAAGGAGTGGAGCTGCCGCCGGCCGGCACCTACGGGTTCGACCCGGCCCACACCGAGGTGGCGTTCGTTGCCCGCCACATGCTCTCGAAGGTCCGAGGTAGGTTCCAGATCTTCGCGGGCGAGATCGTGATCGGCGACGGCCCTGCGGACTCGTCGGTCCGCGTCGAGCTCGACGCCGCGAGCATCACGACCGGCACCCAGATGCGCGACGATCACCTCCGCAGCGGGGACTTCCTGCTGGCCGAGGAGCACCCGAAGCTCATGTTCCGGAGCACGGGTGTCCGCGTCACCGGCGAGCGCACGTTCGATCTGACCGGCGATCTGACGATCAAGGGGATCACGAAGCCCGTCACGCTGAGCGCCGAGTACCTCGGCTGGGGCCCGAACCAGCAGGGCACGCCGATGGTCGCGTTCGGGGCGAAGGCGACCATCGATCGCGAAGACTGGGGCATCACCTGGAACGTCGCGGTCGAGACGGGCGGGCTCCTGGTCGGCAAGAAGGTCGACATCGAGGTGAGCGTCGAGGCGCTGCTGAAGGACGCCTAGCGCCGTTCAGAACGCGGCGGGCAGGCCCAGGTCGCGGGCCAGGATCAACCGATGGATCTCGCTCGTGCCCTCTCCGATCTCGAGCACCTTCGCGTCGCGGTAGTAGCGAGCGACCGGCGACTCCTCGGAGAAACCGTACGCTCCGTGGATCTGGACGGCCTCTCGGGCGCAGAGCTGGGCGGCCTCGCTGGCCGCGAGCTTCGCGACCGACGCCTCGGCCACGTGCGGACGCCCCCGGTCCCTGAGCCATGCCGCGCGGTGCGTCGCCAGGCGTGCCGTCTCGACCGCCACGCGCATGTCGGCGACCTTCACCTGGATCGCCTGGTTCGCGCCGATCGGGCGGCCGAACGCATGGCGCTCGCCCGCGTACGCGACGGCGGCGTCGAGACAGGCCTGTGCCAGCCCGACGGCGAGCGCGGCTATGCCCATGCGCGCACCCGTCAGGATCTCGAGGCACTGCTGGAACCCGCGCCCCCGCTCGCCGAGCAGCGAGTCCTCGGTGACGCGGCAGCCGTCGAACGCGATGCCGCGCGTGTCGCTGGCGCGCCATCCCAGCTTGCGGTACGGGGCCTCGACCGCTACTCCTTCGGCCTGCGCCGGCACGACGAACGTCGAGAGGCCGTCGCGCCCGCCTCCGGGCTCCGTCGCGGCCGCGACGACGTGGAACGCCGTGATCGGCGTGCCGGCGTTGGTGATGAACGCCTTCGACCCGTCGAGCACCCAGGCGCCGCCGTCGAGCCGTGCCGTCGTACGCGCCGCCGCGGCGTCCGAGCCGCCTCCCGGCTCGGTGAGGGCGAACGATCCGAGCGTCTCGCCGCGTGCGAGCGGCCCCAGCCAGCGCTCCCGTTGCTCGTCGGTCCCGAACCGGTCGAGCATCGCGCCGGCCAGCCCGACCGCCGCCGACAGCGTGATCCCGGCCGACTGATCCGCGCGGCCGATCTCCTCGATCGCCAGGCACACCGTGACCGCGTCGGCGCCGGAGCCGCCGAACCGCTCGGGGAACGGCAGCCCGAAGAGCCCTAGCTCGCCCATCCGGCGGACGACCTCGAGCGGGAAGCGCTCCTCCCGGTCGGCGTCCGCGGCCCCGGGCGCGACGACCTCCCGCGCGAACCCTCGGACGGTGTCTCGGAAGGCCGCCTGCTCGTCCGTGAGGTCGAAGTTCATGCCGGCCGGAAGCCCTCCAGGTCGAGGATGGAGCCGAGGCGTTCCTCGCCCGGCCGCAGCGAGGCCTCCACCCGCATCCCGATCGTCCAGTCGGCGTCCCCGAGCAACCGGTGCATCAGGACCGTGTCGGCGCCGTCGAGCCGCACGAGGCCGACGGCGACCGGGCGATCGAGCGGCTCGTCGTCGACGTCCATGTGCGCCAACGTGAACGACTCCAGGACGCCGCCGGGCCCGCACTCGACGCCGGGGCCGAGCGCCGCGAAGCACCGCTCGCAGAAGATCCGGGCGGGCAGGTACGTCACCCCGCAGGCGTCGCACCGGGACCCGAGGAACGCTCCGCGCGCGCGGAGCGCCTCGAAGAACGCGGCGTTGCCCACGCCGGGCGTGTATCGGAACGCGACCGGCATCTCCCCGCGGACCGCGCGCGCCATCTAGTCCTCCTCCCGCCGGGGGCGGAAGTACGCGATGTCCAGGATCGATCCGGTCCGCTGCTCGGCCGGAAGGAAGACCGCCTCGACGGCCATGCCGATCGACGCGCCGCCCGGCTCGACGTCGCCGAGGAGGTGCAGGAACCCGCCCGAGCTCGCCTCGTCGAGGCGGATCACGGCCGGCAGCTCCGGCGGGTCGAGCGGCCGCATGTCCCAGCTGACGTGGCAGACCGAGAACGTCTCGACCGCCCCGAAGGGCGCCACCTCGGTCCACCGGTCGGTCGGACGGAAGCAGCGCTCGCAGAACTTGCGCGGGGGCACGAGCGTGCGCTCGCACGACGCGCAGAACGTCGCGACGATCCTCCCCTCGCGCAGGCCCTCCAGGAACGCGCCGACCGCCTCGCCCGCGTCCCAGTTCCACGCCGCGTCGAGGCGGTCGTGGACCGCGCCAGCAGCGGACCGGAACATCGCGTCGGACAGCGGCGTCGGTCCGAGCGTCGTGACGGGTGGTGTCGCGCCCTCCTCGAGGGCGGCCGAGCCGGATGGCGGGGGAGCGGCCGAGCCGGACGGCGCGGGGTCGACGCCCAGCACCACCACCGTGCCGACCTGCATCAGGTCGCCCCACGCCTGCGCCACCCCGCGCTCCGGCGTTCCCGGGACCTGACGGGCGCCGGCCTCGCCGCGCAGCTGCCAGAACAGCTCGGCCACCTTCATCAGGCCGGCGGCGGCGATCGGGTTTCCCACGCCGAGCAGGCCGCCCGACGGGCAGCAAGGCAGGTCGCCGTCGCGCGCGGTGACGCCGTCGCGCGCGGCCTCGGGCGCCTTGCCTCTGTCGAACAGCAGCAGCCCCTCGAGATGGTGGAGCTCCTTGTAGTCGAAGGGGTCGTACGGCTCGGCGACGTGGATCTGCTTGCGCGGCTCGGTGACGCCGGCCATCCCGTACGCCATCCGCGCGGCGCTCTCGACGTAGCCGGGGTAGGAGAGATCGCGGTTCGTCCAGTACGCGGTGTCGAGGTTCCAGCCAACGCCCTGGATCCACACCGGGCGGTCGGTGATCCGCGCCGCGGCCTCCTCGCTCGCCAGCACGACGGCCACGGCGCCGTCGCTGATCGGGGAGACGTCGAGGCGCTGGACCGGCCACGCCAGCGTCTCGGACGCGAGGACGTCCTCGACCGTGATGTCGGCCTGGCCGAGCAGCGCCGCCGGGTGGTCGGCCGCGTTGCGCTTGTTCTTCACGGCCACGGCGGCGATGTCGCGCTTGTCCAGGCCGTACGCGTGCATGTACCGGTGCATCTCCAGGGCGAAGATCCACAGCAGGTTCGGCCCGAGCGGACGCTCGAGGATGTCGTCGAAGATCGTCAGGAACGCGCCCTGCGGGTGTGGTTGCGTCGAAGACATCTTCTCCTCGCACACCACCAGGACGACGTCCGCGATCCCGGAGGCGATCGTGTACCAGCCCTGGATCGGCGCGAACACGCCCGTGCCGCCGCCCACGTAGGTCCGGATGTAAGGCTTGCCCCAGGCGCCGGCTCCGTCGGCCAGGTAGTCGCCCTTGCGGTGGACCCCGTCGAACGCGTCGGGCGCCGTGCCCATCGCGACCGCGTCCACGTCCGCCAGGGAGAGCTCGGCCGAGTCCAGCGCCGCCTTCGCCGCCTGCCAGGCCAGCTCCTTGCCGGTCTCCTGCGCGCGGCGTACGAACCGCGTCATGCCCGCGCCGACGACGGCCACGCGCCGGCCGGTCACGGCACGCCGCCGCTCACGTGGCCGCCTCCAGGATCGCGACCGCAGCCGACGAGCTGGGGACGCCCCGCCACGACTGGGCGACCGCCCGATTTGCCTCGCCGGCGCGCAGCCGCTCGACGCAGGCCAGGATCCGCGCCAGGCCGTTCGCATCGTGCAGGTAGCCCTCGCCCAGCGCGCCGCCGGACCGGTTCACCGAGGTCGGCGACAGGCCCTCCAGCCCCAGCGCCTCCAGGTGCTGCAGCTGCTTGTAGGCGAACGTGTCGTCGACCTCGGCCAGGTCGATCTCCGATGGTCCGACCCCCGCCTGCTCGTACGCCATGCGTCCGGCGCGCTCCGCGGCGCTCGCGCGGTCCCAGTCGCGGCTCTCCAGCGAGGGCGCGTCCTGGCTCCAGCCCACGCCGGTGATCCACGCCTTCGGCGCCGCGTCCACATCCCTCGCCGCGAGCACGACCACGACGCACCCGTCGGCGCTCGAGGCCGTCTGCTCCCGGGTGAGCGGCTCGAACGTGGGCGTCGGATCGTGCGCGTCCGCGAACCACGCCCGCGGGTTCGCCTTCGCGTGCTCGCGGTTGCGCCGGGCGATCGCCGCGCAGTGCTGCGGGAGGTGCCCGCTCACGTGCAGGTACCGCCGCATCTCCAGGCCGGCGACCACCTGCGCGGCCACTCCGAGCGGCCGGTTCAGCACCGGGTCGAGCGCGAACCGATCGACCCGGCCCTGCGAGACGACCTCCGAGGCCTTCGAGTGCGCCTCGACCGCGACCGTCTTCGCCACCCCGGACCTGATCAGCATCACGCCCGTGGCCAGCGCGAACAGCCCGTCCGACGCGACCGTGTGGACCGGGCGCTGAACCGCGCCGAGCTGATCGGGGACGTACTCGTCGAAGATGCTGGTGCCCTCCTGCAGGTCCTCGGACGCGCAGACGAACGAGTCGATGTGGGTCCGGGGATCGACGCCCGCGTCGGCGTACGCGTTGCGCGCGGCGTCGAACATCAGCTCCTTGTAGGAGACGCCGGGGGTGGTGGGCGCGAAGCCCGAGAACCCGATGCCTCGGATGCCCACGCGCTCGGCCATCGGGCTCCGTTCTACCATGCCCCGGGATGCCGGTCGTCTGGTCGCCGTCACCGGCGTACGTGGAGCGGGCGAACGTGACGCGCCTCATGCGCGCCCACGGGATAGACGGCTACGAGGAGCTCCTGGCCCGTTCGACGGCCGACATCGCCTGGTTCTGGGACGCGGTCGTGCGCGATCTCGGCCTGGACTTCATGGAGCCGTACGAGCGGGTCCTGGACACCACGCATGGCGTGCCGTGGACGACGTGGTTCGTCGGCGGCCGGACGAACCTGGCCGAGCGGTGCGTGGACACATGGGCCGCGCGGACCCCGGACGCCCCCGCCGTGGTCTGGGAATCCGAGGACGAGCACGTCCGCACCCTGACCTACCGGGAGCTGCGCGCGCTCACCGACCGCGTCGCGCACGGGCTGCGCGCGCTCGGCGTGCGTGAGCGAGACACGGTCGGGATCTTCCTGCCGATGGCGCCCGAGACGGTCGCGGCCGTGATGGCGTGCGCGAAGGTGGGCGCGGTCTTCGTCCCGATCTTCAGCGGCTTCGGCCCCGACGCGGTCGCGGCCCGGCTGGCGGACGCCGGCGCGCGGGTCCTGATCACCGCGGACGGCTCGTTGCGCAAGGGCCGAGCGGTGCCGATGCTCGAGACCGCGCGCCGGGCCGCGGAGCTCGCGGGCTGCGTTGAGCGGATCGTCGTCTGGCCGCGGCTCGACCCCGACGCATTGGCGGCCGGGCCGTCCGAGGTCCCCTGGGCCGGGCTGCTGGGGACCTCGACGCGCCGTTCGACGCGGAGCCGCTGGACAGCGAGCATCCGCTGTTCCTGGGCTACACGAGCGGGACGACCGGCCGGCCGAAGGGCGCCGTGCACGTGCACGCCGGGTTCCTGGTGAAGGTCGCGAGCGAGGTCGCGTACCAGGTGGACCTGCACCCCGGCGAGACGCTGCACTGGGTCACCGACCTCGGCTGGATCATGGGGCCGTGGGAGATCGTCGGGGCGCTCGCCCTCGGCTCGACGGTGCTCCTCACCGAGGGCGCGCCGACGGTCCCTGGCCCCGATCGCCTGTGGGCGACGGTCGAGCGACACGGCGTCACGACGCTCGGGGTGTCGCCGACGCTGATCCGCGCGCTGATCCCGTCGGGCAGCGAGCCCGTGCGCGCGCACGACGTGTCGTCGCTGCGGATCCTCGCCTCGACCGGCGAGCCGTGGAACCCCGACCCGTGGACGTGGCTGTTCAGCGAGGTCGGGGGGGAGCGTCTGCCGATCATCAACCTTTCGGGCGGCACCGAGGTCGGGGCGTGCTTCCTGTCGCCGCTGCCGATCACCGAGCTGAAGCCGACGACGCTCCGCGGGCCGTCCCTCGGGATGGACGTCCAGGTCTGGGGGCCCGACGGGTTGCCGGTGGGCCCGGGCGAGGTCGGGGAGCTCGTGTGCCGGCAGCCGTGGCCCGCCATGACCCGGGGGATCTGGGGCGACGACGAGCGCTACCTGGACGCGTACTGGCGGCGTTGGCCCGACGTCTGGGTGCACGGGGACTGGGCGAGCGTCGACGAGGACGGCTTCTGGTTCCTGCACGGGCGAAGCGACGACACGCTGTCGGTCGCGGGCAAGCGCCTCGGTCCCGCGGAGGTCGAGAGCGCGCTCGCGACGGATCCGGCCGTCGCCGAGTCGGCCGCGGTCGGCGTCCCGCACCCGGTGAAGGGCGAGGCGATCTGGTGCTTCGTCGTCCTGCGGCCCGGCGCCGAGCCGGGCGACGAGCTCGTCGCCCGGCTCACGGACGTCGTGGCCGAACACCTGGGCCGCTCGTTCGCGCCGGCGCGGGTCGTGTTCGTCGCCGAGCTGCCGAAGACCCGCTCGGCCAAGATCGTCCGCCGCGCGATCCGAGCGGCGGCCCTGGGCGAGGACCGGGCGACCTCTCGAGCCTGGAGGACCCGGCCGCCCTCGACGCGATCCGGCAGGCGATCGCGCACGAGGGCTGAGGACCGGTCCTCGATCGGGAACGAGCACCGTGTTCCCATCGTCGCGGTAGGCTCCGTCGGTGCCGCCGCAGCCACCGCCCCTCGACGAAGAGACGAAGCGCGAGCGGCTCAACCGCGAGCTGATCGAGCTGCTGAACGAGCTCCGGGTGGCGCTCGCCGGCGTCACCGTGCTGTTCGCGTTCCTGCTGACCCTGCCGTTCTCGTCGCGGTTCGAGCAGCTCGACGGGTTCCAGAAGAACACGCTGATCTTCGCGTTCTTCGCGGCCGCATCCGCGATCGTGACGCTCGTGATGCCGACCGCCTTCCACCGGATCCGGTGGCGCCACGGCGACAAGGAGGCGCTGCTGCTGACGTCGAACCGTCTGGCGGTGATCGGCACGATCTGCCTGGCCGTCGCGCTCACCTCGGTCGTGCTGCTGTTCACGGAGCTGTTCTTCTCCGATCCGGTCGCGATCGCGATCACGGTCGTCTTCGGGGCCGTGCTCGGGTGGCTGTGGTTCGTGTTCCCGATCGCGCGCTGGGCCCGCGACGACTCGGCGCCGACGCGTCGCCGCTAACCCCGCGCCCTAGACTGCTCCGACGATGCGCGTCGCGGTCTGTCAGATGCGATCCGGCGAGGACGTCGAGGCGAACCTGGCCGAGGCCGAGCGGCTGCTGACCGAGGCCGCGGGTGGAGGAGCCGACCTGGCCGTGCTGCCCGAGGTCTTCCCGTACCTGGGACCGTCGTCGCGCCGGGCCGAGCTCGCCGAGCCGGTGCCGGGACCGGTCACGGACCGGCTCGCCGCGGTCGCCGCCGCGCGCTCGATGTGGGTGCTGGGCGGCAGCGTCCTCGAGCGCGACGGCGACCGCGTGTACAACACGTCGCCGCTGTTCGACCGGGCGGGCGAGCTGGTGGCGCGGTACCGCAAGATCCACCTGTTCGATGTGGAGCTCACGGGACAGCCGCCGTTCCGCGAGTCGGCCACGTTCTCGGCCGGGGACCAGCTCGTGACTTTCGAGACGGACCAGGCGCGGCTGGGGTTGTCGATCTGCTACGACCTGCGGTTCCCCGAGCTCTACCGCGGCCTGATGGCGCTCGGCGCCGAGGTCCTGCTGGTGCCGGCGCAGTTCCAGTTCGAGACGGGGAAGGACCAGTGGCACGTGCTGCTCCGGGCCCGCGCTATCGAGGACCAGTGCTTCGTGGTCGCCGCCGGTCAGTGGGGTCCGTTCGGCGACCCGGATCGCGGCCGCCGCTCGTTCGGGCACAGCCTGGTCGTGGACCCGTGGGGCACGATCGTGGTCGAGGCGCCCGAGGCGGGCTCCGGCGTCTGGTTCGCCGATCTGGATCTGGGCGAGCTCCGGCGCATCCGCCAGCGGCTCCCGGCGCTGCAGCACCGCCGGCTCGGCACGGTGTGCTGAGGCGGCGGCACGGCAGGGCTCGGCCGGGGATCCGAGCGGGCTAGAGATCGTCCGGGATATCGATGTCGGGCGGGACGTCGGCGTCGATCCGGACCTCGTCGACCCACTCGGGATGGGAGGCCGCCAGCACCCTCGCGCCGACGTCCCCGTGCAGGTGCCCGGCCTCCCCGTAGATCTCGCGGGACAGCAGCGACGGGCCCGGTCCGTCCCGGTAGGCGGCTCGCACGATCTGCATCCGTGTCGTGCGGAACCGATCGACCAACGCCCGGACCACCTCGCCCGTTACGCCTGGCTGGTCGGCCATCAACACGATCGCGGCCTCGCTCTCGTCGTCCAGCGCATGGATCGCGGCCGCCAGGGACGTCGCCTGGCCGTCGGCGAACGCCGGGTTGTAGACGATCCGGCCCGTGTCGGGGAGGGCGAGCGCCCCGGCCACCTTGACCGCGTCGTGCCCGGTCACGACGACGATCTCGTCCACCCCGGCGCTCACGAGCGCATCCACGGCGTGCTGGACGAGCGGCTTGTCATCGATGGGGACCAGCTGCTTCGTGCCGCCGAACCGGGACCCGGTCCCGGCCGCCAGCACGATCCCGGAGATCACCTCAGGACGGCGGCGACTTCGGCGTCAGCTTGAACAGGCGCCGGAAGAAGCCGGCGATCACGGCCCAGATCGCCGACAGCCCCAGGCGGATCCCGCCCACCGGCTTCGCGACGGGCTTCGCCGGCGGAGCCTGGGCCGCGGCTCCGCCGCTCGCCTCGGCGCTCGCGGCGGGAGCGGCCGCCTGCGACGCCTCGATCGAGGACGCGAGACAGTCCGCGAACTGCTGCGTGAGCTTCTTCGAGATCTCGGGCAGCAGACCGCGCGACAGCTGCGCCGCCGTGCCTGTCAGCGTGATGTCCGCCTGCATCTTCACCGTCGTCTGGCCGTCGACCGGGGGCTCGAGCCACGACGTGACCTTGGCGGTCGCCGCGCCCTTGCCCTTCGACTCCATGCCCTTCGCGGAGAGCGTCACCTTGTGCGCGACGTCGTCGCGCTCCTCCATGGTGACCGTCCCGGCGAACGACAGCGACACGGGCCCGAACTTCGCGTTCAGCTTCCCCTTCCAGTTCCGGTCGTCGACGATCTCGGTCAGCTCGGCGCCCGGCATGCACGGCGCGATCCTCTCGACGTCCAGCAGGTAGTCCCACAGGAACCCGGGGTCTGCGGCGACCGTGAACTGGTTCTCGATCAGCACCGCGCGAGCTTACCTGGCGGACGGGAAGCCTGCGGAGGGACTCATCGTCGTGCGACGAGCGGGTTCTCCCAGCGGAGGTCCTCGAAGCGCCCGAAGTCCGTGTCCGTCGAGCAGAGCGTCAGCCCGTGCTCGATCGCGAGCGCCGCGATGTGCGCGTCGTAGACGAGGTTGCCTCGTATCTGGTGCTGGCGGATCAGCGAACCCAGGACCTCGGCGTGGCGCTCGGTCGCGATCGGGGTCCACGTGATGTCGAGCGCGAGCCAATCATCGACCCGTTCCCATGCCTCGTCCGGCGAGCGCGGTCGCGCGACCGCCCTCGGGTGCGTGACGATCCGAACGAACGCGGTGAGCACCTGCCACGGCAGGCCCACGCGACGGGGTCCGTTCAGGGTGCGGGTGAACCAGGTCGCCGCCCGTTCGTGGAACGGGCTCGTCTCGTCGACCGAGTACAGCAGGAGGTTCGCGTCGACCAGCATCAGCCGAAGTCGGGGCCCTCGAGCTCCTCCAGAGCCTCCGCGACGTTGGTCACGTCGATCTTGAGGCCGAGGTCCCACGTGGTCTGATGGAACTCACCGGGCTTCCTCCCGCTCGTGAGTCCGGCTCGGACCAGATCGTTCACGGCCTCGCTCACCCCGATCGAGCGCTCGTGGCGGATGCGCTCGATCGCCGCCGCGACGTCGTCGTCGAACGTGACCGTCGTCCGCATGCGCTCAACATAGCATCGGGATGCGGGCGAGGCAGCATCCGGGTGGCGGCTCGGGTCAGCCGCTCGTGGCGCGGTACCTCGCCGGGTCCGCCCCGAACGACGCCAGGCAGCCCGCCGAGCAGAAGTAGTACGTCTGCCCACCGTGCACCGTGCGGTGGCGCGCGCCGGCCACGTCGACCGTCATCCCGCAGACGGGGTCGATCGCCTCGTGCCGGACCGGCACCTCCGCCGGCGCCGCGCGTTCGAGCGCGCCCTGCGCCTTCAGCTGCACGATCTCGGCCAGGATGGCGATCGCGATCTCGTCGGTACCGACGTGGCCGAGATCCAGCCCGGCCGGGGAGTGGACGCGCGCGAGCGCTCCGTCGTCGACCCCGCGGTCGCGCAGGTATCCCAGCACCGAGTCGGCGCGCCTGCCCGAGGCCACCAGGCCGACGTACGCCGCCGGAGTGGCGAGCGCCCGCTCGAGCGCCTCCTCGTCGTAGTGGCCCTGCGTAGCGACGACCACGAACGAGCGCTCGTCGACGCCTGAGAGATCGAGCGTCGTCACGACCCGCTCGGCGCCGGGGTGTTCGTCCGGATCGCCGCCGTCGTCCACCGCGAGGCTCCGCCAGCCCAGGCCGGCGGCCAGCGCGACGAGGGCCTTCGCGGCGGGGGAGCGTCCGATCGCGACGAGCTTCGGTTGCGGCAGTACCGGCTCCACGTAGACCTCCAATGCGCCCTCGCTCTGGCACGCGATCGGCACCGTGACGACGCCGGCGCGGGCATGGCCCTCGAGCTCATCCGGCGGGCCCAGGAACAGCAGCGTCGGCTCGCCCTCCTCGATCGCCCTCAGCGCCTCGCGCACGACGGCCGGCTCCGCGCACGCGCCGCCGAGCCACCCGCGCACGGCCCGGTCCGGCGTGATCAGGGCGGTCGAGCCCCCCTGCCCCGACGACGGCGCCCGGCGCCAGACGACGGTCGCAAGCGCGAAGGGCTCCCCGCGTGCGGACAGCTCGGCGGCGAGCCTCAGGACGTCCGGCTTCACGAGCCCGAGGCGCCCGCTCTCGCGGCCTCCATCGCCTCCCACACCTTGGCCGAGGTGACCGGCATGTCGATGTTGCGGACGCCGGTGTGCCACAGCGCGTCGATCACGGCGTTCACGTACGCGGCGGGGGAGCCGACCGTCGCGGACTCGCCGACGCCCTTGGCCCCGATCGGGTGGTGCGGAGACGGGGTGACCGTCTCGCCCAGCTCGAACCGCGGGGTCTCCCACGCGGTCGGCAGCAGGTAATCGGTGAAGTTCGAGCCGATGCAGTTGCCGGACTCGTCGAACGTGATCAGCTCCATCGCGGCGATCCCGAAGCCCTCGGTGAGGCCGCCGTGGATCTGGCCGTCGACGATCATCGGGTTGATGCGCACGCCGCAGTCGTCCACCGCGACCATCCGCCGGACCTTCCACTGGCCCGTGTCGGGATCCACCTCGACCGCGACGATGTACGTCCCGAACGGGAACGTCAGGTTCGGCGGGTCGTAGTAGTACACGCCCTCGAGGCCCGCCTCCATGCCGTCGGGGAAGTTCGTGTACGCGGCGAACGCGCAGTCCTGGATCGTCTTGACGGTGTCGGGCGCCCCCTTGACCCAGAACCTCCCGGCCTCGTACTCGATGTCCTCCTCGCTCGCCTCGAGCAGATGCGCGGCGAGCTTCGTCGCCTTCTCTCTGATCCGGCGCGACACCATCGCCGTGGCCGCGCCCACGGTTGGCGTCGAGCGCGACGCGTACGTGCCCAGGCCGTACGGCGTGTTGTCCGTGTCGCCGTGCATCACCTTGACGTCCTCGGGCTGGATCCCGAGCTCCGACGCCACGATCTGCGCGAAGGTCGTCTCGTGGCCCTGACCCTGGGTCTTCGAGCTGATCTTCAGGATCGCCTTGCCCGTGGGGTGGATCCGGAGCTCGGCGCCGTCGTTCATCTTCAGACCCATGATGTCGTAGTCCTTGTGTGGGCCGGCGCCGACGATCTCGGTGAAGGACGCGATCCCGATCCCGTAGAGCTTGCCCTCCGCCCGCGCCCGTTCCTGCTCCGCGCGCAGGTCGTCGTAGCCGATCATCTCCTGGGCCTTGTCCATCGCGCCGTGGTAGTCGCCGGAGTCGTACACGAGCCCCGTCGGGCTGGTGTACGGGAACTGGTCCTTGCGGATGAAGTTCTTCTTCCGCAGTTCGGCGGGGTCCATCCCGATCTCGTAGGCGGCGTTCTGGACCAGCCGCTCGATCATGTAGGAGGCCTCGGTGACGCGGAACGAGCAGCGGAACGCCACCCCGCCCGGTGCCTTGTTCGTGTAGTAGCCGTCGGCGACGACGTGGGCGGCCGGGAAGTCGTAGGAGCCGCTCACGATGTGGAACAACCCGACCCGAAGCTTCGACGGCTGCGCGTCCGCGTGGAACGCCCCCTCGTCCGCCAGCAGCGACACCCGCAGGCCGGTCATCGTGCCGTCGTCCTTGAGCGCCATCTCGCCGTGCATGTGGAAGTCTCGGGCGAACCCGGTGGAGATCAGGTTCTCGCTGCGCTCCTCGATCCACTTGACCGGCTTGCCGAGCAGCAGCGAGGCGGCCGTCGCCACGACGTAGCCGGGATACACGGGGACCTTGTTGCCGAACCCGCCGCCGATGTCGGGCGAGACGATCCGGATCTTCTCCTCGGGCAGGCCCGCGACCAGCGCGAACACCGTGCGGATCGCGTGCGGCGCCTGCGAGGTCATGTAGATCGTCGCCTGGCCGGTGGCCGGGTTCACGTCGGCGACGCAGCCGCAGGTCTCGAGCGGCGAGGGGTGCGAGCGCGGGTAGAACGTGTCGAGCGACACGATCCTGTCCGCCTCGGCGAACGCCCTCTCCGTCGCCTCCCCGTCGCCCGCCTCCCAGTGGTAGATGTGGTTGTCGGTCTGCCCCTCCTTCTCGTCGCGGATCACCGGGGCGCCCTCGGCCATGGCGGCCTGCGGGGACACGACGACGCCGAGCGGGTCGTAGTCGACATCGATCAGCTCCAGCGCGTCCTTGGCCGTGTACGGATCGGTGGCGATCACGGCCGCCACCTCCTGACCCTGGAAGCGGACCTTGTCGGTCGCGAGCACCGCCTGCGTGTCGCCGGACATCGTGGGCATCCACGCGAGGTTGTGCTGGGCCATCAGCTCGCCCGTCACGACGGCGATCACGCCCGGCAGCGCCTGGGCCTTCGACGCGTCGATCCCGTTCAGCTTCGCGTGGGCGTAGGGGCTGCGCAGGATCGCCTGGTAGAGCATGCCGGGCAGGTGGAGGTCGTCGATGTAGTTGCCGGCCCCGCGGATGAAGCGGTCGTCCTCGACCCGCCGGACGCTGTGGCCGATGCCGCGGATCTCTTCGGTCTCGGTCGCCATGCGTGATCTCCCTTCGGGGTTCAGGCGCTCGCGGCCGCGGAGGCCCTCGCCCGGCCGCGGCCTGGATCGCTTCGACGATGTTCATGTAGCCGGTGCAGCGGCAGGTGTTCCCGCCGATCGCCCAGCGAACGTCGTCGTCGCTCGGGGTCGGGTTCTCCTCGATCAGCGCGGCGCCGACGAGCATCATGCCGGGTGTGCAGTAGCCGCACTGCAGGCCGTGGTGTTCCTTGAACGCCGCCTGGATCGGGTGCAACCCGTCGGCGCCCGCCAGGCCTTCTACGGTGGTGATCGCGCGGCCCTCGGCCTGCACGCCGAACAGGGTGCAGGACTTCACGGGCACGCCGTCCAGGAGCACCGTGCACGCGCCGCACCCGGTGGTGTCGCAGCCGATGTGGGTGCCGGTGAGCCCCAGGTCCTCGCGGATCACGTGCACGAGCAGGCGGCGCGGCTCCACGTCGACCGTGTGCTCCGCGCCGTTGACGGTGAAGGTGGTCTCCATCGCTCTCCCTCCGAGGCTCAGGCCGCGCCGGCCATGTCGGCCGCCGTGGCGAGCCCCCGGCGGACGTAGACGTCCACGATGTGTCGCTTGTAGGCCTCCGAGCCGCGCACGTCGGTCGACGGGCTCGAGGCCTCGGCCGCGAGCGCGCCGGCGCGCGCGAACAGGTCCCCGCTCGGCGCCTGCCCGACCAGGACCTCCTCGGCCGCGGTAGCCTTCAGGTTCGACAATCCGACCGCCGTCAGGCCGATCCCGGCACGGTCGATCGCGCCGTCGTCCATCGACAGGAACACCGCGGCGGCGACGGTCGCGAAGTCGCCCACGCGGCGCTCCATCTTCAGGTAGGCGCCGCCGAAGCGCGCGCTGGGCTGCGGGACCCGCACCTCGGTCAGGATCTCGTTAGCCGCCGCGCTCGTCTCGAAGACGCTGACGAAGAAGTCCCGGACGGGGACCTCGCGCTCGCCGCCGCCGCTGCGCAGCACGACGCTCGCGTCGAGCGCGAGCATCACCGAGCCCAGGTCGCCGGCCGGGTCCGCGTGCGCGAGGGACCCGCCGATCGTGCCCAGGTTCCGCACGAGCGGGTCGGCGATCTGCGGGGCCGCGGCCGCGATCGTGGGGTAGCGAGCGGCGATCACGTCCGAGTCCTCGAGCTGGTGGTGGCGGACCAGCGCGCCGATGTGCAGCGCGCCGTCGCGCTCCTCGATCGCGTCCAGGCCGGGGATCCGGTTGATGTCGATCAGGTGGGCCGGTCCCGCGAACCGGAGCTTCATCGCGGGGATCAGGCTCTGCCCGCCGGCGAGGACCTTGGCGTCCTCCCCGTGGGTCGCGAGGAGCTCCAACGCCTCCTCCAACGACGCCGGCCGGTGGTACTCGAAGCGCGCTGGCAGCATCGCGAACGCCCCCTCCGTGGCTGACGATGCCCGGACGAACCGGACCATGCGTTTATCGCACGGGTGGCCGGAACGGGCAACCCGTGGCCGCGTGGCTGGTTGCGCCGGAACGGGTCTTCAGCGGGCCTCGGCGCCCGGGCGCGGCCGGTCGTGGATCGGGCCGGGACGCTCCTTCAGGAACCCGCCCTCCCGGCCGCGGCGGACCGCGACGATCTCGGCCACGATCGAGCCCGCGATCTCCTCGGGGCCCTCGCTCCCCAGGTCGAGCCCCGCGGGGCCGTGGATCCGCTCGCGGTCGGCGTCGGCTATGTCCACACCATCCTCGGCCAGCTCCATCAGCAGCCGCTGTGTGCGAGCGGCGGGGCCCAGCATGCCGAGGTACGCGACCGGCGAGGCCAGGAACGAGCGCACGTACTCCTTGTCGCGCAGGAAGTTGTGGGTCATCACCACGACGAACGTCCGCTCGTCGGCCTGTGCGACCTTCGCGGCGTCCTCGGGTCGCTCGACGAGGACGAAGCCGGCGGCGCCGGGGAACCGCTCTTCGTTCAAGAAGCCCGGGCGGTCGTCGACGACCGTCGCGTTCCAGCCCAGGACGGACGCCGCGCGGACCAGCGGGATCGCGTCGTGCCCCGCCCCGCAGATCACCAGGCGCAGCGGCGGCTCCAGGACCTCGACGAACGCGCGCACCTCGCCGGGGAGCGTCCGGATCTCGGAGGTCCGCTTCGCGAGGACTTTCAGCGCGGCCCCAAGCGCGGCGTCGTCGATGTCCGCGTCGCCGAGCGTGCCCTCCGCGGATCCGTCCGGCCTCACCACGATCCGGGCGCCCGACGCGACGTCGTCGCGACCCGACTCGAGCACGGTGACGACGCTGATCGGACGTTCCTCCTCGAGCGCCACGCGGAGGGCGCCGGCGACCTCGGCCGCGCGGTCTGCCGGCTCGATGAAGACCTCGATCGCGCCGTTACAGCCCAAGCCGAGCCCCCACACCTCGTCGTCGTCGGCCGTCAGGTCCCAGCCGGCCAGGCGGGCACGGCCCTCCTGCATCACGATCCGCGCCATGTCGGCGACGTCGCTCTCCAGGCAACCGCCCGAGAGGTTGCCGATCGGAGCGCCCTCCTCGGGGACCAGCAGCCGCGCGCCCGGGCGACGGTACGTCGAGCCGCGCACCGCGACGATCGTCGCGAGCGCCATGCGCTCGCCTTTCGCCGAGAGGGACTCGATCGCCTCAAGCACGTCGGAGAGCTCGCTCACCCCACGATGGTAAGGCGAGCGCCGCCGGAACGGTCACACGGGAGCCGGCGCCGGGTAGCCTGCGTCCGACCGTGCGGAGGGAGGACGACCGAATGGCGACCCCGGGGGACGGCAGGCAGCGAGGCATGAAGGGGCGCGTGGCCGGACGGACCGTGGGCGGAGCGATCGCCGGTGGCACGATCGGCGCGCTGGTCGGCGCGTTCGTCGCGGGCATGGGCGGGCTCGCCAGCCCTGCGCCGGGGGACGAGCCCCGCAGCTGAGGTCGACGCTCCGGCGCATCGGTCCGGTTCGCGCGTTCGCGAGCGCAGGACTACACTCCGGTGCCCTACCGATCCGCCGCCGAACCGGGTACGGAAAAGGAGGGCCCCTGCCGTGACGCACGTCTCCGTCACCGTGAACGGGGAGCCTCGCGAGGCCGACGTCGAGCCCCGCACGCTCCTCGTGTACTTCCTCCGAGAGACCCTCGGGCTGACCGGCACCAACGTCGGCTGCGACACCTCGACCTGCGGGTCGTGCACGGTGCTGCTGGACGGCGAGTCCGTGAAGTCGTGCACGCTGCTCGCCGCGCAGGCCGACGGACGACAGATCACGACGATAGAGGGGATGGCCTCGAACGGCGAGCTGCATCCGATCCAGGACGCCTTCCACCGCAACCACGGCCTGCAGTGCGGCTACTGCACGCCCGGCATGATCATGGCGGCGAAGAGCCTCCTGGACGAGAACCCGAACCCCACCGAGGAGCAGGTGCGCGAGGGCCTCGAGGGCAACCTATGCCGTTGCACCGGCTATCAGAACATCGTGAAGTCGATCCTCGACGCCGCCGGTTCGATGAGCAGCGCGAAGGTCTGAGGGGAGGATCGATGGTCGCCACCGAGACCTACGTAGGATCGTCGGTCCTGCGCAAGGAAGACGCGAAGCTCGTCACGGGACAGGCCACCTACATCGACAACCAAAC
>JAXLTF010000027.1:0-42768 GCA_046330185.1 Actinomycetota bacterium
TCGACGATGCCCGAGCCCATCAGCCCGGCACCCACGACGCCGACGCGCCGCACGTCTCGCGGTTCCATCGCTCGCGGCCCCCGTGATCGTCCGGCGGCCAGCCTACAATCCCGGCCATGGCCGCCGGTTCGCGTCGCGGGATCGCAGCGCTGATGGTCGCGGTCGGCGGCGTGCTCGTCGGGCACCGGGTCACGTACCTGGTCCTGGAGCCCTCGCCCCATGCCCGCCGGACGCTGCTCGGTGCCGGCGGTCACGCCTACCTGGCCTACGCGAACGACCTCGCCCTCATCGCGGCGCTCGCGGCGATCGCCACCATCTTCCTGGGACGCCTCATGCGTGCCGCGGACGGGCTGCCCACCCGGCGGTCCCTGGCGATCCGTCTCGCGCTGTTCCAGGCCTTCGCCTTCGCGACCATGGAGACGATGGAGCGGATCACGGCGGGCGTCCCGCTCGCCGGTCTGCTGCACCGGGGGCTGCTGCCGCTCGGCATCGCGATCCAGGTCGCGTTGGCGCTGCTCCTCGCCCAGTCGATCCGGTGGCTGCTGCGGATCGCCGACGCCGTCGTCGCGCTGATCGGCTCGACCGCCGCGCCCCGCCGCGACGGTCCCGGGACGACCGGCCTCCGGGGCGAGGCTCCCCCGCCGCGCCGGGTCGCCCGCTCGGCGGCCGGACCGCGCGATCCCCCGCCGCTCCCGTCCATCGGCTGATCCGGCGCGCCACGACGCGGCGCGCCACGATGAACGGGACGGAGCACCACCGATGCGCATGCGCGCGAAGCTCGTAGCGGCCGCGGCGACGGTCGTGGCGACGATGGCGGCACCCGGCGCGGCGCTGGCACACGGCTCCGCCGGCCAGGGCGACCTCGAGATGACGATCGGCTTCGCCGAGGAGCCGGCCTATGCGGGGTTCCCGAACGCGGTGCAGCTGGTGCTGACGCACGACGGGGCGCCGGTCACGGACCTCGGCGACGGTCTGCGCGTGGAGGTCTCGTTCGGCGATCAGACCTCCGAGCCGATGCCGCTCGTGCCCTGGTTCGAGGCCGGCGGGGAGGGCACACCCGGCGAGTACCGCGCGCCGTTCACGCCCTCCCAGCCTGGCCCCTACACGTTCCGATTCACCGGCACCGTCGACGGCGAGGAGGTCGACGAGACGATGTCCTCGGGGCCGAGGACGTTCAGCGAGGTCGTCGACGTCGCGTCGTCGGAGTTCCCCGCGACCGAGGCGCCGTCGATGCAGGAGCTCGCTGACCGGATCGAGCAGGAGTCGGGACGGACGCGGGACGCGGCCGAGGCGGCCGAGCGGGCGGCGTCCGCGGCGAGCGACGCCGCGGACGCCGCGTCCTCGGCCCGGACGCTCGGGCTGATCGGCCTGCTGTTCGGCTCGGCCGGCCTCGTGTTCGCCCTGATCGCGCTGGCCTCGCGGAACAGGAGCGGCTAGGGTCGGATGCTCGCGCACGCGGGAGCCGCCGACGAGTCCCTCGCCCTGCTGATGCTGACGGCGGGGCTCTGGACGGCATGGGCCGTCGTCTCACGCGCGCGCAGCACCGGGTTCACCGGGATGCCCGCAGGTGCCGCGTGGGCCCTCGGCGCGCTCTCGGTGCTGCTGATCGCGGGGGCGCTGACCGTGCCGCGCGCGCTCTTCCCCCCAGACGCCGGCCGCCGCACCACCCGCGGCCGGGCACCGGCCGTCCCGCCTCGACGGCCTCCTCGCGATCGCACGACCACGGCAGGGCCAGACGATCGCCGGCGCCGAGCTCGACGTGGTGATCCGCTCATCGGCGGCACGGTCGTGGACTCGTCGAGCACACGGCTGTCGCCCGACAGCGGCCACGTGCACCTGAGCGTCGACGGCGAGGTCGTCTCGATGACGTACGGCCTGGTCCAGGTGGTCGACGTCCGCGGCCTGGCCGGCGAGCACACGCTCGAGGCCGAGTTCGTGGCGGCCGATCGCGGTCCGTTCGATGCGCGTCACGGACGCGATCGCGTTCCGCACCCCGGGGCCGGGGACGTGAGCGCGCAGGGACGTCGGCGACGAGCCCGCGCCTGCGTGGCCGGGCTCCTGGCCGCGGTGTGGCTGATCGTCTCGGCGCACGGGGCCTCGGCGCACGCGAACCTCGACCGCTCCGAGCCGGCGAACGGCGCGCAGCTCGACGCCTCGCCCGCCCGGATCTCGCTGACGTTCACCGAGACGCCCGACGCGGCCCTTTCGTCCATCGAGCTGCTGGACGAGGGCGGGAACGCCGTCACGCTCGGCGCCCCGCGCCGCGACGCGGCCGACCCCGACACCCTGGTCGCCCCGATCGGGTCGCCCCTCGCCGACGGCACCTACACGGTGGCCTGGCGCGTCGTGTCGGTACAGGACGGGCACTCGACGGCCGGGGCGTTCGCGTTCGGGGTCGGCGAGGCGCCGTCGAGGACCCCGCGGCGCCGCGGGTCCGGCGACGCCCGCCGTCTGGCCGCTCGCCGTCGCCGGGAAGACGCTGCTCTACGCCGGCCTCGCGCTGCTGGTGGCCGCGGCGATCGTCGAGCTGGCGGCGCTGGGCGGCGACGTCCCGGCCCGGCGCCCCCTCATGATCGAGGCGGAGGCTCGCCTCGCTCGCCGGATCATCCTGCTGTTCATCGCCGAGGCCGAGGTCCTCGACGTCGGCCTGCGCGCTCGCGGGCTCGTCCGCGGGAACGCTGTTCCTGCGCGTCGTCGTGGCCGCGGCGGTCACGGCGGCGATCGCCGCCGTCGCGGCGTTCGTGCCCGGCGCCGTCACGCTGCTCCTGGCGGGCGGCGCGGCGGGGGCGGCCATGCTGATGCGGGCCGATGGGGGTCACGCGGCGACCGCGTCGCCGCCCTGGATCCAGGTCGGGCTCCAGTGGATCCACTTCCTGGCCATGGGCATCTGGATCGGCGGCCTGGCCCTCGTGCTCGGGTTCATGCTGTCCCGGCGGGACGGCCGGCCGGTCGTCGAGGCCGTCCGCCGCTACTCGCGCCTGGCGGGCTACGCGCTCCTGGTGGTCGTCGCGACCGGGGCGATCCGGGCGGCGAACGAGCTCGGCGGGGTCGGCTGGTGGCTCCGGGCGTTCGAGACGCCGTACGGGACGACCCTTGTCGCGAAGATCGCCGTGGTGGCGGGCGTGATCGCGCTCGGCGCCTGGAACCGGTACCGCACGATCCCACGACTGCACGAGCGGCCGGGGCCGCTGCGGCGGCTGATGGCGATCGAGCTCGTCGGCGCGGTGGGGGTGTTCGCGCTGACCGGAGTGCTCACGTCGCTGCCGCCCGAGCCCCCCGCCGCGCCCACGCCTCCGGCCCCGCCGCGCCTGGTCGTCGAGGGCGCTGACTTCGCCACGACGATGCGTGTGCGCCTCACCATCGGCCCAGGCGAACCGGGTCCGAACCGCTTCGCGCTGCAGGTCCTCGAGCACGACACCGGGGAGCCCCTGTCGGTCGACCGGGCGGCGCTGCGCTTCGACACCCCGAGCCGGCCGCAGATCCCGACCTCGCAGCTGGAGCTCGCGCTCCGGGGCGACGCATGGACGGCCGACGGGTCGCAGCTGTCCGTCCCCGGGGCGTGGGTCGTAACCGCCTCGATCCAGCGGGGGGGCGAGGGGAGCGAGATCCCGCTGAACGTCGTCGTGCCGGATCCGGGCCAGCGGGATCGGGTCTCCTCGGTCCCCGGTCAGCCGACGGTCCACGCGATCTCGTTCCCGGATGGCCGGCAGCTCCAGCTCTACCTCGACCCGGACGTGCCGGGACCAGGTCAGCTCCACCTCACGGCGTTCGACGCCGACGGCGACGAGCTCCCGCTGCGAGAGCTGCGCGTCGTCGCGGTCCCGCCCGAGGGCGCGCCGCTGACGCTCACGCCGGAGCGGTTCTCGCCGGGGCACTTCGTCACGCCGGTGGAGCTGACCCAGGGCCCCTGGAGCTTCGTCGTCGTGGCGGACACGCGAGCCGGCGATTCCCTGACCGCCGCGTTCGAGCAGACGGTGTCGTCATGAGCCGTCGGAGGCGCCGGGTAGAGTGAGCGCGATGCGACGCACGCCTTCGGGGACGGGACGACGGACGCGATGGATCGCCGTCCTCGTGGTCGCCGCGCTCACGCTGGCCGGCTGCGGCGATGAGGGCGGCTCCGGCACGACCGGCACGACCAGCCCGACGGGCATGTCCGGCATGACCCACGGCTCCGGCCCGTCGGGGATGCCCACGGCCTCCGGGCCCCGACCGGCCAGCACCGCCCGGCTCTCGATCGTCTCCCCGACGAACGGCCAGGTGATCGAGGGCAGCACGGTCGAGGTGGAGGCCGACCTCCAGGGCGCGGAGATCGTCCAGGCCACGTCGACCGACATCGTCCCCGACGAGGGGCACCTGCACGTGATCCTGGACGACCAGCTGATCTCGATGACCTCCGGCCTCCGGCAGACGATCGACGACGTCGCCCCCGGACAGCACCTGCTGAAGATCGAGTTCGTCGCGAGCGATCACGCGCCCTTCGACCCGAGGGTGATCGCGGCGGTGTCCTTCGAGACGTCGGGGTAGGCTCCGCGTCGTGACGACCCGGAGCCTCGCGCATCGCGCATGGACGGCCGGCTCCCTCCGGGGCGCGCCGGCCGGGGTCGTGGCCGTGCTCGGCCTGATCGGGCTGCTGCTGCGGTCGTCGATCCTGACGCTCCCCTCGGAGACACGCGTCCTCGCTCTCGCGATGCTGTTCGTCGCGATCGCGTTCGTCGCGCTCCGGGCGCCCGTACCGGCCTCGACCGCACGGACGCGCCCCGCGGTGGTCTTGGCGGTGGGCGCGGGGGCCGTGCTGATCACGACCGCGGCCGTCGCCCCCGTCGCGCCGGCCCCGCTCGGACCGTGGGCGCTCCCGCTCGCGCTGCTTGCCGCCGTCGCCGAGGAGGCGCTGTTCCGGCGCGCCCTGTACGGCTGGCTGGAGCCGATCGGCCCCGCGGTCGCGGTCGCGGCGACCGCCGCGGCGTTCGCCCTGCTCCACCTGCCGCTGTACGGCACCTCGGCGCTCCCCGTCGATCTGGGCGCCGGGCTCCTGCTCTCCTGGCAGCGCTGGGCATCCGGCACGTGGACGGTGCCCGCGGCGACGCACGGCCTGGCGAACGTGCTGGCGGTGTCGCTCAGGTGAAGCGCGCGGTGGGGATCGTCGCCGGGCTCGCCCTGCTGGCCTCGGGCTGCTCGGGCGACGCCGGCCCTTCGCCCGTCCGCGTCGGCGCCCTGTACCCGCTCTCGGGGACCCAGGGCGACGGCGGTATCGACGAGCACCGCGGCGTCCTTCTAGCCGCGGACCTCGTCAACGCCGACGGCGGCGTCGGGGGCCGCCCGATCGAGCTGACCTCGATCGACGTCCCGGGGGCCGACGCCGCTCCCGGCGCGGTCGAGCAGCTCGACGAGGACGGGATCGACCTCGTCCTGGGGAGCTACGGGAGCACGATCTCCGCGCCGGCCGCGGCGGCGGCGGCCTCGCGCGGCATGCTGTTCTGGGAGACGGGCGCGGTGGGGATGCTCCCTCCCGCCGCCGACCGCGGCGGTCTCACGTTCCGTGTCCCGCCGACGGGCGGCGTCCTGGGCCGCGCGGCGATCGCGTACGTGGCCGACGAGCTGGCGCCCTCGCGCGACCTCGATCCGACCACCCTGCGCTACGCCGTGTCGTTCGTGGACGACGTGTACGGGCGTTCGGTGGCGCGCGGCGCCATCGACGCGATCCGCGAGCGCTCCCTGCGGCTCGCCGGGTCGTTCGGCTACGACTACCGCACCGTCGACATGCGCGCGCTCGTTCACCGGATCGCCGCGGCCCGGCCGGACGTGCTGTTCGTGTCGGCGTACCTGGAGGACGCGATCGCGCTCCGCCGCGAGCTCGTGCGTCAGGACGTTCCGTTGGTCGCGAACATCGGCACCTCGTCCAGCTACTGCATGCCGGCGTTCGGCCAGACGCTCGGCGAGCAGGCCGTCGGCGTGTTCGCCTCGGACAAGCCGTCCGCCACGTCGATCGATCCGAGCGGCCTGCGCCCGCGGGCCGCCGCCCTGCTGGAGCGGGCCAACGCCGCCTACCACGAGCGCTGGGGCGCGGACATGAGCCCGGCGGCCCTGGCCGGGTTCTCCGCCGCGTGGGCGCTGTTCGCCGAGGTGCTGCGGGCGGCGCCGACGCTCGCGGCGTCGGACGTCGCGGATGCGGCGCGGGCCACCGACCTCCCGCCGAGGAGCCTGCCCAACGGGAGCGGCCTGCGCTTCGGCGCGCTCGGCACGCCCGGGGCGGGCGACAACCTCGCGGCCGCCAGCGTCATCTGGGAATGGGTCGCGCCCGGGCGGGCCGCCGTCATCTGGCCCCCGGGGTTCGCCGGCGACCCCATCGACCCGACCACCTACGACGACGCCTGGTGAGCGGCCGCGTCGCGAGCGAGTGCCCGTGAGCCGTCGCGCCGTCGCCGTATCGGGCGCCGCGGCGGTGCTCGCGTACGTCGCCCTCGCGATCGCCTCCGCCGAGCTCAGCCCGCTCGCGCGCGGCCCGATGCTCGACGGCCTCGGTCCGCTCGCCCCCTACAGGTGGGTCACCCCGCCGCCCGAGCTGGCCGCGACGAACCAGCCGCCCAGCTCCGGCCGGTTCGACGTCACCCTCGGTCCCGCCGGATCGGAGGCGGCGACGTTCGTGCTGTCGGACAACCAGGCGACGTTCATCCTGCCCGACGGCGCGTTCCCCACGAGCCCGGGCCAGGTCCAGGTGCGTCTGCGGGTCGACCCCGTCGACCCCGCCACGCTCGGCGCCGCTCCGGACGGCCTGACCGTGTTCGGCAACGCCTACCGGCTCCGCGCCACGTACGTGCCGGACGGCCGGCCGGTCGAGGGTCTGCTGGCGCCGATCGACACGTTCCTCGTCTACCCGGTCACCGCCGAGCTCCAGTCGCCGAACCACCGGCTGGCGACCTCGGAGGACGGGCGGACCTGGACCGTCCAGGAGGGGACCGACAGCCACGCCCTGCAGCAGGCGGAGGGACCGGTGCCGACGCTCGGCTACGTCCAGGTCGTCGGCGAGCTCGGGGCGCCGTCGCCGAGCGTGGCGCCGGGCGGCGGGAACGGGAGCAGCAGGACGATCGCGCTGGGGCTGCTGGTCGCGGCGGTCTGCGTCGGGCTGGTGGGAGCCGGGCTCATCCTGCGGAGCCGCTCCTCGGCCGGCTCGTCCCGCTCACCCCGGTCCGGCGGACGTACATCCCGCCGGCGCTAGCCGGGTCCCCGGGCTACCCGCAGGCGTCGACCAGCAGCGGGTACGGGTTGAGGGCGTTGCCGACCACGGAGTATCCGTAGTAGCTGACCGGCCAGCTCGCTGGGATCGAGTTCGGATGGAACTCGAAATGGTCGTGGTTGATCGAGCCCGCGTCGCCCGTGCTGCCCACGTAGCCGATGACGTCGCCCGCCTGGACCGGTCCGTTCGAGGCGTCCGAGTAGGCGGACAGGTGCGCGTTGTACACGTAGCCCCTCGCGCCGTAGACGTAGACGGCGAGGCCGCCGAGCGTGTTCTGGGATGCCCGCGCGGTGCCGTCGAACGGCGCCAGGATCGGGGTCCCGAGGGCCGCGAGGACGTCGACGCCGGCGTGCAGGTGGTAGCCGCCCGCGTACCTGGGCGCCCCGAACCCGTCCCCGAATGCGCGGGGGCCCCCCAGCGGACAGACCTCCAACGTCCCCGCCCAGCCGGGCGGCATCGCCACGCTCGCGTGCGGGCTCCCGCCGGTGAACTGGTTCCGGATCCAGCGTTGACGCTCCTTCGAGAGCTTCTTCGCGTACCGCTCCGCCTCCGCCCTCTTGGCCGCGATCTCGTCGTAGATCCGCTGCGCCTCGGCGAGCGCCCGGTTCAGCTCGTCGTTCTTCGCATCGAGCCGCCGCACGACGGCCCGCTGGTCGGCGCGCAGCGCCTCGAGGTCGTCCTCCCTGGCAGCCAGGGCGTTCTTGGTGTTCTGGACCTCGGTGGCCAGATCGGCGTCGGTCTGCGCGACGACCTCGATGAACTCCAGACGGTCGGACAGGTCGGTGAACGACGTGGCGCCCAGCAGGAACTCGAGGCCCGTGCCCGGCCCGTTGATGAACGCCTGCCGCGCCCGCTCGTTCAGCAGGGCGACGATGCCCTCGTAACGCTCGCGGGCCCGGCCGAGATCCCGCTGGGTGGCCAGCAGCTTCGAGGTGATCAGCTCGTAGCGAGCCGTCTCGCGATCGAGCACGATCGCCAGCGCGTCGGCGCGCGCCGAGATCTCGTCCAGGCGGCCGAAGGCGGCCCTGACCTCGTTCCGGAGCTGGATGACCTGGGCCTTGGCCTCACGGACCTCATCCGCCGAGGGCACCGCCGTGGCATGCAGCGGCACGAGACCGGCGACCGCGAGCACGGCGATCGCGACGGCCCCGAAGCGGAGCGAGCCGGGGAAGCGCTTCGAGAACCTGGCCATCGAGCTCCCATAGCCTGCCGGAAGACGCCCGCGGCGCCAACCCGCCGGCCGGGACAGCCTCCCCCGCGCCGGGGGCCGATTCAACCATCGAGCCCGAGCAGGGCCTCCGGCTCGGCCAGGGCCTGCCGCCACGCGTGCGCGTCGAGGGTGGCCCGGGCCGCCTCGAGGGCCTCCCCCCCGCCGACCGCGTGACGCCCGAACAGCCGCCCGGTCCACCACACCTCGGCCGCGCGCTCGTTGACGTGGGCGGGCGGGCGCGCCTCGATCGCGGCCAGCGAGCGGGCCAGCGCGACGTCCCGGTCCCCCTCCATCCACGCGACGACCGCCTCCGCGCGCGCCAGGGCCGCCTCCGCGCCGGGCTCGGTCGTGGCGGCCCGCGCCGCCGGATCCTCCAGCGTCTGACGCGCCGCGACCGTGTCCCCGCGCATCGCCTCGACCGAGGCGAGCTCGGCGACCGCCCACGCCAGGAGCGAGCGCTCCCTGAGCGCGTGGCAGATCCGTACGACCTCGCGCAGCTCGCGCTCGGCCTCCTCCAGGCGCCCGGTCGCGTGCAGGATCTGGGCGCGCTCGCCGAGCGCGCTCGCCGCCTCCCATCTGGCGCCCAGCTCGCGCTGCCCGGCGACCGCCCGCTCCGCGTGCGCGAGCGCCTCGTCGAGCCGGCCCATGCGCCTGAGCGAGGCCGCCACCTTCTCCTCGGCCGTCGCCACCGAGAACTCCTGGCCGGCGGCGCGGCCGATCGCGAGGGCCTCCTTCGCGCAGGTCAGCGCCTGCCGCTCGTCGTCGTCGATCGAGATCACGGACGCCAGACCGAGGAGCGCGCGCACCTCGGACAGGGGATCGGGCGCCTCGGTGCCGCGCGCGACGGCGAGGGCCTCCCGGAACATCGATCGGGAGCCCGGCAGGTCGTTGCGCCAGTACGGGACCCAGGCCGCCATCAGCAGCACGCGGGCCAGGGTCGTCGGGTCCCCGAGTCGCCGCGCCGCCGCGAGCCCCCCGTCGAACAGCTCCGCGGCCTCCGGCTCGTCGCCGCGGATCGTGAGCGTGATGTCGCCGAGGAACCGCGACGCCTTGGCCCGGACGAGGTCGCTGCCGTCCCCGCCGACGTCCAGCGCCCTCCTCAGGGTCGCCTCCGCGTCGTCGAACTCGCCCAGCCAGTAGCGCGACTCGCCGAGGTTCGCCAGGATCAGCGCCTCCCGGTCGCCCCGGTCCTCCTCCGGACCCGCGAGCGCCAGCGCGCGCTCGTACAGGTCCACGGCCGCCCGGGACTCCATGCGCCGCCGCGCGATGTCGCCGGCGCTCGCCAGCGCCGCGACCGCGCGCTCGGCGAGCGCGCGGTCGCGCGGGTTCAGGTCCAGCGAGGCCATCGCCGCCTGCTCCAGGTGGTAGGCGATCGTCCTCGGGTACCGGTCGCGCGTCGCCTCGCGGGAGAGCCGGTTCGCGACGCGCAGATGCAGCCGCTGCCGCTCGCGCTTCGCGAGCGTCTCGTAAGCGACGTCGCGGAACACGTCGCCGCGGAACCGCCAGACGCCGGCGCGGTCGGGGTCGCGGACCAGGATCTCCCGATCCTCCGCTTCCTCCAGCAGCCCCTTGCGCGGCTCGGTCACGATCTCGAGGTCGCGCAGGTCGAACCGGCCGCCCGGGAAGACCGACGCCCGCCTGACCAGCTCGCGCGCGGCCGCGGTCAGCTCGTCCAGGCGCGCGGCGACCACCGCCTGGACCGTCGGCGGCAGCGCCCGCGGGGTGGTTCGCCCCCGTCCCTGCCGGCCGACGTCGCGGTCCAGGCCCGTGATCTCGATGATGAACAGCGGGTGGCCGCCCGCGTGGACGGCGACCCGGCGGGCCTCGTCTGGACCGAGCTCGCCCGCTTCGCGGGCGAGCTCGGTCGCCTGGTCCTGCGTGAGGGGCTCCACCCAGAGCGTCACCGCGTCCGGCAGGCCCCCGGTCCAGCCGGGGCGCTCCGTCAGCAGCTCGCCCCTCGCGGCCCCGACCACCAGCAGCGGCAGCCTCCGGGCGTCGTACATGAGCTGCTCGACGAGGTCCAGCAGCAGGGGGTCCGACCGGTGCATGTCCTCGAAGACCAGCACCACCGGACCGGCGGCGGCCAGCCCCTGCACCATCGCCCGCACGCCGAGTCGGACCTCCGCCGCGTGGTACCGGTTCTCCTCGGTCCCGGCCTCTCCCTCGCCGAGCGCGAGCGACAGGCGGTGCGCGACCCTGTCGGCCTCCCCGGGCTCCGCCCACGCGCCGGCGGCGTCGCGCAGGGCCTCCAGCACGCGCGGCGTCGGCGCGTCGGGATCCTCGCCGATCTGCTGGTAGATCATCTGCGCGATCGGCCAGAAGGTGACGTCCTCCTCGAACGCGCTCGAGCGGCCGGTGAGCACCGTCGCTCCCTCGACACCGTGCAGGAACTCCTCGATCACTCGGCTCTTGCCGATGCCGGGCTCGCCGAGGAGCGTGACCAGGTGCGCTCGCTCCCGGTCCCTCGCGCGCGCGAACGTCTCCTGCAGGAGCGCGACCTCGCGCCGGCGGTCGACGAACGGGATCGCGGAACGCGTCGAGCGCGGGGCGAGCCCGATCACGGGCCAGACCGGGATCTCCGCCTCGAACCCCTTCGCCGCGATCAGCTTGACGGGGCCGAACTCGACCGCGTGGCGGGCGAGCTCGCGCGTCGTCGGACCGACGAGGACCTCGCCCGGCTCCGCACCCTGCTGGAGCCGCGCGCCGACGTTCACCTCCGATCCGATCACGAGGTTCCGGTCGGTGGCGGTGCCCACCGCGACCGGGCCGGTGTTCACGCCGATCCTCACGCGCATCGGCGCCGGCAGCCCCAGCTCCTTGCCGAGGCGCCCGCTCCGTTCCACGATCGCGAGCGCCGCCCGGATCGCCCGTACGGCATCGTCGTCGTGCGACGTGGGGATCCCGAACACCCCGAGCACGGCGTCGCCGATGTAGCTCTCGGCGCGTCCGCGCAGCCACGTGATCTCACCGGCGACCATGCCGTGGAACGCGGCCAGCACCTCGCGGAAGCGCTCGGGGTCCAGGCGCGCGGCGAGACCCGTCGAGTCGGCGAGGTCGACGAACACCACGGTGACGATCCGCCGCTCGGAGGCGAGCGGCACCGAGACCGGGGCCCCGCAGTTCGGACAGAACTTGGCGTCGGGGGGCAGGGGCTCGCCGCAGCGGGGGCAGGTGGCCTGGCTCACCCGTGCCGGTACTCGATCAGCTGGACCGGGTTCCCGTCGGGGTCACGGAACGTCGCGAACCGCGCGAACCCCTCCACCTCGCCGACGTGCGCGTCGAAGGTCGCCCCGCGCGACTCGAGCGAGGCGCGCTCGCCGTCCAGGTCGTCCACGCGGAACACCGCCGTGCCGCTCGCCGGCGGCTGCTCGTCGGTCCCGTGCAGCGCCATGCGGACCGGCCCGGCGTCGAACTCCGCCCAGGCGTCGCCGCTGCGGCGCACGAGCGGCAGGCCGACCACGTCGCGGTAGAACGCGACCGAGGCATCCATGTCGCGGGTCCAGTAGTAGACGTGATCGATCCCGACCACCGGCATGGCCGGATGGTACCCGCCGGGGCGGGGCCCCCGGGGCTGGCACGGGCAAGGCGGCGCGGGGTAGCGTGCGACGCATGGCTTCCCGACCGCCGGTCGGCATCTGGCAGCGCCTGCGCTGGGCGGCCCTCGCGCTGGCGGCCGTGGTGGTCTTCGGGATCGTCGGCTACATGTCGCTCGAGGGCTGGTCGTTCCTCGACGCGGTCTACATGACGGTGATGACCCTAACGACGGTCGGGTATCGCGAGGTGCGTCCGCTCGACACCGGCGGGCGGGTGTTCACGATCGCGTTGATCGTGCTCGGGGTGGGCGTGGCGCTCGGTTCGATCACGCTCGTCGCGAGCCTGATCGCCGAGGGCGGCACGCTGCAGCGGCTGAGGAGGCGGAGGATGGACCGACGGATCGAGGGCTTCGCGACCACTTCATCGTGTGTGCGTACGGGCGCGTGGGACGGGCCGTCGCCCGGGAGCTCACCCGCGAGGGCACGCCGTTCGTCGTGGTGGACCCGAAGGAGGACCTGCGCGAGCGGATGGAGGCCGACGGCGTCGCCTTCATCGTCGACGACCCGACGCTCGAGCCGGTGCTGCGCGCGGCCGGGGTGGAGCGCGCCGCCGGGCTCATGTGCGCCGTCGACTCGGACGCGACCAACGTCTACATCACGCTGATGGCGCGATCGTTGAACGCCGGCCTGATGATCGTCGCCAGGGCGTCCGAGCCCGGGTCGGAGTCGCGCCTGGAACGCGCCGGCGCGGACCGCGTCGTATCGCCGTTCGTGACGAGCGGACGGCACATGGCGCTGATGGCGCTGCGCCCGCAGGTCGTCGACCCGCTCGAGGCGGGCTCGCTGGGCGAGCGATCCCTGCGGGTCGAGGAGCGGCTGATCGGTCCGGACTCCCCGCTCCTGTCGCGCTCCGTGACGGCGGCCGGGGCGCCGGTGCTCGCGATCCGACGAGCCGACGGGCGGGTCGTGACGAGCCCTGCGCCGTCGGAGACGCTCGCGAGCGGCGACGTCGTGCTGCTGCTCTCGGGGACCGACGGGGGGACCGAGGGCGGGAGCGACGGCTCCCGCGGCTAGGCCTGTCCCAGGATCCGGGCCTTCTGGGCCTGGAACTCCTCCTCGGTCAGCACGCCCTTGGCGCGCAGGTCCGCGAGACGCTCGAGCTCGGTCACGACCGAGGGCGCCGCCCCCGGCGGAGCCACGGGCGAGGACGGACCGGGCGCCGTGGCGCGCGGGTTGAACGCTCGCTGCTGGTTCTTCTCCCGCTCGTGGTAGATGGCCTTCTGCACGTCCTCCGGATGACGGATCGCCCGGAACTCCTGGCGACCGGCCTCGGACGCGGAGTGGATGATCAGCGACCCCGCCCCGATGATCCGCTCGAAGACGGTCTGGTTGAACCGCACGTCGTTCACGGCCTCGTACGGGATGTCCATCGACCGCTTCGCGAACCAGCCCTCGCGGTGGATGATCCGGTCGGTCGTCACGACGAAGTGCGACGTCAGCCACCACACGAGCCGCCGGATCGGATAGGCGATCAACGCGACCGCGAGGACCAGCAGGATCAGCCAGCTCAGGCCGTCGATCAGGGTGAAGAGCCAGATCGCGACCGCAACCTCGATCACGGCGACCAGCGCGGCCACGGCCAGCGCGATCCAGTGCGGGCGCAGGTCGAGGACGAAGCTCCTCCCCGGGACCAGCAGTCGTGTCGGGAACCCCATCGCGAGCGGACGCTACCGCGGGCCGTCGTCGCCAGCAACCGCCGGGCCCCGATCGCCCCGGCCCGGCGGACCTCGCCCGACGAGACCACGACGTCCCCATCGGCGGTCCGCACGACGAGCGCCCCTCGCGGGTCCACGTCGACCGCGGTGCCGCGAGCCGTCGACCCGTCGAGCCGCTCCACCTCGACCGGATGCCCCAGGGTCGCCGACACGGCGCGCCAGGCGTCCGGGACCGCCCGGCCGAACACGTCCGGCGCGGAGCGGTACCGGGCGGCGAACCGTTGCAGGAAGGCGGTGAGCAGCGCGCCCGCATCGACGGGCCCAAGCCCGCGGGCGCGGGGCTCCTCGGAGGGGCCTTCGAGGTTGACGCCCACGCCGACCACGGCGTGGCGGATCGCGCTCCCCTCGACCACGGCCTCGACGAGGACCCCGCCGACCTTCCCGCCGTCGCGCACGAGGTCGTTCGGCCACTCGCACCGGACCGGCGGCCCGCCGGGACCCAGCGCCGAGGCCGCCTCCGCCATCGCGGCGCCCGCCAGCAGCGGCAGCAGCCCGGCCGCCTCGGGGTCGAACGGCGGCCTGAGCACGACCGAGACCAGCAGCGACCCCCCGCCGGCCCGGTCGATCCATCGGCGTCCGAGGCGGCCCCGCCCCTCGGTCTGGTGCCCGGCCGCGACCAGCGTCCACTCGGGAGCGCCCCCCGCCGCCAGGCCCAGGGCGGTCGCGTTCGTCGAGCCGGTAACCTCGTCGAAGCGCACGGGGGCGTCCACGCCGATCGCGGCGAGCGCGCGCCCCAGGTCAGCGGCCGATAGCAAAGGTTTGACTCCCTCCCGACGGAAGCCGATTATCGCGAGCCAGCCGTGGCGACGAAACAGCGGATCCTGATCGCGAACCGGGGCGAGATCGCCGTCCGGATCATCCGGACGTGCCGCGAGCTGGGGCTCCCCACGGTCGCGATCTACTCCGACGCCGACCGCGACGCCCTCCACGTTGGGATGGCGGACGACGCGTACCGGATCGGGCCGGCCCTGGCGTCGGAGTCCTACCTCTCGATCCCCGCGGTGCTCGAGGCGGCCCGCCGCTCGCGCGCGACCCTGATCCACCCGGGGTACGGGTTCCTGGCCGAGCGGGCGCAGTTCGCCGCGGCGGTCGCGGACGCCGGACTCACGTTCGTGGGTCCCGGAGCCGACGCGATCGAGCTGATGGGCGACAAGGCGACCGCCCGTCGGGTCGCCGACCGCAGCGGAGTCCCGATCGTCCCGGGCACCCCCGAGGCGGTCGACCTGCGCCAGGCGCGGAAGCAGGCCGAACGGATCGGCTACCCGCTCGTCGTGAAGGCGGCGTTCGGCGGCGGGGGCAAGGGGATGCACGTGGTCCGCGACGGGGAGCACCTCGAGGAGGCGCTCCGGCGGGCCGCGCGTGAGGCGCGGTCGTACTTCGGTCGGCCCGAGGTCTTCCTGGAGCGCTACGTCGAGCACGCCCACCACGTCGAGGCGCAGATCATCGCGGACACGCACGGCAACGTCGTGTTCCTGGGCGAGCGCGACTGCTCGGTGCAGCGCCGGCACCAGAAGCTGATCGAGGAGACCCCCTCGCTCGTGATGGACGAGGCGATGCGGACGCGGTTCGCCGAGGCGGCGATCTCCCTCGCGCACGCGGCGGGCTACGTCAACGCCGGCACGGTCGAGTGCATCGTCGACGAGGACGGCTCGTTCTACTTCCTCGAGATGAACACGAGGCTGCAGGTCGAGCACACCGTCACCGAGGCCGTCACCGGTTACGACCTGGTCGCGTTGCAGATCGCCGTCGCGCTCGGCGAGCGGCTCCGGCTCGATCCCGCGCCGCGCGGGCACGCGATCCAGTGCCGGATCAACGCCGAGGACCCGGCCCGCAACTTCCTCCCCGGACCCGGCCGCGTGACGCGTTACGAGGAGCCCGGCGGGCCCTTCGTCCGCGTCGACGCCGGCGTCGCCGCCGGCCGCGACATCCCCGGCGACTACGACTCGATGTTCGCGAAGCTGATCGTCTCGGCCGAGGACCGCGAGCACGCCCGCCTACGGATGCTCCGCGCGCTGGACGAGTACGTGGTCGAGGGCGTGCCGACCACGATCCCGCTCCACCGGTGGATCCTGGGGACGAAGGCGTTCCGGACGTCGGCGCACACCACCACGTGGCTCGAGGGCGCGCTCGCGAACGCGGATCTCCCGGCCGGGCTCGACCTGCAACCGCCGGCTCCCGGGGTGGAGGGGCGGCCGGCCGACATCCTGGTCGAGGTCGACGGACGCCGCGTCCCGGTCCGGATCTTCGACGAGCGACGGGAGGTGGCGCCGCGGGCCCCCACCAGCTCCAGCGCCCACGGCGGCGAGCACGTCCACGGCGAGATCCGCGCGCCGATGCAGGGCACGATCTTGAAGGTCCTGGTCGAGAAGGGCCAGGAGATCCGCGCCGGCGAGGTCGTGTGCATCCTCGAGGCGATGAAGATGGAGAACCACATCGCCTCGACGCGCGACGGCGAGGTCACCGAGCTGCCGATCCGCGCCGGCCAGGTCGTCGAGACCGGCCAGGTGCTGGCCGTCATCGACTAGGCGGCGGCCGAGCCACGCACCTCGTCGAGGAACCCCGCGACCACCTCGAGGTACCGCTCCGGCTCCTCCACGAACGTCATGTGCCCGCTCGCCTCGAGGATCTCGAGCCGGGCGTCCCCGATCCCGGCGGCGATCGCCTCCGCCGCCTCCACGGCGCACGTGCGGTCGTGACGTCCGGTCAACACCAGGACGGGGCCGAGCACGTCCCCCAGGCGGTCCTCGACCTCGATCCCGCCGTAGCCCTCGGCCGAGAGCTTCCGCAGCACGTCCGGGGCGAAGACCGTGTCCTTCGTCCGCTCGTCGTACTCGGCGATCCGGGGGTCGAGCGGGTCCGCGAAGTGGAACGGGAGCTGCTCCGCCATCAGCTCCGCCACGTCCTCGGCCGTGCGCACCGTGGGCTCCCGCTCCCACGATCTCGTGACCCGTTCGCGGAGCTCCACCGGCTCGAACGCGGCGAGGTTCGCCCGCACCGCGGCCAGGAAGCGCATCGATGGGATCCCGCCGGACACGACCGTGGCGGCAGCCATCCCCGGGTAGTCCACCGCGGCCTGCAGCGCGACGAACGCGCCGTAGGAGTGGCCGAGGACCCCGTACCGGCCGAGCCGTAGCGCCCGCGCGAGCATCACGACGTCCTGTGCGTGCCGCTCGAGCGTCCAGGTCGTCTCCGGTGTCGCCGGCGAACGGCCGTTCGCGCGGAGATCGAGCAGGACCAGCCGCACGCCGCGCTCGGTCAGCGGATCCAGGTAGTCCGCGAACCCGTGATGGTCGAGGCCCGGCCCGCCGTGGATCGTCAGCAGCGGGAACGCGCCCGGATCGCCGCGCTCCACCACCCACAGCTCGGTGTCGTCGATCGGCACGAGCCGTCCGGGACAGCTCACGCGCGCGGGTCCCCCCATGCGTGGCGGCCGGTGATCCGGAAGCCGGCGTCGCGCACCCGGTACGCGCGGTTCACGGAGACGAGCAGGGCGGTCATCGTTTCCGCGATCCGTGCCGTCGCGAGCGGACCGCAGTCCACCCAGCGGAGCGAGGGGACGTCCTCGATCAGCGCGCCGATCGTGGCCTTGGCCTCGGCGTCGTCGCCACAGACCAGCACGTCGCTGTCCAGTGGCGTCGCCAGGTCCCGAAGGGCGTGGGCCGCGATCGTGTGGAACGCGGCGACCGTCCGCACGCCGTCGCGCAGGATCGCGGCCGCCTGCTCCGCCGCCGACCCGTGCCAGGGACGCACGACCTGCCACGGCTTCCCGCCCACGGCCGTGGCGAGCGGGCTGGTCGCGTCCATCACGATCGTCCCCGTCGCGATCGCGTCCTTGACGGACCGGTAGATGTCCGCCTGCCCGGCGAACGGGACCGTGAACATGACGACGGGAGCCGCCGCCGCGGCCTCCGCGTTGGTCGTCCCGTCGATGGCGCCGCCGGAGATCCGGACGGCTTCGGCGGCGGCGGCGCTCCCCCGCCCCGCGTCGCGAGAACCGATCGTGACGTGGTGACCGGCCGCCGCGAGCCGCAGCGCGAGCCCGAAACCCTCCTCCCCGGTCCCCCCGATCACCGCGACGTCCATCGTGCGCCGGAGCTTACCCGCCGGGCGTGCGGCGGCCGGACCGCGGGTAGGGTCGCGGGCATGGACGCCTTCACGGCGAGCGTCGAGCTGGCGGTCGGCCTGGCCTGCGTCGTCCTCGCCGTCGCGCGGACGCGACCGACCGCGGCCGTGCGCGGCGCCGGCGCGCTGATCGCGGTCGCGGGGCTCGTCGCCGTCGTCCACGCGGCGTCCGCGCTCCTCTAGTCCGAGTCGGACTAGTGGGTCGAGCGGTACTCGCCGAAGACCCCTCGCAGCACGTCCGAGACCTCGCCGAGCGTCGCACCGGTCCTGAGCGCCTCGCGCATGGGCGGCAGCAGGTTCGCCGTGGTGACCGCGGCGGCGCCGACCCGCTCCAGCCCGCGCCCGACGGCGTCGGCGTCACGCCCGGCCCGGAACGCCCGCAGTCGCTCGATCTGGCCGGCGGCCTGGGCCTCACCGACGCGCTGCAGGGGAACCGAGGTCTCGTCGTCGTCGACGAAGCGGTTCACGCCGACCACGACCCGCTCGCCGGTCTCGATGCCCCGTTGGATCGCGAACGCGGCCTCGTGGATCTCGTCCTGATAGAAGCCCGACTCGATCGCCCCGATCGCCCCGCCCATCCTCTCGATGCGGTCGAGGTATCCCGACGCCCGCTCCTCGAGCTCATCCGTGAGCGCCTCCACCAGGTAGGCGCCACCCAGCGGGTCCGCAACGTTCGCCACGCCGGTCTCGTACCCGATCACCTGCTGCGTGCGCAGGGCGATGGTCACGGCGTGCTCGGTCGGCAGGGCGAGAGCCTCGTCGAACGAGTTCGTGTGCAGGGACTGGGTCCCGCCGATCACCGCGGCCAGAGCCTCGAGCGCGGTGCGGACGATGTTGTTCCGGGGCTGCTGGGCCGTGAGCGTCGCGCCGCCCGTCTGGGTGTGGAAGCGGAGCATGGCGCTGCGCGGATCCCTGGCGCCGAACCGCTCGGTCATGATCCGCGCCCACATGCGCCGCGCGGCCCGGAACTTCGCGATCTCCTCGAAGAAGGTCATGTGGCACGCGAAGAAGAAGGACAGGCGCGGCCCGAAGGCATCCACCTCCAGCCCTGCCTCGATCGCCGCGCGCACGTACGCGATCGCGTTCGCCAGGGTGAACGCGATCTCCTGAGCGGCGGTCGCCCCGGCCTCGCGCATGTGGTAGCCGCTTATCGAGATCGTGTTCCAGCGTGGGATGCGCTCGCCGCAGTAGGCGAACAGATCCGTCGTCAGCCGCATCGACGGCAGCGGCGGGTAGATGTAGGTCCCGCGCGCCGCGTACTCCTTCAGGAGATCGTTCTGGACCGTTCCCCCGATCGCGTCGGGCGGGACCCCCTGCTCCTGCGCCACCAGCTCGTAGAGCAGCAGCAGGATCGGGGCGGTCGCGTTGATCGTCATGGAGGTCGTCACGCGATCGAGCGGGATCCCCTCGAACAGCCGGCGCATGTCGTCCAGGGTGTCGATCGCGACGCCGGTCTTGCCCACCTCGCCCTCCGCCCGCGGGTGATCCGAGTCGAACCCCATCTGGGTCGGCAGGTCGAAGGCCACCGAGAGCCCCGTCTGGCCTTGATCCAGCAGGTACCGGAACCTGCGGTTCGTCTCGTCCGCCGTGGCCATCCCCGCGTACTGCCGCATCGTCCACAGGCGCGCGCGATACATGTCCGGATACACGCCGCGCGTGAAGGGGAACTCTCCCGGCAGGCCGAGCCGCTGCGCGGGATCGGAGCCCTCGAGGTCGTCCCGGGTGTAGACGGGCCGGAGCTCGATGCCGGGATCGGTCCGCCGTCCCTCCGGCACGTCAGTCCTCGACCAAGAGACCCGCCCGGCGGAGCTCGCGCTTGGCGGCCTCGAGCGCGTCGGGGTTCGGAGCGCGCACCGTGTGGAGATGGACGCCGCCCGTCAGCGCGGACAGCGGTGCCTGCCCGCTGTTCTCGAGCATCCGTGCGTAGCGCTCGACGTCGTCACGGGACTCGAGCATCAGGTTGGCGCGTATCTCGCCGTAGACCGAGTGCTCCACGATCACGTCCAGCACGACGATGCCGTGGTCGACCAGGATCCCCAGCTTCCGTCGCCCGAGATCACGCGTCTGCGGGCAGGCGATCACGTCCGTCGGACCGCCCGCGCGGTCCATGAGCAGGTAGCCCTGCGGGCTGCCGACGATCGGGTGGCCCGCGGCCCGGAGGATGGCCACGTCGTTCACGATGACCTGGCGGCTCACGCGCAGCCGCTTGGCCAGGTAGGACCCGGTGACCGGATCGTCCGCCTCCTGGAGGATACGCCCGAGCCGCTCCCGGCGCCGTTGCGATGCCACGGTGGCCATCGCCGAGGAGTGTACGGATGGATGCCGCGCTCCAGCCCGCACCGTTATCGTGCCCCGGTGCAGATCGTCGACCCGCGGTTCGATGCGTACATGCGTTCGCGGCTCGAGCGGTTCGACGAGCCGGTGCTCCTGCAGATGGAGGCCGAGGCCGCCGAGCGGGGGTTCCCGATCGTCGGACGCAACGTCGGCGTCACCCTGGAGGTGCTGGCGCGAGGGGTGGGAGCCCGTCGCATCGCCGAGCTCGGCTCGGGCTTCGGGTACTCCGGCTACTGGCATGCGCGCGCCGTCGGCCCGCGAGGCGAGCTCCACCTCACCGACGGCGACCCGGAGAACGCCCGCGCCGCGCAGGGCTACCTGACCCGCGCCGGATCGTGGGACCCGGTCACGTTCCACGTCGGCGACGCGATCACGACGCTGGGGTCGCTCGACGGCCACTTCGACGTCGTCTTCTGCGACATCGACAAGCAGGGCTATCCGGACGCCTGGCGGGCGGCGCGCGACAGGATCCGGGTCGGCGGGTTGTACGTCTGCGACAACGTGCTGAGCTACGGCCTGGGCAACGTCGTCGAGGGCGGAGGCGCGGCCGAGGCCGTCAAGGAGCACAACGCGTTGATCGCCGCCGACGAGCGGTACCTGTCGACCATCGTTCCCACGCGCGAAGGCGTGATGGTCGCCATCCGGATGGCCTGAGCCATGGAAGCCGCCGACCTCGCCCTGGCGATCGTCGGCTTCGGCGGCGCGATCGCCGCCGCGCTGATCGGCATCCGGCGCCTGCGCACGCTCTGGGCCGGGCTGCGGGCCTCGACGATGCCCGACCGCGTCCGCACGGCGATCCAGCTCTGGCAGGCCGCGTGGGTCGTCGTGATCGTCGTGGTCCTCGGCGCCGTGGGAGTGGCCGGCGCGGTCCCCTCGATCGGGTTCGACGCGGTCCGCGCCGTGCTGCTCCCCGCGTTCCTGGTGATGCTCGGCATCCTGGCGTGGCGTGTCCGCACCATGTCCCGTTGGGCCCGCGAGCTGCGTTCGGAGCGCGGGCTGCCGGCCAGGGGGCGTCCTTCTCCGCTCCCGCGCCGACGCCGTCGCTGACGACACGGCCCGCCGGGCGCGCGAGCCCCACGGCCGCCGCGTTGACGCTCCGCCCCCGGCGGCCGCTACGCTGGAAGGACTCACGTGGCGACCCGGACGAAGCGCAAGAGCGACTACGGCCCGATCTACATGGGCAACGAGGGCCAATGGTCCTGGCTGGCGCACCGGGTCACCGGCGTCGCGATCATCCTGTTCCTGTTCGCGCACGTGATCGACACGGCCGTGGTCGGGTGGGGCCCGGAGGCGTACGACCGGGTCGCCTCCGTGTACCACAACCCGATCGTCCGACTGCTCGAGCTGGGCCTGGTCGCCGCGGTGCTCTACCACGCGATCAACGGGACCAAGATCCTGCTGATCGACTTCTTCCCGAGCCTCGTGAAACACATCCGTGTCCTGAGCATCGCCAGCGCCGCGATCTTCGTGGCCGCGATGATCCCGGTCACCTACATCATGGGCAAGGGGATCGTCGAGCTGCTTCCGGAGTACTTCTGATGGCGACCGCGACCGAGCCGCAACAGGCCTCGTCCGGGTTCCCGGGTGGGCGACGCCCCGCGGGTGCCGGGCGCGAGCGTCCGGTCGGTGGGCTGGAGCTCTGGTCGTGGTTGTTCATGCGCATATCGGGGTTGGTGCTGCTGGTCCTCGCGGTCGGACACGTCCTGATCATGCACGTGGTCGACGAGGGCGTGGATCGCGTCGACTTCGCGTTCATCGCCCTGCGTTGGCAGAGCCCGTTCTGGCGGACGTGGGACTGGATGCTGCTGGTCCTGGCCCTGATCCACGGCATCAACGGACTCCGGGTGATCACGCTGGACTACGTGAAGCCGGCCGGCGCCCGGTTCGCGGCGAACATGGTCTTCTACGTCCTGGGGTTCGTGCTCTTCGTCCTCGGGTCGGTGATCGTCTTCACGTTCGATCCGTCGAAGTGGCCGGGCGCGGTCTGAGGATGGGGCGCGCGCGATGACCGTGACCCACACCTACGACGCGGTGATCGTCGGCGCCGGCGGCGCGGGTCTCCGCGCGGCGATCGAGGCATCTGGGCGCGTGCGGACCGCCGTGATCTCCAAGCTCTACCCCACCCGCTCGCACACCGGTGCCGCCCAGGGCGGCGTGTGCGCGGCGCTCGGCAACATGGAGGAGGACTCTCCGGAGTGGCACGCGTTCGACACCATCAAGGGCGGCGACTACCTCGTCGATCAGCCGGCCGCCCAGCTGATGTGCGAGGAGGCCGTCGACGCCATCTACGAGCTGGAGCACTGGGGATTGCCCTTCAACCGCACGCCCGAGGGCAAGATCGCTCAGCGGCGTTTCGGCGGGCACACCCGCAACCACGGCGAGGCCCCCGTGATGCGCGCCTGCTACGCCGCCGACCGCACCGGTCACATGATCCTGCAGACCCTGTACCAGCAGTGCGTGAAGCGCAACGTCCGGTTCTTCAACGAGTTCTACTGCCTCGACCTGCTCCGCGATCGCGACGGCCGCACCGCGGGCGTCGTGGCGTACGAGCTGGCGACGGGCGAGCTCCACGTGTTCCGGGCCAAGAGCGTGCTGTTCGCGACCGGCGGCTACGGACGGATGTTCAAGGTCTCCTCGAACGCGCACGCCCTCACGGGCGATGGTCCGGCGGTCGCCTACCGTCGCGGGATCCCGCTCGAGGACATGGAGTTCTTCCAGTTCCACCCGACCGGGCTCTACAAGCTGGGGATCCTGCTGTCCGAGGGGCGCGCGGCGAGGGCGCGATCGTGCTGAACCGCGACGGCGAGCGCTTCATGGAGCGCTACGCCCCGACGATCAAGGACCTGGCCCCGCGCGACATCGTGTCGCGGGCGATCTACCAGGAGCTGCAGGAGGGCCGGGGGGACGGGCCGGCCGGCGACTACGTCTACCTCGACTTCCGCCACATCGATCCGAGGATCATCGAGGAGCGTCTCCCTGACATCACGGAGTTCGCGCGCGTCTACCTGCGGGTCGAGCCCACGAAGGAGCTCGTGCCGATCCAGCCGACGGCCCACTACGCGATGGGCGGCATCCCCACCGACGTCGACGGCCAGGTCGTCCTGGGTCCCGACGAGACGCCGGCGCCGGGGCTCTACGCCGCCGGAGAATGCGCGTGCGTCAGCGTGCACGGGGCCAACCGCCTGGGCACGAACTCGCTGCTGGACATCGTGGTGTTCGGGCGCCGGGGCGGCGTGCACATGGCGGAGCATGCCGCGAACGCCGACCTCCCGCCGCTCCCCGAGGACGCCACGCGCCCCACGCTGGAGCTGCTGAACGGGATCTTGGAGCGCGAGGACGGCGACAACGCCGCCGACATCCGAGAGGAGCTCCAGGCACGGATGTTCGACCTGGCGTTCGTCGTGCGCACGGACGAGGGACTGGGGAAGATGCAGGAGATCCTCGCGAACCTCGGCGAGCGATACGACCGCGTCGGGGTTGGCGATCGCGGCAGCGTCTACAACACGGACCTGATGGAGACGGTGGAGCTCGGGTTCCTCCTGGACTGCGCGAACACGCTCGTGGCCGCAGCGCGCGCTCGGACGGAAAGCAGGGGCGGGCACTACCGCGAGGATCATCCGCTGCGCGACGACGCGAACTGGCTGAGGCACTCGCTCGCGTACCGCCAGGACGACGGCTCGATCCGATTGGAGCACAAGCCCGTCAAGATGGGCCCGTACATCCCGATGGAGCGCAAGTACTGATGGAGGGCGGAGCCTGATGGCCACCGCGGCCGACGCCCTGGAGGCGTCCGAGCGTCCGGAGCGGAGCCTGGGCGCCAAGGTCGACCTGACCCTGCGGATCCGCCGGTTCAACCCCGAGGTGTCGGACCAGCCGTGGTGGGACGAGTTCGTGGTCCGGATGGACCCCACCGACCGGGTGCTGGACGCGCTGCACGAGGTGAAGTGGCGGCACGACGGCACGCTGTCGCTGCGCCGTTCGTGCGCGCACGGGGTCTGCGGGTCGGACGCGATGCTGATCAACGGGCGGAACGCGCTGGCCTGCAAGGTGCTCGTGCAGGACGTCGTCCCCCGGGCAACCGTCGAACCCATCCGGGGGCTGCCCGTGAGGAAGGACCTCATCGTCGACATGGAGCCGTTCTTCGAGGGCTACCGGAGCGTGCTCCCGTTCCTGGTCAACGACGAGGGGGAGCCCGACCGCGAGCGCTACCAGTCACCGCAGGACCGGGCGCGCTACGACGACACGACCAAGTGCATCCTGTGCGCCGCGTGCACGACCTCGTGCCCGATCTTCTGGGGGGACGAGGAGTACGTCGGGCCTGCAGCGATCGTCAACGCGCACCGGTTCATCTTCGACTCGCGCGACACCGGGTCCCGTGAGCGCCTGAAGATCATGTCGGAGAAGACCGGCGCCTTCCGCTGTCGGACCGTCTTCAACTGCACGGATGCGTGCCCGCGTGGCATCCAGGTCACGAAGGCGATCCAAGAGGTCAAGCGCGCGATCCTGTTCGATCGCTTCTAGCCCGCCCGCGGGTTCCGCCCTTCACCCGCATGCGATCCCGCCGCTGGCCTGCGGGTATGCGCCGGTTCGCCATCGGTGGAACGCTTGCGGGCGGGGGATGGCTCCGTGAGACGGGCGCCGCGCGCCCGGAGAGGAGGGGACATGAGGGCACGATGGTCGCGGTCGTTGATCGCGCTCGCGCTCGGCCTGGCCCTGGTGCCGGCGATCGGGGGAGGTGCCGATGCCCGCCAGCCGCGGGGCCTCGACGCCCCCGCGGTCGAGCTCGGACCCAACGCCAAACGGCCCGACCTCGCGCTGCGACAGGCGCGGCGGACCGTCCGGACCGCCCTGGCAGCGAACGTCCTGGCGGCTCCGGGAGCGTACGCCGTCGGCGACTCCAAGTTCTGGCTCGCGCTCGACGACCTCAACGGGGAGCTATACGTCAAGCAGTACACGCTGCGGGGCGTCGGCGACCACATCGAGGTTTGGGTCGCGAGCGACGACGACGGCGTCTCCGTGGGTACGGACTTCCCCGCCGGGGACTGCCGCAACGGCGTCAGGACCCAGGTCACCGATCAGCAGGTCCAGTACCTGATCGACCAGTTCGACGGCACGATCTACCCGGCGGAATCGTCGATCTTCAGCGTGCCGCCCGACCGTGATGGGAGCGATGCCCTGCTGGCCGAGCTGCTCGGGCTGCCCGCCGACTACTACGTCGGCGACGGGGACAACATCGTGACGCTCGTCGACAACGTCCGTGACGACAACTTCTACGACACGAACAACGCGAACACGTTCTCGTACATCGCGGGGTTCTTCGCGTCGTTCAACAACGAGTACCTGAACCGCAACGTGATGACGATCGACGCCTGGGACTGGCTGCACCGCACCGGCGCGAACCCGCCGCACGAGCCGACCGACGACCCGTGCACGAGCGCGCCGGCACGTCCCTTCCTGTACGAGGGCGTCTTCGCGCACGAGTACCAGCACCTGCTGGAGTACTACGAGGACCCGGGGGAGACGACCTGGGTCAACGAGGGGCTGGCCGATTGGATCGAGGCGTACACGGGATACGTGGATCGCTCGATCCCGGTCACGACCCTCGGGTTCGACAGCCACACGCAGTGCTTCCTGGGCTGGCTCGGGGTCCAGACGGACGCCAACCCCATCCCCGCGGAGGGCGGGCCCGAGCAGTCGCTGAACCTGTGGGGGGATCAGACGGACGCGGAGTCGGAGGTCCTGTGTGATTACGGGGCCGCGGCCACGATGATGCACCTGTTGGCCGACCGCTTCGGTCCCGGGTTCATGGGCGAGTTCCATCGGGACGACCTGCACGGGTTCGAGAGCCTCCAGGGGCTGCTCGATGCCGCCGGGGGTCCGAACGTCGAGACCATGATCGACACCTGGGCCGGCATGGCCGCGCTAGATGGTGTGCTCGACGACGGAGCCAAGCTGGAGGGCGACCGGGCGGGCCGGTTCCGGGTCGACGACCTGGATGCCACGGTCAACTGGGACACCGACCAGGCGTACAGCTCGCCCGGAGCACCCCCGAACGGATCGGACTTCGTGCGGCTGCGGAGCCCGTACGGCTACATCCCGGCCCACCGCCTGAAGGGGATCTTCTTCCGGGGCGCCACGCAGCTCCCCACGCTGCCGCTGGAGTGGGCCGTCGATCCCGACCCCGTCGATCGGCCGGGCGATCCCGCCCTGTACGCGGGTACCGGCGACAGCCTCGACCGCGCGATGGTGCGCGAGGTCGCCGTGCCCGCCGGGTCCCCGGCGCTCACGTTCGCCGCCGACTGGAGCCTCGAGGAGGGCTACGACTACGCCTACGTGCAGATCTCGACGGACGGCGGGGACACCTACGGGTCGATCCCCTGCACCGACCAGGTGGAGGGGCCCCTGGGACCGGCCTACAACGGCGAATCCGACGCCTTCCTCCCCGAGACCTGCGACCTGTCGGCGTGGGCGGGACAGAACGTCGTCCTGTCCTTCCGCCTGGTCACGGACCAGAGCGTCCACTTCGACGGCCTCTGGGTGGACGACGTGGCGATCGACGGCTCGGCGCTCTCGGACGGCTCGAGCCTCGACGGATGGAGCTCCCCGACCGAGTTCAACCCGATCGAGGTTGACGGCTACACGGTCAGGGTCGTCGCCTACGACCTCGGTCATGGGAACGCGCGAACGGGTCACGGCCATCACGGGCGCACGACGGCGTGGACGACCACGCTCCGGCTGAGCGACCGCTTCGTCGGCGGCCTGTGGGGTTGGCGCCTGCATCGGGCGATCGGCTGGCGTGCCGATCTCGTGGCCGTCATCGTCACCCACCACGACCCGACGGAGCAGGTGCAGCAGTACGCGCCGTACGTCCTGTACGCGAACGGCAACCTGCAACCGGGAGGCGGCGAGGCCTGAGCCACCGAGGTCAGCGAGGGCCGGAGGATCGTTCCTCCGGCCCTCGGGGCCTAACGACGACCGGGGCGCGGAGGGCCGGGACGCGGAGGGCCGGGCCCGACATCCGCGGGGAGCTAAGCTCCGCCCCGCATGACCCATCTGGTCACCTTGATCCCCGGCGACGGCATCGGCCCCGAGGTCGCGCAGGCCGCCCGCAGGGTCCTCGAGGCGACGGGCGTGGACCTGGGCTGGATCGAGCGTCCGGCAGGAGCGGGCGCGCTGGCTTCGCACGGGTCCCTCCTGCCCGAGGAGACGCTGGACGCCATCCGCACCTGCAGGGTGGCGATCAAGGGACCGATCACCACGCCGATCGGGACGGGGTTCCGCAGCGTGAACGTCGCGCTCCGACAGGAGCTGGACCTGTTCGCCGCCGTCCGCCCGGCCCGCTCGCTCCCGGGCGTCCCGACCAGGCACGGCGGGATCGATCTGGTCGTGATCCGGGAGAACACCGAGGACCTGTACCAGGGGGTCGAGTTCGCGGCGGGATCGACCGAGGCGGCCCAGCTCCGCCGGGAGCTCCGAGACCTGGCGGGGTTCGAGGTCGCGGAGAGCGCCGGGATCACCGTGAAGCCGATCTCGGTCTCGGGGGCCGAGCGCATCGTGCGCTTCGCGTTCGAGTACGCGCGCACGCATCATCGGCGAGCGATCACGGTCGGACACAAGGCGACGATCATGCGGTACTCGGACGGGATCTTCGTGCGGACGGCCGAGGCCGCGGCGCGGGACGAGATCGTCCGCGGCGACGTCGCCTACGGGGAGGTCCAGATCGACCACCTCTCGATGCGTCTGGCCCTCGATCCCGCGGCGTTCGACGTGCTGCTGCTGCCCAACCTCTACGGGGACATCCTGTCGGACCTGTGCGCCGGCCTGGTCGGCGGCCTCGGCCTGATCCCCGGCGCGAACATCGGCTGGGAGTACGCGGTGTTCGAGCCGGTGCACGGGAGCGCGCCCGACATCGCGGGCGAGGGGGTCGCGAACCCGATCGCGATGATCCTTTCCGGGGCGATGCTGCTGCGTCACCTCGGGGAGACCCGCGCGGCCGTCCGGGTCGAGCGATCCGTGGATCGTGTGCTCGAGGCCGGTGAACACCGGACCCCCGATCTCGGCGGCTCGTCGAGCACCGACGATGTCGCCGCGGCGATCGCCGCCCTCGTCGCGAGCTGAGCGGCGACGCGATCACCCGCGAGATGCTTCGCCGGGCGCCGGTCCGGTGCGAGACTCCGCGGCGATGCTGACGGTGGTGAGGCCGAGCCCCCTGCGCCTGTGGGGCTTCCTGCTGACCGTGCTCGGCGGAGCGCTGCTGGCGTTCGGCGCGATCTCGGACTGGGCGGTCGTGACCCTGGGCGGTTCGTCGCAGAGCGCGGTCCCGACCAAGGGGATCGACCTGTGGCAGGGATCGGTCGCACTGGCGCTGGGCGTCCTGATCATCGCGGGGGTCCTGGTGCTTCGTTCCGTCCGGCCGCGGCGCCGGACGGCCGTCGCGGTCGTGCTGATCGCGCTCGGCATCGTCGCGCTGGCGCTCGCGCTCTGGTGCGTGGTCGCCATCGACCGCCTCGTGCCGGGGGAGCAGACGCTGGTGGACACGGTCGCCGCCCGGCTCGCGATCCCGCAGGCGGAGGCCCGTGAGCTGGTCCAGCGGGCGACCGCGGCGGCCGGCATCGAGGTCGAGGTGCAGGCGGGACTCTGGATCACGCTCGCGGGCGCGCTCGTCGCGACGGCCGGAGGCCTGGTGGACCTGGCGTGGGTGCGTCGCAAGCGGGCAGCCGGCGACGCGATCGACGTGGACACCGCGGCGGCGGAGACGGACGGGCCGAACTAGGCAGGCGCGTGGGGCCGGCGGCTACAGACGGGCCAGGTCCGCGCACTTGGCCCGGATGCCCTCGGCGGCCTCACGGAGCGCGGCCAGCTCGTCTCCGTTCAGGTCCAGCTCCACGATCCGCTCGACGCCTCCGCGCCCGAGCCGCGCCGGCACGCCGACGTAGACGTCGGAGATCCCGTACTCGCCCGAGCACCAAGCGCAGACGGGCAGGACCTCATCCACGCGCCCGGCGATCGCGGCGACCATCCGCACGATCGACGCGCTGGGCGCGTAGTAGGCGCTCCCTTTCTTGAGGAGCGCGACGATCTCGGCGCCGCCGTCGCGGGTACGTTGGAACAGCCGGTCGAGCGTGGCCTCGTCGGCGAGATCGGGGAGCGGCTTCCCGTCCACCGTCGCGTGGCGCGGCAGCGCGATCATCGCGTCCCCGTGAGAGCCCAGCGTCATGGCCTCGACCGAGAGCGGCGAGACGCCCAGCTCCTCGGCGATGAAGTACCTGAGGCGTGCCGAGTCGAGCACCCCGGCCATCCCCATCACCCTCGCCTTCGGGAAGCCGCTGACGTCCGCGGCTAGGAACGTCATCTCGTCGAGCGGGTTCGTGACGACGATCAGGATCGCCTCGGGAGACGCGGGCGCCGCCTGCTCGACCACGCTGCGCATGATCGCGGCGTTCTTGCCGAGCAGGTCCATCCGGCTCATGCCCGGCTGTCGCGGGAACCCCGCGGTGATCACGATCACGTCCGAGCCCGCGGTGTCCGCGTAGTCGTTCGTGCCCACGATCGAGGGCTCGAACCCCTCGACGGGCGAGGACTCCTTGAGATCGAGCGCGAGCCCCTGTGGGAGGCCCTCCACGATGTCGATCAGGCAGACCTCGGCGATCGCCTTCTCGATCAGGCGCATCGCGGTGGTCTGCCCGACGAACCCGCTGCCGACGACCGTGACCTTCATGGCTGCTCGCTCCCGTCCGTGGCGCTCGGTGACGCGGCCATGCTACCTAGCGACCGCATCCGGTCCCCTGGAGCGGTCCCCAGCGCCCGCGGCCGGAACCGCCCACCGGCGCTGTACCCGGGACCACCCGGATGCCGATACACGGATGATGGCCTCGCAACCGACCACGCGCCCAGAGACGTGGGTACCCGCCGGCGCCGAGCGTGGGGGGGCGCCCACGGCTCCCGACGGCGCGGCCACGGCGACCCAGGGCCCCGCGGCGCGCCGTCCGTCGGTCCCACGCCCGCCGAAGGAGTCGATGGAGCCGCGACCGAAGGTGCCTTCGGCGGCGCGGCGGCGGCTCGCGGACATGCGATGGGTCGCCCTGGGGATGGCCGTGCCGTGGTGCTGGTACCTCGTGCGCGACCTCGGCCCGGCCATGCAGCTCGTCGCGTTCGCGCTGCCGCTCGTCGTCGCGGCGGCCCTGCTCGGGTTGATCGTCGCCGCGTTCGACGGCAAGCGCATCACGACGGTGCTGGTCGCGATCTCGGTCGCCCTGTTCGGCTGGACGACGATCATGGGCCCGCGGAGCCCGCAGCCGTCGCCGCCGCCGCGCGACCCGGTGCGCGTCGCGATCCTGACGACGGGCGACGAGCCCGTCGACGCACAGACGCTGTCGGCCACGGTCACGCGATCGCGGGCCGAGGTGGTGGTGGTCTCGTCATCCTCGAAACGTACCCGCGAGGCCGCCGCTGCCCTGAAGGGGTTCGAGGGCAAGCTCGTGCACCCTCCGTTCGTCGTGCTCTCGCGGTTCCCGCTGGAGGAGCTGTCGCTCCCGAAGGGCCTGGCGAAGGACCTGACGGTCCGCGTCAAGGTCCGGCGGCCCGACGACCCGTTCATCGTGTACGGCGCCACCAGCGGCACCACGCCGCTCGACGCGACCTTGCAGGCGCCCACGGACCCCGGCCGGCTGCTCGAGGCGATCGCCGTCGAGGATCTGCCCGTCGTCCTGCTAGGCGACCTGGGGATCACCGACCGCTCGGCGCAGTACCGGGAGCTGACGGAGGTGCTCCGCGATGCGATGCGCGCCGGCGGGTCCGCCGGCAGCACGCTGGTCTCGCCCGTGTGGACGCCGCTGCTGCTGCGGGTCGACCACGTCCTGACGTGGGCCTCGTGGTGCGCCCGCGGCGGGGAGACGTTCGACGTGGCGGGCTCCGAGCACCTGGGCGTCTCGGTGGCGGTCGGCGCCTGCCCAACGAAGGGCTAGCCGGCCGTCAGCGCCGCGACGACGGAGTCCGCGACACCGTTCGTGGTCGCGGCCGGGCGGTCGTCCCCCGGGGCGCGGAGGTCCTGGCCGTGCGTCGGCCAGGACGGCGGCGATCGCCGCCTCGAGCCGGTCCCCGCTCCTCCGCCAGGTGGCGCAGCAGCATCGCCCCCGACAGCATCAGCCCGACCGGATCCGCCAGGTTCCGCTCCGGCTGTAGCGGAGCCGTCCCGTGGGTGGCCTCGAAGACGGCCATCGTCGCCGAAGCAGACCGCCAGGGCGACGCTTCCGCCGGCCGGCGCCCAGATCCGAGACCACGTCGCCGTACAGGTTCGAGACCAGCACGAACCGCTCGGGGCTCGATCAGCTCCATGCAGAGGGCGTCGACGATCCGATCGTCGAAGCCGACGTCGGGAACGACGAGGCGACCACCCGCGCCACGCTCGAAGAGCCCGTCGGTCTCCTTCATGATGTTCGCCTTGTGGCTCGCCGTGACCCTGCTGCGGCCCCGCAGACGCGCGAGCTCGAACGCGTACCGGACGATCCGCTCGCTCCCCTCCCGGCTGATCGTCTTGATCGAGACGCCGCTGTCCTCGCGGATCCGCCGGCTGACGCGGTCTCGATGAAGCGGAGCAGCTCCTTGGTATCGGGCTCCTCCATCGCGAACTCGATGCCCGTGTACATGCCCTCGGTGTTCTCGCGCACGACGATCAGGTCGACGTCCCCGTAGACGCTCGGCACGCCGGGGTAGCGGCGACATGGGCGGACGCACGCGTACAGGTCCAGGTCCTGGCGCAGCGTCACGCGTTCACGCTCCGCAGTCCGCTCGTCACGGGGTCTCCACCGGCCCCCACGCGACCCCGGTGCCGCGGATCGAGCGCGTCGCCTCCAGCGGCGACCTGTCCGCGCGAAGGCGCCGGCAATCTCCTGCCGGTCCCATTCGATCGCGACGCCGGTGGCCTCGACGACGCGGCGGGTCGCCTCGACGACCTCGGGGCCGATGCCGTCGCTCGGGATCAGCGTCACCCGAGGGTCAACGCACCCTCCCGTCGCGTGTCCGGCTCACCGGTATCCTGGCAGACGTGACCGAAAAGCGGGTTCCGCGAGGTCATCGCCGCCGACACACGGATCTCCGACATCGACGGAGAACGGGGACGTGTCTGTGGTAATGTGGGGTACGAGATCGGAGATCTGGCCGACCACGCGACCTTGAAGAGGTCAGGTACCTGCTGCATCACCTGAGCCGCTCACCGAGTGAGGCCGCGCCGCTGAACGACTTCCTGACGCGCGAACGCGAGCCCCTCACCGTTCCTGTCGAGGCTGATGCCCACGCTGGCGCAGCAGGCCTCCCCGATGTCGATGCTCCGGTCTTCGGTATCGGCGGCGTCCACCTACGACCCGGACGGCTGGGACCAGTCGCCCGAGGCGCAGCTGCGGAAGGCGATGCGCCTGGTCGCGCGCACGCCCACGCTGATCGCGAGCTACCACCGGCTGCGGACGGGACAGGACGTCCTTCCCTCCAACCCGAAGCTCTCGCACGCGGCGAACTTCCTGTGGATGCTGCTGGGCGAGGAACCCGATCCGGAGGACGCGCGCGCGCTCGACACGACGTTCGTGCTCTACGCCGATCACACGATGAACGCCTCGACGTTCACCGCGCGGATCATCGCGTCGACGCTGGCAGACATGTTCTCCGCGATCACGGGGGCGATCGCCGCGCTGAAGGGACCGCTGCACGGCGGGGCGAACGAGGAAGCGATGAAGATGCTCGAGGAGGTCGGCTCGCCCGACCGGGCCGAGGCGTACGTGCGGGACCGCCTCGACCGTCGCGAGAAGATCATGGGTTTCTGGCACGCCGCTGTGTACCGGACCATGGACCCGCGGGCTACCGTGCTGAAGCGTTCTCGCGCGAGGTCGGCGAGCGGGCCGGAGAGACTCCAGGCTGTTCCAGCATCTCGCGCCCAGCCCAGCAGGCGCGCGGCCAGTTCCAGGGTCGCCCTGTTCTTCCGCCGCCGAGCAGTTCTTCCAGCTTCTTCCGGCGATCTCCTCGACCACCTCGACATCACCTTGCGCCACCGGCGCGGATGGCGGGCTGGACGGCTCACGTGCGCGAGCAGTACGCGCGCGCTCCGGCTGATCGCCTCGGCCTGCTCCACGCTCTTCGGCCGACCACCGGGACCTGATCGACCGGCGCGGTTGAGCCGCGCGTTGGCGATCGCACCGCGCCGCGGGGCGGATCACCGCTCGAACACCACCTCGCCGCCGACGACCGCGTCCGCTCCGTGCGGACCTCGAGGAGGGCGCGCGGGTCGTCGAGCGCGGTCAGGTCATGCGAGAGGATCGCCAGGTCCGCCGTCTTGCCGGGGACGATCGAACCACGTTCGAGCGCGCCGATCGCCCAGGCCGAGCCGAGCGGCCTCGACGGCCGTCGTGGCGTTTCCGGTTTGCCCCCTCGGGAACCCACGCACCCGTGCCGTCGAGGTCCGTTCATGTCACTGGCCCTGGGGCAGATGCCGATCATGTGGTCCATCTCGGCTGCTCCAGTCCGACGCCGAGAACGCGAGCGTGGCTCCGGCGCCGCGCAAGGATCTGAACGCCCAGGCGTGACGCCAGCGTTCCGGACCCACGTTCGACCGCCAGTCCGCGACGATCGACGGCGCGCAGTGTCGCGGCTGCATGCATGCGGCGACCCGAGCGCGAACCGGGCGATGTCGTCGGGGGTGCAGGCATTCGACGTGGATGATCAGTGCGTCTCGACCTGCATCGCCGTTCGCCGCTCGCGCCGCCTCGAACGCGTCGAGCGCCAGCCGGATGCCCTGGTCGCCGGTGGCGTGGACGTGGCACGGCCACCCGCGTCCGTCGAGGTCGGTGACGACCGCGGCGAGCTCCTCCGGATCCCAGAAGGGCTCGCCTCGCTCCCCCGGACGGTTCGCGTACGGCTCGAGCATCGCGGCGGTCCAGGGCTCGATCACGTCGTCGGCATACAGCTTGACCGCTCCCACCCTCAGGCGATCGTCGTCGAACCGCGCCCGCATCGCGTCGAACTCGGCGCGTTCGGCCTCCGTCGTGCCGACCGGATGGAACATCGCCGCGACGAGCCGCGAACGGAGCCGTCCCTCCGTCCGCGCCCGCTCGTAGATCCACATGTCGTCGGGCGAGTTCTGGGGCTCGACCACCGTCGTGATGCCGTAGGCGATCGCCATGTCCAGGCTCTCGAGCGTGCGCTCGTACTGGAGCTCGCGGGCGTAGCCGGGGACGACGGCCTCCAGCGCGGCCTGGCCCCGGCGGCTGATCCCCATCACGGCGAAGTCCGTGACGAACCCGGTCGGCTCACCGTCGTCGTCGACCCGCACGCGACCGAACGACACCCGGTGCACGCCGCGCTCGATCCCGAACGCCGCCATGGCCTCGCGGTTCATCCAGACGTTATGGACGTCAGCTGAACAGGAACGCGGGACGCCCGCCGGTGAGACCTCGAGGTCCTCCCACGTCGGTACGGCCCCTGGGAAGGGCGGCGTAGTTCCACCCAACCCCTCGGATCCACGCGGTGCTCCGGGTGCGCCTCGGCGTACGCCTGCACCCGGCCGCGGAGCTCCTCGAGGGTCGCGGCACCGGCCAGGTCGACCTCCAGCGGGTTCGAGCCCAGACGGCCATGGTCGCGCTGTCGACGATCCCTGGGCACGGTCGCCGCGCCGCGGGCGTCGATCACCTCGACCTCGGGCCCGCCGTGCTCGTCGGCGTCGGCCTCGTCACCCACCCACGCGATCCGGTCCCCGGCGACACGCACGGCCCTCGGCGCGGCGCCTCGGCGTCGACCGTCAGCACCTCGGCGTTGCGTATCAGCAGGTCCACGGGATCACCGGACGACGGCGGGGGCGGAACAGCCCGGCCGACTCCACGACCTCCTGACCACCAGGTCGTCTCGACCCATGCCCATCAGGTGGATGCCCGCGACGCCTGCGATCCGCCGGACGCCCTCGACCACGCCGACCGTGAGCTCGACGCCGACGTCCTCGGTGCATCGCTTCCGCCCGGTCCAGCGGGAGCAGGGCTCGGGACCCGCACGCCGGCAGGCGAGCCTGGAGGTTCCGGGCGGAGGCCGCGGAGCGGGAGCGGAGCGATCCCGACGAGCACCTTGGCGCGCTCGAGGACCCCCAGGGGCCGGACCCGGTCCGCCCAAGCGGCGAGGCTCGACGTCGTAATGCGATCTGCGTCCAGATCACGTCCGCCCCGGCGTCCAGCTTCGATCCGCGCGGGGTCGTAGTCGTCGGCCAGGGGCACGTCGGCGACCCCGACCAGGTAGCGGGGCGGCTCGGTGAGCTCCGCGCCGGAGAGCAACGTCCCCTCGTCGCGCATCCGGCGCGCCAGGGCGACCATGTCGTTCACACCGAGGTCCGCGACCGCCAACGCGTCGGGATGGTCGCCGACCGTGAGCGGGTCGCCCGAGAGGCACAGGACGTTGCGCGCGCCGAGCGCCCACGCGCCGAGCAGGTCCGCCGTGATCGCCAGGCGGTTCCGGTCCCGCGAGGTGAGCTGGACCGTCGGTTCGATCCCCGCGTTCGCCACCGCGCGCACACCGGCCAGCGGCGACATGTGCGCGGAGGCCGCCGGGTTGTCGGTCAGGTTCACCGCGTCCACGTAGCCGGCGAGGGCGCGGGCGTGGACCGTGATCGGCGACGCGTCCGAGGAGCGCGGCGGGACCACCTCGCTCGTGACCACGAACCTGCCGGCGTCGAGCAGGGCGGCCAGCCAGCCCCCGGTCGTCACCGGCCGGCGTACGCCTGGGACTCGGCGGCGGTCACCGTGTTCACCAGCAGCATCGCGACCGTCATCGGGCCGACGCCACCGGGCACGGGCGTGATCAGCCCGGCGACCTCGCTGGCCTCGGCGAACCGCACGTCGCCGACCAGGCCCTGCTCGGTCCGGTGCACACCGACGTCGATCACGGTTGCGCCCTGCTTGATCATGTCGCCGCCGATCAGCTCGGGCACGCCCGCGGCCGCGACCAGGATGTCCGCCCGGCGCGTGTGGCGGCCGAGATCCTTCGTCTTCACGTGGCAGATCGTCACGGTCGCGTTCCCGCGGATCGAGTCCTGCGCCAACATGATCGAGAGCGGCGCCCCGACGAGCTCGCCGTAGCCGACGACGACGACCTCGGCGCCTTCCAGATCGGTGCCGCTGCGCAGCAGCAGCTCCACGATGCCGTAGGGCGTGGCCGGCGGGAACGTGGGCTCGCCGCGGACCATCATCCCGACGTTCGTCGGGTGCAGGCCGTCGACGTCCTTGGCGGGGTCGACGGTCCGCTGGACCTCCAGCTCGCGCAGATGCGGGGGCATCGGCAGCTGCACGATGATCCCGTGGATCTCGGGATCGCGGTTCAGGCGGCGGATCGTGGCGTGGAGCTCTCCCTCGGTCACGTAGGCGGGCAGGTCCACCTGCTCGGACCGGATCCCGACGTCGGCGCAGGCCTTGTGCTTGGCGCCGACGTAGATCCGCGACGCTTGATCGTCGCCCACCAGGACGGCGGCGAGGCCGGGGGTCACGCCCCGCTCGGCGAGCGCGCGGACACGCTCGGCGACCTCCGAGCGGATCTGGGCGGCGATCGCCTTGCCGTCGAGGATCTGGGCGGTCACGGACGAGCATCCTATCGGGCCCCCGCGTTGCTGCCGGGATGCGATCGGAGAGCCGGCCGTCAGTGCCTGAAATGGCGGACGCCCGTCAGCACGACGGCCATCCCGCGGGCCTCGGCCGCCGCGAGCACCGCGTCGTCTCCCTTCGAGCCCCCGGGATGGATCACCGCGGTGCGCCCGCGTCCCCAGCCACCTCGAGGGCGTCGGGGAACGGGAAGAATGCGTCGCTCGCGAGCACCGCCCCCTCGGCCCGCTCGCCCGCTTTGCGGGTCGCGATCCACGAGGCGTCGACCCGTGACATCTGGCCGGCGCCGATCCCGACCGTGGCGCCGTCCTTGACCAGCACGATCGCGTTGGATTTCACGCGCCAGCCGATCGTCCATGCGAGCTCCAGGTCCTCCCATTCACGCTCCGATGGATCCCGGCTCGACGCGACCGTCCAGTCGGCGCGGGACCCGGTCACGGCGTCACGGTCCTGGACCAGCGCCCCGTCCGGCAGCGGCCGGACATCCAGGCCGGCGTCCCGCCGCATCGGGGCGCGGATCACGCGGAGGTTGGGCCGATCCGCGAACGCGATCAGCGCATCCTCGTCGAACGCGGGCGCGATCACCACCTCGGTGAAGACCTCGCCCATCGCCTCGGCGGCGGCAGAGTCGCACGTCCCGTGGAACGCGACGATCCCACCGAAGGCGCTGATCTCGTCGCACGCGAACGCCGCCAGGTACGAGGCCGCGGACGAGCCGTGCGCGGCCGCCCCGCACGGGTTGTTGTGCTTCACGATCACGGCTGCGTCCTCGGGCATCGCGGCGGCGAGCTCGGCCGCGGCATGGGCGTCGAGCCAGTTGTTGAACGACATGTCCTTGCCCTGCAGCACCTCCGCCCCGCCGAGGGGACCTGGGCCGGCGACCTCGCGGTACAGCGCCCCACGCTGGTGTGGGTTCTCCCCGTACCGGAGCTCCCCGAGCTTCTCGTAGGCGAGCCCGACGAACGCGGGAAGGCCGTCGCCCGCCTCGCGGGCGGCGAACCAGGCTGCCACCGCCGCGTCGTAAGCCGCGGTGTGCGCGAACGCCTCGGCCGCCAGGGCCCGCCGCGTGGCGTCCGACAGCCGCCCACCTTCCAGCCGGAGCTCCTCGACGACCGCCGCGTAGCGCGACGGGTCGGTGACGACGCCTACCGAGGCGTGGTTCTTCGCGGCCGCCCGGATCATCGCCGGGCCGCCGATGTCGATCTGCTCGATCACCTCGTCGGGCCCCGCGCCGCTCGCGACGGTCTCGCGGAACGGATACAGGTTGACGACGACCAGCTCGAACGGCTCGATCGAGTGCCGGGCCAGCTCGGCCTCGTGCTCCAGCCGGCGCCGGTCGGCGAGGATCCCGCCGTGGATCTTCGGGTGGAGCGTCTTCACGCGTCCGCCGAGCATCTCCGGCGAGCCCGTGACCTTCGACCGGGGTCACCGGCAGCCCTGCTCTCCCGCAGCGCCGCCGCGGTACCGCCCGACGACACCAGCGCGACGCCGAGATCCCGCAGCGCCGTCGCCAGCTCGACGACGCCCGTCTTGTCGTAGACGGCCAGCAGCGCGCGACGATGCACGGCCCGCCGCCACGCCAGTCCTCGACGATCGCCACGCGGCGGCCGTCGACCTGCAGCTCGCGGAGCACCGCGCGGAGCGCGGCAGGAGCAGCCGATGCTCGACGGCGTGCACGCGCGCCTCGAGCGAACCCACGTCATCGTCGTCGCGGATCTCGATCGCTTCTCGGCGGTGGCACGAACACCTGGCCGATCCGGCGCACACCAGGAAGACGGTCACGCCCGTGACCCTCGCCCTGTACGCGAGCGTCACGGACGGGCGCATCCCCGGGAACGCCGGCAGCAGCGAGGGTGCACGTTCAGCCATCGTCCCGCATACGCGTCCAGCACCGGCGCGCCGAGGAGCCTCATGTAACCCGCGCTCACGATCACGTCGATGCCACGCTCGCGGAGCAGGTCGCAACTGCCCTTCGAACGCCGTCCGATCGTCGTGATCGGCGGGTCGATCACGCGGCCCGACCCTGGCCGCCTCCGCCCGCTCCAGCGCGAGCGCTCGGGCACGATCGGACAGGACCAGGACGACGTGGGGGCGGATATCCGGATCGTCCAGCAGCGCCCCGCAGGTTCGTACCTGAGCCGGACTGCACGGCGACCCGCTGTCCCATGACGGCGGCATGCTACCGGACGGCCCCCTAAGTCGACCACGCGCCGCCCGGACGAGCGTGCGACCAGGGGTCGTCGATGCCGCTGCGCGAGCCATCCCGGCGCCCGCAAGGCGGCCGCGGCCTGCGAGCGTTGCGGCCGAGCTCTATGCATCGTCTGCGCCGTGCCGGTGCGCGGGGTGGCGTACGGCCCCGAGTGCCTCGGGGAGGTCCTGGGCGGCGATGCTCCCCCGATCGAGTCGCCGAAGCGGACGCGCGCCCTCGGATCGCGTCGCCGGCGTCGCCCTGCTCGTCGCGCTCGCGGCCACGATCGCCCCCTGGACCCGGTTCGGGACCGGGTCGTCCTGGCTCCATGGAGCCTGGGCCTTCGACGTGCGCTGGTCGATGCTGGCGGCGATCGCGGCCCTCGTCGGCGCGGTCGCGTGGTGGTCCGCCAAACCCGGTCGCGGGCCGCTCGGAGGCCGGGTTTGCCTCCTGGCCTGCGCCGTCGTCGCCGTGGGATCCCTGTTCTCGATCCTGAACCCGCCTCCGTTCACGAAGCCGGCCCTCGCCCCGTGGGTGGCCCTCGCGGGCGCGGTCGTCGCGCTCGCGGCGCTCCTGGCCGGCGCGCGCCCCGGCGAGCCGTCGACGGCGGACGGGCGAACCGGGTCCGAGGGTGTTTGACTCGCCGCGGGGCGGGGTCTTCAATCGAGCAGGTCGCGACGGCGGTCGTCGCGTCTCGCGCGACGTACCCCGAAAGGAGCCGGCATGGAGAACAAGCCTGCGGGAGGGTTCGACATCTCGAGCCTCACCACGGCGAGCAAGATCATCCTGATCAGCGGGATCCTCCTGCTGATCGATAGCTTCCTCAGCTGGCAGCGGGTCTGCATCGACCTCGGCGACTTCGGCGGCGGCTGCGCCGGCGTGAGCGCCTGGGGCGGCAGCGGCGGGTTCGCGGGCGTGATCATGGGGATCCTGCTGATCGTCCTGGTGATCTGGGAGGTCGTGCAGCTCGCCAACATGGCGGGCAACATCCAGATCGGGATCCCGCCGACGAAAGGCAGCGCCTACCTGGGGTTCACGGTCGTCGGCTTCGGCATCCTGAAGCTCATCATCGTGCTCACGAGCTCCGTGAAGCCCTCGATCTTCGGGTGGATCGGCCTGGTCCTGCTCGTGATCTTGGGCTACGGCTCGTGGATGAAGTACCAGGAGGTCGAGGCGGGTTCGATGGGTTCCGGCAGCCCACCCGGCGACTCCGGGTTCAGCGCCTGACCTCGCACCTTCGCGAACAGGGCGGCCGCGCCGTCGCGGCCGCCCTGTTGCGCGTTCCCGGTCTGGGGCCCCCGGTCGCCGTTCCGGGTAGCCTGTACGCCTGGTCGAACGGAAAGGGCTCCGACCCGTGAAGAAGTGCCCCTACTGCGCGGAGATGATCCAGGACGAGGCGATCAAGTGCCGCTACTGCTTCAGCGACCTGACCGTCCCGCCGACGGTATCCGCGCCGTCGGGGTCCTCGGTCGCTCCGGCTGACGTCGGCGGACCGGAGCCCACCGAGCCCGCGGTGGACACGGCATCCACCGCGGAGGCGACCGGCGGACCGTCCGGGAACGAGGCCGAAACCTCGGCCGAGCCGACGGATCACACGAGCCCGGAGCCTTCGGGCCAGTCCGTGGGAACGACCGCCACCGAAGGAGCCGCGCCCTCCCCAGCCGAAGGGATCCCGCCCACCACCACCGAGGTCCGGTACACGCATTCGGGGTACCGCTACGTCCTGGGTTACGGGGCCGACTTCTTCGGCCTGTGGGATCGCCGATCCCCTTCCACGCCGAGCGAGCGGTTCCCTCGCACCGACGACGGATGGCAGCAGGCCTGGACGCGGTTCGTCGCGCTCGAGCCGAACCACGTCGCGGTGCCGGTCGCCGGAGATGGAACGACCTCGCCGGTGGACAACGACGTCCTGCAGTACACGCACTCGGGACAGCGGTACCTGCTCGGCTACGGCAAGGGCTTCTTCGGGATCTGGGATCGCCAGGCCCCGGCGGTGCCCGTCGAGCGGTTCAGCCGCGACGACGCCGGGTGGGCGGCGGCGTGGCACCGCTACAACCAGCTCGAGACGCACTACACCGAGGTCGGCCTCTCCTCGAAGAGCGACGCCGGCTCGGCCTGAGCTCACCCGAGCGCGTCGCGGACCAGCTCCCCGACCTGGGTCGGCGTCCGCCCGACATCGACGCCCGCCGCCTCGAGCGCCTGCGCCTTCGCCGCCGCCGTCCCGACCGAGCCGGTCACGATCGCGCCGGCGTGGCCCATCCGCTTGCCGGGCGGCGCCTCGAATCCCGCGATGTACCCCACGACCGGCTTGGCGACATGCTCCGCGATGTACGCGGCCGCCCGCTCCTCGTCGTCGCCGCCGATCTCGCCGACCATGACGACCAGGTCGGTCCCAGGATCGTCCTGGAACGCGGCGAGGCACTCGATGAACCCGATCCCGTGCACCGGATCGCCCCCCATCCCGACGCACGTCGACTGGCCAAGGCCGAGCTGAGTGAGCTCGTGGACGATCTGGTAGACGAGCGTTCCCGAGCGCGACACCAGCCCGATCCGACCCGGCGCGCAGATCTCGCCGGGGATGATCCCGACGTTAGCCGTGCCCGGCGAGATCAGCCCCGGACAGTTCGGACCCACGAGCGTCGTGGTCGTCCCCCGCAGGTACGCGTGCACGACGGCCATGTCGCGCACGGGGATCCCCTCCGTGATGCACACCACGACCTCGATCTCGGCGTCCGCGGCCTCCAGGACGGCCTCGGCCGCGAACCTCGGCGGCACGAAGACCATCGAGGTGTTCGCACCGGTCTCGCGCACGGCGTCGGCTACGGTGTCGAACACCGGGATGCCCTCGACGTCCTCCCCCGACTTCCCGGGGGTCACGCCGGCGACGACCTGGGTGCCGTAGGCGCGGTTGCGCAGCGTGTGGAACGTCCCCTCGCGGCCGGTGATCCCCTGGACGACCAGGCGGGTGTCGGCTCCGACCAGGATGCTCACGCCGCCTCCCGCGCCAGGCGTGTGGCGGCCTCGGCGGCCTCGAGCATCGTCGCCGAGGCCACGATCCTCGGGTGAGCCGCCTCCGTGAGGATCCTGCGGCCCTCCTCGGCGTTCGTCCCGTCCAGCCGGACGACGATGGGGATCTCCGCCTCGACGCGGTCGAGCGCCTCGAGGATCCCCTGCGCGACCAGGTCGCCGCGCGTGATCCCCCCGAAGATGTTCACGAACACCGCCTTCACGGCCGGGTCCGACAGGATCACCTGCAGGGAGGTGGCCATGGAGTCGGCGCTGGCGCCGCCACCGACGTCAAGGAAGTTCGCCGCCTTGCCGCCGGCTTGGGCGACCACGTCGAGCGTCGACATCACGAGCCCGGCGCCGTTGCCGATGATGCCCACGTCGCCGTCGAGCTTCACGTACTGGAGCCCGGCCTCCTTCGCGCGCGCCTCGACCGGATCGACCGGGAAGGCGGACCTCAGCTCCTCCAGGTCCGGCTGTCGCGGCAGCGCGTTGTCGTCGATCGTGACCTTCGCATCCAGCGCGACGACGCTCCCGTCCTCGAGCTGCACGAGCGGGTTGACCTCGAGCAGCGTCGCGTCGCGCTCCTGCAGCAGGCCCCAGAGCCTCCGCAGCACGTCGGCCGCCCCCTCGCGCGCGTCGAGCGGCAGGACCCCGGTCAGCTCGCGGACGTGGTACGCGCGGAGCGACAGGAGCGGATCCACGTGCACGCGGCGCAGCGCCTCGGGGCGCGTCCGCGCGAGCTCTTCGATG
>JAXLTF010000028.1:0-39671 GCA_046330185.1 Actinomycetota bacterium
CGAAGGTCGCGGCCATCGCGCCGAGCATCGCGACGCGGCCCAGGCCCTCGTCCGCCTGCAGCACGCTCCCCAGCCAGGCATACCCGACCCAGCACCACCAGACCACCGCGAGCACCAGGACGCCGCGGATCAACCCATGGGGGGTTGGGTCGTGGTCCATCAGCGCCGAGACCTGCGTGATCGCGAACACGAAGACCAGATCGAAGAAGAGCTCGAGCGGCGTCGTCCTGGCTTCCTCCGAGACCGAGACGATGTGCGGGTGCTTCGCCGCGCTCACGGTCGCATCGTCTCACGGGCTATCCGGCCGGCGGCTCCCTGTGTTATCAACGCTCCTGGTCTTCGGAGGGGGGCTCCGTGGCAGCGGTGAGCGAGGAACCGGTCGCGCGTCCGTCGATAGACGTTCGCGACCTGACGCGCAAACTGGGCCTGGCCGCGATCGTCGGCATCATCTTCTTCTCGGTCTCCGGCGGCCCGTACGGCCTGGAGGATACGATCGGTGAGAGCGGCCCCGGCATGGGTCTGCTCCTCATCATCATCACGCCGGTCCTGTGGGCGCTGCCCGCCTCCCTGATGGTTGCCGAGCTCGCGACGGCCATGCCCGTGCAGGGCGGTTACTACTACTGGGTCAAGACCGCCCTCGGGCCGTTCTGGGGGTTCCAGGAGGGCTGGTGGTCGTGGGTCACGAGCTGGGTGGACCTGGCCATCTACCCGGTCCTGTTCGTCGACTACGCCTCCTACTTCTTCCCGGTCCTCGCCGAGAACGACCTGGTTCGCTGGCTGGTGGCGCTGGTGATCATCTGGCTGTTCGCGTTCCTGAACATGCGTGGCAGCTCGCTGATCGGCGATTCATCGAAGCTGTTCTTGGTGATCGTGTTGGCGCCGTTCGTGCTGGTCACGATCATCGGCCTGTTCAAGATGGATCAGAACCCGTTCGTGCCGTTCACGTTCCCGGGGGTCGACCTGCTGCCCGCGTTCGGCGCCGGGTTGTTCGTGATCATGTGGAACTACATGGGGTGGGACGGCCTGTCCACCGTCGCGGGCGAGATCGAGAACCCTCGTCGCGACTACCCGCGCGCCCTTGCGATCACGATCCCGGCGATCACGCTGATCTACCTGCTGCCGACGCTCGTGTCGCTGGGCGTGGTGGGGGCCACCGACGTCGAGTGGACCGCCGGCGCGTACAACGTGGTGGCCGAGCAGGTCGCCGGCAGGTGGCTCGGCACCTTCATGACGATCGGCGCGATCATCTCGGCGGTCGGGTTGTACTCGGCGTGGCTCCTCCAGTACAGCCGGATCCCGTCGGCGCTGGCCGAGGACGGGTACCTGCCCGAGCGGGTCTCGCGCCTGCACCCCAGGTGGGGCACGCCGGTGTGGGCGATCACGATCTGCGCGATCATCTGCTCGATCGCCGCGCTCGGACCGTTCCAGGCGCTGGTGGTGGTCGACGTGACGATCTACGCGTTCGCCCTGCTGCTGCAGTTCGCGGCGCTCATCGCGTTGCGGATCAAGCATCCGAACCTGAGGCGCCCCTACAGGATCCCCGGCAGATGGCTGGGGATCGCCCTGGTGACGCTCGGACCGATCTTCGTGCTGGTCGTCGCGGTCTACTTCCAGGTGCTCGACGTGGGGCTCGTGCAGGGGATCGGGTGGGCGCTGATCGGCATGGCCACCGGTCCGATCGCGTACTACTGGTTACGGATCGGGAAGCGCCGGAAGGGGGTCGACCGCGTGATCGACCTGGAGTTCGACGAGCCGGATGCTGCGACGGAGGTGAGGACGTGACGCCGGAGCCGAGGCCGCACGACTGGGAGCGTCCCGTCGAGATCCCGGCCGCCCCGACGCTGCGGCGGATCCTGGTCCCGTTCGACGGGTCGGAGACGGCCGAGCGAGCGTTGTCGTGGGGGGTCCTGGCCGCGCGGAACAACCAGGCCGAGCTGGTCGTGGTCGTCGCGTTCGACCCGCCGCTCACGGTCCGCGGCAGGAGCGCCTCCTACGTGGAGGAGATGAAGGCCACGCTCGAAGAGGAGGCGAAGGGGCTAGCGACCGAGGCGGTGGAGGCGTTGCAGGCCGCCGGCACGTCCGCGCGCGGCATCGTCACCAGAGGCGACGTGGCTCGCGCGATCCTTCAGACGGCCGACGACGAGACCGTGGACCTGATCGTGCTCGGCAGGCAGGGGCTAACGCACGAGGCCGGCGGGTCGCTCGACAGGTTCCGGGCCCTGATGTCGGGAGGGATCGCCGAGAAGGTGTCCCGGCACGCCACCGTCCCCGTGCTCGTGGTGGTCTGAGCCGATGCGCCCGGCCTTGGTCTCGCGCCGTCAGGTGCTCCGCGGAGGCGTCGCCGCCGGCGCGGCGATATGGCTCGCCCCGGCCCTGGCGGCGTGCAGCGACCCCGCCGACGACCAGCTCTCGTTCCTGAACTGGCAGGACTACATCGACCCCACGATCCTCACCGACTTCTCGAAGCAGAGCGGCCTGACCGTCACGTACGAGACGTTCGCGTCGAACGACGAGCTGGCGAAGCGGCTGAACCTGGCGGGCGTCGCGAGGCGACGTGGGCGCGAGGCGACGTCGTTCGACCTGATCGTGCCGTCGGACAACCTGCTCGACCAGCTGAGGACGCTCGATCAGCTGCAGGAGCTCGACGACTCGATCGTGAAGAGCCTGGACAACCTGGCGCCGGCGTTCCGGGCCGAGCCGTTCGATCCGGGCAACCGCTTCAGCGTGCCGTGGGCGACCGGGACGACCGGCATCGGCTACGACGCCACGGTGTTCGACGAGCCTCCGGGATGGGACGTGTTCCTGGACGAGGCGTTCGCGGGGAAGATGACGGTCCTCGACGAGGAGCGTGACGCGTTCGCCGCGGCGCTCTTCTCGCTGGGCGAGGACCCGAACGCCACCGACCCCGCGGTCGTCGGCGGCGCGGCCGACCGCTTGATCGAGATGAAGGGCGTGATCGCCGGGTTCAACTCGGCGACCTACCTGGACCTGCTGGCCGACGGGGACCTCGTCTGCGCGCACGCGTATTCGACCGACGTCCTCCAGGCCCGTGAGCGCAACCCCGATCTCACCTACGTCGTGCCCGAGGACGGGGGGCTGCGATGGATCGATTCGCTGTGCATCCCGATCGAGGCGCCGAACCCCGACGGAGCGAACCGGTTCATCGAGTTCTACCTGCAGCCGGAGGTCTCGGCCTCGAACGCGATCGCCAGCAAGGTGGATACGGGCAACGCCGCGGCGCAGGAGTTCGTGCCGCCCGAGATCCTCGACGATCCGGCGATCTACCCCTCGGAGGCGGACCTCGAGCGCCTGGTCTTCACGCAGCCGCTCGACGAGGTGGACCAGGCCGTCTACGACGAGGCCTGGCGGAGGGTGCAGGCGGCGCCGCCCGCCTGATCGACCAGCGTCCGCCCCTGTTCCGTTCGCGACCTCGGACCTAGGATTGTGGGGATGACCAGGGTCCTGGTCGTGGACGACGAACCTCGGATCGTGAGCTTCGTCTCGCGCGCGCTCTCGGCCGAGGGGTTCCAGGTGGACGGTGCGCCGGACGGCGTGCGCGGGCTCGACCTGGCCCGGACCGGACGGTACGAGCTGGTGGTGCTCGACCTGCTGTTGCCGGAGATGGATGGCATGACGGTGCTGCGCCGCCTCATCCGGGAGCGACCCCAGCAGCGCGTGCTGGTGCTGTCCGCCCTGGGCGATGTGCAGGACAAGGTCCGCTGCCTCGACCTGGGCGCCTCGGACTACCTCGCCAAGCCGTTCGCGCTCGCCGAGCTGATCGCGCGGGTGCGTGCCAGGCTACGCCAGCCGGCGTCGGGTCCCGAGGAACGGCACCTCCGCGTGGGCGGAGTGCACCTGGACCGGCTGCACCGGGTCGCCGACGCCGGCGGCGGGCCCGTGGATCTCACGGAACGCGAGTCCAAGCTGCTCGAGTACCTGATGAGGCGAGACGGCGAGGTCTGCTCGCGGCCGGAGCTGCTGGCCGACGTCTGGGGGTACTCCTTCGATCCGGGCACCAACCTGGTCGACGTCTGCGTGGCCCGGCTGCGGTCGAAGCTGGGCACGGACGTGATCGAGACGGTGAGGAATGTCGGCTATAGGTTCCGCGCTCCGTAGGCGCGGGGTCGAGATCGGGTGGGCCGCCTTCGCCCTCGCCGCCGCGGCCTTTACCATCGTGATGACCCGCTGGGAGACGATCCCCTTCCACCTGATCTGGGTGAGCCTCGCGATCGTCTACGGGTTCCGGGTGTGGAAGACGTCGACGACCGCGGCGGTCCTTGGCGCGGTGATGGCGGCGACCGGCGCCGCGCTCATCTGGACCGTCGCCCGGGGCCACGAGGCGCCCGACGAGGTGGCGGAGGTCCCGTTGATGGCGTCGATGTTCATCGCGATGGCCTGGCACGCGAAGCGCCGCCAGCGGGCCGTGGAGGAAGCCCAGCGGGCGGCCGCCACCGAGCGGAAGGTGCTCGAGCGTCAGCGCGAGTTCGTGCGCGATGCCTCCCATGAGCTCCGCACGCCGATCACCGTCGCGCGTGGGCACGCGGAGCTGATCCGCAGGATGTCCGAGGATCCCCGGTCAAGGGCAGACGCGGACGTGATCATCTCGGAGCTCGATCGTCTCTCCCGGACCTCGGACGGGCTACTCACCCTGGCCGCGGCCGACCATCCGTCGTTCCTGAGCACCGCTGCGGTGGACGTGGGCGAGCTCCTCATGGAGACCGTCGCCAGGTGGGGTCCGGCGGCCGAGCGCGACTGGCGCGTGGCCGTCGACGCCGAGGGCACCATCACGATCGACCGCGGCCGGATGGAGACCGTGCTCGATGCTCTGATCGAGAACGCGGTCCACGCGAGCGAGCCGGGATCGCCGATCCGGGTTTCGGCCCGTGCGGACGGCGGATGGTTGATCGTGGCCGTTTCGGATCACGGGGTCGGGATCGGACCCGAGGAGCTCCCTCACATCTTCGACAGGTTCTCGCGCCGAGACACCGGCCGCGGCCGCGCCTCCGGCGGAACCGGGCTCGGCCTCGCGATCGTCGAGGCGATCGCCAGGGCGCACGGCGGTTCGGTCGAGGCCGCGTCCGAGCCGGGCAGGGGCACGACCATCGGCGTTCGCCTGCCGGGCTTCACGCCCGCCGCGGTCGCGGCCCGGTCGGGATCGGATCCGGTGGTCCTGCCCGCCCAGACCTAGGTGTCGCCCGGGTCGTCGCGACCCGCCAGCACGGTGCGGAGGGTCGCCATCGCGTTCATCGCGGGAGGGAACCCGACGATCGATCCGGTCTGAACGATCACCGCACCCAGCTCCTCCTGCGTGACCCCCGCCTTCAGCGCCGCTCGGAGATGCGCGGGCAGCTGCGATGAGCGGCCCGTGGCGATCAGGGCGGCCACGGCGGCTATCGCGCGTTCACGGGTCGACAGCGTCGGATCGGCGTACACCTCGCCGTAGACGAACGACACGATGTGACGCCCGAGCTCGCCCAGGCCCTCGACCGCTCGGAGCGCACGCTCGTCGTGGACCTCGAGGAAGCGCCGCCTTCCACGCTCGTACCGCTCGTCCGTGATGTCCGGCACCGGCGCAGTCTAGGCTTGGGGCATCAGGCCCGGACCGGGGCGGGAGACGCCCGCCCCGATAGGGTTGCCCGGGTTCGCTACGACCCTGGAGGTACGAGATGGCGATCCGCTTGGCCACCGCACGCTGGAACGGCACGCTCAAGGAGGGCGACGGCACGTTCACCCTCCAGAGCGGCGCCGCCGAGGCCGCCTTCACGTGGGGCACGCGGTTCGGGGACGACCACGGCACCAACCCCGAGGAGCTGGTGGGCGCCGCACTCGCCTCCTGCTTCTCCATGGCGCTCTCGTCGAACCTGGGCAAGGCCGGCCACACGCCGGACCGGATCGACACGACGGCCCGGGTCCACTTCGAGCAGGGCGACGCCGGGTTCTCGATCGTGCGCATCGAGCTCACGACCGCCGCGTCGGTCCCGGACATCGCCGACGAGGAGTTCCAGGCGATCGCGGAGACGACGAAGGCGACCTGTCCCGTCTCGCGGGCGCTCGCATCGGTGCCGATCGAGATCACCGCGACGCTCGCCTGACCCATGGCCGAGGCGCACGTACTGTCGGACGGGTACCTGGGCGACGACGATCGCGTCGGGTCGACGGTCGGCTTCATCCGCGACGGAGACGTCCTGGTGGTCGTGGACCCGGGACTGGTGCCGAGCCCGGCGGCGATCCTCGATCCGCTGTCGGCGCTCGGCGTCGCGGCGGAGGACGTGACCGACGTCGTGCTGTCGCATCACCATCCGGACCACACGCTCAAGGCCGCGCTGTTCCCACGGGCGCGTGTCCACGACCACTGGGCCTGGTACCTCGACGACCGATGGGTCGGAAGACCGGCCGAGGGGTTCGTGCTCGCCCCCGGCGTCCGCCTGACCGAGACGCCCGGACACACGCCGCAGGACATCTCCACCCTGGTCGAGACCGACGACGGTCTGGTCGTCTTCACGCACCTGTGGTGGACGTCGGAGTACCCCGATGAGGACCCGTACGCCACGGATGCGGCAGAGCTCCACCGGCATCGGGCGCGGATCCTCGCGATGCCGGACCTCGTCCGGATCGTCCCGGGACACGGCCCGGCCTTCGCGCCGGGACCGGACACGCCCCGCTGACGCTCAGCGCGGCCGGCGTTCCTCGGCCTGTCGGGCGCTCCGTCGCCGTTCCTCGGTCTCGGCGTCGTCGCCCCGGAGCTCGGAGACGCGCGCGAGCGCGCGCCGGGTCCACGCGGCGAGCTGGCGCTCGCCGAGCTCGTCGGAGATCCGGATCGCGTGCCGGAGGTCGGACTCGGCCTCGTCGAGGCGTCCGAGCTCGCGCTTGACGATCCCGCGTTCGGCGATCGCGTCGGCGAGCTCCCAACGCGCGCCGAGGTCCTCGAACGTCGCCACCCCTGCCTCGAGGCTCGGCAGCGACTCCTCGAGCCGGCCGAGGTCCTCGAAGACGCGGGCCTCCTGCACCGTGGCGACCGCGACGCTGAACCGGTCGCCCGTCTCCTCGGCCAGCGCCCTGGCCTCGTCGGCCAGGCGGAGCGCACCGTCGTCGTCCCCGCGGCTCGAAGCGTTGATGGACAGGGCGACCAACGCGCGCACCCGTGCCCATCGATCGTCCTGCTCCGCCAGATCCAGCGCGCGCCGCCAGATCGCCTCGGCATCGTCGTGGCGGTCTCGCGTCCAGGGGACCCAGCCCTGGAACAGGAGCGTCCGGACGATCACCCATGGGTCGCCCAGGCGTTCGGCCTCGGCGAGCGAGCGGTCCAGCAGGCGCTCGGCCCCGTCGACGTCCGCGGCCACGTTGATCGCGATGTCGCCCAGGAACCGGTAGGCGAGCGCCAGGCTCCAGGGGTCGTCGGCGTCGGTCCCCACGATCTGTGCGCGCTCCAGCGCCTCGGTGGCCGCCGGGAACTCCGCGAGCCAGTAGTGGGACTCCCCCAGGCCGGCCAGCGCGCGCGCCTCCCTGGTGCCCCAGCCCTCGTCGGGGCCGGCGAGGGCGAGCGCGCGCCGGTACCGGTCGACCGCCGAGCGGCTCTCCATCCGCCGCCGTGCCCGGTGGGCGGCCTCGATCAGCACGTCGACGGCGCGGTCCGGAGCGTCCCGGTCGGCTGGGTCCAGGTCCATCGAGCCTGCGCGGCCAGCTCCAGATGATCAGCCGCGAACGAGAGATGGCCGTCGGCGAGCAGCCGGTCGGCGATCACCCGGTGCAACCGCACCCGCTCGCGCTTGGGCAGGCTCGCATACGCGACCTCGCGAAGGGTCGCGTGTCGCAGGCGCCATTGACCGTCGGACCGGACCAGGATCTCCGCCTCCTCGAGCTGCTCCAGCTCCTGAGGGGTCGCGGGGTCGATCAGGCCGAGCGCGTCCAGGTCGAACGAATGCAGGAACACCGATGCTCGGCGCGTCGTCTCGCGCAGGTTCGGCGGCAGCGCGTCCAGGCGTGCGCCGACGACCGCCTGGACCGTCGGCGGCAGCGTCGCGACCGGCGGTGTCGCGCCCGGAGCGGGAGGCCCCTCCCGGTCCCGGATCAGCATGCCGGTCGTCTCGACGATGAAGAAGGGGTTGCCTCCGGCCCGGTCGGCGATCGCGGCCGCCTCCGCATCGTCGACGCGGCCCCCGCTCGCCTGGCGGACCAGCTCGACCGCCTCCTGCTCGGTCAGCGGATCCAGCCGCAGGACCACCGCGTTCGCCGCCGCGGACGCCCAGGTGGGCCGCTCCTCGAGCAGGTCCTGGCGGGCGATCGCCAGCGTCAGCACGCGCCGCGGGTCTCGCCTTGGGCCGGCCGCCCCTAGCCGTTCGATCAGGTCGATCATGGGGGCCTTCAGCAGATGCACGTCGTCGAACCCGACGACGACCGTGCCCCGCTGGGCGATCCCGTCGACCAGCTCGATGAAACCCGAGCGCACGTCGGCGACGAACGCGGATTCGTCGCGTCCGCGATCGCCGAGGCCGAAGAGCAGCCCGAGACGTCCGGCGGTGCGGGCCGCCTCCGGCCCCGAGCAGCGCTCCTCGGCCAGCGTCCGGAGGCGCCGCCCGACCTCGTCGGGCGGCTGCCCGTCCTCGATCCCCGCCAACTCCCCCACGATCCAGGCCACCGGCGCGAACGTGGCGCTGTCGGCCCAGGTCCGGGACCGTCCGGTAAGGACCGTCACGTCCTCGTCCAGGCCCGCGACGAACTCGTCAGCCAGGCGTGACTTCCCGATCCCGGGCTCACCGACGAGCGTCACCAGGTTCGGCCGAGCCGAGGCGCCGACGCGCGCCAGGCACTCGCGCATGATCATCAGCTCGCTGCCGCGTCCCACGAACGGGATCGTGCGTCGGACCGACCGGGTGGACAGGCCGGCCACGGGGAACGCGGTGAGCTCCGCGTCGAACCCCTTCGCCGGCACCGAGCGTCCTTCGTCGAACGTCACGGCGCCGTCGTCGGTCAGCGCGTGCGTCGTGGCGCCCACCAGGACCTCGCCGGGCCTGGCGGCGGTCTGCAGCCGCGCGGCGGCGTTGACGACCGGGCCCGTGACCAGGAGCTGGCCCGCGGGCCCGATGCCGGTCGCGGCCTCGCCGGACTCGATCCCCACGCGGACGTCGAGCGGACCCGGGAGCCCGAGCGTCCGTCCCAGGCGGCGGGTCTTCGCTCGGATCGCCAGGCCCGCGCGGACCGCCCTCACCGCGTCGTCCTCCCGCACGACGGGCAGGCCGAACACGGCCATCACCGCGTCGCCGATGAACTTCTCGGGCCGCCCGCGGAGCGCCTGAAGCTCTCCGGTGGCCATGTCGAAGAAGCGCCCCAGGACCTCGCGCGCGCGCTCGGCGTCGAGTCGTTGCGCGAGGCCGGTCGAGTCGACGATGTCGGCGAACAGGATCGACACGACCTTGCGCTCCTCGGTGGCGAGGGCGGTCGCCACGACCGCGCCGCAGTTCGGACAGAACCGGGCGCCCTCGGGCAGGGGTTGGCCACAGACCGCGCACGTCATCCCCGCAGCATAGGCGGGGCGTGTGACGCCCCCGGCCGTCGGTGGGCGGCCGCCGGCCCGGCCTCCTTCAGCCGGCCGGGGCGTCGCCGGAGGTTCGGCCGCGGCGGCCGGCACGGACCCGGTCCTGCTGCGAGAGCAGGACCTTGCGCAGGCGCACGTGGCTCGGCGTGACCTCCACGGCTTCGTCCTCGCGGATGAACTCGAGGGCCTGCTCCAGCGCCAGCTCCCGCTTGGGGATCAGGCGGCTGAACTCCTCCGCCGTCGACTGGCGGATGTTCGTGAGCTTCTTCTCCTTCGTGGGGTTCACGTCCATGTCCTCGGCCCGGGTGTTCTCGCCGACGATCATCCCCTCGTACACGTCCTCGCCGGGCCCGACGAACATCGACCCGCGCTCCTGGAGCGTCATGAGCGCGAAGGTCGTGGTCTCACCCTCCCGGTCGGCCACGAGCGACCCGGTGGGCCGCGTGCGGAGGTCCCCGTGCCACGGCTCGTAGCCCTCGAACACGTGGTGCAGCTGGCCGGTCCCGCGGGTCTCGGTCAGGAACTCGGTGCGGAACCCGATCAGCCCGCGCGCCGGCACGAGGTGCTCCATCCGGATCCAGCCGGTGCCGTGGTTCACGAGGTTCTCCATCCGGCCCTTGCGCAGCGACAGCAGCTGCGAGATCACGCCCAGGTACTCCTCGGGGGCGTCGATCGCGACGCGCTCGACCGGCTCGTGGAGCCGGCCGTCGATCTCTCGCGTCACGACCTGGGGCTTCCCGACCGTGAGCTCGAAGCCCTCGCGGCGCATCGTCTCGACCAGGACCGCCAGCTGGAGCTCGCCGCGCCCCTGGACCTCCCAGCGGTCCGGCCGGTCGCCGGGGAGGACGCGGATCGAGACGTTGCCGACCACCTCCTGGTCCAGGCGCGCCTTCACGAGGCGCGCCGTCATCCTCGTGCCGTCGCGCCCCGACAGCGGCGACGTGTTGATCCCGATCGTCATCGAGAGCGACGGCTCGTCGACGCGCACGACCGGCAGCGCCCGAAGTCGTCCGGGTCCGCGAGCGTCTCGCCGATCGTCACCTCGTCCAGCCCGGCCACCGCGATGATCTCGCCCGGCCCGGCTTCCTCGGCCTCGACGCGATCCAGCGCTTCGGTGACGTACAGCTCGGCGACCTTCGCCGGCTCGACCGAACCGTCGGCGCGGCACCACGCGACCGCTTGGCCGCGCCGGATCGTGCCGTTGCGCACCCTGCAGAGCGCGAGGCGGCCGACGTACGGCGAGGCGTCCAGGTTCGTGACGAGCGCCTGCAGCGGGTGGCCCTCCTAGAACGTCGGCGCCGGGATGTGGCTCCGCAATGCGTCGAACAGCGGCTCCAGGTCCTCGGCCAGCGCGTCCGGGTCGGGGCCGCAGCGGCCGGCGCGCGCGTCGCAGTACAGGATCGGGAACTCGATGTGGTGGTCCGAAGCCTCCAGGTCGAAGAAGAGCTCGTACACCTCGTCGACGACCTCCGCGAGCCTCGCGTCCGGCCGGTCCACCTTGTTCACGACCAGGATCACCGGCAGGTGCGCCTCGAGCGACTTGCGCAGGACGAACCGGGTCTGGGGGAGCGGGCCCTCGCTCGCGTCGACCAGGAGCAGGACGCCGTCCACCATCGTCAGGCCGCGCTCGACCTCGCCGCCGAAGTCCGCGTGGCCCGGTGTATCCACGATGTTGATCTTCAGGTCGTCGTGGCGGACCGCCGTGTTCTTAGCGAGGATCGTGATGCCCTTCTCACGCTCCAGGTCGGTCGAATCGAGCACGCGCTCGGCGACGTCCTGGTTCGCGCGGAACGCGCCCGACTGCCAAAGCATCGCGTCGACCAGCGTGGTCTTGCCGTGGTCGACGTGCGCCACGATCGCCACGTTGCGGATGTCGTCCCGGGTCGCCATGGGCCCGCCATGCTACGGGCGAGCTGATCGGCACGGGTGGGGGCGACGGATCGCGGGCGCGAGGAGCCCGCGATCCGCAGCGCCCGGAGCTCAGCCTCGGTGGGCGCGGATCCGCAGGGCGAACAGATCCGTCCGGCCCACCGGGTCGGTGACGACCAACGAGACCACCGTCACCGGCTCTCCCAGGTGGAGCCGCCAGTAGCTGGGGGCGTTCACGATCCGAGTCTGGGGCGTGTGGATCGACGTGACGCTCACCCCATCGGCCCGCTCGATCCGTATCCGGTGAGCGGCGATGAGGCTGATGCGTCCGCGATCCCAGGATCGCTGCCGCGTCGTGCCGTCCGACAACTGGTCGGAGAGATCGCCGTGCACGGCGCCCCGCAGGAGCCGGCACCCGGGGACGTCGGTGTCCCGGTGAGGCCGGCCGACGTGGATCGCCAGGGCCTGCGTGCCGGTCACATCGCTCGCGATCGCGACCCGCTGGCCCACCACCAGGTTCACGAGATGCGCCTCCAGCCCGTCGACGCGGACGCACGTCGTCGCGTCCGAGGCCGTGAACGTGAGCGCCGTGCCGTCGATCCGTTCGAGCGCGACCGAGGTGGGATCGACGGCCGTGAGCCGGCCCTCGTCCCAGAGGTAGGTCGCCGTGTGACCGTCGAGGTACGTGAACGTGCCGGCCGAATGCACGCGCATCACGTGCCGGGTCGCCGTCGCGGCCGGAGCGGCCGCGACGAGGAGCCCCGTGACGACCACGGCGACGATCGCGGCGCGGAGGCCCTTCGTCGGATGATCCATGACGTCCTCCCATCGATGGCCCGCTGTCGGACCTCGCGAGGAGCGTTCCAGCGCAGCGGTCCCGGGGGCAACGGGACGATGGTCCGGGACCGGTCGCGACCGAGCTCAGGCCGAGGTCGAACTGCTGGTCCGGCCACCAGCGAATCTCGCCTGTCGCAACGTCGTGCGCCGTCGCTCGGATCGGCTCGTCGGTCTCGCCGTCCGCGGTCGCCTCGACGGTCACGAGGCCTCCGACCCCCGAGACGCGGGACCCCGCGAAGAACCCGCGCCGTCGCTGTCCAGGAACGGGTTCCAGGTCTCGCCGGCGGCGCCGCCGGCGAGCGTGAAGCGGACCCGCAGCTCCGCCGTGGGAAGCGCGACGACGCGCAGGCGCCGCGCTCGCACCCGTGCACGGGCCCCGTCGCGCGATCGAGGGTCGATGCGTCGGTCGTCATCGCCGGATCCGCCCCGCTCGACACCAGGATCGCCGCGAGCATGATCGGGAGAAGCGACGCGCGAGGACGGAGCACCACGCGACCTAGCCTGGCGGTGTCGCGACGACAGCGCAACGGGACCTCGGTCGCGCGACCCATCAGGCGCCCCCGTCGCGGAGCAAGCCGTGGCGTTCGGCCCACAAGGGCCGCCTGGGTCCGGTCGTGGACGCCGAGCGACTGGAATATGTGCGTGAGGTGCCCCTTCACGGTCTTCTCGCTGATGCCGAGCCGTCGCGCGTGCAGCGGTGGCCGACCCCGTCGCAACCAGCACCAGAACCTCGCGCTCCCGCTCCGAGAGCCGTCCCGTGGGCGTTGCCCCGCGCTCCGCCAGCAGCTCGGCGGCGGCGAGGAATCACCCAGAGCCGCGCCCCCGCGCGCCGCCTCGATCGCCGCGTGGAGCTCGGCCGGTTCCGCGTCCTTCAGCAGGTACCCGATAGCCCCGGCGTCCAGGGCTCCGGCAATCCGTTCGCGATCGAGAACGACGTGAACACGATCGCGTGGGTCGAGCCGAGGCGAACGGATGCGCGGTGGCCTCGGTCCGTCGACCTCGGGCATCGCGAGGTCGATCGGCGCCACGTCCGGACGCTCCCGGGCGCGGAAGCTCCGCGGCGTCGGATCGCCCCCGGCGGTCCCCACCAGCTCGACATCGCCGAACGTGGTCAAAGAGCTGGCCCAGCCCCGTCCTGACCACGTGATGGTCGTCCGCGATGCGCACGACACGGATCGTCGTGCCGGAACCTCAGCCGCAGCCGCGTGCCGGTCCCGGGGGAGGACGTGACCTCGAGGGTTCCGGCGTCGCGGACCAGCTCGTCGAGCAGCCGCAGCCCGACGTGCCCGTTCGTCCCGGCCGCGGTCGAGCCTCCTCGCGAACCCGCACCGTCGTCCACGACCTCGAGGACGACGTCGGGACCCGTCGCGCGCGACGCTCAAGCGCGACCCGTCTCGCGCCGGCGTGGGCGACCACGTTGCGGATCGCCTCCGCTGCGATGCGCGGAACGAGAGCGTCTCGACGTCCGGAGGCCAGCTGGGTCGTCTCCACATCGACCTGGGCCTCGAAGTCCTCCGCCGTGAGCGGTGCGGTCAGGTCGGCGAGCGCGCTCCGAGGCCTGCCCTGCGTAGGTCCGGGGGCGAGATCCCGAGCACGGCCGATCGGGCGAGCGCATGCCTCGGCGGGTCTCGGCGGAGGCCTGCTGGAGGGCGCGTGCGGCCTCGGGTCGGACGACGTCAGCTCTTCGGCGCGGGCCGCGAGCAGCATCGAGCAGGCCCGCGAGCTGTTGCGCAGACCGTCGTGCAGATCGGCCGCGATGCGCCGGCGCTCCCGGTCGGACGCCTCGACGGCGTGCCGGAGCAGGCGCTCGCGGTCCTCGCGTGACCGTTGGACAAGGCGGCCGAGCCGGTACGCGAACGGGACCTGCAGCAGCGCGAGCACGATGAGCGCGACGGCGAGCACGGGCAGGAACGCCGCGACCAGGTCCGACGCTCCGGCGGTGATCGCGTCCGCTCGCAGCTCCGCCCGGAACGCGAGCGGCGTCCCCGTCCCGGGGTAGCGGTCGCCGAGACGAACACCGGCCCCGCCGCCGAGGGCGCGTCGCCGGCTGCTCGAGCCGATCGACTGGGGGGTCGTCCGCGTGAGCGATCGTGCCGTCGTCGGTCACCAGCCTCACCGCGACGATGGGGTCGCGGAGCACCGCGGGGTGCACGAGCGCCTCGACCGCGATCGAGGCTGTCGGCATCGCCGCGCAAGATCCCATCCGTGAGCCGCGGCTCGTCGCGCCTCGGGCGGTGACTTCGACGAGTCGCTGCGCTTCGCGGGTGGCTTGATCGTCCCGATCAGCGCAGGACCAGCACGCCTCCCACGCCGACCAGCGCCAGGACCAGGAACCCCGATGCCGTGAACGCGGCCACCGCCCGCGCCACTGATGCGCGTGCCTGTACCACGACCTCGGATCGCGACCGTGGCAACCGTACCGCGGACGATCGTCGGCGACCCCGCCGAAGGTCGCGCGACCTTCGGTCCCACGCTCGGCCGGATCGGCCTTGATCGGGACGGGTGAGCGGTCCGACGCGGCGGCCGGCGGCGCTGTCGTCGATCGACCGGCCGGGCAGCGGTCCCGTGTCTCGGGCCTCTTCGCGCTGATCGCCCACCAGGTCGCCTGGCGCCGGTACGAGGGCGCCTGCTCCTGGAACCAGCGCCGCTCGTTCCGCGCGGAACCGCCGTTCCATCGCGGGCTCAAGGGTCGGGGTTCCCCGCTGCTCATGGGAGTAGGTCGCCGTGCGGGCCGGATCGCGTCGTTCGAACGCCGCGAGGCCCGCCGGATCGCCGATCCCTCGGCGATCGACGCCTCTGCCTTCGCGATGTTGATGCGCTCCATGTCGAGCGGGCGGCTCGCGGCGTGAACCGGTTCGTGTAGCTCGTCGCGTCGTGCGTGCGCCGGAGGCCGTCGATCCAACCGAGAAGCAGAGCGCCTCGTCCACCGCGTCGGCCCAGAGCATGCTCGGCCTCCGCTCGCCTTCGTGCGGAAGCCCACGGTCACCTCGCTGCGGTCCGCGTGATGCCGCTCGGGCCACGCGCGGAACGCCGCCGAGGATCTCGAAGAAGATCGGCTCGTGGGTGCTCGCCACGCCGTCCAGGGTGTCACGAACGACCACGGGTGGCGTGAGGGAAGCTGTGTCCTGCCCCTTGACCGTTCGGCGGGATGAAGATTAGTTTCGCACCACGAATCTCCGCGGAGGAGGACCGATGCGGTCACAGGACCCCGCGCCGGCTCGGGGATCGGCCGGCGGACGATCCTTCGGCGCGGCGCCTACGGCCTCGGTAGCCTGGCGCTCGCGCGTCCGCAGCCACCTGCAGCGGGAACGACGCCGCAGTGTCGTCCACGGACGCCACGGGCTCCACGGGCGCGACGACGGAGCCGACAGGCGCCACGGGCTTCGACTGGGCGTCCCAGACCCAGCACAGCACCGTCACGTGGGCCAACTGGCCGCTGTACATCGACAAGGAGAAGATCGACGGCTCGAAGCGATCGCCGGCGCTCCTGGCGTTCACCGACCAGACCGGGATCGAGGTCGTCTACGACGAGGTGATCCACGAGTACGCCTCGTTCTTCGCCAAGATCCAGCCGGTGCTCGCCGCCGGTCAGTCGACCGGGTACGACGTGATCACGATGGGCTTCCCGCGGTGGCTGCCGACGATGCAGGACCTGGGCTACCTGGTCCCGCTCGACCAGGACCGCCTGCAGAACTTCTACGCGCACCGGGCCCGCGATGCAGGCTCGCTCCTACGACCCCGACAACACGTGGAGCGTCCCATACCAGTCCGGCATCACCGGGATGAAGCTTCGACCCCGAGCTCACCAGCCGCGGGAATCGCGACGTTCGAGGACCTCTTCGATCGGCGTTCGCCGGCATGGTCGGGATGTTCGGCGACACCGAGGACCTGCCGAACCTCACGATGGTCGGGATGGGTATCGACCCACCGACCTCGACGCCCGACGACTGGCAGGTCGCGGCGGACAAGCTGATCGAGCAGCGCGACGCCGGGGTCGTGCGCAAGTACTACGACACGTCGTACTCCAACGAGCTCCGCAACGGGAACCTCGCGGTCTCGATGGCGTGGTCCGCGGACATCCTGATCGCGAACATCGAGGGTTTCGAACCTGGGGTTCGTCGTGCCCCAGGAGGGTGGTCTGCTGTGGACCGACAGCCTGTGCATCCCGGTCGGCGTCGAGAACCCGGTGGACGCGATGGCCCTGATGGACTTCCTCTACGTCCCCGAGAACGCAGCGCGCCTGACCGCGCATCCAGAACGTGTGTCCGGTGCCCGAGGCGCAGCAGGTGCTGATCGACCAGGGGCTGGAGGACGTCGCGAACAACCCGCTCGTGTTCCCGACGGATGAGATGTTCGCCCTGCACAGCACCGCGTGCTGACGCAGGAGGAGCAGCAGCAGTGGGACGCGATCTTCGGCCGATCTATCAGTCCTGAGGCCGGCATGAGCTCCGTCGCGTCGGAGCGCCGGCTCGATGGATGCCTGTCGGTCCGCGGGGGCCGCCTGTTCGTCGAGGGCGTGGAGGCCGACGGGTTGGCGCGCAGGTTCGGCACACCCGCGTACGTGATCTCCGAGGACCAGCTCCGGCGCAACGCTCGTCGGTTCGCGAGACCTTCCGTCCCCGGTAGCCCGAGGCCCTGTCGCCATCCTCCCTGCGCTGAAGGCGAACACGGCGCTCGCGACCCGGGCGTCCTGTCCCCAGGAAGGACTGGGCTGCGACGCGTTCCGGGGCGGCCGAGCTCTGGGCCGCCCTCCGAGCCGGCGTCGACCCCGCGAGGCTCTCGGTGAACGGCTCGATCGAGACGCCGCGCTGCTCGGGCCGCGCTGGGTGTCGGCGCCAAGGTCGCGCTGGACTCCGTCGAAGAGTGGGCGCTCGTCCGCGACGTCGCGACCCGGATGGATGTCGCGGCCCGCATCCGTATCCGGGTCCGTCCGGTCGTGGACGACCGGACGTCGACCTCCGGTCTCTTCGACGAGGAGGTCCCGCTCGGCCGCGCGGTGGCCGGCTACAAGGCCGGGATGCGACCGGTACGCTCGCGGTCAGGCCGGCTTGGGTGGGAGACGAGCGCGTGCGGTTGGTCGGTGCCATGGTGCACTTCGCGCGCCATACCGCGTCGCCCGAGGCCTGGGCGTCGATGACGCGGGCTTTCGCGGCGACGGTGGCGCATGTCCTCGGCGTGGGGCGGCTGGACGCCGGCCGGGCTCGATCCCGGGCGGCGGGCTGCCGACGCCGCGCGATGCCGGACTCGCGTCTGTCGTCGCGCACCAGGGGCGCCCCGGCGCTCGGGCATTCGCCGACGCGATCGCCCGGACCGCTCCGCGAGGCTCCGCGAACACGGGCTCCCGGTCGAAGGGGTGACGCTCGGATCGAGCCGGGCCGTGGCCTTTACGCGGACGCCGGGATGCCTGGCCACCGTGCGCCACGTGAAGCGCGAGACGCGGCGGAGCCGCGCACCTGGGTCGAGGTCGACTCCAGCGAGGCGTTCCTGCCCGACAGCCTGATTGAGCACAACCGCTGGCGAGTGGTGGCCGCGACCCGGGCTGACGAGGAGCCGGGGATTCGTCGCCGACGTCGTCGGGCGCAGCTGTGGGTTCGACGTGATGGCGCCCGCCGTCCGTCTCCCCGCCGTCGAGCCCGGCGACGTGCTCGCCTTCTTGGACACGGGGGCGTACCAGGATGCCGCCTCCGGCAACTTCAACGCGATGCCCCGCCCGGCGACGGTGCTGGTCACCGGGGACGGGGCGGGGGGTCGTGAAGCGCGCCGAGTCGGTCGACGACGTGTTCCGCCGCGACCTGGTCCCGTCGCGGCTGGACCCGACCCCCGAGCGGCGGCGCGCCGGGGGGCGCGTGGTGGGCGTCGGCCACGTCTCCGCCTGCGCCGACCTGGATGGGGTCGGTGAGGTTCTACGGCGAGGTGCTCGGGCTCCCCCTGCGCGGCCGCGGCCGCGCCGACGGACCGGAGCTCTCCACGCTGATCGGGCTCGACGGCGTCGTGCTCGAATGGGCCGAGCTGCGTCTGGGGGACGGTCAGGTCCTGGAGCTGCTGCGTTACGTGGCGCCCGAGGGACGCCGATCGAGCAGCGGTCGTGCGACCCCGGGAGCGGCCACATCTCGTTCAGGGTCGATGCGATCGACGCGATGCACGAAGCGCATGCGTTCCGCGGGGTTCCATCCGCGCTCGGCCCCGGTCACGATCGAGCCGGGCGACTGGTTCGGCTGCCGGTGCCTGTACGTGTCCGACCCCGACGGGTTCACGGTCGAGCTGCTCGAGCGCCCGGTCGTGCGGGCCTGAGATGGTCGACGCGAGGCCCCGGCCCCGGCGCCACGACGAGACGCTCGTCGGTCCACGTCTGCGCGCCGCGCGGAAGGGCGCGGGTTGACGATGCTGACCCGGCTCGCCCAGAGGAGACGGGCCTGTCGAACGGATTCGCATCAGCCTGCTGGAGCGCGAGGTGGCGGCGTCGGTCGGCTCGCTGATCGAAGCTGTACGACGCCCTCGACGTCGGCCTGGGGTCGCTGTTCGAGCCCGCGGAGAGCGCGGGTCTCGTGCGCCACCGCGAGGAGCGTATGCATGCTGACTTCGGCGGCTACGGCGTGCAGGACGTGCTACTGACCTGGGGAGGGCAACGCCACCTGCAGGCCGGTCGAGTCGCGCGTCGAACCCGGCGGGTCGGTGGCGAGGAGCCGCACGCGTTCGACACGCGCGAGGTCGATCTACCTGCTGGGCGAGCTCGCTGCGGTTCGTGTTCGAGGACCGGACGTTCGATGCGTCGCGCCGACGCGCTCACGCTGAACCCGCGCGTGCTGCATCGCTGGTACAACCCGTCGCGGACGCGGGAGGCGGTCGTGCTCTGGATCGTCACGCCGGCCGGGCTCTAGCAGGATCGAGCCTCAGAACCGGTCGGCCAACGTCGGGGGGTCGGGCCCACGACCTGCAGGATACGGTCGCGCCCGTGCCCACGCGCAGGGGACCTTCGGCCCTCCGACCTGGTCCGTCACCGGCGAAGCTCGCGACGGGACGGCGGGAGGTGCCAGATGAGGACGATCGCGGACGAGGCGCGCTCGTCGCACCCGCCGGCCGCGACGCAGGGACAGCGCGTCCACGCACCCCGGCTCCGTTGGGCGCTGGTCGGCCTGATCGGGATGGTGGCGTTCTGGGGTTCCGTCGGTGGTTGGTCATTCATCACCGACCCCACGGGCGCCGGGCTCCGGGCGAGGCTCGCCTGGCTCGAGCGCACGCCGGTCGACGACTTCCTGATCCCCGGGTGGTACCTGTTCCTGGCGTACGGGGTCGGAGGGCTGCTCGTGATCGTCGGCCTGCTGCGCCGAACTCGCCCGGACCGTTGCGACGCTTGGATGCGTGGATCGGTTTCCGCTGGCCCTGGGCGGGGGCGTTGGCGTACGGGGTCGTGCTCGTACTGTGGATCGCGTACGAGCTCGTGGTGATGCCCGAGCGGATCTGGATCCAGCCGGCGCTGGTCGTGGTCGGGGCGCTGATCTCGACGATCCCACTTGCCCGCTCGATGCGACGCTGGTACGCCGTGTCGGGTTCGACGACGGAACGTGGATGAAGAGGAGGAGGCGACGATGGGGACGCCGATCGATGTGAAGGAGACGTTCGCGAAGGCCGACGAGGTCCTGACGGTCAAGCGGGTCTTCGGCGAGCCGTACGTGCGAGACGGCGTGACCGTGATCCCGGCGGCCAAGATCCAAGGAGGGGCCGGCGGCGGTACGGGCGAGGGGCCGGAGGGCCAGGGCAGCGGCACCGGCACCGGCTTCGGGCTGAACGCCAAGCCGCTCGGGGTCTACGTGCTCAAGGACGGCGACGCCGTGTGGCGCCCGGCGGTGGATGTCAACCGCCTCATCCTGGGGATGCAGGTGGTGGCCGTGACGGCGCTGCTGTTGGTCCGGGCGGTCGTGAAGACGCGGGCGAAGCGTGATGCGCTGACATCGATCTCGAGCGCGTCCGTCCGGAGGTCGCGGCCGAGGGGTGACGCTGACGCCGTGACATCCGGCCACGCCGGTCATCCAGCGGCAGCCGTCCACAGGTGCATCGTGGCGTAGGCGCGGTACGGGCGCCATCGCTCGGCACGGGCGGCGATCGCTCGCGGCGAGGTGTCGAGTCCCAGCGCCTCGAACCCGCGCCGGACCCCGAGGTCCGTCGCCGGGAAGGCGTCGGCGTCGCGGAGCGCGCGCATCCCGATGTAGGCGACGGTCCACGGTCCGATGCCCGAGATCGAGAGCAGCGTCTCCGCGGTGGCGTCGAGATCGGCCGCGCCGCTCAGGTCGAGCTCGCCGTTCGCGACGAGGTCGCTCAGGCGGCGCAACGTCGCGATCCGGCTCCCGGTCAGCCCCAGGCCGTCCAGCGAGGCGCCGGCCACCTCGGCGGCCGTCGGGAACAGGTGCGTGATCCCCTCCGGCGCGTCCACGATCGGCATGCCGGCGAGCCGCACGATCCGGCCCGCGAGCGTCCGCGCGCCGCGGACCGTGACCTGCTGGCCAAGCACGGCGCGCACCGCCAGCTCGTACCCGTCGATCGCGCCGGGCACGCGGATCCCCGGGCGGGCCAGCACCAGCGGTCGGAGCGCCGGGTCGCGCACCAGCGTGGTGTCGACGGCGGCCGCGTCGGCGTCGAGATCGAGCCATCGACGGACGGCCGATGCCACCGCTTCGCGGGCGGCCGGAGCCGCGGTCGCTTCGAGCGTCGGTTCCCCCGTTCCCGCATCCGCGGACACGGCGAACACCATCGGGCGCCCGTCCTCGATCCGGATCGAGCGGCGGAGCGTGAGACCGTCGAAGGTCTCGACGCCCGGGATCGCGCGCTCGCCCAGGAACCCGAACAGCGGCTGGACGGGGAGCGGCGCCCGGTACGCGAGCTCCGTCAGCGGATCCTCAACCGGCCTCGATGTCCCCGTCGTGCCACTCGGGGTCGGACTCCAACAGCGCGCGCATCTCCTTGTAGCGCTCGTGCTGGGCCGGGTCGTTCGCGTTGCGGTGGTAGCTGTCGCGGTCCTCGAACACCACGAACAACCACCCGCCGTCCTCCGAGTCGTCCTCCCACAGGACGTGGCTCGACACGTAGCCCGCGACCTGGGCGGCCATCTGCCGTTCGGTGACGGACTTCAGGGTTACCCGGTTCTCGGGCTTCACCCGGATCCTCGCGACGGTTCCGTACATGGACGCTCCTCCTCGTCGACGGTCCTGCGAGCTTAGCGACGTCCGTTCGATGCCGCGAGCGAGTTCACCCCGCCGAGGCAGCATGCGACGGCGATGTTCGGAGCACCGCGCCGATCAGCCAGCGGTTACCTCCACGGCGATCGTGTGGTAGCCCGTGGCGCCGTCGGGGAACGGGGGCGCGATCCGGTCCGTCTGGACCTGGCCCTCGCCGTCGGTCGCCCGCACCTGGAGCTGGTGGCTGCCCGGGGTCGCGTCCCAGCGCACGAGCCATTGCCGCCAGGTGTCCGTGCTCGGCTGTTCCGACAGCTCGGCCGACGTCCAGCCGCCGTCGTCCACGCGGAGCTCGACCGCCGAGATCCCCCGGTGTTGTGCCCATGCGACGCCGGCCACGGGGACCACGCCGGCGGAGAGGTCCTGCCCTCCGCGCGGCGTGTCGATCCGCGACCCCGTCTCGATCGGCGCCTGTTGGCGCCCACCCACGGCGGATCCGTACGCGTCGAACGCGTCGAACGTCGTGAGCTCAAGGTCGACGACCCACTTCGTGGCGGACACGTACCCGTAGAGGCCGGGGACGACCATGCGGACGGGGAACCCGTGCTCCAGGGGGAGCGCCTCGCCGTTCATCGCGATCGCGAGCATCGCGTCCCGTCCGTCCATCAGGACGGCCGTCGGGCTGCCCGCCGTGAACCCGTCGATCGAGCGCGAGACGATCTGGTCGGCCGCCGGATCCGGCCCCGCCTCGTCGAGCAGATCCTTCAGCGGCGCCCCGAGCCACCGCGCGTTGCCCACGTACTCGCCGCCCACCTCGTTCGAGACGCACGTGAGCGTGACCTCACGTTCGATGAGCGGCCGGGTCATGAGCTCGACGAACGTGAGCCTTAGCTCGCGGTCGACCATCCCGTGGATCCGCAGGCTCCAGTCCTCGGCCCTGACGGCCGGCACGAGCAGCGCCGTGTCCACGCGGTAGAAGTCGGCGTTCGGCGTGATGAAGGGAGACAGGCCCGGCACGTCGAGCCCCGCCGGGACCGGCTCCGTCGCCGCCGGCGACGGGAGGTGGAGGGCCGCGCGGGACGCGTCCGCCTCGAACCGCCGGCCGAACGCGCGCCCGGCGCCGCCGGCGCGACGGCCGCCGCCACCCCGCGATCCGGTCAGGACGAACCGCCGACGGTCCATCCCGCCGGGCGCCGCGGGCGCCGTGTCCGCACCGGCGGGCTCCAGCGCGACCAGGAACGCGCGGAGCGTCAGCGCTCCGGCGGCCGCCCCTGCGAGCGCGGGGAGGGCGTCGGCGGGGGTCGCTCCCGGGCGGGTCAGGTCGCCACCACCCCCACGAGCCCGAGGACGCCGAGAGCGACGTAGCCCATCCGGGGACGACGGACCGCGAACACGCCGATGATCGCTGCGACGACGCCCGCACGACGCCGATCCCGGCCAGCAGCACGGTCTTGTCGTTCGAGCCGAACGTCCGGATCGCGAAGGACTTCAGCCACTCGGGGGATGGCGTCGATGCCGTCGAGCCGACCACCACGATGGGGGACGTGACCGGATCCCGAGGCCGGCGACGAGCTGCGCGACCCCGATCGCCACGCCGGCGCATACGGGCCGACCACGATGCCGGGCCACGCGCGTCGTGGTGCGGCGGGGAGCGCGGGCGCCTCGGGCGGCGGGGCCGTGGTCCGGGTCATCTCCCACCAGGATGCCTCACCGATGTTGCCGAAGCCTTACGGGGCGGGAGTGCGTGAGAAAGGACCCTTCCCTCCCGGAGCCGGCTGGAGCACGATGTCGGCCGTGGACCTGGACACCGATCCGATCGCCGTGGCCGGCCAGGCCCTCGCCCGCGAAGTGGACCGCCGCGAGCGACGCGCTCGAGGCCGCGCTCGCCGAGGCTGACGACCCCGAGCTCCACGCGATGCTCGGGCGGGCCCGGTGGTGGTTGCAGGATATCCCCGGCGCGATCGCTCAGTTCGAGCAGGCCTACGCCGGGTTCCGCGCCCGCGGGGATCGGCGGGAGGCCGCAAGGGCCGCGATCGGCTCTCCCGGGAGTACGCGGCCGCGCACGGGAACGAGCCGGCGAGCGCGGGGTGGGAGGCGCGCGCGGAGGGCCTGCTCCGCGACCAGGGCCCGTGCCCCGAGCAGGGTTGGCTGGCGCTCGCTCGCGCAGAGCGCGAGCAGGCCCTGAGCGGATGCCGGCTTCGGCCACCGGGGCGCTCGAGACCGGTCGCGCGTTCGGCGACACGGACCTGGAGACCGAGGCGCTCGCGAAGGTCGGCTACGCGGAGGTCGCGGCCGGCGACGTCGTCGCGGGCACGGCCAAGCTCGACGAGGCGATGGCGGCGGCGACCGGGGGCGAGGTGGCGCACCTCGAGACGATCGGCGATGTGACGTGCACGGCGATCGCCGGCGTTCGAGCTCGCCGGCGACTGGCAGCGGATCGAGCGCTGGGGCCAGGTGATCGAGGCCTGGATCCACCAGCACGAGCACGCGCCGGTGGTGGGCTTCTGCAACGCGTGCTGCGCGGAGATGTTCCTGTCATCCGGGATGTGGGACGAGGCCGAGGGGCTGCTCACCGAGGGCATCGGGGCCCTGCAGACGAGCGAGCAGCGAGCCCGGTGCGTGCACCCGGCCGCGAAGCTCGCCGAGCTCCGGCTGCTGCAGGGCCGGACCGAGGAGGCGGAGCGGCTGCTCGCCGGGTACGAGGAGCTGCCGGAGGCCTGCACGCGCTCGCCTCCTGTACCTCGTGCAGGGGCAGACGTCGGTCGCCGCCGCCGTGATGTAGGCGGCTGAACCGCGTGGGCGCTGACTCCGTCCTGGCCGCCCCGCACCTCGCCCTGCTCGTCGACGTGCAGCTGGCGTCCGGCGACCTCGGCGGTGCCACGACCTCGGCCGATCGGTTGTCCTCGATCGCGGACCGGTCCGGGCTGCCCAGGACCGCCGCGAGCGCGACGTTCGCGGCCGGCAAGGTGGCGCTCGCGGCCGGGGACGCAAGCGCTCGCGGACGGCTCGAGGATGCCGTTGCGGCGTTCAGCGACCAGGGGATGTCGCTCGACGCGGCGCTTGCGCGGATGGCGCTCGCCTCCGCCCTGGAGGCCGACGAGCCCGAGGTCGCCGTGGCCGACGCGAGGGCGGCGCTCGCGGAGTTCGAACGGGTCGGTGCACCGCGGCAGGCCGATGCGGCCGCCGCGTTCCTGCGACGGCACGGGTCGGCGGGGCGGACCGGGCCGAAGGAGCTCGCCGACCTGACGCGTCGCGAGACGGAGGTGCTCGCCCTGCTGGGCGAAGGGCTGACGAACGCCCAGATCGCGGAGCGCCTGTTCATCTCCGTGAAGACGGCCGGGCATCACGTCAGCAGCATCCTGGCGAAGCTGCACCTGCAGAACCGTGCGGAGGCGGCTGCGTACGCGCTCCGGTCCGGCTTGCGCACGCTCTGAACGGACCCGCCGGGATCCCGACCCGAAGATAGGGAACCTTCCCGATCCTTCGCACCCCGGGGCGACGCAGGCTGCCACCTACGGGACAGGAGGAGGTGAGGTGCGTGGCACAGCGCACGGGGAAGGACGGAAGCAACGCCCTGAAGCGGGAGGTGACCGTCACGGTCGAACGTCGGACGGCCGCCTCCGCGGACGCCGTGTACGACGTGCTGTCGGATCCATCGACGCACGCGTCGTGGGGCGGGGTGCCGCCCAAGGGAAAGGTCGGTCTGGTCTCGATCGAGGCGCCGGCCGGCGAGGCGATGGTCGGGACGGAGTGGACGTCGACCGGGCTGGACCCGATGGGACGGTTCGCTGACCGGTCGGTCGTCACGCAGGCGGTCCGCCCCTCGCTGTTCGAGTTCGTCACCGAGGCGCGGCTGACGACGAAGAAGGGCGAGGTCGCGGACTGGACGAACGTCAACCGCTACGAGCTCCGGAGCGACGGCGATGGGTGCGCGATCGCCTACACGCTGCGGGTCGTGCGGATCAGCGCGCTTCCCGGGATGCTCCGGGTCTTCAACCTGCCGGGGTTGTCCGCGCTGGCCGTGAAGGCGTCGACGAGGGTCGCGCGACACGGCGTGGAGCGGTTGGCGGCGCACGTCGAGCAGCGCGCGGATGTGCGCTGAGGAAGGAGGAGGCAGCGATGCCGAAGACGTCGAAGGGGCAGGCCCCCGAGACCTTCGAGACGGAAGGGTTCGAGGGCAACTACGACAAGCTCGAGGGTTGGACGATCGGGTTCGAGCGCTACACGGCCGAGGCCGACCTGTCGGATCTGTTCAAGGGGCTGCCGGACGACGCGTGCCAGTGCAGCCACCTGGGCGTCGTGCTCTCCGGCAGGCTCGTGTTCACGTACCGCGACGGGACCGAGGACGTGATCGCCGCCGGCGAGGCGTACGTCACGAAGGCGGGCCACACGCCGAAGATCTACCCGGGCACCGAGGTGATCGAGTTCAGCCCGACCGAGGCGTTCGACCGGACGATGGAGGTCGTCGGCAAGAACATGGAGGCCATGGCCTGACCTCCGTGGGGAGCGGAGCCCGGCGCGTTGCCGGGCCCCCACCTCCCTCCATGCCGTACCGACGCGAACCCGAGTGGGGCGTCCTCACGCGCCACGAGTCCGACCCCACGCGTCGGACGGCATCAGCCCGTTGCCGTCGCGACCTCGTTCGCCAGGGTCGCGCCCCATCGCGCGGCGTGCTCGAGCTCTCCGTCCGCGAGCGCGTTCTCCGTCGTCACGAAGAAGCTCTCCGGATCCAGCGCCAGCCGGAACCCGTTCGCCTCGAGCCGCTTCGCGATGCCCTTGGCGGCCGATCCCGTCAGCCAGGCCGCCTTGTCGATCCGCGTATCGAACGCGGCGGCTCTCCGTCCCGCACCGTCGGGGAGTCGCTCGAGCCACTCGCGGACCCCCGTCTCGACCGTCGGCTCGGCGAACGTGTGTGGGCCCTTCTCGTCGTTCACCCCCGCCCGGCGCGTGCTCGCCCGGCTCATCCCGTGCACGTGCGTCGGCCCGCCAACGATCAGCAGCTCGATCCCGTCGGTGCTCGCCGGGTCCAGCTGGTCGACCGGCATCGCCTCGGCCGCCATCCCTCGCTCGGACAGCGACGCCGCGATCGCTCTGGCGACCGACGCCGTGTTCCCGTACAGCGACTCGAACACCACCGATGCCCTCATCGGTCCCGCCTCCTTCCGACGCCATCGTGGGCGACCGGCGCCGCGGGCTGCAGGGTCGGTCGGTCCGCTGCGGAGGGGACGTCCGTCGGGCGACAGGACGCTCGGACCCCGGGCTGCGAGCATCGAGAACGTGCACGGCGCGCTCGCGGCGATCCCGTACCGGACGTTCCCGGTCTTCCACCTGGGGCCGATCCCCATCCGCACGTTCGGAGTCTTCGTCGCGCTCGGCATCCTGGTCGGCGTCTGGTGCTTCCTGCGGTACGCGCGCCGCCGTGGTCTCGACGCCGCGGAGCTGGGGCGCTTCGCCACGTGGGTCGTGCTGCTCGGCCTGCTCGGCTCCCGGCTGCTGTTCGTCGTGACGCGCTGGGGGGAGTTCGCGGACGACCCGCTCGCGGTCTTCGCCGTGTGGCAGGGCGGGCTGCAGTTCTCCGGCGCGGTCTTGATCGCCGTGGTCGTGATCTGGTGGTACGGCCGCTGGCATCCGGAGATCGGCTCCCTGCAGCTCTCGGACGGGGTGATCTACGGGTTGGCGCCGGGCGTCGCGATCGGCCGGCTGGGCTGCATCGCCGTCGGCGAGCACCTGGGGACGCGGACGGACCTCTTCCTTGGGTGGAAGTACCTGGGCGGCCCGACCCGTGAGCCGGTGGACGGCGGCGTGGGCTCGGTGATCCACAACACCGCGATCTACGAGCTGGTCCTGCTCCTGCCGCTGATCGGGCTGCTGGTGTGGATGGAGCGCCGGCGGGTCGAGCCCGGCTGGCTCACGGTCACCTTCCTGCTGTGGTACGGCGTCCAGCGGTTCCTGACGGACTTCCTGCGCGCCTACGACCGGACCGTGTGGGGGCTCACCGGTGCGCAGTTCGTGTGCCTCGGCATGATCGCCGCCGGGGTGATCATCGCGATCCGGCTCGTCCGGCGGCGGACGCCGGCGCTGTCGGAGCCCGCCGCCGCCTGATCGCGGAGCACGGCTCAGGCGGGCGTCCGCTCGAGCACGAACAGCGGGATCGTCCGCTCGGTCTTCGTCTCGTACTCCGCGAACGCGGGGTTGCTCGACGTGACGAGGCTCCACAACCGCGACCGGTCCTCGGGCGTGACCTCCGTGGCGTGGACGTCGAACGACTCGGTACCCAGCTCCACGGACGCGTCCGGGTTGGCCTTCAGGTTGAAGTACCAATCGGGGTTCGTCGGGGCGCCGCCCTTCGAGGCGACGATCACGTAGCGGTCACCGTCGGGGAAGTAGGCGACCGGGTTCGTGCGCTCCGTCCCCGTCTTCGCGCCGCGATGCGTGAGCAGCAGGAGCGGCTGGCGCGCGAACGCCTGGACGCGGCCGCCGTTCGCACGGAACTCCTCGATCACCTGGCGGTTCCAGTTGGGCATGTGGGTGTCTCCGATCCTCGGTCGGCGCTCCGCTCCCCGGATGAACGCGCGAGCGGGCGTCGGTATGCCGTCGTCAGTACCGGTCACCCGTCGCGGCCGGGAGGTCGGCGAGCTCGGTCAGGTCGTTCGCGCTCAGGCGGAGATCCGCGGCGGCTGCGTTCTCCTCGAGGTGACGGACCCTGCGCGTTCCCGGGATCGGGATCACGTGGTCGTCCTGCGCCAGGGTCCATGCCAGCGCCACCTGCCCGGGCGTCGCGCCGAGCCGCTCCGCGACGGCCCGCACGCGTTCGACGATCGCCCGGTTGTCGTCGATCGCGCCGTCCGCGAAGCGCGGCAGCCGCGAGCGGAAGTCGCGCGGGTCGGTCTGCGCGGTCGCCAGCTCGCCCGTCAGGAACCCTCGGCCGAGCGGCGCGTACGGCACGAACGCGGCCCGATGCGCGGCGCACCACGGAACGACGTCCTCCAGTCGGTCCGTGAACCACAGCGAGAGCTCCGACTGGACGGCGGCCACGGGGTGGATCGCGTGCGCGCGCTCGAGCTCGTCCACCGTCACCTCGGACATCCCGAGGGCCCGGCCTTCCCGGCCGCCACCTGCTCGGCCATCGCGCCCCAGCTCTCCTCGAGCGGCACCTCGGGGTCGACGCGGTGCAGGTACCAGAGGTCGATCGCGTCCACGCCCAGGCGTCGCAGGAGCCATCGATCGCTCCTCGCAGGTGCGACGGGCGCCCGTCGTTGACGAGCGGGTACCAGCCGTTCGGGCCCACCACCAGCCCCGCCTTCGTCGCGATCACGGCGTTCCCACACCGGCCCGCGATCGCCCTGCCCACGAGCGACTCGTTCGCGAACGGCCCGTACACGTCGGCCGTGTCCAGCAACGTCACGCCCAGCTCGAGCGCGCGATGGATCGTGCGGATCGAACCGTCCTCGTCCTGGTCCGCGCCGACGTACGCCCAGCTCATCGGCATGCAGCCGAGGCCTACGGCGCCGACGGCGGGCCCATCCGCGCCGAGGATCCGGGTCCGCATCCGTGCAGCGTACCCAGGGCAAGTTTCCGACACCGGATCCGGTGCGAGGGGATAAGGTCGAGAGGTCGGGCGTATGAACCCGTCCGAGGAAGAGAGGTCCGATGGACAAGGTCGTGCATTTCGAGATCCCGATCGACGACCGGGATCGAGCGAAGGCGTTCTACGGCGAGGCGTTCGGCTGGGAGCTGAACACGATGCCGGTCGGGCAGGGCGAGTACACCATCGCCACCACGACGCCGGTCGACATGGCGACGATGACGCCCACGGAGCCCGGCGGGATCAACGGCGGGCTGATGGACCGGTCGAGCGAGACCCCCAACCCCGTGATCACGATCGGCGTCGACGGGATCGACGACACCCTGAAGAAGGTCGAGGCGGCGGGTGGCAGCGTCATCACGCCGCGCACGCAGATCCCGGACATGGGCGCCTTCGCCTACTTCAAGGACAGCGAGGGCAACGTGATGGGCCTGTGGGAGAACGCCTGACCTGAGGAACCCGGCGCACGCCGATGCCGATCCTTGACACGCCGCGGCCGCGGGCGGAAGGCTCCCCTCCACGTATCGACGGGGAGGGACGGTCCGATGAGCACGGTGGAAGCGGATGTGGCACGTGACGCGCTGGTGGAGCGGCTGTTCGCGGCGAGCCTGGGGATGGCCGAGCTCCTGACGATCCACCTGGGTGACCGGCTCGGGCTCTACGCCGCGATCGAGGCGGCGGGATCGGTAACGGAGGCCGAGTTGGCCGGGCGAGCCGGGATCGATCTGAGGTACGCGCGGGAGTGGCTCGAGCAGCAAGGCGCCGCCGGGATCCTCGCGGTCGACGACCCGGGCGCCGCGCCCGACGCGCGGCGGTTCTCGCTTCCCCCGGTCACGCTGAGCCGCTCCTGGATCGCGACAGCCCCTGGTCGATCGCCCCGGTGGGGACGTCGTTCGCCGCGATCGCCGGCGTGATGCCGCGGCTGGTGGAGGCGTTCCGGACGGGCGCCGGGGTGGTGTGGGACGCCTACGGCGAGGACATGACTCGGGCGCAGGGCGACTTCAACCGGCCGTGGCTGCGGGGACGGCTCGCCTCGGAGTACATGCCGTCGGTGACCGAGCTCCACGACCGCCTCGTGGCCGATCCGCCCGCGCGCGTCCTGGACGTGGCGTGCGGCGTCGGATGGGCCGGATCGCCCTGGCGAGCGCGTACCCGACGATCACCGTCGACGCCGTGGATCCGGACGTGCGCGATCGAGCTCGCCCGCGCGTACGCCGAGGAGGCCGGCGTCGCGGACCGCGTCACGCATCGCGCGACCGACGCCGCCGATCCGACCCTGGAGGGTGGCTATGACCTGGCGATCGTCGTGGAGTCGATCCACGACCTGAGCTACCCCGTATCGGTGCTGACGCGGATCGCGGCTCCTCCGGCCCGGCGGCACGCTGATCGTGGCGGACGAGCGTACCGAGGATCGGTTCACGGCACCGGCGAGCGAGACGGAGCGTTTCTTCTACGGATACAGCGTGCTCTGCTGCCTGCCGGCCGCGATGGATGATCCTGATCGCGCAGACGGGCACCGTGATGCGGCGCGACACGTTCGAGCGCTACGCGACCGAGGCCGGGTTCGGCGGCGCCTCGGAGCTGCCGTTCGAGCACGACTTCTGCGCTTCTACCGGCTCGACGCTGACCTCGTCGGCCGCCGGGCGCTGGCTAGACTCCGTCGGTGATCCGCTGCGCCGCCTGCGGAGACCGAGAACGCGCCCGAGGCGCGCTTCTGCTCGGCATGCGGCGGCACGCTCGCCCTCGATTGCCGACATCGTGCGGGACTCCGCTGCAGACCGGCGCCCGGTTCTGCTCGGCGTGCGGCGCTCCCAGTCGAGTCGGGCTCGCGCCCTCGGACGAACGCAAGCTCGTGACGGTCCTGTTCGCCGACGTCACGGGCTCGACGGCGATCGGCGAGCGGCTGGACCCGGAGGAGCCTCGGGCCGTCCTGGACGCCTACTTCGGCGCGATGCGCGAGGAGATCGAGGCCGAGGGCGGCACGGTGGAGAAGTTCATCGGCGACGCCGTGATGGCCGCGTTCGGCGTGCCCGCCGCGCACGAGGACGACCCGAGCCGGGCGCTCCGGGCGGCGCTGCGGATGCTCCGTCGGCTCGACGCCGTGAACGAGGACCTGGCGGCGGGGCACGGCATCACGCTCGAGATCCGGATCGGGGTGAACACCGGCGAGGTGCTGGCGACCACGGAGCCCAGGCCCGGGGAGCCGATGGTGACCGGCGACGTCGTGAACGCCGCGGCGCGGCTGCAATCGCTCGCCGAGCCCGGCGCCGTCGTCGCGGGCGAGCGGACGCGTCGCGGCGCCCGTGGGTTCCGGTTCGAGGACCTCGGTGCCGCGGAGCTCAGGGGGAAGGTCGAGAGGGTCGGCGTGTATCGGCTGGTCGAGGAGACGGGCATCGGATCGGATCGCGGCGTCCCCGGGCTGCGTGCGCCGATGGTCGGGCGCGACGCCGAGCTGGACGTCCTGCGGAGCGTCTTCAGGAGGGTCCAGAGCGAGAGCCGCCCGCACCTGGTGACGATCTACGGCGATGCGGGCGTCGGCAAGAGCCGCCTGACCCGGGAGTTCCTCGCCTGGACCGACGGGCTCGAACCCCCGCCGCTCGTGCTCCGTGGGCGATGCCTCCCGTACGGGGACGGCATCACGTACTGGCCGCTAGCCGAGATCCTGAAGGGCCACGCGGGGATCCTCGACACCGATCCGCCGGAGCTCGCGATCGAGAAGGTGCGCAAGCTCGGCCGGGAGCTGTTGACCGACGAGGTGACGGCCGATCCGGTCCGTGCGACCGCGGCCCTCGCGTACACCGTCGGACTCGAGGATCCCGACGTTCCGTTCGTGGATGCCGACCCCCGGGAGGTCCGCGGCGAGCTGCACGCGGCGTGGCGCTCCTTCTTCACCGCGCTGGGTGCCACCGCGCCGCTCGTCGTGATCGTCGAGGACATCCACTGGGCCGACGCCGCGCTCCTGGACCTGCTGGACGATCTGGCCGAGCGCCTGGAGGGGCCCGTACTGATCCTGTGCCCGGCGCGTCCGGAGCTCGGCGCCCGCCGGCCGGGATGGGGCGGGGGCCGTCGGAACGCGTCGTCGGTGGCGCTGGACCCGCTCTCGGCCGAGCTCGCGGGAACGCTGATCCGGCTGCTGCTCACGGTGGACGACCTGCCCGCATCGGTCCACGCGACGATCCTCGAGCGCGCCGAGGGCAACCCGTTCTTCCTGGAGGAGATCGTCCGCAGCCTGATCGACGGCGATCACCTGTTCCGCGACGGTGACCGATGGCGCGCGCGTCCCGGCATCGAAGAGGTCCAGATCCCCGACACGGTGCAGGCGGTCCTGGCGTCGCGGATCGACCTGCTCGAGCCCGGTGACAAGCGGGTGCTGCAGGCGGCGGGCGTCGTCGGACGCGTGTTCTGGCCCGGACCCGTCGTCGCGCTGACCGAGCTGTCGCTCGGTGAGGTCTCAGACGCGCTGCGCCGCCTCGAGGCACGCGAGCTCGTGTACTCGCGACCTGGCTCCACGCTGGCGGGTCAGCCGGAGCTGCTCTTCAAGCACGTCCTGACGCGCGACGTGGCCTACGAGTCGATCCCGCGGCGAGAGCGACCCGCCGCGCACCGGGCCGTCGCCGGCTGGCTCGAGACGACCGCCGGGGAACGGGCCGGAGAGTTCGCGGAGCTGCTCGCGTATCACCTGGCGACGGCCGTGACGACGGCGACGGCGGCGGGCGAGGCGCCCGACCCGTCGGACCGGACGCGCGCCGTGGATTGGCTGGTGCGAGCGTCCGAGGATGCCCGTCGACGGCTCGCGCTGGCCACCTCCCGTCGGCTGGCCGAGCAGGCGATCGAGATGGCCGGGACCCCGTCGGAGCGCGTGCGGGCGCTCGAGGCGCTCGGCGAGGCAGCGTTCACGAGCTCGCTCGGCGATACGGGATGGAACGCCTTCCGGGAGGCTGCGCTCCTGCTGGCGGACACGCCCGATGCCGACGGCGACCACGTCGCGTACCTCGCCGCGCGAGCATGCGAGGTCCCGCAGCGCTGGCCCGGATCGATGCGGGGTGTGCCCGGTGAGGCGGAGGTCCAGGCGATCTACGACCTGGGGCTCGGCGCGCTGCCGCCGGGCGACAGTGAGGCCCGGGTGCGCCTGCTGGGCATCCGGGCCGGTTGGCCCTTCGGATACCCCGACCTCGCGATGGACGACGACCAACTGCTCCCGTTCGTCCGGGCGGGACAGGAGGCCGCCGACGTGGCGTTGCGGCTGGGGAGGCCCAACCTGGCCGCGGGCGCGCTGGACGCGGCGAACGCCGCTTGGTCATCCCGCGGGCTGTACGGACGCGTCATGCCGATCTGGGAGCAGCGGCGGGCGCTCCGCGACGCCGTGACGGATCTGGCGGAGCTGGGGGACATCCACGCCATGGGCGCCTGGAACCTGTTCGAGCTCGGCCGGTACGAAGATTCCCTGACCGAGGCCGAGGCGGGCATCGCGACGATCGCCGGCAGGGCACCCGGCATGGAGCTGCACGCCCGCTCCTGGAGCGTGGCCGCGCTCCAGCGGCTCGGCCGCTGGGACGAGGCGATCGACGAGCACGGGCGCATCGAGAGGCTCCTGGCTGAGCGGCGCGACGAGCCCCCGTACTTCGTCATGCAGGGCACCGCCAACGCGGCGCAGATCCTCGAGCTGCGTGGGGAGCGGGCGCGGAGCGACCGCTTGACGGCGCTCATGCTCGCCTCGTTGTCGGACCAGTCCGGCAGGCTCTACGCGTTCCTCGTGCGTGTGCTGGTAATAAGGGGCGAGCTCGATCGAGCACGCTCGTTGACCTCACCGCGGGGCTGGCACGTGCACGCGAACGATGCCCATGAATCGCGGGCAGAGCTCCTGGCCGCGCTCGGGGCCTGGGAAGAGGCCGCGACCCATCTCCGAACGATGCGGGAACACGCCGCCCGGGCGGAGACGGTCGCGCTCGTTCCGTTCGCGGACCGGCTGGAGGGACGCATGCTCCTCGCGACGGGCGACCCGGCGGGGGCGGCGACCCTGCTGACTCGCTCGGCGGAGCGGTTCGCCGAGCTCTCGGCCCCCTGGGAGCGTGCGCTCTCGCTGGTGGACGAGGCCCGGGCGCTCGCCGCCACTGGGCGGACGGACGAAGCGGCGGCGACGGTGGACGAGGCGCTCGAGACCTTCAAGGAGCTCCGGAGCGTCCGCGACCTCGAGCGCGCGCGATCGGTCCGCGACACGCTCGGTTGACGCGAACGCGGTCAGCGTTCCCAGACGCGGCCGTCGTGGGCGAAATGCACGCGCACCGGGTCGAGCGCGTGCAGTCGATCCACCGAGTCGGCGTAGCGCGGATCCTTCGCCGAGGCCGCGCCCGACCGCGACGGCTCGGTCGCGCCCTCCCACTCGTCGCGCGACTGAAGCGCCTGGCCGGCAAGCACAACCGCACCGTCCGGCGCGTCGAGCACGAGCGACTGGTGCCCCGCCGTGTGCCCCGGCGTGGGGACCAGACGTAGTCCCGGCGCGATCTCCTGTTCCCCGTCGAGGAGCTCGTACGTCATCCCCGGCACGTCGATCCAATCGGGCACCGTGTAGTCGGGCTCGTGGACCTTCGCCCACTCGTCGCGCTGTACGAAGATCGGGATGCCTTTCAGGCGCACGTTCTGACCGCTGTGGTCGAAGTGCAGGTGGCAGTTCGCCGCGCCGGTCACGTCGGCCAGCGCGATCCCGTGCGCCGAGAGCGCGTCCTCGATCGCCGTGACGCGCGGCGTGAACGTCGACTCGATCTCCGCGTTGCCGAACCCGGCGCCGTTGTCGAACAGGAAGATGCCGTCTCGGTGGACGATCGCGTGCGCGTACGACGGCCACCACTCCCGGCCCAGCACCATCCGCTCGTCCGGTTCCAGCCGGAGCTCCGAGACCAGGAACGGGATCACGCGCACGTCGGACATCGCTCTCCTGCTAGCCGCGCTGACAGACCCTTGGCCTGAGGCTACGCCTGGACGGGCACCTCGTAGATCTCGTCCGCCGGGTGGCCGGCCCGCTCGTGGATGCGCTGGACGGCCTCCGCGCTCGGGCCCTCGGACAGGCAGAAGACCATCCCGGTCTCGGGGTCGGCCCACGCGTGCTTGAAGGTCACCTGCTCGTCGTCCTGGATCGCCAGGTCGGCGTCGTGCGCCTCCTTGAGCGCCTCCGAGGTGACTCCCTTCATGGTCTTGTGGACGTCCATGAACTCCGGCATCGATGTCTCCCTTCCCGTCGGCCGACGGAGTTATAGCGCGGAGCGACGGTCCACGGCTAGGGGGTCCCCGCGGCGATGTCGCCGATGATCCGCGCGAGGTCCTTGGGTCTGGACCACATCGGCCAGTGGCTCGTCGGAAGGTCGACCCACGTGATGTGCTTGAGGTCCTTCAGGCCCGCGACGAACTCCATACCTTCCGCGGTCGCCGCCCGGTACTCGTCGGACGTGTAGGCCGTGCAGATCACGGTGCTGGGGACGTCCAGGCGCACGTCGTTGGTCAGCTCCATGTGCTCGCGGATCACGTCGCCCGGCTCGGGCACGGCGCGCTCGCGGAACATCCGCAGCTGTTCCTCGCTCAGGCCGTCGAGGTTCTCGTCCCGCGCGAGCTCGTCCGGCGGCGGAAGCGGCAGCTCGGAGCCCTCGAAGCCGGCGTTCATAGCCCCGACCCCCGGTCCCGTGTCGACGTAGACCATCGCGCCGATGAGCTCCGGCACGCGATCGCTGGCCGCGTACCCCGTGTATCCGGCGCCGCTGTGCACGACCAGCACCACCGGTCGGCCCGCGTCCTTGACGGTATCCACCACGGCGGCGACGTGATCGGAGTGCGTCACCACGCCGCGATCGTCGTCCCATGGCTCCAGCCCGGGGAGCGTCATCGCGGTGACGTCGTGCCCTTCGGCTCGCAACGACCCGGCCACCTCGTCCCACGCCCAGGCGCCCAGCCAGAACCCCGGAACCAGGATGATCGGTGCGCTACCCATGTACCGACCCTAGCTCCGGACCGCGACGAACGTCAGGGGTCGCCCCGTGGCAGACGGGGAGGGCGCGGGGCGAAGTAGGCTGATGATGTGCTGCTGGACAAGGCCCCGGGATCGTTCGACGAGTACGTCGCGAGCGGTGGCGGGGTGGGCCTCTCCGTGGCGCTCGGGGCATCGCAGGCGGCCGTGATCGACGAGGTTCGCAAGAGCGGCCTGCGCGGCAGGGGCGGCGCCGGCTTCCCGACGGGCGAGAAGTGGGACGCCATCCGGACCACGGGAACGGGGCCGAGGTTCGCGGTGTGCAACGGGGCCGAGGGCGAGCCGGCCACCTTCAAGGATCGCACGCTGCTGCGGACCAACCCGTACCAGGTGCTCGAGGGTCTCGCGATCGCCGCCTACGCGGTGGGCGCCGAGCGGGCCTACATCGGGGTCAAGGAGTCGTTCGGGCGCGAGGTGGAGCGCGTGGGCCGCGCGATCGAGGAGATGGAGAAGGCCGACGCGCTCGGAGGGGTCCCCGTCGAGCTCGTACTCGGCCCCGACCTCTACCTCTTCGGTGAGGAGACGGGCCTCGAGGAGGTGATCGAGGGCCGCCTGCCGATGCCGCGCGTCGCCCGCCCCTTCATGCTCGGGCTCTACGCTCAGCCGCCGAACGACAACCCGACGCTCGTGAACAACGTCGAGACGCTCGCGAACGTGCCGCACATCCTCGCGGACGGAGCCGACTGGCTGCGCGCGGCGGGAACCGACGCCTCTCCCGGCACCATGGTGTTCACGGTATGCGGGGACGTACGGCGAGAGGGCGTGTTCGAGCTCCCGCTCGGCACCCCTCTGCGATACCTCGTCGAGGAACTGGCCGGCGGCCCCGCCGAGGGCCGGACGATGAAGGCGATCTTCCCCGGCGCGTCGAACACCGTGCTCACCCCCGCCGAGATGGATATCCCGCTCGATCACGACTCCATGCGCCGGGCCGGCTCCGGCCTTGGGGCGGCGGGGTTCGACGTGTTCGACGACTCGGCCTGCATGGTGAGGGCCGCCCACCTGTACTCGCGGTTCCTATCCGTGGAGTCGTGCGGCCAGTGCCCCGCGTGCAAGTTCGGCACCGGGAAGGTCACCGAGCTGCTCTCCCGGATCGAGACCGAGGGGGCGTCGGAGGCCACGGTCGAGGCCGTCCTCATGCGGGCCAGGGGTTCGACCGACGGACAGAAGTGCGCGCTCCCCACGGGGGAGAGCCTGCTGATGCAGAGCCTCGTTCAGGTCTTCGCGGACGAGTTCCACCAGCATGAGGGCGGAACGTGCCCGCGACCCAGGGAGCTGGTGTTCCACAAGATCGTCGACCTGGACGAGGGAACCGGCCGGTTCGTCTACGACACGAGCTACGAGAAGCGCCAACCCGACTGGACGACGTCGGCCTGACGATCGGCGCGGTTCCGGCCGAGCCTCGATCCGGCGAGGGTTCCGCTCGGCTGACTACGGGAGCAGCGTGTCCAGCTCTACTTCGAACGTCCGCGCGATCTGGCGATAGCCTGCCGCGTTCGCATGCGGGTCACCGCCGAACCTGGGTGAGCAGAACCAGGTCCAACGGCACGCGTTCGCGACGTTCACGGGCAGCTCGCCGCGTCCCGGCACCGTCACCGTCTCGTCGAAGTTCCCGACGTCGAACGTCGCGGCGACGTCCGCCACGGTCGCGCCGGCGCCCGTGTAGGCGTCCGCGAGCGTCGTGTTCAGGTCGTCCCACACTCGCTGGTCGGCGCGCGCCAGCGCTCGGCCGCCAGGCACCAGGCCCCACAGGCCGAGCAGCGGATCGTAGTAGGTCATCCCGACGATCGGGACGCCCGGGGCCGCCGCCGAGATGGCGTCGAGGATGCGCGTCAACCGCGCCGAGATCCTGGGCAGGACCCTCGCTGCGCAGAGGCGGTCGATCCGCCAGGTGGGCCTGAGGCAGGCGGCCAGCAGGTCGTTCGCACCGACGTCGATCGTGATGAACACGACCTGCCCTTGATGCGCCTGCAGGAACGCGACCGCGGCCTCAACCTGGGATCCCTCGGCGTAGTCGCAGTCGGGGTTTCGCCCGCTCAGCATCGAGCGCGTGGTCTCGCCCACGCAGCCGACGTTGTGCAGCCCGAGGTCCGGGATCCGGGCCCGATAGGACCGCCACAGATCGCTCACGTAGCCCTTCGGTGTCTCGCCGCGACCGGGCTGGAAGCCGACCGCGAGCGAGGTCCCGAGCGCCAGGTACGTGGGCGCCGCACCCCGGGACGCAGCGGCCGATGCGCCGCCGGCGGCGAGCATCGAGACCGCGAAGAGGGCGGCCACGACCGCCGACGAGCGCTTCGCCGATCCTTTCACGAAGACACCCCCATAGGTTCGAGCACGAACACGGGGATCACGCGGTCGGTCTTCTCCTGGTACTTCGCGTAGTCGGGCCACGTCTCGACGGCGCGCTGCCACCAATCGGCCTTCTCGTCGCCCGCGACCTCGCGCGCCGTGTAGTCGCGCTTGGTGGCTCGGTCCTGCAGCTCCACGTGGGGGTTCGCCTTCAGGTTCCAGAACCACATCGGGTGCTGTGGTGCGCCGCCGAGCGACGCGACGACCGCGTAGGTGCCCGCGTGCTCGACCCGCATCAGCGGCGTCTTGCGGAGCTTGCCGGTCCTGGCGCCGACAGAAGTCAGGACGATCACCGGCCGGCCACGGAGCTCCGCCCCCTCCGCGCCCTCCGTGCGCTCGTAGAGCTCCACCTGCCGGCGTGACCAGTCGGACGGGCTGGGCTCGTACTCACCGGTCAGCGGCATGGCCGGGATGCTCCCACATCCGGTCGGTTCGTATGTCGAGCCCAACGCGGCCCGGCGGAGATCACCGAGAAGTTCAGTCCGTCAGGCGATAGAGGTGCCAACGACCTGGGACCCCCTTCAGGTCGTGCTCGCCGGCATCGTCGAACGTGAGTCCCGAGCCCGCGACCAGATCGTGCACCGTCGAGCTCACGAAGACCTCGTCGGCGCCGGCGGCGGCGGCGATCCGCGCGCCGATGTGGACGGCGATCCCGCGAACGCCCCCATCGCTCGTCTCGACCTCGCCCGTGTGACAACCGGCGCGGATCGAGATCCCGAGCTCGCGCACGGCCAGGGTGATCGCTCGCGCACACTCGACGGCGCGGGCCGGGCCGTCGAACGTCGCCAGGAAGCCGTCCCCGGCGGTGTCGACCTCTCTCCCGCGGTATGGGACGAGCAGCCGGCGGACCACGTCGTGGTGCCGCCCTATGAGCTCGGCCCATGCTCGGTCGCCGAGCTCTGCGGCCTTCTCGGTCGAGCCGACGATGTCGGTGAACAAGATCGAGGATAGGACACGGTCCGGCGTGGCCGGCGTGCGCTCGCCGGTCAGGAACCCCTGTATCTCTGCCAGGACGGACTCCTGTTCCCCGGCCCACGGCATCGCGTCCTCGCCCGCGAGCTCGACCAGCGTCGCGTTCGGCATCCGCTCTGCCAGGTACCTGACGCTCCGGATCCCGACCTCCGTCGCATCCGGGCGGGCGAGGATCAGCGTCGGCGTGTGGATCGCGGCCACCACGTCGCGCAGGTCGAGCTCGTAGAAGGGCCGCAGGTCCCGGTACCAGGCCTCCGCGGAGCCCGAGAGCGCGGACATGGCCTCCCACAGCGCCACCTTGGCGGGGTCGTTCGCCCAGGAGGGGAGGTGGTTCCGGGCGGAGATCTCGGC